>NZ_JASBAN010000001.1:0-600000 GCF_029953305.1 Commensalibacter nepenthis | reverse complement strand
CTGGGGTGATTAGCAGCACCGCGGATGCGTCCAAGAACCATTTTGACACGGGGAAATTGATTGCGGAAACTCAAGAGAACCAATCGAAATGGGATGCGACGGCTACGGGGGGTGGACTGAGTGTTGGCACGGGGGCTTTGGGCAGTTCCTTGGGACCATTAGGCGTGATTGCTGGGAACTTGGCTGGGAATTCTGGTTTGATTGCTGGTGGTAATCGCAAGCATGACGAAACATCAACCAGCCAGTCTGCGATCTCTGGGACGATTCATGTTGATGCTGGCAGCACAGAGGGCAGCTATACCACGGATGTCAACAACGCCAATGGTCACATGGATAACAAGTTTAACGCCGATAAACTTTCCAACCAGCTGCAAAACAGCCAACTCGGCATGCAGCTCGTCGGCGAAGTCATGGGACAAGTGTCTGATGCGTTACATAATAGTGGTGTCAATGGCTTTGACGAAACGAAACTATCCAACGATTGGGGACGCATCCTCCTCGAAGCCGCTGGCTCCGCCGCCGTCGCAGGCGTTACAGGTGGAAATGTCGGTAGTGCGGCAGCCAGTTCAGCGGCAGGTACTGCAACAGTAGCAGCAACAGGGCAGTTTATTGCTGATAATGCCGTAGCTCTTGCGGTTGGTGATAAAAAACTCGCCGAGTTTTTTACGAATATTGGCGCTAATATTGTTGCGAATGCTGGTGGTGCAGCAGCTGGATCTGCCATTGATGGTGGTTCTGGTGCTTTGAATGGAGCTGATATTGCCTCAACGCTTCAGCAATATAACTGGACGTTTAGTGGAACAGGCAAAATATTAGTTAATAATAGTTATAATACAGCTTGGGAAGCAGTAGGTAAGATACCATCAGAAGCGGGCAAAGGCGCAGTGCAAGGTGCTGTTGTTGGAGCGGTTGCAGGTGAAGGTGTTGGAGCCCTTCCTGGGGCGGCGGCTGGCACAGTAAAAGGAACGGTTTCAGCAATTGTTTCTACAATTATTGGTGCTGTGATTGATGCTGTAAATCAGGATAATGCCAACGAACAAGCTGCTCAAAAACAAAAAGAGGAGGCTTCCGTTAATAAAGGAAATACCAGTGCAGGAGGGGGCGATCCAGGTAATGATGGAGGGGATAATGATAAAAATAAAGAACCAAATAAAACACCGAATGATGGTTCGTCTGAACTAACAGCAGAACAACAGCAGATTATTAAAAATGCTGAAAATGTTTCTACTGCTGATCCATCAAAAGGCACTTATGATCATCCAAGAGATTTACAGGAGCAGGTTTTTTGGAAAGAGGTAGAAAGTAGTCCTGCAAAGGGTAAAGATTTAGGAACTGATGCAGATGGTCGTTTTCCTAGAAATGTGGGTTTTAGAAAAATGGCGCAAAATTATAAAAATCCAAAGACAGGAGAAAGTGTAGAAATTCATTATCAATATAATGTAAACACAGGAAGAGTATATGATATGAAGGTAAAATCACCTCAGAATACGTGGAGTAAGCCAACCGATATAATGAATTCAATTAAAGGAACAAACAAATGAAAATTATGGATGAAGAAGGCTTTATAAGTAATGTATTTGGAATCTATTTGTCCGAAAATAACACACTTTTTTGGGAGTTATCTCGAGGATATAGAGGGTTAACAGCTATTGATCCAAAAAAAGATAAAGTGGGCATTATTGATTATAATATTAATTTTAGGGCTGTTTATCATCGTGCGGATATACATGGTATATTTCATTGGGCATTAATAGAAGAAAATCTTTTGTATGATATTATAGAAAGTGAACCTGGAGCATTTGATCGTTTTCTTGAAATTGTAAAATCAGAAGGATTAATAGATCCTGAGTTAGATGAAAAAATATATAATGAATATTTTCCATTATATTAATATTTGATTGTGATGTAATCTAAGCTTTCCAACGATATAGGCCGTATCATCCTCGAAGCCGCAGGAACCGCCGCCGTTGCAGGAGCTACTGGCGGTAACGTCGGTGCTGCTACAGGAAGCTCTGTTGCGGGGAATATTGCAACTTCTACAACCTTTAATAGTGTTTATGATTGGGCAAAGGCTCAGAGTAATGGTGATCCCAAAGTTGCCACTGCATTAACAAACGCAATTGAAAACGCGATTGCAGGTGCTGGAGGTGCCGCAGCGGGTGGAGTGATTGGTGGTGGCTCTGGTGCGCTTAATGGTGCTGACATCTCTTCTGCACTTCAACAATATAATATGGCGTTATTCTTGCAACAACAAGCAGCGATTGAAGCTGCTGGTGGTGCGAGTGCTGCTGGGAATAACCCAAATGCAATGACAGACGCTGACATTAAGCAAATGCAGAATGCTTATGATAACACTATTCATAATACAGAGAAGTTATTACAGTGGGGACCATTATACGCATATGCTTATTTGTATAATTTGATATATGGAGATACCCAAAGTTCGGGTTCTATCTCCAGTGATATGACGGCGCATCCCGATGCGAACAAAGAAACCATATTAACTACTCCTATTACTGAGAATAAAGGAACAACATTAGTCACCCCTATTCCTGATCAGAATTGGTGGGATAGCACGGTCTCTACACCGATTACCGATCAAGATAAAAACTCAGGTATTATTGCCGATCCAATTAGTGATGTTGGTAATGAGTTCGAACTGCCAGGATACACTGCCGATCCAGATGTTGGAAAAGGAACCATCTTTACTTTAAACTGGAGCTAATCTTGTTGATATAAATAATCGTATACCACTTTCTACTAATCCAGCACATGATTCACAATTACAACCAGGAAAAACACGTCAAACACAGAAAGATATTGATTTATCATGAATAGCCGTAAAACTCCGTCCTTTAGGGCGGAGATATAAGGCTTAGTTAGTATCTAATTTTTGTTGCTGTTCGATATATTGACGAATAATTGAGATTGGAGCACCGCCACAACTTCCAGCGAAATATGACGGTGACCATAAATGATTACCCCATAATTTTTGTTTTAGGTGGGTTGCATATTTTTTTCTAATCATACGACTAGAGACACCTTTTAAACTATTTACAAGATTAGATATAGCGATTTTAGGTGGGTAATTAATAAGTAAATGGACGTGGTCATGTTCGCCATTAAACTCGATTAACTCAGACTGGAAATCCAGGCATACTCCATCAAAGATACCTTTTAGATCATCAAGGATCATTTGATTAAAAACGTTTTTTCTGTATTTTGTAACAAAGACTAAGTGTATATGAATATTAAATACACAATGTCTTCCATGTCGTATATCTTGTTGACTATTCATAGACCAAGTCTATAATACAGTCATGCGTATAAAGAAAGCCTTTAAATATGAATTAATGCCAAATGGTGCGGATATTCGCAAACTGCGTCAGTTTTGCGGATGCTCTCGGTTTGTCTATAATAGGGCTTTGGCGTATAACGAAGAACAACGTAAAATTGATACTGACTTTAAGTTCAGCTATGCTAAGATTGCGGTTTTGTTACCGAAATGGAAGCAAGAGTTTGAATGGTTAAAATCTTGTCACAGTCAGGTTTTGCAACATTCTTTAAAAGACCTTGAAAGTGCATTTCGTAACTTTTTTCGTAAGCAAGCTGATTTTCCAAAGTTTCAGAAAAAAGGATTAAAGGAAAGCTTTCGTTTCCCTCAAGGGTGTAAACTAGAACAGCATAATAACCGTATCTATTTACCAAAGATCGGTTGGATCAGGTATCGTAATAGTCGTGATGTGATTGGAACAATCAAAAATGTTACGATTAGTTGTAAGTGTGGTAAATGGTTTGTTTCTATTCAAACAGAATATGACCATATAGACCCTATCCATACAGGGGATAGGGTTGGGATTGATATGGGGATTGCTCGGTTTGCAACCTTAACCAATGGTCAGTTTTTTGAAGCAAAAAACAGTTTGAAAACACAACAAGCTAAACTTGTGAAATTGCAAAGGCAATTAAGTCATAAGAAAAAGTTTAGTCAGAATTGGAGAAAAGTAAAACAAAAGCTTTCAAAGCATCACGCTCATATTGCCAATGTCAGGCGAGACTATCTGCATAAAATTACAACACAGCTTAGCAAAAATCACGCTATTGTCTGTATGGAAGATTTAAAGATTACCAATATGTCAAAGTCTGCCAAAGGAAACGCTGAGCAACATGGTAAAAACGTAAAACAAAAATCAGGATTAAATCGATCTATCTTAGATCAATCATGGTTCGAGTTTAAACGTCAGCTTGACTATAAACTTTTTTGGAATGGCGGACAATTAATCACCGTTAATCCAAAGAACACAAGCAGAACTTGCCCTTGTTGTGGCTTCATCAGTGCAGAAAATAGAAAAACACAAGCAAACTTTAACTGTGTAGAGTGTGGCTTTGAAGAAAATGCCGATCTAGTCGGTGCAACAAATATCTTAAGGGCAGGACTTGCCCAGTTAGCCTGTGAAGTGAATAACACTGAGTTGTCAGCAACAGGAACCCGCCGAGGTGAGTTAGTCCTAACAGACTAAACACGGTAGGAATCCCCTCACTTTAGGGAGGGGTGGATGTCAAACAATGATCCAAAGACACCTGTAGTTGAAAAGAATGGAAATTATTATCTACAAGTTAGCAAAAAACCTGAAATATATAATGTGTATCGTCCAGATAATAGTGGTACAGTACATTTCGCAGGTAATAAAAGCGTGGAGGTTATGAGAGGTAATAAAAATAATGATGTGGTAAAAATTCTTAGAGATGCACATAAGTGATGAAGATAAAGATTTGAAGGAGAAGGAAATGTTATATGGAAATAAAGATATTTTTGCTATTGAATACCAAATCGATGAAGATCATTGTGGAAAATTGATGATGGGTAATTGTTGTTTATATTTTCAAGGAAATCCTATTGGTAAAAATCCATATACGTGGTATCTAGTAGATTTAATGATGATTTTAAAACAGTTATTGAAAAACAATGATCAGCGATATGCTCCAAAATTATTTGCACTAAGTGATCAAGAATTTTCTGATGTAATTTATAAAGTTTGTTTTGAAGACAAAGATGAATTGTTTTATCAATATTTACCTCAAAAAAGAGACTTAAGCGATTATATGTTGGTATTAGATAATACATCTGTTTTTATAGATGATTATATTATTTATTTTGTTGATAATGATGAATATACAAAAGTTTGGTATTGTAAATCAACAGATCCAAGGCATAATCATTATAAAAGTTTTCTTATTCCCTTAGGTGAAGCAGAGCATGTTTTAGAGCAAGCATACCAAGATCTTGCTCGGTTACAGCCTATTTTAATTGCTGAGGAAGCAGCAAAACAAATCACAGAAAAAACATGATGAAACCAGTACCAGCCAGTCTGCGATCAGTGGGAATATCCATATGGATGCTGGCAGCACAGAGGGCAGCTATACCATGGATGTCAACAACGCCAATGGTCACATGGACAACAAGTTTAACGCCGATAAACTTTCCAACCAACTGCAAAACAGCCAGCTCGGCATGCAGCTCGTCGGCGAAGTCATGGGATAAATCTCTGATGCGTTACATAATAGTGGTGTCAATGGCTTTGACGAAACGAAACTATCCAACGATTGGGGACGCATCCTCCTCGAAGCCGCTGGCTCCGCCGCCGTGGCAGGCGTTACTGGCGGCAACGTCGGTGCCGCTACGGGAAGTGCAATCGCTGGGGATATTGTTACTGCCTCGACGGTTAATACGATAAAAGATTGGGCGATTGCGCAAAGTAACGGTAATCCTGATACGGCACGATTATTAACGAATGCCATTGAAAATGTGATTGCTGGTGCAATTGGTGCTGGTGCGGGTGGTGCAATAAATGGAGGTTCTGGTGCTTTAAATGGTTTGGGCATTTCTTCTGATCTGCAACAATATAATCAATCAGCAAGCGAACGTGAAGAAGAGTTTCGTCCTGAAGATCGTGATGAAAATGGTCGATTAATTGATCCTCTTCAAGAGGCGATTTGGAAAGTTTCCTATAATAATAGTGAAAGAGAATTAAGGGGATTATGTAAGGATTGTTCTGCTTTAACCTCTATTAATCCCACGATTACCGAAGAGATGGTAAATACTTCTCGTGAAGAGTTAGAAGCTGCACAAAAGTTAGAGCAATCAGGTCGACCTGTAAATTCTTCGAATATTCAGAAAGTAAAAAATGGTCAGATTGATGATATTGACCCTGTTGCTGATCCAGCTAGAGGTAATCCATCTGATTATGATGACCTTCCTGATTTACCAACACGTCCCGTCGAAACAACCAGACCAAAACCAACACAACCAACAGAAACAGAATGGAATAATTTTGATAATCCAAAGGCACCAACTGATCCATCACAAAATACGGTTGAGATCCCACAAAAAGCTAAGGATACATTAAATCGTGTAGATGAAAAAGGTAGTCCTTTTGCTGGGTATAAGGGAGGAAGAACATATAATAATAATCCAAAACCAGGAGAGCAAAAATTGCCTGAACAAGATGCAAATGGTAATACAATTTCTTATAAAGAATGGGATACTGATTTATATGTAAAAGGAAATAGAAATGCTGATAGAGTTGTAACAGGTAGCGATGGCTCTGCTTATTATACTAATACTCATTATCGTACATTTCAAAAAATAAGATAATATAAAAAAGTTAGAGAACAAACAATGATTAAAGAATATAAAAATTTACTTCAAACTCATAAATCTTTTGAAGAAATATGGCAATTCGTTTTAGATATAAAAAGTAATGATAAAGACTCAGTGGTCTTGATATGTAGAGGAGATAGAATGAAAGTATGGAAAACATTTTGCGATGAAATTTCTGCAGTCTTACAATTTCCTTATTATTATTCAGGCGCTGAGGGATCTTTTGATGAGTGTATATGTGATTTAGCATGGATTTTTGAAAAAAGAATATTTGTTTTTTTTACCAATGCAGATAAAATTTTATCAGAAGAAAGCTATAACTTTTTGTCTTATTTTGAGAAATCATCAATAGAAGTCCCTATTGATTCTATGAAATATGATAATGAAGAAAAACATGTTTACTATATATTTCAGAATATCGATCAAGATTTTCCATTATTTGAAGATAAAGAACTTTCTGATTTTATTTAATCAATACTAAAAAACATTTTATATATCATCTTCGAAGCGACGGGTGGTGATGCGGGAAGTGCAAATGAATGACATACTTTTACCTTATAAAAAATATTTACCAGTAGGATTTAAATTTAGTAATAATTTTATTAATTATATTCAATCGAATTATAAAGATGAGATATATCCATGGTATTTTTTAATTCAATCAGCAAAATACATTGATGGAAGATTTGTTTGTGTAAGACGATTATATCCTAATAGGAATTTAATTCCTTTTGCACATTGGAATCCTTCTGATGATATCGTTTGTTTTGATGGGGATGATACATCAGGAGATCCAAAAGTATTTTTTGTGCATACTTATGCATCTCCTGGATGGGAAGATCGTGGTAATGTTGAAAATTTCGATGTATGGCTAGAAATTGCAAAAGAACAATCGAAAGAATTTAAAGCTGATTGTGAGTAAAGATTAAATAAAAAAGGATTTAAAGAAGAGTAAAAAAATTAGGTAATTATATACATTTATACACAAAAATATTGACATTGTGTTAAGTTATACTAAGATATTAGTAGAGGTAGCAGAATGATTAAAAAGTTTAACACTATCATAGATCTTATTAATACTTTCCCAGATGAAGAAGCGTGTATCAAACACCTTGAGAATTTAAAATGGGGTGGCAATATTATCTCTCCTTTTGATCCAGCTTCAAAAGTTTATGTATGTAAGGGTAATCGATACCGTTGTAGGAATACTAGTAAATATTTCAATGTTAAAACAAACACCTTATTTGATAATTCAAAAATACCACTTCAAAAATGGTTTTTAGCAATATGGATTATTACTTGTCATACTAAAGGAATCTCATCAGTGCAGTTAGCTAAAGACTTAGGTGTGACGCAAAAAACAGCTTGGTTTCTTCTGCATCGTATTCGCAATTGCTTTAGTTTTGATAATAACAATGTCTTAAACAATGAAATTGAAGTAGACGAAACTTATGTCGGTGGCAAGAATAAATTTCGTCATATCTGTAGAAAAGTACAACATTCTCAAGGTAGAAGTTCAAAAGATAAAACACCTGTATTTGGCATGATTGAACGTTCAGGAAAATTAAATGCTAAAAAGGTTAATGATGTATCAGCAACAACATTGACAAAGCAAATTGTTAGTTACGCTAATAAAGATGCCACTATTTATTCTGATGAATGGTTAGGGTATTCACAACTAACTAAAATCTATAACCACGCTATCGTAAAACATGCCAATAAAGAATATGTTAATGGTAAAGTTCATACTAATACTATAGAAGGTTTCTGGTCGTTATTTAAGCGCGGCATCATTGGAATTTATCATTCGGTGTCAGTTAAGCATTTACAAAAATATGTTGATGAATTTGTATTCCGCTACAACACCCGTAAACACCGGCAAGACCATCGCTTTGATTATCTGCTAACACATATGAGTTGTAGAATGACTTATCAAAGTTTAACGACATGAGGTAGAAATGGAACAATTAGATTTACCGCTTATTCAAAGACAAGAAAATAATGTTTTAATATCGCAACGCGCTTACGACGGTTACATTAATGCTACTGCTATGTGTAAAGCTGCGAGTAAAGAGTTTAAGCATTATAATAGTTTATCCACTACAAAGGCCTTTGTTCAGGAACTTTCTTCCGTGGTCGGAATTCCGACCACGGAATTAATACAGTCAATACAAGGAGGTGTTCCTACATTACAAGGTACATGGGTACATCCTCAAGTAGCAATAAATTTAGGCCAATGGGCATCACCCAAATTTGCTGTTCTGGTATCTAAATGGGTTTTAGAATGGATGCAGGGTGGCGAGAAAAAACACTCAACACTTCCTTGGCACATTCGCAGGTATTTAATCAATAGAGAAAAAATACCACCTACTCATTTTTCTATGCTAGATCAAATGACATTAAAACTATTAGCACCTCTAGAATCAAGAGGATACTTATTGCCGGATCGAATGATGCCAGACATTTCTCTAGGAAAAATGTTTTGTAAATGGCTAAGAAGTAATGGTTATGATCCAGATTCTTTCCCAACATATACTCACTCTTTTGGAGACGGGAAACGCCCTAACGTCAATGCAAAACTATATCCAAACGAACTAATAACTTCTTTTAATTTAGAGGTTAATAATTGGATTGTAGATCCTAACAAAGCTCTTAAATATTTCAAAGATCGTGATAAAGAGTCAGTAATCCCGTTAACCAATTTTATTCTTACTTTACCAACTCCTGAGAATGCTCGTACAGAACTAGACAATAAACTAATTACAGCATTGACATACAACCCAAAAGATCAATTCTAAATAAGGTTTTTTAGATTTAATTTTTCTATGAATTTGTAATTATTTTGTGTAGAGATGTATATAATTACCAAAAATTATTAGGCACGTGTTTGGTTAACCAAACATTATTATCAGCTAGGTAGAATTTAAATCCTTTTTGATACATTAAAATAGAGTTGATTTTTAAAATAATAGGTTTCCCATGGCGCTCTCCTACAGATATTGCTGTTTTTTCATTACAAGATAAATGGACATATTGACGAGAACCAGAAATTAAACCTTTGTCTTTAATGGAATCAAGAAAACGTGTTGCTGTGCCATGATATAAAAACTCAGGTGGTATTTGTTCTTGATATTGAATATCAACTTGTTTTGTAGAGTGCCCTTGTGCTGCACGAATATTTAAACCATCATCTGATATTGTAAATCTTTTTTTATGGTCTTGTTGCAAATTTAATTATGTATTTTAGTATAATATAGAAATGGAGTGAGTATTTATATTTTAGGAACGATTTATGTCTATTGGTATCTATAGCAAGCTTATATTAAGATCTAAGGATGATTTTAAAGGTCGCCACTTTAGTGGGTTAATGATTATACAAGCGGTAAACTGATATTTACGCTATTGTTTTAGCTATCGAGACATTGAGGAATTGTTTTTAGAACGTGGGATAAATATAGATCATAGCACGTTAAATCGTTGGGTATTACGCTATGCTCCTTTATTAGAAAAACGTTTGAGAAGCTATAGAAAACCTCATTGTGGTGAGGTGAGGATTGATGAAACCTATATCAAAGTAAAAGGTCAGTGGAAGTATCTATATAGAGCCACTGATAAAGAAGGCACAGCTATTGATTTCTTGTTAACAGCTAAAAGAAATATCAAAGCAGCGCAACGTTTCTTTAGAAAGGCGTTTAAAAAAGATGGTCTATTCGCTCCAACCCATATTGGAACAGATAAAGCATTACCGTTTCCAAAAACCATACAAACCATGAAGAATGAGTATATCCTTCCCAATCACTGCGTTCATGAAACAAAAAAATCCTTACAACAGGGAATAGAAAATGATCATTTCAGGTTAAAGAGGGGTATACCAAGAAATGGCTGTTTTCAATCTTTTCATACAGCAAGAAAAACACTCAAAGGATATGAGGCCATTCTCTGGATTAAAAAAGGACTGGGTTTTAAAGGAAAATGGACAATCAACGAACAAATAAAGCTCATTCAAAGCATATTCGGTTTAAATAATAATATACCCGTCTAAATTAGCTAGCTTTATGGCTAATCACAGCACCATTCAATATTTGCGACAAGACCATGAGTCAGTCATTTAATGGTCTCATTTTTTAGTAAAAAGTTCGCTAATATAATTTTTAACAGCTTTGATCCTTGCACTAGATCGTAAACCACTGTGAATAGAGAGCCATATCTCTTGGTCTAGTTCTGGAATATGCGGTATCACAGGGTGTAAGAGACTAGGGATTTCTGTGCCTACAAATGTATCCAAGACACCCAGCCCATTATTATGCGTAATCCCATCAAATATCCCCAGAGCGTAGCTGCATCGCATCCATGGCGTGGGGGCTTTGGGTAAGGATCGCAGCCATTTCTCGGTTTCAAAGTGAGAGCGCACTTCGTCAAAACCAACAAAATCGAGTTTGCTCCAATTTTGTTTTTGAATATTTGCTTTATGTTCTTTGTAATAATCCTGTCCACAATATAAGCCATAGGAAAGGGTGCCTATTTTTTGGATAATTAAATTACCCTGTTCTGGACGAAAGGTTCGAATACCAATATCTGCTTCCAGCTTTGTTAAGCTATAGGCACGGTGGGAGGTAATGATTTCAATTTCTATATTGGGATGTAATTTGTGAAATGCTGCAAATCGCGAGGTTAAGAAATAAGAGATTAACTCGTTGGCATTAATCTTGACGGTTCCCTCAACCTCGTGGAAATCTTGTTGGTCGACCGTGCGTTCGATTTCAAAAGCAATTTCCTCCATATCCTTTGCCCAATCGATGATTTCTTCGCCTGCTGGGGTGGGGATACATCCTGCTTGTACACGTTCAATCAGTTTTACGCCCAACTCTTGTTCCAGATCGTCAATACGACGAGACAAAGTCGCGGGGCTGATTCCTGTTTTTTGTGCTGCACGACGCAACGTTTTAGAACGTGCAACGATGACTAGAATTCTAAGGTTATCCCAATTCATATGTTTCATGAATGAACTGCCAAGGATTAATTGTTAATATTTACATCTAAAAGTAAAGCATATATGGTTGGCTGGATAAAAGTAAACCACAATATGGAAATAAAAAGAGTAATAAATGCGCAGCTTTTGGGATAGAGTTCGTCATGCAATCCTGTTTGAGATTTTGGGGTTGGTTTTATTCATTCCTTGTTCTGTATGGATATTTCATCATTCAGTAACCGATATGGGGGTGATTGGTATTTTTTCCTCTTTAGCGGCGACTATTTGGAATTTTCTTTATAATCTAGGGTTTGATAAAATTTTATTGTTCTTTCGTGGGTACGTGAAAAAGAGTTTATTTATTCGTGTTATTCATACGATCCTGTTTGAGGTTGGGTTGACCTTGGTAACAATGCCTTTTATTGCTTGGTATTTAAATATTAGCTTTGTCAATGCATTGATTATGGATGTGGGGATTATGGTTTTTTATTTGGTCTATGCGTTCTTTTTCAACATTGCTTATGATTTTATTTTTCCAGTCAAAGAGAAAGAAACCGTTTTTTGTGCTGAATAGTTATAAAGGATAATTGCTCACTTGGTTTGCAGGCACAAACTCACCAAGGTTTAATTTGTGATGGTTCAAATATTTCATCAATTCATCCATAGAATTTAAATAAAAATATTGACCAACATGTTCATAAGAGGGATCGAATTCATTCTCAATATCGGATCGTAGAAATGAAGAGTCACGATATTTAAATTGGGCTTGTTTAATGGGACAGAGAGTTTGGATATTTAGAATATCCTATCATTGCATAATTTTCTGTTCGCAGAGGATAGGCTGGTTTTAAATGATTTTGTAGCGATAATTCAAACCAAGCGATATAGTTTTTATTTTTTATTTGGTTTCTAACAAAAGCGTCTCGCCTTTTAGCAGTAATATGATTACAGAGTTCATTGTTTCCTCTAACATTATTATGAATAGATTTCTTATTTATTAGATTGTTCCAGTATCAATTTATTTTTGGTCAATTTGCATCATTTGAGGTATCGTTGCGTGATTATTCCCTTAGATTCAGTCGCAATCATTACTTGCTCTTTTATATCTAGATTCCTTTCGAAAATAGGTGGTTGTAAGGTAAAAGGGTCTCTTTTTATCAAAAAGTTAATCCTTTAATTTTACAATAAATTGTGTTTATCTCAATGTAGTGTGTTTCAAAATTGAAGCACTATGAGCGATTTGTTGTTGTTTATTTCTAAAACCAAAGCAGATATAGTTGAATACAAGTAATAACAGCGTAAAAAGAAGAAAAAAAATTAAACCTAAATAAATAAAATACAGCCTTAGTAATTGATTTGTTAAAAAAGAAGAATATTGAACTAAAAAAGAGTATTTTTAAATGCGTACCTTCCGAGATAGAGTTCGGCATGCGGTTTCTTATGAGATAATTGGACTATTTTTATTTATACCCGTTGGTGTATTACTATTCAACCAACCGATTACAGAAATGAGTATTGTTGCAATTGCTTCATCACTGGTTTCAACCATTTGGAATTTCGTTTACAATGTATCCTTTGATAAAATTATGTTTTATTTCCGTGGTACAACCGAAAAAAACGTGATTATTCGTGTATTTCATGCAATTTTGTTTGAAGTGGGACTAACGATTTCCCTCGTTCCAGTGGTCGCATGGTATTTGGGAATAAGCTTGATTGCGGCCTTTGTAATGGATATCACCATTGTTGTATTTTACTTGGGATATACGTTCTGTTTTAATCTTGCTTATGACTATAATTTTCCTATTGACGAGAAGAAAGGCGAGGTGCATTATTCCCTTAATCCTTAATGGCTAATTGACTAAACATTCATTTTATTCAATTTATATATTCGAGTTCAACCCAACGGGGTTGGGCTCTTTTTTTTTGGTCTTATCGCAAATAGCTGGTTATGCTGCACTTAATCTATAACGTTAGATAGTTTAGATAGGTGTTCTATTATTTAGACCGAATATGTTTGGAATGAGCTTTATTTGTTCGTTGATTGTCCATGTTCGTTTAAAGCCAAGACCTTTTTTTATCTAGAGGATGGTTTCATATCCTTTAACTGTGGGAATTGATCACGTTGTTTACAGTGATATGGAATATTAGTGTAAACAACGTGATCAATTCCCACAACTAGTTTTTTATTATTACTTATTCGAATTTATAATGTATTAAAAATTATTTTATAATAATAAATATTAATTATGTAAGTTATAAAAAAATATGTTATAATAATTATATCTTTATCAATATATTTTCAATTTATATTTATTATTAATTTGATTATTTATAATAAAGATTTTTTTTAATTATAAATTTTTTAGGTATTTTAAATGGTATTCTTAGTTAATATTAATAAAAGCAAAATTAATACTTCGGCTGGAAAAGGCGGTAAAATTAAAGACGTAGGTGGGGTCAATGGTTCACCTATTTCTGTTGCGCCAGGTTTTCCAGATTTAGAAGATCAATTTAATCAAATGGGTATTACTCATGTTCGTTTACATGATATTTTTGGGATCGGCGACATTGATGATGGTTTTGTTGCCAACAGATTAAGTAATCAAAACCAATTAATGCTTAATGTGCCAAGAGATTCACAAGAAAAAGCAAAAACATTTATTGCAGAATATGGAAATAAAAGAACAATTTTCCCTTATGCAGCAGCAGGGATGAGGGCTAATAACCTTAATCTTGCGATGAAAAATGTCAATTACAAACCAACTGACAGTTATATTAAACGTATTTTGGACAATAATGCGTCTGTTAATCCAAATAATATTCAACGACAAGTTATGTTTCGTGTTGGACGTACACTAGATGGTGGATATGAAATTCCTGAGAATTTTGATATTTATACTACTTTGGTAGGAGAGCTCGTCAAACGTTATTCTCTGAATTATCAATCGATTGGATTGCCCAGAAAAGTGACTTATTGGGAAATTTGGAATGAACCTGATTTAACATTCTTTTGGAATAACAATAATGCACAGGTTTATTATGAATTTTATTCCAAAATTGCACGTATGATTAAATCTATTGACCCAGATGCCAAAGTTGGTGGTTGTGGTGTGGCCAATGGTTATAATCCAGGTGGTGCTTATATTGATGGTTTGTTAAATTATTGTCGCAGGACAGGTACTCCTATCGACTTTTTGTCTTGGCACTTTTATGCTAATTTAACTGCGGATCCACAAAATTTTATTGATATTGGAAACTCGATTCAAACTGCTTTGAATAAATATGGGTATAGCAATATTGAAAGTATTTGTACAGAATGGAATTCTTCTCCTTTTGGTAGGGTGAATATTCTTTCCAATGTTCAATCAGCAACAAATGCGGCTTATTTGACATCTGCTTTAATTTTTATGCAATATTGTAAAACAGATAAAGCCTATTATTATCGTGGTGATGCAAGTTCTTTTGGATTGTTTAACGATGTGTCAAATCCAGCTGATTCAAGAAATAAGAATTTTTGTACATGTGCTGCGCAAGGCTTTCATTTATTCAGCAGAATGCATGAGACCCCAAATATTCTAAGCCATGATAATCAGTTTAATACTGGATTGGCAACGCTGGCTGCGCAAAATGATGCTGGCAATAAAATTAATATTATTGCAGCAAATTATCAGGTTGATATGAGTTTCGTTTCTGGAACTGTTACAAAATATAATTACAAGCAACATTATTTAGATACCAACAGAACGGTTAATCAATTAAATGATAGTTGGAGTATCGAACATTGGTTTGGTGGCGTTGATCCAAGTACCGTAACTTTTGATAATACTGTGACACAAAAAACGGTTGTTTCACAATTACCAACTTATGGTTATTTAAAAGCAAGAGCCAGAACCTATACCCAAAGCAATACGGGTGTTGGCTTTCAAATTAATAATATATCCAGTGGTTATACCAGCTTTAAACTAACGGCATACAGAGTGATTGAAGGTACTCGTCTGGATCGCATGACCGCATCAGAAGTTTCATCCTCTATTCAAACCTATTTTGCTGGTGGTGTTTTGAAAATTACTGATACTGGTGCAAAGCCATCTACTGTTACATTATATTCTATCGAGCTAGTTGGTCGCGATAATAATAATGGCAATGGTGGTAATGGTAATGGTGGCAATGGCAATGGCAATGGTAATGGTGGGAATGGCAATGGTAATGGCAACATCAGTGGTCTTGTAAGGCATACTGTTAAAATTCCGATTGGAAAAAAATTACCTATTCGTGATTTATTACCTCCTAACTATGTATTTACTGCAAATAAAAGATATAAAATTGCACTTATAAGTATGTTTGGAGAAATATATACATGTCCAGGTAATACAGTTTTCAATGCGGAAACACAAAGTTGTGATTCTAATCTAGCAAAAACCTTTGATATTGAAGCAGATAATTTAACTTTTACGCCTTATATTTCTGGTATTTTATATAAAAATACAAATCTTAACGGTAATGCTTATGTTGGTGCGGGACAATCTGGTGGATATAATGACATAATTGATTATGTGTTAATTCCTCAATAAGTCTCTTTCATGAGTAGGAATAATCATATTCTTTTTCAGTCAATATATAAATAATATTGACCGAATTTGATATAGTCTAAAGCAGTCTAAAAGATAGCAAAAGGGATATATAAAACAGGAATAGATTATTCCTCTATTTGCAAGGTTAACTCTTTGTATTCAAGCTGTTTTTTGTTTTAATCAGCTTGAATTACAGGAGTTATCATTTAGTATCAAAGTATTATTACCCATTACCAAAGACCATATGATAATTATCATCACCTAGGGTTAGGTTGGTATCGCTATCCTCGATAGTAACATTATTAATCAATTCTGTATGTGTTGTTGGTTGCAAGAAGGTAAAAGGTTTCAGCATTGTGGTTGGCAGTTCCAATAAGTTGAACAGATGCATTTTGATCCATATCTAAATCATTGCGATATATATGTTAAAATAATAATAGAACAGCCCTATTCATAATTGCTTTATTATTAAAGTAGAAATATGCTCCTAATAATATATATTATTCATAATTTTATGATTTGTATTAAAAATATGACAATAGCTCATTTACTTTTTTATGATGATTTTGTCGATTTTCACGATCCAACTATTTAACTATTCAATGCTTTCTAATTTAATAGCAGAGCCCTTTAGGTATAACATAAAATCAAAATTATTAGACCATACATTCAAGAACTGACTTTTGGTTTATAAAGGATAAGATGCTTGTTTTATGAGCTAATTTAAATCAGATGAGCTATTGGCTTGTATTGAAGAGGATTTTTGAATATCAATTCCCGAAGGTTTTTGATAAACACCCAGTTTAAAAAAGGTTGTGGTGGCATACATAAATTCAAAAATTTCTGACTGCGTTTCTTCATATTCGTTCCAAAACACATTTGAGGTAAAACAATAAATCTCAATCGGTAGTCCTTCAGAAGTGGGGCTAAGTTGCCGAACAACAATATACATATCTTTGCAAATATCTTCGCGGGCTTTTAAATATTCAAGAATAAAGCTGCGATATAATCCCAGATTGGTAATATTTTGATATTGGGGCAAAGCAATTTTTGTTGTTATGTGAGTTTTAATATTATCGACAATTTCGCCATCATAAGATTGCAAACTGTTGAGTAACTCTTTGTTAAAAAAAATAATACTGGATTGATCGACAAAAAAGCTGCGTTTAATTCTGCGACCGCCTGATTCAAACATGGGTTGCCAGTTTGTATAAGTCTCGGTGATGAAATTCTTGGTAGGGACTTGTGAAATGGTATTATCCCAGTTCCTTATAGTAATTGTATGTAATGCAATATCGGTGACTTCGCCACTAATATTCACAACAGGCATTTCAATCCAGTCCCCTAGACGAATAACATTCGAAGAGGATACTTGAATATTAGCAACCAATGAAATCAATGTATGTTGAAACACTAACATTAATACGGCTGCGATTGCACCTAAACTAGAGATGATAATGATTGGGGATTTATTAGACAACGTAGCAACAATTAATATGACCGCAACTGAAGAAATAACAATCTTACCAATTTGGATATATCCTTTGATAGACCCAGATTTAGCACCATGTTTTTTGGCGTATGCATCTTTGGTCATATCCAGCAATTCGTTGATTAATATCGTGATATTGATGATTAATATCACGGCACAAATTGTATGAATGGCCTCGACTAAACCCGGGGGTAAACCTTGGATCCATAAGGACATAAAATATACAGTAATAACAGGCGCAATATGAGCCAAGCGTTCCGTAATACGGATATCTTTCTTTTGATCATCACTGCTGCTGTTTTTGTGTAGAATAAACTGGCGAACAATGCTTAATAGAAAATATTTACAAATAATTGATGCAATAAATCCAGAAAACAACATCAACACGATGGATAATAAAGAAAATACGATTTTATGGGAATAAATCCAATCCAACATTGATGTTAAGCTTTGCATGGTTAAATCCTAATGATTAAAATATTTTCTTAAACGACGGAGTTTATTATAATTTTAAACATTAGACCATGATAAGAATAAAATTAATGATGGTATTCATATGATGTATTTTTGATCAGCAAATATAATATGTTGAAAGCCGAAATCGGTAAATCACGAAAGTTGCAGAATTGATATTCAGACTGATACACATAGTATCTTCCTGAATGATTTATTTAGAATTTAATACAAAAAATTGATTAACATTCAGATTAAATACAGAGACATTTTGTAATGTAATGATGTGGCTGTCCAGATTAAGAACGGCATTACCGTTGATATCTATAAAAGAAATATATTGACATGTAAAAATTGAATTTACAAAGTAATACTTTGCTTATGTAACCTTTATTGTTTTAAATTTATGCGACAACAAAATAGCTTTTTCATTACGATTATCGGTTTGGGAATAGGACTTTTTTCTAACGCCTCACTGGCGCGTCCTGTGTTTTCCGAACAGCAATTATCTAATTTAACGATTATTCGACCTTTTGCCGATCTTTCTGATGCAATAACACGTCATAATCATGATTACGAGAACAGTAAGGGGCAACAACAAAAAAAGAGATTACTATCAGTCAACTATCTATCTTTATTAAACAAAGATCGTACATGCCCTCAAACAGATGTTGCTTATCAACAAGCGTTAGAATTATATAAAAAGCAACAATGGACACAAGCACAAACAGCATTTACCGCATTAATTGGCACAGGTTCTGAACCTCAACAAGTCTGTGTCAGTTTCAAATTAGGGCAAGTCGAAAATCAACTAGGGAACCACGCAAAAGCCAGTCGTTTATTTGTAAAAACATACAAATTGGTTGCCGATAAAGCCTATCCTGATCCTTTGCATTTGGGTATTGATGCGTTGGGGGAAAGTGCAGGGGCGATGTTGGATCAAATTGGAACTCGCAGCCTGTCTGATAAAGGGATCGTCATTTGGAAGGTCGGCCCTTACAAAGAAAATCCACCATCATCGTATGAGGCGACCTCTATTCTTGGTTATGAAGGGATGGAAATACATGAGAATAGTCAAGATTTATTCGAAAAAATCATAGATTATTATACAACTCAAGTAACATTAGGGCATGATAAAGCGATTGATTCGATTTCCGCGGTTTTTACAGGAATTACTGATCCTGATAACCCCAATGCACCAGTTTTGTTAAAAGATGCACTCTATACTGATCGAATTAGGGATATTTTGTGGGCTTATTTATTTAATGCACAAAAAGGCATTTATTATATTTCTGATCCTAAGATCCGGATTTATATTGAAAATTTTATTATTAAAACAATCGATGGTACCAATGTTGATATTGGTGGAACAGAAGGTTACCTTGCAGCCTTAGCTTTTCAAAATAATGACTTGGCTAAAGCACATCAATTTGCACAATTTCGTTGGAATGTCTCTCAACAAACAGATCCTTTGGCAGCATGGGTGCTGGCGAAAATTGCTTATAAAAAAGGTGATATTGATACAGCAAAATCCTATTATTCCAAAGCATTACTGGCGAGTGCTGATGAAAAAACGCCTAAAATATTACAACAATATATTACCGAGGAAAATTATATGATGCAGAGTATAAAAAAGAAAGATAGCAAAATTATCGCGCGATAGAAGTTGAATATTGCGTTCATATCATAGGTAAAGGGTTTGGAATGAATTGAGTGATATAAAATAATATCAAGGCAATTATTTTTATGGTTTCTGAATTTGTTACGTTTGATATGAGCTATAGAGGATTAAATTCTATAGTTGTTCGCGAATTCCCTGTGTATTAACAGTTAATTTTATGTCAGTATGTTTTTTCTTAGTATGCTTAATGATAAAGGAAAATCGTTAAATGAAGCGGTCTGTCAGAATTATGCTGTATTGTGTCGGAGTGACTGCATTAACATCGACATTGGCGATTGCTTGTGCTCCGTATTTTCCGTGGCAGCTATTGGATAATCGTAAACAAACGTTGCTCGATTTGCCAGCGACTGACAGTTTTTCTCAGAAAGTAAAAAATCTTGGTGTTGTGACGGCAGAAGAAAAGAAGAATTTATATTCTGCGAGTAATATCAATGATCCATATATTGGTC
Source organism: Commensalibacter nepenthis (assembly GCF_029953305.1). NCBI lineage: Bacteria > Pseudomonadati > Pseudomonadota > Alphaproteobacteria > Acetobacterales > Acetobacteraceae > Commensalibacter > Commensalibacter nepenthis. The sequence goes on along the minus strand of NZ_JASBAN010000001.1, from coordinate 579,724 downwards.
AAACGACTTGCCCCAACACAGACGAAGCCTATAAAAAAGCAGCAATCTTATTTCATAATAAACAATGGGAAGATGCCTATTCTGCGTTTTCAATGTTAGCCTATAACAGCAACCCAGCCCAACAAGTTTGCGCCAAATATACCCTTGGGCGTATTGAAAAAGAGTTAGGGCATTTTGAGGATGCGGTTCAATCCTTTAATAGTACGGCTTATTTAGTGGCACACGGTGCGCCTGATCCTTTACATTTGGGGATCGATGCGTATGGCGAGGCGGCAGGAGTGATCTTGGATCAGATTGGCACGCGCAGTTATCCAGAAGATGGTGCGGTTCTTTGGAAGGTTGGTTCTTTAAAAGAAGATAGTTTCTTACAACTTCAAAGGGCTGTGGATTTTTATCTCAAACAAGTCAAATTGGGGGATGATGGTGGGCTGAACTCTATCATTGTGATTTTAAGAGGGTTAAGCAATCCTGATAATCATGATGCTAAGTTACTCTTAGAGCAAGCTGTTCGGAATTCTTTGATGCGTAAGCTATTATTGGCTTATGTCTTAACGTACGAAGATGATTATATGGTTCGTTCTAAACCTCAAATCCCAAATATACTAAATGCCTTTTTACAAGTTGGGTTAGACCCCAAAAGTGATTTTGAGGATATGGGATCGTTGGCTGCTTTTGCCTATCAAAATAACGATATGGAAAGGGCGGAGTCCTTTGCAGAATATGACTGGAACAGAAATCAAAAGGCTCTTGATGCATGGATTTTGGCTAAGATTGCTTTAAGAAAAGGCGATAAGAAAAAGGCTCAAGACTATTACCATCAAGCCATCAGCCATTTTAATGATGAAAGTTTACAGACGCGCAGTAAACAACGTGTCCAAGGTGAACGTGCTGTTTTAACTTTGTCTCAAGGAAATTTTGTTCAGGCTTTGGAAGAATTATGGCCAGTAAGAGATATTTATTGGGGGGATATTGTATATCTTGCAGAAAATGTGTTAACGCCCGACGAATTGCGGCAGTTTGTAAATAGTCACACACAAGTTCCCAAGGATCCAAAAGCGGTATGTAATAGAGATGTTGAGGAAGATTATGTCGATCAAAATGCTGCTGAAACTTCCGATTATGAATATAATATAAGGTATAGTTTTGATAGTGGGTATAGTTTAAAAGGTAGCCCTATACTTTTACGTCATTTATTAGCTCGTCGATTGATGAGAGAAGGGCGTTTACAAGAAGCAGCCCCGTATTTTGTTCAGATTGGTGATGCAAATTGTAAAGATACACCTAAACATGTTCAAATAGAGCAATCTTATATCAAAGCAACAACAGATATGCGTAAAAGTTTTTGGGCAACTGATCGTGCCAAGGCTGCATGGAATGCTGCAACGATATTACATCAACATGGGATGGAGTTAATGGGGACTTTTGGATATCCAGATCAAAATCCTGGAACATATCCAGAAGGGATTGGTCAGATGATTGGTCCTGTTAATGATCCTAATAACAAACCATGGAGCGTACCAGCAGAGCAAGTCAGAACAGGGGCTTCTTGGCCTATTCCTAATCATCGTTTTCATTATCGTTATTTGGCAGTCGAAGATGCTTTATATGCCGCAAACTTAATTCCGCACCAATCACAAGCCTATGCAGCATTATTATGTCATGCGAATGGTTGGATGCAGAAAACATCTTATCATTATGGAGTATCTGTGGTTGATGGTACAGAATCATCATATTCACGTAGGTTGTTAGGTACTGTGGATGACTCTCAATTCGCCTATGCTAAATCCAGAGAGCTTTATAATCTTTACTTAAAAAATGGTGCGGTTGTTCCTTTCGCAACGACTTTTGGATATAACTGCCCACAACCTAAATTTGGTGCCGTGCCAAAATTAAAGCGTGATTTATTCTGGAAAGAGGTCAAAAAATCGTTACAATCGCTCAGAGGACATTAGTCTTTTGTTTCCTCATCAATCACAGTATACTCAACAGGCTGAATACATAAAGTGACTTACGAAAGAATAATTTTGTGAAAATTGCGTATCTGGATTGTTTTGCAGGGATGAGCAGCAGTCGATTTATTGGGGCGTTGGTGGATGCGGGTGTGCCTGCGGAAATATTATATGAAGCGGTGGACGCATTGGATATTGGCGCGCGTTTGGATTTAATGCATATCAAGCGTAACATGATCGAAACGACCAAAGCACATGTCAGTTTGGTTTCAGCAGATATTGATTTGGAATCAACCCCTTATTATGAACTGCCTATTTTTCTAGAACGACATGAATCACCTGAAAATTTAAAGTTGTTGAGTACGATTATTGCGTTGATTTCCAATGCGTCTATATCGGAAAGAGCAAAAGAATTGGCGATAGATACCTTTACGTTTCTTGCTCAGGCAGAGGCAGAGGTGCGGGCATTACCTATAGAAGAAATCTATTTTCATGAAGTCAGAGCATTAAATACAGTTGTGACGGTTACGTTGTGTTGTGTTGGTTGTGATTGGTTAAATATTGACCAATGGTATGTATCGCCTTTGAATGTAGGGTCAGGGATGTTGAAATATCCCCAAGGATCTCTACCAGTTCCAACACCTGCGACTTTAAAGTTGCTAGGGGATAAAGCCTCTATTTTTTCAGAAGGGCCTCAAAAAGAGCTGTTGACCTCAACCTGTGCAGCATTGCTGAAAGCATTAAAAGTCAGTTTTGCACCTTATCCGCCCGTATGCATTACTAATATTGGATATGGTGCAGGCAGAATAGAATATGACAATTTGCCTAATTTTTTAAGAGTCTGTATCGGGCATATTGATGGCGGGAAAAAGCAAAATGTTAATCATGAGGTTATTGTAACCGAGGCAGAATTTACAGATTTACGACCTGAACAAATTAATAAATTGCAACAGGAGCTTTATGAAAGAGCCGCGCAATTAATTTATACACAACCTATTGTCTCATCGACTCATCAGGTTACGGAAAAATTGACAGTTATTTCTTTACCTGAGGATGCAGTGGCGATACGTTATCATTTATTTTCTCAAATCCCGTTACATACGGTGCATTGGCATACAGAACATTACGAAGATTTAATCCATTACGAAGAGTTGGTATTAACCCCTTGGGGTGAGGTCAAAGTGCAAGTGGGTCAATTATTGGATAATAAAATTATTTTTGTGATTCCAGATGCCCAGATTTGTGAATCTGTTGCCCAAAAACATGATTTACATCCAGATCAGATCCGTAAAACGGTAAAAACGCTTTTTTTAACAAGAAAAAAAACGTAATATCAAGAATAAAGATTTAAAAATTAATATAAACTCTGTATAACAAACGGCAATATTATTGTAACGTTTTTGTTGAAAACCATCAACGTCAGGTCACTGATTTGGGAATAGTGGAGCGCCATAAACTATGAATTTTGTATCCTCATTGTCGTTTTCTCGACTTTTATTGGTGGCAAGTGCCTTGTCTTTGGGGCTTACAGCATGTTCCAAAGACAAAAAACAAGAAAATTTGGCATTTCCAGACCAACGTTTGGTTGGTGTAGATCGTTCTGCAATAGGTGGGGATGATAGTTTACAAGGTGGCGTTAATGCTTATCTTTGGCGTGCTGCGGTTGATACATTGTCTTTTATGCCTTTTATATCAGCCGATGCGGTTGGGGGAACAATTGTTACCGATTGGTATCAACCCGTTCCAGCAAACGCAGAGCGTTTCCAAATTATTTGCTCGGTTCTGGATCGTCGTTTGCGTTCTGATTCGATCAGTGTTGTTGTTCATCGTCAAGTCAAAGACAATGGACAATGGGTTGATGCGCCCGTGGCAAATAACACGGCATCTGATATCACCAGTAAAATTCAAGTTCGTGCACGTGAATTACGTGCTGATAAATATCAAAAATAATTAACGGATACTGATTAAATATTATGAGTGACTCTCCTTCTTTTTCGTATAATTTCCAACATACAGAACCGTTTTGGCAACAAGAATGGGAAAAGCGTCGCTTATTCGATATTCCCAACGTTCCTGATGCGAATGTTCCTAAATATTATGTTCTGGAAATGTTTCCTTACCCTTCGGGGCAATTGCATATGGGGCATGTGCGGAATTATACGCTGGGGGATGTGATTGCTCGGTATAAACGTGCGCGTGGCTATAGTGTTTTGCACCCAATGGGTTGGGATGCTTTTGGGTTGCCAGCAGAAAATGCCGCCAAAAGCCGTGGTGTATCGCCAGCAAAATGGACGATGGAAAATATCGCTGCCATGCGTGCCGAGCTCAAACGCTTGGGTTTTTCTTTGAATTGGGATCGCGAATTTGCGACTTGCCAACCTGAATATTATGGACAACAACAAAAACTCATTCTTCGTTTGATGAAAGAAGGCTTGCTGGAACGTCGTGAGAGCTGGGTAAATTGGGATCCAGAAGACCAAACCGTTCTGGCTAATGAACAAGTTATCGATGGCAGAGGTTGGCGTTCTGGTGCATTGATTGAAAAAAAGCAGCTCTTTCAATGGTTTTTTAAGATTACCAAATTTGCCCAACCTTTGTTAGATGGTTTAAAAACGCTGGATAATTGGCCAGATCGTGTCAAAACCATGCAGGAACGTTGGTTGGGACGTTCAGAGGGCGCAAAAGTTCGATTTGTTTTGGATCAAGCTCCAGCAGATTTCGAAGAGCCACTACGATCTGTTGAAGTTTTTACCACGCGCCCTGATACCTTATTCGGAATGGCATTTTTGGCGATTTCTGCGGATCATCCTATTGCTGCAAAACTTGCTCAGAATAATCCTAAAATTGCTGAATTTATTGCTGAATGTCACCGTATGGGGACTTCAGAAGAGGTGATTGAAAAAGCCGAAAAAAAAGGTGTTGATACAGGCTTGCATGTTATTCATCCTTTTATGCCTGATCAAAAATTCCCTGTTTGGATTGCAAATTTTGTGTTGATGGATTACGGCACAGGTGCTGTATTTGGATGCCCATCAGGCGATCAACGGGATATTGATTTTGCTTTGAGATATAATCTACCTTTTACAACGGTCATCATGCCTCAAGACGAAGATCCAGCCCAATTTGTGGTTACGGACAAGCCTCATGCGGGTGATGGTATTCTCATTAATTCAGATTTTTTAAACGGGCTGACGACTGCCAAAGCTAAAAAAGTAGCGATTGCGCGTTTAGAAGAAATGGGCATTGGTGAGAAAATTGTTAATTGGCGGTTAAGAGATTGGGGCTTATCGCGTCAGCGTTATTGGGGCTGCCCAATTCCTGTGATTCATTGTCCAACTTGTGGTGTGGTTCCTGTTCCGGAAGATCAATTGCCCGTTATTTTACCAGAAGATGTTGATTTCTCTTTGTCTGGTAATCCATTGGATAATCATCCCATATGGAAGCATGTTGATTGTCCGAAATGTCATGGCAAAGCACAAAGAGAAACCGATACATGTGATACATTTGTGGATAGCTCTTGGTATTTTGCACGCTTTACAGCACCGCATTCATTTGATCCACTCGATCATGCTGCGGTGAATCGTTGGATGCCAGTCGATCAATATATCGGTGGGATTGAGCATGCTATCCTTCATCTGCTTTATGCTCGTTTCTTTACGCGTGCTTTAAATAGTGTGGGTGAAGTCGGTATGGAAGAACCCTTTAAAGCACTCTTTACCCAAGGCATGGTGATGCATGAAAGCTATAAAGATGCTGCGGGTGAGTGGGTATCTCCTGACGAAATTAAAAAGACGGATGCGGGTTTTGTAAAGCGCGATACTGGGGAGGCAATTACGGTTGGGCGTATTGAAAAAATGTCCAAATCCAAGAAAAATACGATTGCGCCTTCTGCGATCATAGAGCGTTTTGGCGCGGATACAGCACGTTGGTTTATTTTATCAGATAATCCACCAGAGCGTGATATGGAATGGACAGAAGAGGGCGCTGTTGCAACTTCTCGGTTCTTGCAACGTTTATATCGTGTTGTGTCTATTATTGCCCAAGATGTTCCAGAAGATGTTGTTTTGCCAGAGCAATTTGCCCAAACTGCAGATGATTTGCGTCGTATGACCCATCGCACCATTGTTGCGGTGACTGAGGCATTGGATGGGTTTGCAATGAATGTGGCGATTGCCCGTTTACATGAATTGACAAATGCGGTTGCTGATGCAGAAAAACAAGCCAAAGAAACGGGTATGGGTTTTGCCCGTCGTGAAGCAGCGTATATGTTAAGTTTATTATGTGGCCCCTTGGTTCCGCATATGGCTGAAGATATGATGCGTTTACTGGGAATGCAAGACAAATTAGTTGCACAAACCCCTTGGCCAATCGCTGATGACTCTTTACTTGCTGCAACGCGTGTTGTCATTGCGGTGCAAATCAAAGGAAAGCTCAGAGGAACAATTGAAGTGGTTCCTGATATGGATAAGGATGCTGTGATTGCCCTTGCACGTGAAGAAAGAGCGGTTGCAAAATTCTTAGATGGTAAAGAAATTATAAAAACCATTTATGTCCCTAATAAGATCGTTAATTTTGTGGTAGGCGGATGAAAGTAATTAGCAAGTTTCTAACAACCTTCGGTGTCTTATTAGGTATTGGGGTAATGTTGTCAGGATGTGGGTTTAAACCTATGTATGGCAAAACTGCAAACTTAGATGTAAATGATGAGCTACAGAAAATTTATGTTCCTGTATTACCTAATCGTTATGGTCAGCTTGTCCGTCAAGCATTGCAACAGAACCTTGCGGGTGCGGGACCAGAGGATCCAAAAACTTATCAATTAGATGTTTCTCCTAATTTATCAGAAGAAGCAATTGATATTCATTATGATAACTCTGCGGGTCGCGCAAGAATGATAGGAACCGCACATTGGGCGTTAAAGACGATTTCAATTAATCCTGTTGTGTTGGCTCAAGGTGATGCTCAGACAATGGATGGGTATACCGTTACTTATGAGCAATATTTTGCACAAAGTTTGAATGATGAAACGGCTCAAGCTCGTGTTGCAAAAAATTTGGCGGATGAAGTCACGCAACAGGTTGCGACATGGTTCAGAAATAATGATACGTATCAAACCAAAGCAAAAACACCAGATACACCCAAACCAACCTATATGTTACCTAGTATGAATCCTGGATCTAATGGTGCAGCAACTCAAGGTGTTGGGGTTGATGGGATACCTGCAATGGCAACAGGTCGGAATACGATGATTCCTGTGGGTATGGATAATATGACGACTGATGATGTGCCTGGTAATTAAGATCTGGCAGGTTTAGATTATGAAAATAGATGCACGAAATATCATAAGTCTTTTACAAGGACCTATACAATTTCGTGTCTATTTGATTTATGGTGAAAATAGCGGGCTTGTTCGCGAAAGGGCAAGCCAGCTTGTTAAAAAAGTTGCTGGTCGTTTGGATGACCCTTTTCAAGTCTGTGTGCTGGATAAAGAACATCATGAACGATTAAACGAAGAAGCAACGGCACTGTCTTTGATGGGTGGGCAACGGGCTGTATGGGTTCGTGAAGCGAGTGACGCACTTGCGAAAACACTTGAAACATTATGTGCTTTATACCCTGTAGAGAAGCATGATCCGTCTGATTTTGATTCTGTTGTCATTATTGAGGCAGGTAGTTTATCCCCAAGATCGCCTTTGCGTGTCTTAGCAGAAAAGCATCCTTTGATTGCAGCCATTCCTTGTTATGCAGAAACAGGACGTTCCTTGGACGAAACCCTTCGTGTATTATTGGGTAAAAAAAGAATAGCGCCTGATGCTTTTCGATATTTGCTGGCTATTTTAGGAACGGATAGAGCATTAATTCGTAATGAAATAGAAAAATTATTATTATATGTTGGGTCTGATCTTGAGATTACTTTGATCCATGTGCAACAAGCGATTGGCGATGATGCAGAATATTCGGTTGAAGATGTTGTTTATGCCGCCATGTGTGGGCAACCAGCCATGGTTGATAAAGCCCTGACCAAGGCGATCAAAGAAGGCGTGAATATGGTTGCGTTGACCCGTAGTTTGTTGCAGCATGTGGATCGTTTATTACAAGCACGGTTTTTATTTGAAGAGGGCATGCCCGCTAAAGTCGCTATTTCCAAGTTAAGCCCGCCTGTTTTTTTTAAACGTACGGACGGTTTTTTAAAAGCGATGGATAGTTGGAATTCTGAAGCACTTTATGTGTTATTACGTTATGCGCAAAAATTGGAATATTTGTGTAAACAAACAGCAATTCCCGCAGAAACTCTGTGCCAGCACTTTATGATGACTGTGGCACAACATGTAAAAGAGAAAAAAAACTATTTAGATGAACGCAAGCTCTTTTCAAATTTATAAAGACACGTTAAAAGGTAAACAAGTGTCTGCGTAGCTCAGCAGGATAGAGCACAGGATTCCTAAAATTAAATTGGGCGCTTTATTTGGAAACGATAAAGTGGATCCGCTCAAATTCGGGGAACGTTTCGGCAGTCTTTGCCATACCAATCCCGAGCCAAGCCCTTATTTGTGGGGAAGGTGTAGAGACTGTACGGGTGGTGCCTAAGGGATATGTTCCTAGGGTAAAGAGACAGTCCAGCTTACAAACATTGTGTTGTGTCACAATGGCGATGAAAATCGTAGTGAGATGAATCCTGGGGCCGTGGGTTCGAATCCCGCCGTGGACACCATTAAATATTTTAATATAGTTCAATCTAATACAAGACTAGCAGAAAATAGCCGAAAAAATATAATTTCTTTTCTAATTCAATTCAATGTAATACAATACAAGGCAATAAATCTGGGGGTATAGTTGGGGGTATAATTCAAAAGGGATGGGGGTATTTTAAAAATGCTTACAGATGTTGCTATAAAAAAGGCGAAACCTAAAAAAAGATTATAAATTATTCGATTCTTTTGGGTTGTTTTTGCTAATTACAAAAGTTGGTCCAAGACTTTGGCGGGTCTTGTCGCAAATATTGAATGGTGCTGTGATTAGCCATAAAGCTAGCTAATTTAGACGGGTATATTATTATTTAGACCGAATATGCTTTGAATGAGTTTTATTTGTTCGTTGATTGTCCATTTTCCTTTAAAACCCAGTCCTTTTTTAATCCAGAGAATGGCCTCATATCCTTTGAGTGTTTTTCTTGCTGTATGAAAAGATTGAAAACAGCCATTCTTTGGGATAATTCTCTTTACTCTAAAATGATCATTTTCTATTCCCTGTTGTAAAGATTTCTTGTTTCATGAACGCAGTGATTGGGAAGGATATGCTCATTCTTCATGGTTTGTATGGTTTTTGGAAACGGTAATGCTTTATCTGTTCCAATATGGGTTGGAGCGAATAGACCATCTTTTTTAAACGCCTTTCTAAAGAAACGTTGCGCTGCTTTGATATTTCTTTTAGCTGTTAACAAGAAATCAATAGCAGTTCCATTCTTATCAATGGCTCTATATAGATACTTCCACTGACCTTTTACTTTGATATAGGTTTCATCAATCCTCACCTCACCACAATGAGGTTTTCTATAGCTTCTTAATCGCTTTTCTAATAGTGGTGCATAGCGTAATACCCAACGATTTAACGTGCTATGATCTATATTTATCCCACGTTCTAAAAACAATTCCTCAATATCTCGATAGCTAAGGCAATAGCGTAAATACCAGTTTACTGCTTGGATAATCATCAACCCACTAAAGTGGCGACCTTTAAAATCATCCTTAGACCTTAATATAAGCTTGCTATAGATACCAATAGACACAAATCGTTCCTAAAATATAAATACTCACTCCATTTCTACATCATACTAAAATACATAATTAAATTTGCGACAAGACCATTGATACGGTAGATAGAACGCCAGCACACCCAGTAACAAAACTCGCTTTAAGATTCCTATCATTAACAGCCGTTCGTCCAAATGAGGTGCGGGGAATGAGTTGGGAAGAAATTAAAGGTGATGTATGGGTTATACCAGCCGAACGTATGAAAATGCGTAAAGAACATCAAGTTCCTTTATCAAGGCAAGCAATCGAAGTTTTAGAGGTTGTTAAAGTTTTTACTGGGCATGGTGGTTTAGTTTTTCCAAATAGCAGAACAATTATGAAGCCTATGAGTGAAAACGCAATGGGATATTTACTAAATCGTGCTGGTTATAAAGGTATTCATGTACCACATGGGTTTAGAGCTTCCTTTTCTGGTATAATGAACGAAAAATATCCTAATGATAGAAATATTATTGATTTAATGCTGGCACACGCCCCTACAAATACTGTAGAGGCTGCGTATAATAGAGCGGAACATTTAGACCGTAGAAAAATTTTATCTCAAATATGGGCGGATTTGCTTTTTGATGGAGCAATGTCATCACAAGACTTGCTTTTGCTAGCCAGACGTTGAAGTTTTATTCTCTGGGTTTCCCATCTTTCCACTTCCTCTAATGACCATCGAACGCAAATATTTGTAAATTTCATACTTGTAGGAAAGTTTAAATCTTCTAAACGCCTTGCTAAGATTGAAAAAACACTTGAGGACAACCTCAGACGGCAAGCCAAAAAATATAACAAATCTTATCTTGGGGAGATGGTGCATGTCGATACAAAACGACTTCCTTTGTTGAAAAATGAGACTAAACAGCAAACTCGGGAGTATCTTTTTGTAGGTATTGATGATTTTTCTCGAGAACTCTATGCAGGGATTTACAACGATAAATCTCAGTTTAGTGCAGCTCAGTTCCTACAAGACGATGTGCTGGTTCAATGCCCTTATATGATCGAATGTGTTTACTCTGACAATGGCAGAGAATACCAAGGAACGCTTGAACATCTGTTTGTTAAATCTTGTTATACCAATCGGATTAACCAGAAATTTACCAAGCCAGCTTGCCCTCAAACCAATGGCAAAGCAGAGCGCGTCATTCGCACACTCATGGAAATGTGGCATGAGCGTGCATTGTTCGTCAATGCTCAGGATCGAAAGTTAAAGTTGAAACGATTTATTAATTATTATAACACTGTTAAACCCCATAAAGGCATTCAAGGAAAAACACCCTATGAGGTTTTAGATGGTTATTTTAAACAAAATCTGTAAACGACGCGATCAATTCCTACAAATAATATTCGCTTAAATTTGTAATTATTAATAACATTACATTTAATATTATTTTATCTCGAATCCGAGGATTTTATGTTTCTAAAAATAGTTCTAAATTCTGGTAATTTAGCTTTATTATCTTGCATTACAATAGTTATGTCTTGTGCAAATGCAGAAGATTACATAACAAAATCACAAATCAACTCAGCAAATGGTGTGGCAGGATTGAACGCCAATAAGCAAGTCACTGCTGATGTGAATAACGCACAGGTAAAGATATCCAATCAATATCAATCAGCAAATGGGTCTATTATTAATCGCCCATTAGTTAAATTAACGCCTGATAATCAATCTGCATTTACTTTGGGAAAAGAAATGGTACAGATTGGTGGGGATTATGATACGAATGGAAAAATGGTTCCTATGTCTCTTTCTGTTTTTGGTAGACCCTATGGGAATTATAATGCTGGTTGTACTTTGTGTATTTTTTCTTCAGCTTCTGGTATGGGTGGAGGCGGCGGTCAAGCAGCGATCTCTGGTATAGATTATCGTGCGGGCGCACCAGCGGTTGCAAAAGGCGACCGGGCGATGGTGGGTTTCTATCAATATATAGAAAATATGCCAGCTCGAGTGGTCGCTCCAGTGGCTTCGTTTGACGCTTCAGGGGTTACATTAGGTCGGGCAATGACAGACGAAGAGATGTCTCAGCTACATGATGGAATGTATATCTCTACAAATGTTATTGATCCAACAATAAAAGATACGAATAATGCTCATAAAGCAGGCTTACTGCACGCTCATACATACTGGGGATATATTAAATCTTGGGATGCGACACATATTAAAGTATATGCTTGGGCAGCAAGTGGTGGTAGTACAGCCTCTGGACAAGTACCAAATGTTTCCTATTTGGATGACCAACTCTCCACTTATAAAGAGCCGATGGTTTTTGTAGGTGTTTCCAATGGGGTATTGGCTGAAAATACATTTATGACTGCAGATGGCAGTAGTGTCTTAGGCGATAATGCAACCAGTGTGTCTAATACTTACGCTCGAGAAGAGTTAGATTTTAGAGCACAGAATTGGACAAAGCCAAATAGTTTACTATATCAAGGGTGGGTTAATTCTTTTACTTGCGATAATTGTGATAAAAATGCAGTGAATGAAGACAGTTTTGCCTATTTGGTGAATGGTGGTTATCTTCCTGTTGGATATAAAGCGTTACTGGATGCTCATGCGCTTGAATTTCAAGGCTATAGCACAATGATTGGGAGTAATGGTTCACCCATCACGGTTGACGATCAAGGGAATATTGGTAAACCAATTATAAATTCCAATCACATTATGTCTTCTTTTGAAAGCGAAGTGGACGCATTTAGCGGGGATAAATATCTTGGAAAACATGCGTTGCACATGAGCACAATTGTTAATCGGGATAGTACCCAAGCAAATGATTGGCAAGATTATAGTATTCGCCTCGTGATGGATGTTGATAGCCAACGTAATCGTCGTAAGGGTCTAACAGGAGGAAGCCGTATGGGATCGATTGCGTTTAATTATAATCACTCACAAGGAAATGTTTGTTTACTGGGATATAATGATACGAGAGGTTTGTGCCAAGAGTCAGATGGTTCTGTGAATTTTGCACAACTGGCACAATTTAATAATAAAGTTAATTTTAACGATACAGCGCGCATTGGGAAGTCACTTCTTTTTTCTTCTGCTGATTATAACTTTGATACTAAATATTTTTCAGGGCAAGGAAGTGTATTTTTGTGGAATACTGTTAATGCAGGGCGTGCACGTAGTGAATTGATAAATGTTGATCCCGTTAATGGCAATGGTGGGTTTGATTTTTATGATGTGAATAGTTTTGCTTCAGCAAAAACGTCCGTACCTATGTTGACATTAAGCCCATCGGGAACGGTATTTAATTTACAGCCTAAATTTAACGCTGGTTTATCGATTGCAATAGGTGAAGATATATGGTTCCAAAGCAATAAAACTGGTGCGGGATTTACAATATCTGGCGATGAAAATGGTGATATGAATTTTTCAACTCAAATGAGTAATGGGGCAAATATTCGTAAAGTCAATGGCTTTTATGGAAAAACTGCGACCTTAACCAATAGTGTATCTGCACCTAAAATTATAGGTCAGCAATTCCACGCTCAACTTTCAACGCCGTCCTCTTCATCAGAAGCATGTAGTGCAGGTGATTTCAAAGATGATGCAAATTATCATTATGTATGCGTTGCAAATAATAAATGGAAACGAGTTGCTTTATCTGATTTCTAATTATTCATTCTATATGAGTTAAATTTTGAGAACCACCTTTAATATCATCAAGGTGGTTCTCTTGTTTGCAATATAGTGTCATGATGACGATGATTATGATGAGCTATAAATTGGCGATATTATTTATGAAAAAATTGTTTTTAAAATAAAAGATTAATACGGTCAGAATAAGTGCATTATGGTATTGCTTTAAATATTGTAATTTGTTCGTGTTCATTCATCTTGTCTGTATTTAATTATGTTTAAATTGATTTGCTCTGTGGTTATTATATATTGCTTGGTAATGCTCTTTATTATTCTAGGTGGGATTAAAGATCATTTATTCAAAGCAGACTTGATGGTTGTTTTGGGGACCAAGGTAGAATTGGACGGCACTCCCAGTAGTGGGTTAGAAGCACGATTGAATAAAGCAATCAGCGTCTATCAACAAGGATATGCGCCTGTTATTTTGGTCAGCGGTGGCACAGGAAAAGAAGGGTATGATGAAGCCAGCGTGATGGCTCAATATTTGGTGGATCACGGTGTTCCCAAGCAAGTCATTATTCAAGACAATCAAGGCGTTAATACCAGAGCAACCGCCAAGAATAGCGCTGAATATATGCACAAAAACCATATGGAATCAGTAATTATTATCACTCAATATTTTCATATTCCGCGCACAAAATTGGCATTTCAAGCGGTTGGAATTGATAAGATTGGACAAGGTTCGCCCAATTATACTTCGTGGCGAGATTTTTTCTCTGTTCCTCGTGAAATGCTGGGTTATCCAGCCTATTGGCTTAATCTAAAATAAAATTAATGAACAGATACATTAAGAAATCCAATTAAAATAGAAATGGTAAATATCATTGCAAAGGTTGAAATTGCCAGGATGGATGCGGATTCTTCTTGATATTGTTTATATTGGTTACTCAGTAAAATAATCATCGGTCCAGAGGGCATTGCGCATAATAATAACCCTTCGTTAAAAATATCCGTTCCTGATTTTAAGAACCATAAAGAGGCAATGCCATAGAAAACACACGGCAACGCAATGTCTTTGATGAGTGCAAAGCCAATGCATTCTTTGGTAAAGCGAAAGCGATTGACCGCCAATGTCATTCCTGCAACAAAGATGGCAATACCAGAGGTTGCTTTGCCAATAAGGAAGCATGTGTCACCAATAAAACTGGGTAATTGAACCCCACAAAACAATAATATAATTGCTAATAAAGGCGCCCAGACATAAGGGCAGTCTATGATGGCATGATAGATAGAACTGGCAATGAGGTGATAGATCGGTTTTTGTTGTGTGGTGCTTTGTTTTTCAAGTTCAATCTCGATGATAATGGTTGCCAACGGAATTAATGCAAGGTTGATGACCAAGGCAATCATACTGATGGCGACGCTGCTATTATGTCCATATAAAGGGTCTAGCAATGCGGGACCATAGAATGGACCTGCCGAAAAGCTGCCTCCTAATCCTGCCAATGAAGATTGAATAATATTTCTTTTAAAAACAATTCTAGCTAGGAAAAAACCAATTAAATAAATCAATATGGTGCTGATGACTAAAGTCAAAAATAGCAACAAAGCACCGTGCAATTGTTCTTTGGAAACGCTGAGGGTTCCTGCAAATAATACAGGGGGTAATGTAATGGTTAAGACCAATTTGCTGAGGACAGAAATTGCGCTGGCATTATCACCCAATAGATTTCTTTTTGCAGAAAAAAATCCAAAAAATAAAATAAGAATAATGGGAATAACGATCCCAACAGATTGTAATAAATGATTCATGTAGCGCTTTTATCATCGAAATTGAGCAGGCAAAATAGTTTTATTCAAATTGAATATATATAATCTTTTAAGGTTGATAGTCCGTTGAACAATTTTTGCCTGTTTGATCGTATTTATTTAAATAACGGTCTTTTATGACAGAGGCTGAAACAGTGATGTAATGTTTAAATTCTTGTGGTGTGTATGACTGGAATGGAGGGCTTGTTTTTTGAAAATCGGATAATCGTTGATTGATGGCTTTTTCTTCAAAAAAGGAAGTATGAATAAGGTTTGGATCGCCTATGATGTCTGCGCGTTCTTTTAAATAGTGTGCCAAGTCATAAAGGGCATAATCAGCAATAACGCATTTCTCTCTTGATGGGTTATGTATTGATATGTTTTTATAACAATTTTCAATGGTTAGAGTCACATTATTGATATTGTTTTGACAGAGAATAGGGAGTATAAATCGTTCTGTTGCGGTTAATATTGCGTCGTTGGTTTTAGGAATGTGATTTTGAGCAAGTGCTGTGCTTGGGAATAAAATACAGAACAGTATATAACTAATTTTTTGCATGTATATTCCTTTTAACGCATATCTTATTCTATCTGCGTCATGTTTCAATCACATCGCATCCAGCCAATAACACGCTCTTGATGGGTATTCAAAGGTGCAACTTGTTTTATCAAATTTAACATATATTTCCCTTGATTATTCAATGATAATTGATACGGGAATAGTCCATCGGCAATATGACACCTCAAAGGCACCATAGGGGGTAAAGGTAAGGCAATATTACCCTGATTGAACAGCATAATTTTTATTGCTCCAGGATTGTTGGAATCAGGAATTTCTTGGACAATGATTTGTCCTTTCAAAGGTTGATGGCGGATCATTGCCATCCATGTGTCATGGCTCCAATTTCGTTGGTCACTGACGATTGGCAGGCGAAACCAGACAATCCCTTTGAGGTTAGTGGGGGTATTTTGTTGTAACTTATTGATTAGATTTCTGACTTGTTGAGGGTCGCTGTATAATTCTTGACCTGAGTGCCCCGTTTTAAAATCATTTTCTCCTTCAATAGCATAAATAGTTCCTGAAGGTGTTGCTTGTATTTTTAACCCATAGGTTGGTAATGCGATATAAAAAGGATGGTGCGTTAAATGATCCATTTTCCGGATATAAGCAAGTGCAGCCTCATCATTAAATAATCCAGTTTGTGGATTATCAACACTATGGACTTGTAAAACAGGGTAAGGGATTTGTTCCGTTAACTCTGGGAAAACTGGTGAACGCATCCAATCTGGGATCATGGTAATATTTAATTGCACATCTTGGGGGAGTTTTGTTTTTAAAGAGCGAAGTAATTGAATATATATGGGCAATTTAGACGTTGGCCAATCCAGATCAAGCTCTATATGATGAATATGGTGGGTTTGATAGGCAGGAGATTGCTGGATCAGGGTTAAAACTTCATCAACAGAAGGTAACGGGCGTAAACGATCAAACCGATAGACAGCGGTTAAGGGTAAATGCGATTGTTGTAAGATGTTAAATTCAATGGAGGGATAAATGACTTGCCCATCAGGTTCAGACTCCCCTGCTAAAAATCGCCATCCTGTTATAAAAGGCATGGTTTGTTCAATGGCGGGTTTTAAAGAATTATTCCATTTCTTTTGCCAAATATAGGCTTCTTGTGGCAAAATATGATGGTTATGGGTGCTATGGGTTAAACAGAGCAGCAAATAGATACAAAAAATTTGTATCAATCGATAACAATCCTTTATTGCACGGTTATACAATTCATACCTTTTTGTTTCAGCTGGCGACAGGCTTGGATTGCTGAGATTTGGCTGATTCCTGTTAATCGTGCTCGATAAAGCGTGGTGCCATTTTTATTAACGCTTTCAATCGATGGGCTGGCAAAAGAGATGCTGTCGGCTATTTTTGATTGTGCTTTGGCGGTGGCTTGTTGTGCCAGACTGACCGAGGGATAGGCGCCGACTTGAACACCCCACTTTCCTTTTGAGGAAGATGCGGTGGGGGCATAAGCAACTTGCACAATATTTGGGTTGGGGTGTGATTGGGTTGGATAAACAGGTGTCATGGGTTGATAAGTTGAACCCACCCTTGATTTTCTTTTTTCCTTAGATTGCACTGTGTTTTGTGCAACCATTGTGGTTGGCGCATAAGATTTTGGAGTATAATAGGCTTCAAGCGGCAAAGGAGTTTTTGATTTAGAACGCCTTGACGATCCGCTGGCATATTTTACAAAAGGTCCACTCATCGGAATATCATTTCCGAGTTTAGCAGAAACAGCAGTTAAATATTGTTTTGTTGCTTTGGGTAAAGAAGAACCATGTTTTAAATGATTGCTTAAGGTGCCAGGTCCACCATGATATGCAGCAACAAATC
Organism: Commensalibacter nepenthis; assembly: GCF_029953305.1. Taxonomy (NCBI): domain Bacteria; kingdom Pseudomonadati; phylum Pseudomonadota; class Alphaproteobacteria; order Acetobacterales; family Acetobacteraceae; genus Commensalibacter; species Commensalibacter nepenthis. Next base: position 562,189 of record NZ_JASBAN010000001.1, on the reverse strand, counting down.
CAGGTGCGCCAAATTGATGATATAAAATACGAATATATGCGGTTCCCGCCATAATATTATCTTGTGGATTATAGGGGTCTTTGCCCAGTTTATAGCGTTTTGCCATATCTCGGTAGGTTGGCGTTTTTAATTGCATTAACCCTTTGGCACCGTGAGGAGAGGTAATTGGACGTTTATTATAATATTGATACCCACGAGATTCTTGCATCATGACGGCTCTGATCCATTGATCGGGGACATTAAAGCGCTGTGAGGATTGGTTGATATAAGGTCCCCAAGGGTCTGCGGGCGGTCCTGGTGGTCGCCATTCTGGATGATTGTCCATATAATTGCTGTAACGCGAAGAGACAACACCATTTTTATTCTTATTACCGCCACCTCCACAAGCCGTTAATAGTATAAGGGCTATAATCGGTGAAAAACGTAAGAAATATAATAATGAATGAAATTGTATCTTGTGATGGATTGTCATTCCTATTTGAACCTAATTAAAGCAATTCTTCATATATATCAGAGAATGATTGTTTTGTTAAAGTCATATTCAATTTTTATAAAAGAGAATGATATTGAAAGGCGAATAAAATATCATTAATTGCAGTCATAAATTATGATATGATGATACTTTTGATAGATAAAAGTACGATAAGGATAGAAGATGATCATTTTCGAAGGCGAAGAGCTGCTGTTACATTTTCATGAGGCAGCAAGCGATTATATCATTATCAGCTTTGCATCCGCAGATCAAACAGAACACGCATATGATCGCTATTTTTTACAGCCTATTGCTGAGAAATATCATTTATCATGTCTGGGTATTACGACGAAAATTGATAACTTTTATCAACATTCGGATATGCATCATATTATCCCTTTATGTAACGAAATCACACAACATTATAAGAAAATAATTATTATTGGTCTTTCAATGGGTGCTTATGCTGCATTAAAATTCTCAGCCGCTCTGCACGCGAATATTGTTTTTGCGATGGGGGCCCGATATACGTTGGATGTAATGGTTGCGCCTGTTTGTGGGATTATGCAACGAACGATTGATCGGTTGGATCCTTATTCCATTCAAGAAACCACCATCTTTCCTCATGAAGTTTCGGGGAAACTCTATATTGCTCATGATATTTATAAGGGAATACTAGGTTATAACGATATCGATCATCGACATGCCAATAAAATCATGGAAAATTTACCCAACAGCGTGCTTGTCCCTGTGCCTTTTGCGCATCATTTGGTAGTCAATAGCTTAAAAGGATCAGAAGAGTTTAAGTCTATTTTGGATATGTTGGTGACTGAAGAAGATCATCTGGTGATTGCACAAGTTGCCAAGATACGTCGGTATCATATTCATAATATTTATAGCAAGATACTGATCCTTAAAGACCGTTATCCCTTGCTGGTTTATAAATTATTACTTAGCAAATCTTTATCTCAAGTTAAAAATAATCATATCGTATATGATGATAACGAGCGTAATTTAACATTAATTTACCAATTATTCATACGTGGATATGTCAAAGAAAGCCGTTCATTATTAAGAAGCTGTCTTTTAAGGGGGCTATTACAATGTAGTTTATATGAGGCCAATCAAATGAATGAAAACGCTGGTCATGGTTTTCGTTTACTATCAGATCAATTAGATTATTTAGTGGCGCATAGTGGATATTTGCTTGTTTTTGATGCAGTTCAGAAAAAAATCACAACGACGCGTTTCTTAAAGGGTGAATCACATCAATTACCTTTGCGAATATATAACAATCAGCTCGTTTGTCTGTGGAAAGAGATGGTGTTTTCGCTGAAATATATGGGATCAGAAATCGCTTTGATGCCTTTACATAGTGAAGTGCAAGCAAATAATGTGTTAAGTATCGAGCAACAAGATCAAACAGCGATTATATATACACCAGAACACAAATTCTGTTTTCGTGTAGATCTTGACGGCAATGGTGATTTTTATCGGATTGAACCAAGAGAGTGGGAAAAATTTGCCATTGTTTAATAAAAAATACAGATTTATCGTGTGATAATACAAGAGATTTGTTGTTGTTTTAATTCAGTGCATGCTTGTGATGCATAGTTTGCTGTTAATCCAGAGAGCTTTACACGATATAAATCCTGACCATTTTTGGGAATGGTATCAATTCTCGTCGTCGTTGAAGATAGTAATGAAGGGACTTTCTGACGGGCTTGATTAGCAGCGCGATTAGCGACAGATTCAGACGAAAAAGCCCCAATTTGTACTGCATAACTGCCTTGGCTGGTGGTTACATTGCTGGCGCTGTAAGAAGATGAAGGTAAAGATGCTTTTTTCTTAACCTTGCGAGATGATGATGGGCTAGTTGTCGGCGTATAAGCCCCAGTGTTGCCAGAAGAAGGGGACAAGATAATAATTGGTGGTTCTTTTGGAGAGGATGAGGGAACGATACGTTCATTGGGGGTGATTTTTAAAGGTTCTGAGGCAGGGTCTTTTTTACCACAAGCTGCAAAACATAACAAAGCTATTAAAGGAAGAAAGCGAGCAAAGTATAATGGACGAGCAAGAAAAGATCTGTGTATAAGAACCATTATGATACTCTTTAAAATAAAGAAACAATAGTTTATGTATATCAGAAAATGATAGAATGCTTCAATTTATATTTATGATTGAACAATATTATTTTACAATAATGCAAGCTCCTCTAATGCTTTACGTAATTTGATAGGAATATCAAGCAGTTGAGCACCTTTTACGCTTAAATCAATGGGGGCATCCTGAGGCTTTAAATAGCGCCATCCTTGAAAGGGGCGCATAGCAATAGATTGCGTGCGAATAATCTCTGGTTCTAATAGGATTTGTGTACAAGGATTGCCGTTTTCTCTGGTGCTGGGAATAAACTCTTTGATAATTTGCCGACAGCATAAAGACCCTTTGATAACCCGATATAAAGACCCACCTTGCAAGATATCTTCAGTTTGCTTTGGCGGGAAACGCGTTAATGTATAAGGATACCCTTTATTTTCTTTGGCTAGTCGCAGATTAATTTGTTGTAACTCTTCAATATCCGTAACGCCGACCGCGACTTTCATAATATGCAGCATTTAAAACCCCTTTCGTTACATATAATGTATATTATTTCAGGAGAGCCTCCAAGATCGCATTTAATCGCAAACGCCCTTGAGGTGTCGTTTTAAGGCAATATTGATCCCAAGTAAGGAAATCTTCATCAACCAATGCCTCCAGCATTGACATATTCACTGCATCCATTAAGGCAATACCACATCGTTCTTTAAAAAGATGTGCTTGAATACCTTCTGTCAATCTCAATCCCATTAATAACATTTCTTGGGCTTTTTCCACGGGGGTCAACGCCTCTTTGACAGACAATGCATGTCCGTTTTGCCGCACATGTTCCAACCATTTGACAGGGTTTTTATGTCGTTCAGTCGCATATAATGTCTGGTCAAGGGTCACCCGCCCATGCGCACCTGGTCCAATACCAATATAATCTTTATATCGCCAATAGGTTAAATTGTGACGGCTCTCTGCGCCTGGCTTGGCGTAATTTGACACTTCATAGGCTTTTAATTCGTATTGATGCGTAATCGCCTCGGTAGTGTTTAACATATCTGTACTGAGTTCTTCATCAGGTAATGTGATTTTTCCTTGTCGGTATTGTTTGGCAAAGATTGTCCCAGGCTCGATGGTTAATTGATATAATGACAAATGATCGTGTGCCAAAGCCAGTGCTTCTTGCAGTTCTTTTTCCCACTCTTTGATGGTTTGTCCTTCACGGGCATAAATTAAATCAAAAGAAATCCGAGGGAAAATTTTCTTGGCGATGGTCAATGCTTCGATGGCTTGACTAACTGAATGTTCTCTACCCAATGCTTTGAGGGCAGTGGGGGTTAGGCTTTGAATACCCAAAGATGCACGATTAACCCCAGCATGATAAAAATCTTTGAGCTTTTGATTTTCAACACTGGTTGGGTTGGCTTCTAGGGTAATTTCCAAATTATCTGATACAGGCAACAAAGAAGTCGCTGTATCAATCAGTGCTTGTGCCGTTGAAGGGAACATTAAGGAAGGCGTTCCCCCACCAAAAAAAATAGAGGTTAGGGGAATCTTTGGAATTTCAGCTAAGGCTGTTTTTAATTCTTGCACCAAGGCTTTGGCATAAGCTTCTTGCGGAATATGTTCAGCAACATAGCTGTTAAAATCACAATACGGACATTTGGCAAGGCAAAAGGGCCAATGAATATAAAGCCCAATGCCTTGCTGTGTGTTTTGAACTCTTGCTTTCATCTATAATTAAATAGATACCCGCACAGCTAATTCAACCACACGATCCGCAGGAATTCGTAAGAAGTCAGTGACAGGGCTGGCATTTCTGTTCATAAACATAAAGATAGCCATCCGCCATTTGCTCATCTTAGGAATAGAAGCAGGAACGATTTGTTCTCTGGTGGTAAAGTAAGATGCTTGTAACGGATCAAAGAACTCTAATTGTGGTTGAGATTTTAAGAGCTCCAAGACTTTTGGTAAGTTAGGCATCTCCATAAACCCATATCGCACAATGATTTGATAAATATTGGGTGCAAGCTGACGCATTGCAATACGATGACCATATTCTGCTTCGGGTTGCTTTAAGTTCTCAATCGTGACGAATAAAACATGATCGTGTAAGACTTTGTTATGCCGCAAATTGTGAATTAAAGAATTGGGAATGGACATCGGATCTGGTGTCATAAAAATTGCTGTTCCAGATACACGAGTAATTTTCCCTTGTGGCAAACGCGCCAAGAATGAGGCAATTGGCATCGCATCTTGCGCACGTTTTTTGATAATGATATTGCGCCCTTTGTTCCAAGAGGTCATCATAATGGTTAAACAAATACCAAGCAATAATGGCACCCAGCCACCTTCAGGAATTTTTAGCGCATTGGCAGTAAAAAATGGAATATCAATACAGAAGAAAATACCAAATATGATCGCAACTTTATAAGCTGACCATTTGTAAAGTTTATGGAACACAACGCATGATAATGTGGTTGTACAAATAAATGTTCCAGTCACCGCAATACCGTAAGCTGCTGCCAAGGCTTCGGATGATCTGAAGCTGACGATCAATAATAACGATCCAATCATTAATGCATGATTAACGTCAGGAACATAAATTTGCCCTTCTTCATGGGCATTCGTATGTAAAATACGCAGTCGTGGGAAATATCCAAGTTGGGTTAATTGTTTGGCAAGAGAAAATCCACCAGAGATACCCGCTTGGCTGGCAATTACAGTCGCTAAGGTTGATAAAATAACCAAAGGAATATTAAACCAATGGGGGGCTAAGTAAAAGAAAGGATTACTTAACGTATGGGGGTTGGTTAAAACCAATGCACCTTGACCCAGATAATTTAAAGTTAATGCAGGCAATACAAAGAATACCCATGCATATCCAATCGGTTTTCTGCCAAAATGTCCCATATCTGCATAAAGTGCTTCGGCACCTGTAACCGCCAACACAACAGAGCCAAGCGCTAGGAACGCCATCCATTCGTGATGGATCACAAAAGAAATGGCATAATAAGGGGACAAAGCAACGAGGATAAAAGGATGTTGTAATACTTGCAACAGCCCCAGAACACCAATCGTACTGAACCATAGGAACATAACTGGACCAAAGATTTTGCCGATATGTTCTGTTCCCTTGCTTTGCATACAAAAGAGACCAAATAAAATGACCAGAGCCATTGGCACAATAAATTCTTGCATGCTTGGCACGGAGACTTCTAGCCCCTCAATGGCGGATAAGACCGAGACCGCTGGGGTAATCATGCCATCACCAAAGAAAAGACAAGTTCCCGCAATCCCTACAATACCCAAGGCAATTTTACCTCTGGTATTTTTGGTAACGCGTTGTGCCAAAGACATTAATGCCAATATGCCGCCTTCGCCATTATGGTCAGCACGCATCACCAGCATGACATATTTAACGGTCACAATTAAAACCAAAGCCCAGAAAATCAGGCTGATAATACCGAATATTTCCCAGCGTTGTAAATCAGCATGATGGTTGGAAACAACCCCCATTGTTGCACGGAATGCATAAATGGGGCTGGTACCAATATCGCCATAAACAACCCCAAGAACGGTCATTAAGATCGCTGCGCTTATGGGTTTTATTTTATGTTCTGGTTGATCGGTTCCAAATTCGGTAATTTGGCTTTCTTCATCGAGCGAAGGAAGAACCATAATATCGCCTTGGATTTCTTCTGTTGGTTTTTGAACAGCATCACCAGAGGCAGCAATAATCACAGATTTTGTATCATCAGCTTTGTTCGACGATGATTTGTCTTTGTGATGATTATCTTCTTCGTTGGAAGAATCAGTCATGTAAAGAAACTCCACATATATTCATAATCGCTACAGATTATTCAAAAACAACTGTAAGCCAAAACAAACGACACATATAGCTTTTTATATGTTTTGGAAAGTTTTTTTATATTTTTGCAGGGCGAGCCCCAAATATAGCAGAGCCGACACGCACGAATGTGGCGCCACATGCAATCGCGTCTTCGAAATCAGCAGACATTCCCATAGAGATTTCAGGTAATTCGTAATGATGTGCAAATTGAGCTAATTGTTGAAAATAGGGAACAGGATCCTTACCAATAGGGGGGATTCCCATCACACCGTGCACGTTGGTGCCAAATTGTTTCAAGCAAAGTTCAATAAACTCATTTGCTTGTGTGGGTAATATTCCTGTTTTTTGCGGTTCTTGACCAATATTGATTTGAATGAATAATTTGGGGCATCGCCCAGTTTTATCGATTGCTTTTTGTAAAGGATTTAACAAAGCAACGCGGTCGATCGTTTCAATAACATTGGCAATTTTAACGGCATCAAGGATTTTGTTGGTTTGAATAGCACCAATAATATGTAATTGAATATTAGGATGAGATTCAATTAAAGGTGTGAATTTTTCTTTGGCTTCTTGAATACGGTTTTCGCCAAAGATCAAATGATGATGGTCTATCACAGATTGAATGGCTGGTGTCGGATGAAATTTTGATACGGCTACCAATCGGATATCTTTGGAATGACGACCACAACGCAAAGCTGCTTGTTCAATACGTTGTGTAATTATATCAAGATTCTGTTGTATAGTGATCGCGCTCATTATAAAAATCAGTATAAATTGAAATGAATTTTATACTAGAATGAATAGAATGCGTTATCCATCTTTTTTTTCCCATAAATGTTCGCGCAACTGCGTGATTGTGGCTTTGCGTTTTTGGAATTTTTTCCTTAAATAGCTGTAAAAAAACCAATCTTTTAGGAAAAACGGAGTGAATTCATAGAGCATCTTTTCAAATTTATTCCATTGGACTTTTTTACGGTCTGCACGTCGTTCAGAGGGCATGCACCAATGTTTAGCAGAATAATAAGTTTTGCCCACTTTGAGTAAACGATGAACAACTTCATGATCCATCAGGACATAAGGCCAAATTTGTTGGTCAAATCCGCCCACTTGCCTTAAGCTATCGGTGCGAAAGGTCTGAGCATATCCACCCGCGTGGCATTGTTTGCTAAATATTTTTGATTTTCTGGCAATCTTACGGCATCGTTTTTGACTTTTATGGTCATAATAAGGGGCATAAATGTCACATGCCATTACACCAACAACTTCTGGCTTTTGTTCGAAAATATGATTGCAAAACCAAAGATAATAAGGCGGATAATAGGTATCCGCATCAATCGTGGCAACATAAGGGGTGTTGACTGCTTTTAATCCAGTTTCTAAAGCCAGTGTCTTGCCAGGTTTAGGCTCGTATAGATACACAGCATCAATATCAGGATAGGCTGCTAATGTTTGTTTGGCAATAGCTTCGGATTGGTCGTCAGAGGCATTATTAATTAAAATTAATGTGAAGTCTTTGAAATGTTGAGCACAGATGGATTCTAATGTGCCAGTTAGGAATTTTTTTTCGTTGTAATAAGGCAGAAGGATAGACCATTTTTTCATGGTAAAAAGTAATGTTCCTTTGTCGTGGAGTAATGAAAAATAAAGATACTATAATAAGCAGAAATGTGGCATATTTAAGGGATATAGGATTGATAATATGTATTTAAAGTGTAAAACAAAGAAAATCCCATTCAATATAAAACTATAAGATTAAGTCAGAAATAATGAATAAAGAAAAAGACGACACTCGTCAAATCGCTTTTGAAGCCCTTTGCCAAGTTTTAGAACGTAACCGTTCTTTGGATGCTGTTTTGGATCTTTTGTTATCTCGTCACGCAGATAGCCGAGACAAAGCCGCAGCCTATCGGTTGATCGTGTGTTGTCTAAGGCAAAAAGGTGTCTTGGAAGCCATTATTGAACCTTTATTACGACGCGCGCCACCTCAACCTGTTTCAGTTATTTTATTGTTGGGGGTTGCACAAATTATTTTTTTGGAAACGCCAAGGCATGCTGCGATTAATACAACAGTGAATTTGGCGCGCAAAAATGGGTTTTCTGGGTTTACAGGTTTGGTGAATGCGGTTTTACGCAAAGTCGCAGATCAAGGCAAGGAATGTTTAGAAGGGCTCGATCAAGAGCGGTTGAATTTACCGACTTGGTTATGGCAAGAATGGGATAAAGCAGGCTTTAATCCCCGTCAATTAGCGCAATGTTTGAATTATGAAGTGCCTTTGGATTTATCTGTCAAATCTGGTCTATCTGCTCCACAAGGTGGGGTTTTGTTATGTGCGGATAGTTATCGATATCCTGTGGGAACCAAAGTCAATAATTTGTCTGGATTTGAAGAAGGACAATTTTGGGTGCAAGATGTGGCAGCGTCTTTACCTGCATTTTTATTACAGGTAAAACAAGGTGAAAAAGTGGCTGATCTATGCGCTGCCCCTGGTGGAAAGACTGCTCAGCTCGTGATGGCTGGCGGACAGGTCGTGGCTGTTGAAAAGGATCCAAAACGGATTAAACGCTTAAAGGAAAATCTGGATCGTTTGCAATTAAAAGCAGAAATTGTGCAATCTGATGCCGCCCAGCTGCAATATAAAGAAGAATTTGATGCGATTTTATTGGATGCCCCATGTTCTGCCACTGGTATTTTCCGTCGTCATCCTGATGTATTGCACATAAAAAAACCAAAAGAAATTAGTGGGCTGGTCAACGTGCAACGTCAATTAATTCAGGCGGCACTAAGATATTTAAAACCAGGGGGGCGTTTAATGTACAGCGTTTGCTCCCTACAACCTGCCGAGGCAGAAGAGCAAGCACGATATATGTCCAGTTTGCCAGAAATATTGCCTTTACCTTTGACGGTTGAGGATATTCCATTTTTACCTGAAAGTATTATCAAAGAGGGTTGGGTTAGGACATTGCCCTCTATGTGGTCAGAAAAAGGAGGGTTGGACGGATTTTTTATGGCAAGATTTGTAAAAAAATGATTTACTATGATATATAAACACCGTTTTGTAAAAAATTAGAAAAAATTGGCGAAATTGCGTGTATATCATATTTCTTTTTACCTAGTTTAATGTCATTTTATTGTATAATTTCAATAAAATGTGAATCCTGTTATCATTACGAATGGAGTTTTTATGCCAGCTTTAGCCGTTCCTCTCATTGCCCCAAGTATCCTTTCTGCAGATGCTGCTCGTTTTGGTGAAGAAATCAAAGCCGTTGATGAACAAGGTGCGGACTGGATTCATTTAGATATTATGGATGGGCATTTTGTACCGAATATGACATTTGGTCCTTCGGTTATCAAGGCTTTACGTCCCTATAGTAAACTTCTTTTCGATGTGCATTTAATGATTCAACCTGTTGATTTGTTCATAGAACCCTTTGTCAAAGCAGGGGCAGATCAGATTTTATTTCATATAGAGGCTGGTCCTCATGCGCATCGTACGTTACAAACGATTAAATCTTTTGGGATCAAAGTTGGGATCGTATTATGCCCAGCAACCCCAGCACAGGCAATCTCTGAAGTTCTGGATATGGTTGATACGATTTTAGTTATGACCGTTAATCCAGGTTTTGGAGGGCAAAAATTTATTGCAAGCCAACTGCCAAAGATACAACAAATTCGTCAAATGGCTGATGCAACAGGACGGGATATTCGTATCAGTGTCGATGGTGGGATTACAAAGGAAACAGCGCCACTCGTCACCAAAGCGGGGGCGGATGTCTTGATTGCTGGGACATCGGTTTACGGTCAAAAAGATTACCGTCAGGCGATGAATGCTTTGCGTGGAACAGATAAAAAATAGCAATTATTCATTATTTGTTAAACAAGAAGGGGGCAGGTCAGGATGGCTTTACAAAGCATGCTACGAAAAATGCGGCTATCTTTGGCGCTCCTTCCTCCTGTTGGCTATGGAAAACTCCCTTTAAACCCTGCCTATTTTCTGCGTGATTTATGGAGTGGTGATTCTATCTATGGAATGCATCTGATTAAAGGAGAGTTGATTTACAAAGATTACATTATTTCTTTGCAACCTGGATTATGGGGTAAGCAAAATATCCCTATTGATGGCTTATGTAAGATTTTCGATTTTTCTTGGCTACGTGATTTGCGAGAATTTGGAACGGATAATGCCCGATTATGTGCACGTGCATTAATCGTCGATTGGATGAGCCGTCCCCTCAATACGCAACACAAAGTTGCTTATCGAGGCGATATTTTAGGGAAACGCTTGACCAATTGGTTGGGGCATTACGATTTTTTTGCTGCCTCGGCAGATGAAGCGTTTAAACGACAATTTATACATCGGGTGATGATAGAAGGACGTTATATCACTGCTATGTTGCCCCCAACTGCTCGCAGCTATTATGCATTTGCAATGCTAAAGGGGGTTATGGCTGTTTCATTATGTTTGCCCGAACAATTTGATTTGATTGTAAAAATAACCAAATGTTTAAAGAATGAACTGGCTAATCAAATCCTCGAAGACGGGGTTCATATAGAGCGTAACGCTGAAATCCAATTGATGGTGTTGCAAGATTTGGTTGAAATTAAATTAATGTATCAGCTGATCCATCGCCGTCCGCCGAATGAATTAACCAGTGCGTTGGATAATTTGAGCAGGGCATTGCGTGCGTTGCGTCATGGTGATGGTGGGTTGGCTTTGTTTAATGGATCAAACGAATCAAATTCGCAATTTATTGATCGTATTTTATTTCACGCCACTCAAAAGCGTGTGGCAATGACCAATATGACCAAGGGTGGCTATATTCGTTGTCACGCCAATAGAGCAACGTTATTGGTGGATAGTGGCACCCCCGCCGATATTGGTCGCAGAAGTAAACATGCAGGGTGTCTTTCTGTGGAATTCTCTGTTGGCAAACAACGTGTTTTTGTCAATTGTGGTGCGGGCGAAACCAAAACATGGAGATCTATTTTGGGATGTACGGCTGCACATTCTGTGCTTGATTTAAATGGTACGGATTCAGTCGAATTTGTACAGGGCAAAGTAACCTCTAGTTTTGAAGCCGTTGCAAAACATCATATAGAAGAGGGCGCCCACCTTTTGGAAATGGGTCATAATGGCTGGTTAAAACGCTATGGAGTTATTTATCAACGGACAATTTATCTCTCATCAAGCGGTCAAATCCTGAAGGGTGAGGAGCGTATTGATGGTCCTCAACACTATCCTTTTATGGTGCGTTTTCATTTGCATCCTTCTATCATTGTTGAAGAAGAATTTATTGAATTTGTTAAAGGGAAGCCTGAGCATGTTTATTCCTTAATGGCCAATAATCCGCATGAAGGTCGACAAATTTGGTGGTTTCGTTTTGCTGGTGCAGATGCAAGAATAGAAGAAAGTGTTTATTTTGGCAGTGGCAGTCGTGTATTGACCAAGCAGATTGTTTTATATGTGACATTGCCAGAGAAAGAGGCTAATAAAGAAGAAATCGTTTCTGTTCCAACAGAATTGACATCTAGTGCAGATGCAGTCGATACCCAAACGGTGTTGGTTGAACAACAAGAGGAGAGTTCGGATTATGTGGCTATTTTTCATAGTAAAAACAATGATAAAAGAAGTGGGCAGGAAAGTGATGCTGTTATACATCCTGAAACTATGCCTGAAACAATTGTGTCGCAAGAAGACCCAGTGATACCAGAGTCAACAGAAAAAAAAGAAACAGAAAAACCAACTTCTGAAATTGAAAATTCTAAAAAAGCAGTCAATTCACCACAGATCGTTCGCTGGGCGTTGCATCGTAAGTTATAAGTTGTTGTTATGAAAATTCTTGAAGTAACCAATGTTGATTTTTCATTATATCAGTTTTTATTGCCTTTGATGCGTATTTTAAAAGCACAAGGACATGAAGTTATTGGTGTTTGTGCCGAGGGTGATTTGCTCAAAAAAGTCCGACAAGAAGGCTTTGTAATTCGGACGGTGCCTTTTGTGCGTTCTTATGCGCCTGTGGGTCAAATCAAGGCGTTGTGGGCGATTTATAAAATTATTAAGCAGGAACGACCTGATATTGTGCATGCACATATGCCGATCAGTGGTTTTTTAACCAGAGTGGCAGCGTTTTTGTGTGGCACTCCGATTATTGCTTATACTTGTCATGGGTATTTATTTAATCAAGCAGGGCAAGGGATGAAATCTTTGATCCGGCGTGGGTTATCATTTGCGTTGGAATGGTGTGCAGGAAAAATTACACATCTTTATATGACGGTTTCTGCGGAAGAAACCAAAGATGCAAAAAGATTACAGATTCATCCTCAGCCTGTTTATATTGGGAATGGCAGAGACCCTGTGAAATTTGCACCTGATGCAGCTATACGTTCTGAAATCCGTCAAGCTATTGGAATTAATAACGATAAAATCGTATTTTTAATTGTTTCTCGCTTGGTGCGTCATAAAGGATATCCTGAATTATTAGCATGCTTTATCGCGATTGCAGCACAATATAAGAATACTGAATTATGGATTGTTGGGGAACGTCTCTCTTCGGATCATGGGGATGCGTTAGATCGCGCGTTTGATAGTGCCAAAGAAAAATTAGGCGATCAATTACGGTTGTGGGGATACAGAGACGATATTAACCAATTGATGAAAGCAGCAGATGTGTTCGTATTACCCAGCCATTTTGAAGGCTTGCCCATGTCGATTGTTGAAGCAATGCTGTCAGAGCTTCCTGTAATAAGCACCGCAATTCGTGGTCCACGTGAGCAAGTCGAACATCAAAAAACGGGGTTATTGGTTCCTGCTGGCTCTGTGTCTGAATTGGCAAAGGCAATGGCGTGGATGATTGAATATCCCCAAGAACGTCAAGCAATGGGTAAACGAGGGCGCAAGCGCGGCTTGGAGTGTTTTACCGAGGAACAGCAACTCAAGAAAGCCATGCAGATATTGTTATCTCATTAGCTGCTTATGAGTGCTTTTGTAAATCTTGTATCAGCCATAAGTGAATGACAGATAAAATATAAGTTTGCTCTTCTAAGGTTAATGGTTGTTTTTGAGCAATGTTATACCATTTTTGTAGGCATCTCCGACAACAAGTCGCCGTGGCATGTTGGGTAATAAAGACAGGATGTCCTTTCCAAGGGGTTTGTTTCCCATCATTCTTAGGCTCGGCTGGCGCAAGCCGTTGCATGATAAAATCTTGCGCATGGGACATGATTTTATCCATCCCTTGCTGATGTAAATAAGCAAGCTCTTTTTCTTTTAGAGTAAAACGAGCGCGAAAAGCTGAATAGCTAAGGCGTTGCAGAATAAGATGAGGCTTGGGGAAGGTCATTGATCCCTCACGATACTAAAAAGGATATAAAAGAGCATCTGTCTTTTATATCCTTTTGTAGAGAGAGATGTGATCGTTTCAGTATGATTGTATTTATTTACATTTTTCAACAAGATTTTTATAAGTTTCTTGGACACCTGGTTGTATATAACGCAGCATTTCACCTTTTTCAAAATTTGTGTAACGCGGTGAAAGAGCAGATAAGACCATCATTCTAAGTAGAGATTTGTAGTTTGAATAAACAGCTGTTCCCGTCATTGGAATAGTTTTATCTGTAATTAAGTCTATTGGACTTTTTTGGAAATCTGCAACAATTTGTTCAGCTTCTTCCTGACTGATTTTATTATCTTTAATTAATAGTTTCAGCATAGATCCACTACCAACCAAACACTGATCAACTATTGGACTTCTGATGCCTGCTTTTTTAAAACATTGATCCAAAGCCTTGGCCATGCCATCGATTCCATTTTACAATAAGCAGGCGTAAAACGTTTAATAGAGGCATTAATCGTTGATTGAGGTAATGTATGCTCTGCTTTGGCAGACGCCGTAAAGGGTAGGGCAAGAGCAGCAAGTGTAAATAATATTTTCTTCATGATAACCTATATTACTATTATTATATTTCATAAATTCTTATATAAAAAAGAAATAAATAATGCAAATAGGCTTTTATTATTTTTTACAATGCCCTGTGATACCTTTATACACAGGATCAGCACCTTGTTGTAAATACGCCAAGATTTGTGGGCTGTTGTAAATATAAAACCGTGGCATGTCGCCCAACATTTGTAGTCGTTTTACCACAGAGGCGAAATTTAAGTAAGATTCTGTTCCACTGACGGGGATATTTTTATCAGCGATCACTTCTGAGGGTTTTCTATCTAATATCGATAGATCAGCTTTTTTGTCTTGGATCAATATCTTTGCAATCGTGATATCGCCTAAAATACACATGTCCATGGTGACGCTGGTATCTTTAGTGTTTTGATAACATTTTTCAACGGCTGATGCCAATCCTTGCAATCCGTTTTGACAGAAAGGGGGCGAAAATTGTTTAATTGCTGTTTCAATTGTCAAAGGCAGCATCGCAACAGGTGCAGGAACTGCATGGGCCGTCAAAGGGAAAAATAACAGTAAAGAGATAAAGAATAGATATTTTTTTATCATAATTGTTGTGCTTTAATCATCATATAAGGGGTGAGAATAGTAAGTTGTTTATTCCATAATATATAAAGGGTTTTATCCTTTAATTCTTTATTATTAGGTTAAAGCGAGGACATTAAATCCTGAGGGATATCCATCAAAGGTGAGGAAATTATATTGGGATCAGTTGTTGTGTTTAACATATCATCCAAAGTGCCGTCTTGTTGATTTGTGCGTAATTTATTCAAATATTTTCGCATTGTACTATCAGATACACGATGCAATCCGCCAAATCCTGCTTTTATACTTTGTGCGCTCCATTCGAATTGACGCGTCATAGAAAGTCTGTGCATTAAACGGGTTTCATCAGCATATTTAAGATGAAATAACCAAAAATGTTTATTCCATGTAGAACTAGAATTTGTTGTATGGAAACCTGGGTTCCAATCATTGGGAATAGAGCTGATTAGCGCTTTGCAAGACCAGCTCGAAATCATCCCTTTGGGACGTTGCGGCAGAATAGGTTTGGTCCAATCCATTGGTGGCGCGTTTTCTGGATCAACGACTTTTACACCAATGCAACGTAAAATTTTATCGGTTTGTTGTCCAAGATAGGTTTGTATGGTTATATTAGGTGAGGGCGGACGAAATACAATAAATTCATCCGTATCAGAGAAAATGACCCAATTATAAGTTTCAAGTAATTGTTGTTGCCACATTTTGACTGCGTTCAGTCGTTCAACTTCATCATAATAAGGGCGTTTAACAATTGCACTTTTGATACCCTCAATGACAATAGGAGATTCATTGCTGTGATCTAAGATAAATAGGTTTTCACGACCAACAAGGTTGCTATAGGAATTTACCCAAATAGGTAATAAAATATCTTCTTTGTAGCATAGCGTAAAAGCAGCGACGCGTGGATATAGATTTTGCATTGTGGTAATTCCCTATATAAAATACGGACTAGGACTGGTTAGGCGATTGGTGTTGTTTTCCAATTACGGAATGTTTACGACCATACCCATAATATCCAAAAAAACCAACCACTGCATAGGAAATTAATAAAATCATTGGAATAGGGTTATGATGAAAAATAGACGAAACCATATCAATTAATAGCGGAATAATCATTGCTATACAACTAATGATGCCTAACATGGGGATATATCCAATCCATATTTCCCTTAAATAGAACCCACCCAAAGGCACTTCAAAAGGTCGGGGTAAATCAGGATGTGCATTACGTTGCCAAATAACAGTAAAGCAAACGATAATAAATGCTGATGCTGTCCCAAGGCTGACCAGATCACTGATAATGTCGATGGGTAAAAAGGCAGTGGCAATGGAAACGCATACACCCAGAATCAAGGTGCCACGCCAAGGGGTTTTATATCGTGGGTGCAATCCGCAAAATGCGGGGGGCAATAACCCATCTTTTGCCATAATAAAAAAAATACGTGTCTGGCCATATAATAACGCCAACATGACAGAACATAGCCCAATGACGGCACTGATTTTTAGTGTCCATGTTAAAAACGGGATATTAATATAGTTGGTTGCAATTGCCAAAGGATCGGAAACATTTAATTGTTTATACGGAACCACACCGACCAACACAATAGCCACCCCGATATAGATTAATGTTGAAATCCCCAAAGAAGCAACAATCCCAAAAGGAACATCTTTTTGAGGGTTCTTTGCTTCGGATGCAGCGGTGGAAACGACTTCAAAACCAATATATGCAAAGAAAGTGGTTGATGCAGCCCTGAATATTCCTGTGGTTCCAAAATTCATAGCCCCCGTTGATTCAGGGATAAAAGGGGTTAAATTCATGGGGTTAATATAGAAAAATCCAATGGCAATGAATAAAATTAAAATACCGACTTTGATTGTAACAATAATTCCGTTGATTGTAGTAGATTCTGAAACACCAAATAATAAGGCGATAGAAGCCATCATAACGCACATCGCCCCGACCAGATCCATCGATTTTACAATGATAATGCCTTTATTATAACCTTCGGGTGAGGGTTGAAACATCGGATGATGGATAAAGGAAGGCAGGTTAATATGAAGATCTTGTAACAAAGACACACTGTAACTGGAAAATCCAGACGCAACGGAAACCGCAGAAATTCCATATTCCAGTAATAATAGCCACCCAACTGCCCATGCAAATTTCTCCCCCAATGACGTATAGGCATAGCTGTAAGCAGATCCAGCAACAGGGATAGTTGAAGAGAGCTCTCCGTAAGAGAGGGCAGTAAAAAGACATGCAATAGCGGCAATGATAAATGATAAAACGACCGCCGGTCCTGCAAAATTAGCCGCTGCCGTGCCTGTCATGACGAAAATACCCGCACCCACCGTGGCACCCACCCCAATCGTGGTCAGTCGCCAAGGTCCTAAACAACGATGCAGATTATGGGAATCTGCTTCTTTTGTAATTTGTTCAAGGGATTTACGCTTTGAAATAAGGGCCATACTTAAAAAATTTAAATCAGCGGTAAAATCAGTTTTTATAAAAATGATTTATTCATGGGATATAAAATACAAATGGTCAAAGAATGGCATCAATAAACCATTTTTTTGACCAAAATATTAATCTAATGGTGATTCTTTACGACGTGTAATGATGTCTTGGACATGCTCTTCGATCGCTTGACCAATTTTATCGGCTTCGTTGGCAAAAATATGATTGGCTTTTGGTAAAACACGATAATCGACATCAATGCCTTTTTGGGTGTTCAGCTTTTCAACAAGTTTATCAATTTCCCCAACTGGGACAATGGTATCGGCTTCACCTGCAATCATTAGCCCACCACAAGGGCAAGGGGCTAGGAAGTTAAAATCATAATGATTGGCAAGAGGGGCAACGCTGATCCAGCCTTGAATCTCGGGACGGCGCATTAATAATTGCATCCCAACAAACGCACCAAAGGAATAGCCACTGATCCAGAGTTCGTTGGAATTTGTATTTGCCATTTGCAACCAATCGAGTGCTGCTGCTGCGTCAGAGATTTCACCAATGCCACCATCATACTCGCCCTGAGAGCGTCCAACGCCTCGAGAATTATAACGTAATACGGAAAAACCCAAACTCTGGAACGTTTGATACATCGTATAGGTAATACGATTATTCATGGTTCCCCCTTGCAAGGGATGGGGATGAAGAATTAACGCAAGAGGGGCGTTGGGTTCATGAGAATGATGATACCGCCCTTCAAGACGACCTGCAGGACCTGCAAACATTACCTCTGGCATATAGTTATCCGTTAGTTTGACAAATGATGAGCTTGATTGCTGAAAAAAGAATCACAAGCCTACTTCTATAAAACGATTTTAGATAAAGGAAAAGCATTTTTAAAGAATTTAATGATATCCCTGTGATTAAATTACATAATTTTTATGTGATTTTGTTATTTTATGAGAAGTTATCAAATTATTATTTTTTTATTGAAGTGTTCTGGGTAAAGTTTGTAAACTGAACAACCCTATTCTTATTGATAAAGAGCAAAGATGAATAAGCCTGTTTATTTAGACGCCAATGCTAGCGAGCCCGTTCGAGATTCTGTGATATCAGAAATGGTCAAAGCATTGCAGGTCACGGGTAATCCTTCGTCGGTGCATGCAATGGGACGGCGGTGTTATCATATGATCGAGGATGCACGTGAAGTGATTGCAGATCATTTTGGAGGGGATGTTCAAAACTGTATTTTTACGTCTGGTGGCACAGAAGCAGACATTTTGGCGATCTATGGACAAAAGCAAGATCGCCCTTTGTGGGTTGGGGCAACGGAACATCCCGCGATCAGTCAAATTGATTGTCCTAAAACCATTTTACCTGTGACGCAACAAGGAATTGTTGATCTTGGTTTCTTAGAACAATCATTGCAACAGGTCGATACCCCACCGTTGGTCTGTTTAATGCTTGCTAATAGTGAAACAGGTGTTTTACACCCCATCAAAGCAGCATCAGAATTATGTCACCAATACGGGGCTTTGCTGCATGTTGATGCGGTTCAGGCAGCGGGGCGCATTAAAATTGATTTATTAGAACTGGGCGCAGATAGTTTGGCGGTTTCCGCCCATAAAATGGGTGGTCCCAAAGGGGTTGGTGCTTTGTTACTAGCCCCGGGCAATATCAGAGGTGCAAAACGATTAGAGCCTTTGTTTGTTGGCGGTGGTCAAGAACAAGGGCGCAGAGGCGGAACGCAAGCCTTGCCTATCATTGTTGGAATGGCAGAAGCAGTGAGGGCTTCTTATATTCAAGACCGAACTGCTATTATACATATGCGTGATGCGATTGAAATGGCGGCGAAAAAGCAAGGTGCCATAGTTTGCGGTGAGGGTGCAGAGCGGTTGGATAATACGTCTTGTATAGCATTCGAAGGTAAATCAGCTCAACAACAGCTGATGGCATTGGATATGGCTGGTTTCTGTGTTTCAACGGGATCAGCTTGCTCTTCGGGTAAAGTGGCAAAATCCCCCGTGTTAATTGCAATGGGATTAGAACATTTGGCAGGGTATAGTATTCGTGTTTCTTTGCCGTGGAATATTACCGAACAAGAAACAGAACAATTTATAGAGGCTTATTGCCGAATGATTGCTGCATAGATCATTGTAAAGGGAATGATTTATTGGATTCATTTATCTATTTAGATTATCAAGCCACAACCCCTTGTGACCAACGAGTCTTAGAGGCGATGTTGCCTTATTTTACCCAGTCTTTTGGTAACCCCCATTCGGATCATGAACTAGGACAACAAGCCCATCATGCCGTTGAACAAGCAAGAGCGCAGGTTGCTGAACTATTAGGGGTGATGGTTTCAGAAATTATTTTTACTTCTGGAGCCACAGAAGCCAATAATGTTGCCATTCAAGGAGCAGTTAAATATTTACTTAAACAAGGCAATACGGCACGCAGAGTCATTACTGTTTGCACGGAACATAAAACAGTTTTGGAAATAGTTCATTCCTTGGCTGAATGGGGAATTGAAATTGTTGTTTTGCCAGTAAATCATGAGGGTCTGATTGATTTAGAACGGTTCAAAGAAGCTCTTAAAACTCCAACATTATTAGTCAGTATCATGGCAGCAAATAATGAGACTGGTGTATTGCATCCTGTTGAAAAATTGGCACAAATAGCGCATGAATATGGGGCATTATTTCATTGTGATATGGTGCAGGCGGTTGGTAAAATAAGCTCTCCGTCATTCCAACATATTGATTTGGCATCATTATCAGGACATAAAATCTATGCCCCCAAGGGGGTGGGTGCTTTATATATCAGTCGTAAACCACGCGTAAGATTATCCCCTTTATTTTATGGGGGATATCAAGAAAGAGGGATTCGTTCTGGAACGTTGGCGGTACCGTTAATTGTTGGGTTGGGTGCTGCGTGTCAGATTTTGCAACAAGAAAGGCACACAGAAAATTTAAGATTAGGATACTATAAACGTCAATTGTTGGAAGGGTTACGCAAAGCAATTCCAATGATAAAGGTCAATGGTTCTTTGGTACATTCTTTGCCACAATGTATAAATTTGTGCTTTCCTGGGGTGCAGGCTCTTGATCTTTTCAAGAAAACGCCTCATTTATATCTATCAACAGGGTCTGCTTGTACTGTATCTTCTTTCGTTCCCTCTTATGTTTTAATTGCGATGGGAAAGTCTACGGAAGAAGCATTTCAAAGTTTTCGGTTATCGTTTGGTCGGATGACAATGCAAACTGAAATACAGCAAGTGATTGATGCTTTATCTTGTGCTTATGAAGATATTATGGCAGGAAGATAATCATTTTATTTAAAGGAAGTAAAAATGCCTCGTATGACATTTATTGAACGTGATGGCACGGAACGTGAAGTTGATGCGCCTGTTGGGTTATCTGTTTTGGAAATTGCTCATAAAAATGATATTGATCTAGAAGGCGCTTGCGAAGGCTCATTGGCTTGTGCAACCTGTCATGTTGTGGTTGATGAAGCATGGTGGGATAAATTAAAATCTGCTGCTGAAGAAGAAGAAGATATGTTGGATATGGCGTTTGGTCTTGAAAAAACCTCTCGCCTTGGATGTCAAATTATTATGACCGAAGAATTAGACGGTCTTGTTGTTCGTTTACCAAGATTGTCATAGAACAATGCGTATTATGGTTGCCATGTCTGGTGGTGTTGACAGTTCTGTGACTGCGGCTTTGTTAAAAGAGCAAGGACATGATGTTTTTGGGGCTACATTACAGTTGTATGATGCGCGTGGTGTGGTGAAAAAAGGATCATGTTGTGCAGGACAAGATATTCGTGACGCCCGCAGAGTTTCCGATCAATTAGGAATTCCTCATTACGTAATTGATGCCGAAGATCGCTTTCACCAAACGGTGATTGATCGCTTTGCACAATCTTATACACGAGGGGAAACGCCAGTTCCTTGTATCGAGTGTAATCAAGGGGTCAAATTTACTGATCTGTTGAATATGGCGCGGGAATTAGGCGCGGACGCAATGGCAACCGGGCATTATGTCCGTAGGATAGAGGGTATTAACGGGGCAGAACTTCATCGCCCTGTGGATATGAGCCGCGATCAATCTTGGTTTTTATTTGCAACGACCTCTGAACAATTAGAGTTTTTACGCTTTCCTTTGGGTGAAATGCCTAATAAAGATGTTGTTCGTCAAGAGGCAGAACGTTTTGGCTTAACGGTTGCGCAAAAATCAGATAGCCAAGATATTTGTTTTGTTACCGATAAATCCTATGTTCAAATTGTTGAAAAACTGTCCCCCGAAGGGTTAGAACAAGGCGATATTGTTGATGAAACGGGCGCAGTTCTAGGACAGCATGAAGGGATCGCTCATTACACTGTAGGGCAAACCAAACGTTTGGGTAATTTGGCAATGCGTCAAGGCGACAAGCAAATGGTGTTGCGTATTGATTCCCAAACCCGACGCATTGTTATTGGTCCAAAACAGGATGCGGGGCGCAAGTTATTTTATTTGCGTGATTTAAATTGGTTGATACCTATTCCTGAGCAAGATATGCGTTGTAATGTTCAAATCCGTGCGCGAGAACAAGAACGCTCTGCAACCATTAGAATATTACCAGATCAGCGTGTGCAAGTGGAATTAGAAGAAACGGGCAATCCTGCGCCTGGGCAAGCCTGTGTATTTTATCAAGGATCACGGGTATTGGGGGGTGGTTTTATTACATTATCATAATATTATATAATATTTTTCTTTTCTTCCAAAGGTTGCTGTTGTATTACAGAGAATGCCTGAGAAATGGCTTCTCTGGGTATAAGCAATGAAATCGTTACATATTGGGATGCTGCAGTTGTTTTTAAAATCATCTTTGAGTCAGATAAAATTCTATATTTTATGTGTTGTTGCGTTATTGATGGTCTTTATTTGTTGTCTTGTCGATCAAACGGCCCATGCTGCGATCCGTATTGGGTGGACAGATCAGGTTGATTTGGCAAAAATTGCACAAGTCAATGGAGCTTATCGAAAAGCGCTTGGGGAACGGATTGATTGGAAACAATATAATGATGATTTCCAAATGCTTCATGATCTTGCTATTGAAAAAATTGATTTCGCACCAGTTGGATTGATTGCGCTGACCTCTGCGGTGACAGCGGGTGTTCAGGTGCGCATTATTGCTATCAGTTCGCAATATGGCACAGGCAGTGGGCTGGTTTTACGTAATCAAAGCCATATTGATAAGCCAAAATCTTTGGTCGGTAAAAAAATTGCTGTGCCTTTTTTAACATCTGCTCATTATAGTTTGTTAAAAGCATTAGAACATTGGAAAATTGATTTTCACAAAGTGCAATTAATCAATATGCCTGCGGATAAAATAGAGGATGCTTGGAAAAAGGGAGATATCGATGGGGCTTATGTTGAAGGGATTACGTTGCTTCATTTTCAAAAAGATGGGCATGTATTGGTAAATTCTCAACAACTTGCGGATTGGGGATATCCTACGTATGTTTTTTGGGTAACAATGGATAACATGATTGCAGCAAAACCTTATTATGTTGAACCTTTTGTGAATACAACATTGAGTATTATCAAAGGCTTTAATCAACGAAAAGATCAATTAACACCACAATCCAAAGATATTGTGGATGTTGCAAACTTATTAAAACTTTCTCCAGAAGATACGCTAACTTTGTTAAAAGGCAATCTTTATATAGGACAAAGAGAGCAATCTTTGATTTTTGAACGTCGTTTGCCATCATATTTGGGAAATATTGCATTATTTTTACGGGGTCTAAATGTAATGAATAATGTATTATCTGATTATTTAATTTATATTTATCCCAGCTTTGTTGGCGACGCAAAGATCAAATAGTTATTGATATTTAGTTAAATATTAAAAGGAGGGTGGTACTGTCGTGATGAAGAAAACATCAAGGATAATGACAGTGCTTCCTCCAAAAGAAGGCTTTTCGCCCGATTGTGTTGGTGCGGTTGGGTTGCTTGTGCGTCGTTTGGCGCAACCCAATGATCTGATCGTGGGGAGAGCTTTGACCAATTTGCCCTTTTCAGGATTGCGCTATTTAGAAATATCCAAAAATTGGTTCTCAATTTTCATGAAAAACAAAGCATATCGTCATGGTGTTGCTGGTTTTGTAAAAAAATATCGTCCTTGTTTGATTGAAATCCATAACCGCCCCGAGATTGCTTTATTTATTGCACAACGATTTCCTCGTATACCTGTGACGTTAACGTTGCATAATGACCCCTTATTGATGAGAGGGTTAAAAACCAGTATAGAGCGAAAAAAAATGTTGCGCAAAGTGCATGTGGTTGCGGTATCTCAATGGGTAAAGGATCGTTTTTTATCCCATCATGTGACAGGTAACGTTACAATATTGCCCAATATGATTGATTTTCAAGAAATTCCTGCATATGTTCCTATTACTGAACGTCAAAGAACAATTTTATTTGTTGGTCGCGTTGTTGCTGATAAAGGAGCAGATTTATTTGTCCAAATTTGTGAGCAATTTCTGCAAATAGACCCAACATGGACGGTCGAAATGATCGGTGCAGATCGTTTTGATGTAAACAGTCCCCAAACGCCTTTTATTCAGCAATTAAAACAGCAAATTAAATCAAAACAAATTTATATGACAGGCTATTTGCCTTACGATCAAGTATTGCAAAAGATGGCACATGCCTCGGCTGTGATTATGCCCAGCCGATGGTCGGAACCTTTTGGAATGACAGCTTTAGAGGCAATGGCATGTGGTACTCCTTTGTTGGTTTCCTCTGTGGGGGCATTGCCTCAAATCGTTGGTCAAGGTGGGGTGTTTATTGATCCTAAAAAAACCGAGCAAGCGGCGATCATGTTATCTAAATTGTTAAATGATATCCAGTTACAACAAGAATTATCGACAAAAGCGAGGCAACAAGCTTTTTTGTATAATAAACCAGATGCACTTCAAAGATTGGTCGCATTTAGAAAAAGAATATGCCCTGCTCTGGCTGTTGAATATCATTAATAAAATTTTATTTTATGCTGCGATTATTATAGAGTAAAGCGTTATGCTGGGTCTTGGAATCGTTTTGGCATTTTATGGATTAAGTGGTGCAGTTTTTATATGGTTAAAAATAAAAAAATATCAGATTTTTTTCAATATAGTTCAATAGGTGCAACGCTTATTTTGCCCCTCTTTTTGACGCATTTCAGAGGGATTGCAGATGGATTAATCAGCTATGTTGCGATTTGTTTTATATTCGATTGCTTGATACATAAAGAATGGGAATGGACAAAGCAAACTTGGGTGATGTTGATGTTTGCTTGGTGGGGATGGTTATTGATTTGCTCTATACCTTTTGGTTCAGTTGCAGGATATGCAACCAATGGCAGCTTCCTACAAGCAATAGGAGTCGTTCGTTTCTTATTTTTTATTATTGCTATGCAACAATGGGTGTTAAGAAAAGCAAAATATCGCCGATGGTTGGCTTATGTTATTACATTTTGTGTAATATATATTTTGCTCAATATGTTGGCACAATTAACGATTGGCTATAATATTTTAGGAATGCCACGTTATTTTGATGGTACTTTGACGGGACCTTATGAGCATCCGCGGGCTGCTGCACCATTGTCGCGGATTTTGTTGCCGGTTACTTTGGCGAGCTGTGCTTATTTACTGTGGCAATGTAAAAAGCCTAGGGGACAGATTTATACGCTATTTTGTTTGCTATTTGTGATTGGGATCATGATTTTAGCAGGACAAAGAATGCCCTTTGTTTTGTTTGTATTTGGTCTAGGAATTGCAACGATTTGGTTAAAATATTTGCGTGTTTTAGCGTTGGCAACATTGATCGCTATTCCTGTTCTTATTCTAGTGACTGCCTTTGCTTCTCCTGAAAGTTTTAATCATTTGGTGACGCATTTTATAGACCAAATGTCTCATTTTTCCACCAGCCCTTATGGATTGGTCTATGTCAGGGCCCTTGTTATGGGGGTGATGAATCCTTGGGCAGGGTTGGGATATGATGCGTTTAAACATGCGTGCGGTAATCCGATTTATTTTTATGGCTGGCCATTTTGGGATCCCAGTTCTGGGAATGGTGGGGGGGCGATTATCTGTTTGACGCATCCTCATAATCATTATTTACAAATCTTTATTGATGCTGGCATTCCTGGATTATTATTATTTATTTTATTTATTGGTAGTTTATTGGTTGAACTAGCCAAGGGATTAGCCGTTACGGCAACAACTAAAAATCAAGCCGTTCAAAAAGCATGGTGCGTGGGATTATTTGCAGCAGTGTTTATTCATGAATGGCCTTTGTCCTCGACCAGCAGCTTTTTTAATATGCCGTTGGGGGGGTGGTTTTTCTTATTACTAGGTATGGGGCTAGCATATAGTTGGGATTATCAAACAACAATGAAAGAAAGAGAGCATAATAATGTCAGAAATTAACGACACGGTGCCAGTGACGGTGCTTACGGGATATTTAGGTGCGGGTAAAACAACTTTGTTAAATCATATTTTAACGCAACAACATGGTAAGAAATATGCGGTGATTGTGAATGAATATGGTGAATTAGGGATTGATAACGATTTAGTCGTTGATGCAGACGAAGAAATCTTTGAAATGAATAATGGCTGTGTATGCTGTACTATTCGTGGGGATTTAGTGCGTATTTTAAGTACATTAATGAAACGCCGTACGAAATTTGATGGAATCATTGTGGAAACGACGGGTTTAGCTGATCCTGCGCCTGTGGCACAAACATTTTTTGTAGACGAGGACGTCAAGAAAAAGACCAGATTGGATGCGGTGATTGCTGTGATTGATGCTCAACATGTCATGCAAACACTGGATGATAGCAAAGAAGCCGTTAATCAAATCGCATTTGCAGACGTAATTTTGCTGAATAAAATCGATCTTGTGGATGAAAAGACTTTAAAAACAGTGGAACAACGGGTTAAAGCGATTAACCCTTATGTGGCTTTGTATCATACGCAAAAAGGTCAAATTGCGTTGGATAAAATTCTAGATCGTGGTGGATTTGATTTGAAAAAAGCGTTGGAATTAGCGCCTGATTTCTTGGATAATCATCACGATCACGATCACGATCACGATCACGATCACGATCACGATCACGATCACGATCATAAGCATGACCATGACGCACATCATCATCATGGGGATGGTGTCACCAGTATATCATTGTTAGAAGACCAGCCATTAGATTCAAAACGCTTTGATCTTTGGATAGGGTCTGTTTTACAACAATTTGGTGTCGAGCTGTTGCGTACCAAAGGGATATTGAATTTCTCTGATTCCAAAGAATGTTTTGCGTTTCAAGCTGTGCATATGATGGCAGATGGGGATTTTATTCGCCCTTGGAAACCGAACGAAAAAAGATGTTCCCGTCTGGTCTTTATTGGTCGTCATTTGGATGAGAAGAAATTACGTGACGGTTTTAAAAGCTGTATTGCGTCTTCTTAAAATTAAAATGGCTTATTAGACTTTGATAGTACGTATATTCTAATGAATATACGTATTTTTATTAAAGCATTGAATTATAATGGTGTTTGTATTTATATTATACAAATAGTCATTGTAAATAGTGCAGAATTTAAGATAGCAAGATTATTAATTATCAGGATCAATACCCCCACCAAATTGCCCCATTTTTCTATCTAATTGTATCGTAGGATTTGCCTTGTCTCTTGTTTGTGCGTCTACATCAACAGAATATTCAAGTCTATCCGAAGGATTGTTTAAATCATATTGGTATTGGTTACCCATATTACTTTGATAGGTTGCATTGTTATGATTAGAGGGTGCAGGATGATTCGCATTGTTTAACCCCCTATTACTACTAGGTGTTTCTAGTCCAGTAGGTATATTGTCTGAGGGCATTTGAGCATATGCTTGTGTGGATAGCAAAGAAATTCCCAATAATATGATATATTTTTTCTTCATTTATTTTCTCATTTAAACATTATATAATTCTTTAAGCTATGGTCTGAATTATAGGTTCTGGCGTTGGTGTATTAGGATTGATTGGGGTTAACTCTTGATTTAGCGTTTTCGGTCTGATTTTATACATTTTACTGCTAAATGGATCGACGGCGAACCAGCCAATTAGCCCACCAAATCCAAGATTACCCAAATAATACCAACCATTGGGGGAAGTTTTTAGTTGATATTTGATATCATTATAGCCAGCTTTGCTTAGAGTAACCGTATATTGTATCCCTCCGAAATAGGAACCATCACTTTTTTCTAATGATACCGAGGAGGGAGTTTCGCCTTGGGCTATAATATTTCCTTTATTATCAGAAATTACATAAGATGCTTTGTCTGGGTTGCTGTTGATGCTTATATTTTGTTTGCTCGAACCTACGATTGAAGCACAACCGCTTAATATCAAAATATTTGCAAATAATAATGGTAATATTCGTTTCATTCAATATTCCTTAATTGTTTTGATTTATGATTTTACTTATTCCATTCATGGTGAATTCTAAAATAAATAGGCAAGAAACAAGTAAAACCCTCGTAATATTTCGTAAGGAAATAGAAGAATATCCAAGGTTGCTGATAGAATATAATCATGACGGATGTCATAGAGAAATACATAGAATGGCGATATAATTGTTCCCCCTCCTAAAATTGTCATAATCAACCCAAAAAAATCCAAGAATATTGTTCATTTTAGATACTAACCTTCTTAAATACTATGAATAACCCAGTATTATACATGGTTTAGATAAACTACGAATATCGTAACTCTTATTTTTTTAAAGAGTTACAATGGTACCGAAATCGTATCGAGATATCTTTTGCTGTCGTTTAAAAGAGGCTAGAAAGCTTGAAGGATTATCATAAAAAAAATTTGGACATTCTTGCAGGGCTTGATGAATTCGTCGCCATTCCCCGAGTTAATCGATATGAAAAAAAAGGCGTGCATAAGGTCGATATCGAAACCGCCTAAAAGCTGGCAGATGTGTTAGAATTTCCTTTGGTGTTTTTATATACAGAAAATGATTTTTTAGCACAATTCATAATGGTTTACCACAAATTATCCCAAGAAACAAAATTGACGATAGACCAGATGTTAAGTAAGTTTAACTCTTAACCATATCCGTTATTTTCTAGATCAAAATTTTGCTACTTGAATTGAAAGAGATTAAATATCATGAAGACACCCCTGCAATTAATTGACAGTCGTGGGAAATTTAAAGAGGTTGAAGGGAATATAATTGATTGTGTTCATTCTCAAGATGGTCAATATATTGCTTTTGCGACGGCGGATGGGGATTTATGGTTGGTTGATCGTAAAGATTTGCAACAGCCTGAAAAGTGGCAAAAGTTGCAGCCTCATGAGGGGGGAATTTTATGCTTGTCCCAAGATATGACCCCTTCTGGCTTTATTACTGCGGGTGACGATAATCAAATCTTGCGGATTGTCCCGGGAAAAGAACCTGAATTGTTGGTAAAAACCAAACGTTGGGCGGAGCATATGGTGACTTGGTTTGATGCGACAGGCGTTAGTACACTCCTTGCTTTCAGTGTTGGTAAAGAGGTTCATGTCTATCAAGATCAGTTCGATGCCCCTATAACGATATTAGAACATGAATCCACTGTCAGTGATGTGGTTTTTAACAAAGACGGTCAAAAACTGGTAACGTCTTATTATAACGGCACAACCTTATGGTCTATAACAGGCAAAGAAAGCGCAAAAATAAAAGAGTTCGTTTGGAAAGGCAGTCATCTCGTTGTTGCGTTACATCCACAAGAAGAAGCCATTGTAACCGCTATGCAAGATCATGATTTACATGGGTGGCGTATTTCTGATGGGCATAATATGCGCATGAGTGGGTACCCAGTAAAGGTTCAATCTTTGAGTTTTTCCAATGATGGGAAATGGTTGGCGACCAGCGGTGCTGAATCGGTGGTGATGTGGCCATTTTTTGATGGTGGACCGATGGGAAAACCACCCGTTGAATTACCTGGTATTCCTGGGGGATATTGTACGATCGTGCGGTTTCATTCTGTTTATGCGGATTTACTTGCGGCAGGTTTTATTGATGGCAGTGTTTTATTAATCAGTCCAGACGGGGAAAAGGTGCTACCTATTACTTTGGGACAAGACAAGGATTTTGGTGCAATTACTGCTTTGAATTTCAACAGTTCAGGGGATATATTGTGTTTCGGTACAGAAAAAGGTGTGATTGGAGTTATTGATTTGGCAGCATCAGCATAATTGGCTCTGATGCTTTATAGGTAAATTATCGATCCTGTTTTTGTATTTTATGGATGATTTTTCCAAGCTCGTACCGTTCATCACAAATTTGGAAAAGCTCTCTATTTGGAGCGGCTTTTCCACGAAAAGAGCCATGCCATAAGGTAACCAACACACCTGCTTGTTTAACTGCTTGGATTGCGGGGATTAAATCCCCATCCCCTGTGGCAATGATTAGATGGTCAATTTGTTTGGTTAAGGCAAGTTGCATCATATCGACAACCATCAAGATATCGACACGTTTTTGGTGAAAGCTTAATGAGTTGCTTTCTTGATCTTCATATTTAGATAAAAAACCAAGCCGTACTTCAAAATGAGGAAGAAATTTCAATGCTTCAAAGAAATTCATCTTTCCTTCGTAAAGATTTCTATCATCTTCAGCGGTTGAAAAATCCAAACTTGGCAAACAATTATAGTAAAAAGTTCTGAACAAAAAATGGTCGGAAGTGATTTCTGTCACTAATTTTTCATAGTTGATTTGTATATTTGGGAATTCTTGTCGTGTGATATATTCAATATACCCAGCGTCAAGAAAGATTGCACAACGAGAAGAGATTTGCATATTTGTAACCAATTTGATTCAGTAATGCCGGTATAATATGCGAATTTTATCAAAAGATATATATTTTAATTATAAAAAAATAAAAAAAGATAAAATCTTCATAAAGTTACTCTTATTTTATTCTGTAATCGTTACTTTTGCTTCATTTTCGGGTTCAACATGAATATTTACTGAAATGCAACCAATTGCTTTTTTAAGCGCAACCTCTATACGGTCACAAATTTCATGGGCTTGGTAAACATTCATTGTGCCAGGAACGACCAAATGAAAATCAATAAAAGTAATTGCACCAACTTGACGAAAACGCACCATATGAAATTCCAATGCTTCGGGGGCATTTGATTTTATGATTTCATAGATATGTTCTGCCACTTGCGTGGATGGTGCTTGATCCATTAACCCGTTGAAAGAATCAATAATCACATGTAACCCCACGCGCAGAACATTAATGGCGATACAAAACCCTAGGATTGCGTCCAATAAGGTCCATTGAAAAATAGGAATTAAAATAAAGCCACTAATTAATCCAAATGTTGTCCAAACGTCAGATAAAATATGTTCCCCTCCCGCAATCAGGGTAGGGGAACAATATTTTCTGCCAATTTTGATCAGAATAATGCACCAGATTAAATTAACGATACCCGCCGTTCCATTAAAGAATATTCCAATAAAAGGCGCAGAGGGTAATTTGGGGTGCTGCCAAGCCTCAAGGGATTCATATATAATTAATCCCGCAGTGGTTAATATCAATAATCCTTCGATAGCTGCAGAAATATATTCCGCTTTATGATGACCATAGGGATGTTGTGGGTCAGCAGGGCGAGATGAAAAGATCAAAGCAATACACCCTAAGACCGCAGCAGCAACATTAATCAGCGTTTCAAGCATATCTGAATAGAATGCAACGCTGTTGGTACTGTACCAAGCCATGTATTTTAAAGAAAATACAACGATACTGATAATAATACTGCCAATACTGAATAGTATTTTTTTGTCTTGGACAACTTTAAAAATCATGGAGAGGGATTTCTATCTTATGTTTGCCAATAATGATGAAACGATCATACGGCTTCTACAAGGGCTAACAGACAAGCATCGGCTTCGTGCTGTAATTCGATTTGAATTGTTGTATGCCCAATTTTGAACCGATCTTTGAGCTGCTGCGAAGTCACGGATAGGAAATCATCCAAACGATGGTCAACATTACTGACCAAATGAACGGTCAATGCTGTTTCAGTGGTGCTCATTGCCCATATATGTAAATCATGTAAATCAACGATACTGGGCAATTCACGCAGATATTGTTCGACTTCTTTGCGATCAATATTGGTTGGCACACCATCCACCGCCAACGTCACAGAATCTTTGAGCAAAGACCATGTTCCCATGATGATGACAACGGAAACAAAAAGGCTGATAATCGGATCTAATAGATTAAAATTGGTAAAGAGGATGATAATCCCCGTAACAACCACCGCCAAGGAAAGCAACGCATCATAAGCCATGTGCAAGAAAGCGCCTTTGATATTTAAATCTTCTTTTTGTCCAGAAGCAAACATCATTGCGGTCACACCATTGACAACCACACCAATAGCCGCCACAATAATCACCGTCCACCCAGCAACTGGGGCGGGGTGCAGGATACGTTCAATGGCTTCCAGAATAATCCCACCTGTGACAATCAGCAAGATCACAGCATTGGTCAGGGACGCGAGAATTGAAGTTCTGCGGTACCCATAGGTAAAATTATCGGTTGGTTTTTTCTTTCCCAGAATGGCGGCAATCCAAGCGCATGCCAACGCAAGAATATCAGAAAGATTATGTCCGGCATCTGCCAATAATGCCAAAGAATTGCCCCAAAACCCCCATGCCGCTTCGGCGATGACGTAAATCAGGTTTAATGTGATTCCAATGGCAAATGCTGTGCCAAAGGATTTTGGAACATGGTGATGTCCATGAGAGTGTGAATGCGAATGACCATCGTTGCAGCCATGATGATGGTCGTCATTATGCTGGTGGTCATGTTCGTGATGATGATGGGAATGATCGGACATGTCAGGCGATCCTTGGTAATGAGGATTAATTTTATTTGATAAATAGGGGTAATACAGAAGAATGAATTTAACTTTCGTATTAATATACTGATTTTGATGGTAAATATAAATAGTTTTCTATGTTATTTATAGGGTATATCCTGAAAACATCTTACCTTGTTATTTTCTTAAATATTTTTTCACAGTAATAAAGCCGATGATTCGAATTACAGAACTAAAACTTCCTCTTAATCACAGTGATGCAGACCTTGAAAATGCACTTAAACAACGAATTTTAACAGATATTAAAGAATATCATATCGTTCGTCGTGGGTATGATGCGCGTAAACGGGGACATATTCTACTGGTTTACACGATTGATTGTGTTGTTGTCGATGATGCAGCGTATTTACGTGCCCATGCTCAAGATAAGTATATTCAAAAAGCACCCGCAGTTCAGTATCAATTTGTCGTGGATCGTGCTGCTGGTGAAAAAATATCCAACCAGTCTTCTTATCAAAGACCGATTGTGATTGGGGCGGGTCCATGCGGATTTATGGCGGGGCTTTTGCTGGCACAAATGGGGTTGCGTCCGTTGATTTTGGAACGAGGCAAAGCGGTACGTGAACGTACGGTGGATACATTTGCGTTTTGGCGCAAATCAAATTTTAATCCAGAAAGTAACGTTCAATATGGCGAAGGCGGTGCAGGAACTTTTTCGGATGGTAAATTATACACACAGATCAGCGACCCAAACCATTATGGGCATAAAGTATTAACCGAATTTGTCAAAGCGGGTGCGCCTGAAGAGATTTTATATCTTTCTAAACCCCATATTGGCACATTTCGATTGGTCAGTATGGTTGAGCAAATTCGTGCAGAAATTGAATCTTTGGGCGGAATCTATCAATTTAGTGCGCATGTTGAATCGATTTTAATGAATCAAGATCGTCAAGTTATGGGGGTTCAATTAATCGATGGCACACAAATTGCCAGTCGTCATGTAATCCTTGCTACGGGACATAGTGCCAGAGATATGATGAGCTCTTTATACAAAGATGGGGTTGCTATTCAAGCAAAACCTTTTTCTGTGGGCGTGCGGATAGAGCATCCTCAATCCATGATCGATCAAGTGCGCTTTGGTTCGCAAGCGGGTCATAAAAAGCTCGGAGCAGCGGATTATAAATTGGTGCATCATGCGGGGAATGAACGCGGGGTTTATTCTTTTTGTATGTGTCCTGGGGGAACGGTGGTTGCGGCAGCCTCAGAAGAAGGCGGTGTGGTCACGAATGGGATGAGCCAATATTCTCGTGCGGAACGCAACGCCAACGCGGCATTGGTGGTCAGTGTTGACCCACAAAAAGATTATCCAGATCATCCATTGGCAGGGATTGATTTTCAAAGAGCATTGGAACGCAAGGCTTTTGTCCTGGGTGGATCGGATTACAAGGCGCCAGTTCAACGGGTAGAAGATTTCCTTGCAGGGCGTGCAACCAAGGCATTAGGGGATGTCATTCCCTCTTATAAACCAGGCGTGACCCCGAGTAATCTGATTGATATTTTACCAAATTTTGTTGTGGATGCGATTAAGGAGGCTTTACCTTCCTTTAACCGAAAATTATCTGGCTTTAGCTTTGCCGATGCGGTGATGACGGGTGTTGAAACACGCACTTCTTCGCCTGTTCGTATTCCCAGAGAAGATAATGGTAACAGTATTAATACCCAAGGCTTATATCCCGCAGGCGAAGGGGCTGGTTATGCAGGAGGGATCATGTCTGCTGCGATTGATGGGATTAAAATGGCAGAAGCAGTGGCAAGATCAATCATAGGACAACCATAAATATATAATTTATAGTATGCTCGAAATGATATGTTGATAGCGTTTAGCATATCATTTCGTGTTTTCCTTAGAATAACTCTATAAAGCCGATAAAATTCAGTTATGAGCGTGGAGCGAATAAAATAATACTTGCTCCTAATAAACAAATGATTGCGCCTGTGATATCCCATTTATCGGGTGGAGTATCTTCGACCGCCCATAACCAGATCAAAGAGCAAATAATATAAATCCCACCATAAATGGCATAGGCACGACCAGCCATATCCACGTCTATTTTTGTTAAAATCCATGCGAAAAATAGCAAAGAGAACGTGCCTGGTATGATCCATAACGGGGTTTTCCCCAAACGCACCCATGCCCAAAAGGAAAAACATCCAGCAATTTCTGCAAACGCAGCCAAGAGGTAGAAGATAAAAGAGGTCATCAATATATTCTCAAAAAACGTTTTTTTGATAGAGGTTTAACTATAAAGATGCTATAATGCAGCAATCAAATTGATGTGAGGTTAAATAACATAGCAATGATGTCATATATGGTATAACAGATTACCATATATAAGCTTGTTAATGATCTGTTATGGTTTTTATTTTATTTTTTTATTTACTAGCATCATTACATGCTTAACAGTCTTTGTGCAGTATTTTTATTAACAAAGTGTATAAGGTGGAATTATGTTTTTTGGTCTTACAGCATTGGAATTGGCACGGATACAATTTGCATTTACCGTCTCGTTTCATATCATTTTTCCAGCGACTTCTATTGGTTTAGCCTGTTTTTTGGCGATTATTGAATGGAAGTGGCTGCAAACGAAGCAACAAGTTTATTTAGACATGTTTAAATATTGGTCTAAGATATTCGCGGTTGCGTTTGGAATGGGGGTTGTGTCGGGCATTGTGATGGCGTATCAATTCGGCACGAATTGGAGCGAATTTTCCCGTATTGCAGGAAGTGTCACAGGACCTTTGTTAACCTATGAAGTGTTAAGCGCGTTCTTTTTAGAGGCGGGCTTTCTTGGTATCATGTTATTTGGATGGGGACGCGTTGGACCCAAAGCCCATTTTACGGCGACTTTTATGGTTGCATTGGGAACATGTATTTCAATGTTTTGGATTTTGTCCTCGAACAGTTGGATGCAAACGCCTCAGGGATTTAGCGTCGAAAATGGGATTATTGTCCCCCATGATTGGTGGCAAATTATCTTTAACCCAAGTTTTATCCATCGATTACTTCACATGGGAACGGCGGCTTTTTTAGTATCTTCCTTATTGGTGGTTGGCGCGTCAGGATGGCAGTTATTACGTGGTCATCGCTCGCCAATGACAACAAAAGCATTTTCTATGGCGTTGTGGATGGTTTTGGCTACCTCTTGTGCTCAGGTTTATTTCGGCGATTCACAAGGGCTAAATACGTTGAAATATCAGCCTGCTAAATTGGCAGCTATTGAGGCACATTGGGAGACAAATACAGACAATCCAATGGCTTTGATTTTATTTACTATTCCAAATATGAAGCAAGAAAAAAACTATTATACTGTTTCTCTTCCTTATGTTGGCAGTTTGATTTTAACCCACCATTGGAATGGGGTGGTTAAAGGCTTAAAAGAGTTTCCACCACAAGATAGACCCAATTCTTTGATTGTTTTTTGGAGTTTCCGCTTGATGGTTGGGTTGTGCTTCTTGATGATTATAATGTCATTCACAGCCTTGTGGTTGCGGTATAAAAAACGATTATATACCAGCAAATGGTTCAGTTACTTTGCGCTCTTTATGGGACCAACAGGATATATTGCGTTACTGTCAGGTTGGGTAACCACAGAAGTTGGTCGCCAACCATGGGTGGTCTATAATATGTTACGCACGGAACATGGTTTTTCAAACACGGTTGTTGCAGATCAAGTCGGATTAAGTTTGATTGTTTTCGTCATTGTTTACACGGTCGTTTTTGGCAGTGGCATATATTATATTTTTAAATTAATCAATCAAGGACCCAAAGAATACGCATTATATGCTCCATCTGCAAAAGTGAATAATAAGGAAGAGCTATTATGATAGATTTAGCGATTATTTGGGCAAGTATCATTGCGCTTGGTGTGTTGATTTATATCGTTTTGGATGGTTTTGATTTGGGAATAGGGATTTTATTTCCTTTTATCAAAAATCATAAACATCGTGATGTGATGATGAATAGTGTTGCCCCCGTTTGGGATGGGAACGAAACATGGATGGTTTTAGGAGGGGCTGGATTATTTGCAGCGTTTCCATTGGTCTATGCCACGGTTTTATCAGCTTTATATATTCCAATTATTCTAATGCTTGTCTCTCTTATTTTCCGAGGGGTGGCTTTTGAGTTTCGCTTTAAAGCACATCGCAGTAAATATTTATGGGATTGGGCGTTTATTTGGGGATCAACCTTAGCCAGTTTTTTCCAAGGGGTTATTTTGGGCGCATATATCCAAGGGATACATGTGGTCAATAACGCCTATGCTGGTGGTCCTCTGGATTGGTTAACACCGTTTTCTTTGTTTACGGGTGTGGGTGTTGTGATGATGTATGCGGCTTTGGGATGTGCATGGCTTATTTTAAAAACTAAAGAAGATTTGCAACAAAGCATGTATCATTTAATGCCTAAATTACTCATTGGATTATTGGTCATTTTTGTAGGTGTTAGTTTATATACGCCTTTTATTCATCCAGAGATTGCATCACGCTGGTTTACAATGCCTAATTTATTATATCTTTCACCAGTGCCGGTTTTAGTATTGCTATTCTCTTGGCTTATTTTGCGTGCATGTCGGACGCAGTGTGACAAGCAACCTTTTTTATATATTTTATGTTTGGTATTGATTACCTATGCTGGGTTTTTAATCAGTCTATGGCCTAATATTATTCCACCGTCTGTTACGTTGTGGCAGGCAGCAGCGCCTCATAGTAGTCAATTATTTGCTTTGATTGGTGTTGGGATTTTATTGCCGATTATTATTGCTTATACAATATTAACCTATTGGGTGTTTAAAAATAAAGTGGGGGTAGATGATGAAGGGTATCATTAATCGCACAAAGAATATTCAACTCAAACAATGGCAATGGTTTATTGTTTTATGGTTGTCTGGGGTCTTGTCTTTGGGGATTGTGGCGCAGTGCTTTCGGGTACTATTATTGATGGCAAAGAACAGCCTTTATCACTAAGGATGTAGGTATGTTATTATTATAGTGCTACTTTTGCTTTTTTGATGTTGAGATCACTGTATAAATTTAAACAGCTTGCTAAAAATATTCAATTCTTGATCGAAAGCGGGTCTTGGGCTGCGCATAAAAGTTACCTTCTTTGAGAGCACAGGCTCACAGCTCTGGATATAGCTTGATGACGATATTAAACACGTATCAAGAATTGGAAGCAAAAGGATGGTTTATACGAAACAAAATCTGGATATTATGTATCTGGGGGATAAATATACCCCCAGAATACACGAATAAAGTTGTGTTAACTACGAATATTAAAATCAATTCATTGGTATTCGATTATCTAAAAAAGCTGCAACAAGATCATATTATTCCACTAGGGATCAGCATTTCCGTCGCTTTCATTATTGTGCAATACCTATTTTATGAGAATCCTTGCACGACATGCAAAAATATCCAATAGTTTATTGATTACAGATAGTATGCCCCTTGGCTCTTTGCCACGGCGACAAATCCTTGCCAGTCGGTATAGTTTAAATGGGATTTCCACTCAGCCAGAAGATATTGTGATTACCTTTGGGGCGTTGGATGCGCTAAATCTGTCGTTACAAGCATTAACCAAGCTAGGTGATTGTATCTTATTACAACAAACAATTTTCTATGGTGCTTGGCAAGTAGTAGAAAGGTTGGGGTTAAACGTTATCACCATTCCCGAACATCCCAAGCATGGATTTGATGTAAGTGCGTTTGAAAGTGCTTTAACAAACTAATCCGATTAAAATATGTTGGTTGATGTTACGCTGTGATTGAATAGTAATCTGGTAAAAAACATTCCATATAAGTTGCATTATCTCCATATGTTTTCAGCTTTTTTTGTAAATAAGCATTAGGAGGAATGACTTTAAATCCATATTTTTCCCAGAAGGGCACTGAATTTTGAATTGAAATCAATGACGCATGTTGAAATTGTTTTTCAAGAGCAGTTTTTGCGAAATATTGTATCAGTAATTTACCGACTCCCAACCCTCTGGCATTGGGGTGAATTGCCAAATCATGTAAATATAAACAATTAGGATCAGGCTCTGTGGTTTGTGTATTGCTGTGTAATTGGGGTGGGTTTCCCAAACTGGAAGGGAGAGAGAGCAAATATCCTCTGACCCCGTTAGTATCTTTGGCAACAAAACATGTATTAGGGCTGGTATGGAGTTTTGATGCCATGACTTCTGGGGATTCTGGTTCTATTTCATGGTAACAAAGATCTTGAATTCTTAAAATATCGTCTAATTCGCGATCTGTAGCGGGATAAATATTCATCATTATTTTTTCATAAAATCAACGGTTTAAAAATGACATTATCTATATCACTTTGTTAAATAAAGGAAAAGTAGATAAATTGTATTTATGAAGGGAAAAGAAATTGTTACAAACACTTATTTTGGCGTTATATTGTAAAAAATTCTATGATTTCAGTGATAAAAGGTACTAAAGATGAAGTGTTTTTGGCGGTTATTATTTGTGATGCTTGGATGTTTTCCAGTCCATATAGCCATCGCTCAAACCAATATTATTGTTTCTCCGAATAAACCGAGGACCGATATTGTTTCCCATACCTCTATGGATGTGACTGACATGGAAAAACAAGCAAATTTAGGACATGTCAAAGCTCAATTTAACCTTGGCGTGTTATATTTAGAAGGCAAGAAGGTTTCCAAAGACTATCATAAAGCGATCCAATATTTTGAACAAGCAGCCAATCAAGGTGACGCACAATCGCAATTTAATCTTGGTGTAATTTATTTTCAGGGGGTTGCAACACCCCAAGACTATATGAAGGCAATGAAATATTATCAAATGTCTGCATTTCAATATATGCCCAAAGCAGATTTCAATGTTGGGTATATGTACGAACATGGCATGGGGGTAAAACAAGATATGCAACAAGCAATCTTGTGGTACAAAAGGGCAGCAGAACAAAATGTACCAGAAGCCCAATATAATTTAGCACTTATTTATTATCAAGGAGAAGGCGGTGCTGTTGAATATCATAAAGCATTAGAGTTATTTAAGGCGGCGGCTAAAAATGGTCATTCTGATGGGGCTTATAATGCGGGATATATGTATGAAACAGGCACAGGAACAGATGTAGATAAAGAAAAAGCTAAATTGTATTTCAAGCAATCTTGTGATTTGCATAATGCGGATGGGTGTAAAGAATATAAAGAGCATTTATAATTCATGTTATCATTGATGAATGCCAGCAATTTATACATATATTATTTTGCAAGTTCATTTTGTTGATCTATAATTTGTGTCATTCAAATCCTTTGATTAGAGAGTCAATATGCCCAATATCCGTTGTATTACCATGCAGAAAAATGAAACTTATTTATTAGACGCATGGATCAAATATTATACATATTTATTTGGTATAGAGAATTTGTATATTTTGGATAATGGATCGACCAATGAAAAAACAAAAGAGATTTTATCTTCTTATGAAGTGCTTGGATGTCATGTGATAAGGCAGTATGATACTGGCAAAGATTTTGAAGATAAAGGTGATATTATTGGTAATATCATCAAGGAATGGGATAAAAAAGAAGCATATGATTTTGCTATTCCCATTGATATAGATGAATTTATTATCTTACAACAAGAGTATCCATCATGTAACAAAGATGAAATCCATCATTATTTTCAAAGTTTGGTTGGGATTCAAGATGCGTTTTTAATGCATGAATCTTATCTGAATGTTCCAGGTGAGGTTGGTTTTTTCTCACCGACTTGTGTTGCAAAAGGTTTTTTTGCACGCAATACAATTCAGTATTTAGATCATGGTTTTCATCATCCTGCTGCTCGAAATTCTAAAAAAAAGTTTGATACTCGGTTGGCTTATGTTCACTTTCATAATCGTTCATTTGAGGAAACATTGGCATTGGCAAAAGCGAAATTGACCCCTTATGTTAATGTCAATAATTTAGAATCTGTAAAGAATTACGTAGGGCCAGGTGGGCATCTGGTTCAGTATTTTTCCATGAGTAAATATGAATATTTTCAACTCTATCGTAATCATGGTAATATTTATTTTTATCAATTAATTCAATTGTTTTTGTCCCTTTCGATTGATATAGATTCTGTTTTTAACGCCAAATATATCCCCATACAGCCCTCTGATCTACACAAAATTCTTATTCGATATCCAGATGTAAATAAACCCGAAAATTACTCGATTGGATATGTTGATATAATACAATATTTATTAACGAGCAAAGATGTCAAAGATGCTGGCATTCATCCTATTCGGCACATTTGTTTACATGGATTTATCGATGAAACACGTATGACGAACGTGCTACATTCTACCCTTTCAGTGCCACGAGATAATTTTACTCAATATTTATCCAACCCAAATGATTTATATATCTTTAATTTAAAATTATCACAGTTAAAATAACTAAGAATAGTCTGTTTTATGTTGTTTATATTGGTGTGGGTTCTAATGATTGATTGTTTGTTATTAAAGCACAGACCAACAGTTTATCGATAATTTTTTTAGGTTAATAAATGAATTAAAATCATAAATATTCATAAAGAGTTTAGTATTTTTTCATGTGTAATATATCATAATGTAGTATCAGAGAAATAATGGTGAACGCTAGCAGAACCCATAAAAATTGAGTAAATAGTTTGCGTATTGGTGCAATCGGTCTTTTTTGTAGATAAAGCAAAACCCAAGGAGCCCAGCAAAAAATACCCATATCAAAAACAATATTCATGGTTATTTTTAAAGAAATATCATTTGAGGAAATATGCGAGGGATAACGCGATGGTATAAAAATGTCGGTTGTTTGAATACAAGATTCAGAGCGATATAAGAGTGTACTATTGATTATGAGGAGAATAATGATCCATAAATAGATCATTAGATGCGCCCAAAATAGCTTTTTTCCTTTATAGTTTGTATTAAATAATGATTTTTGAGGTGTTTGTGTAAAACAATAAATCAAATTATAAAGAACGGGTACAAAGAAAATCAAAAAAGGCAAAATACATATCAATAAGATCATCAATAATGGGGCTAACTCATTCATTTTCGTATCTTCTATAATAATTTTAATAACCCTTATTTCTTTGATCTCATATTATGGTATAGAATAAAAGTAATTTTGAAATTTATAAACTCAAGCACTATTGAAACGATGGGGGCTGAATTGACGGATAAAATATTGGATACGAAAATTGTCCAACGTGTTGCCAAACTTTCTTCTTTGGCGGTCAAAGAGGATGAGTTGACGACTTACGCCACGGATTTGGGTGGCATTATCAATTGGATGGAACAATTAAACGAAGTTGATATTACCGATGTGCAGCCAATGGTTGGCACGGAAATTGCCCAGTTGCGTTTACGTGAAGATGTTGTGACGGATGGGGACTGTAAAGAAGATGTTCTTTCCAATGCTCCTGAACGGATTGCTGATTTTTATGCTGTGCCAAAGGTGGTTGAATAATGTTAACGGGAATGAAAATTACCGAGGCAGTCGATGGATTGCGTCAAAAGAAATTTAGTGCCGAGGAATTAACCAAAGCGCATATCAAAGCGATAGACCAATTAAATAATCGTATCAATGCGTATATTACGGTGACTGCGGACGCTGCAACTCAACAAGCCAAAGAAGCAGATAAAAAATTGGCTGCTGGGAATGCACCTGCATTAACGGGTATTCCTTTGGCAATCAAAGATTTATTTTGTACCAAAGGCGTTAAAACCACCGCAGCCAGCCGTATTTTAGAAAATTTTGTGCCTCCTTATGAAAGCACAGTCACCGCTAATTTATTGCGTGATGGTGCTGTATTTTTGGGCAAAGTGAATCTTGATGAATTTGCAATGGGTTCTGGAAATTTAAACTCTGCCTTTGGTGCGGTGGAAAATCCATGGAAACGTAAGGGTGAAGATACATTCCTCGTTCCTGGCGGATCTTCTGGTGGTTCTGCTGCTGCGGTTGCTGCACAAATGGCAATGGGTGCAACGGGAACAGATACGGGTGGCTCTATTCGTCAGCCTGCGGCTTATTGTGGGATTACGGGGATTAAACCAACTTATGGTCGTTGCAGCCGTTGGGGGATTATTGCCTATGCAAGTTCTCTCGATCAAGCTGGCCCAATGGGGAAATCCGTTGAAGATTGTGCAATTATGTTGCAATCAATGGCTGGTTTTGATCCAAAAGACAGTACTTCTGTAGATAAAGAAGTGCCTGATTATCGTGCAGCGTGTAACCGTTCTTTAAAAGGTATGAAAGTTGGTATTCCAATGGAATATCGTGCGCCTGGCTTGTCCCCTGAAATAGAAGCCGTTTGGCAGCAAGGGATTAACTGGCTCAAAGAAGCAGGTTGTGAAATTGTGGATGTTTCATTACCTCATACCAAATATGGTTTAGCAACCTATTACATTATTGCTCCTGCTGAAGCATCTTCAAACCTAGCACGTTACGATGGCGTTCGTTATGGTCGTCGTGTTGTGGGTAACAGCTTGGATGAGCTTTATGCAAATACACGCGGTGAAGGATTTGGTGACGAAGTTAAACGTCGTATCTTGATGGGCACTTATGTGCTTTCTGCGGGATATTATGATGCGTATTATTTACGTGCGCAAAAAGTACGTAAATTAATTTATCAAGATTTCACGAATGTGTTTGATAAGGTTGACGTGTTGTTAACCCCAACGGCTCCAACTGCAGCTTTTGCCAAAGGTGAAAATCAAGAAGATCCCGTGCAAATGTATTTGAATGATATCTTCACGGTTCCTGCCAGCATGGCTGGGGTTCCTGGTTTGGCACTTCCTGCGGGATTAAGCAGTCAGGGATTGCCTTTGGGATTACAATTATTGGGTCGTCCTTTTGGTGAGGAAACGTTGTTTGCCGTTGGTTCTGCGATGGAAAAAGCAGCAAACTTTACCCATAAACCCACTCTTATTGCTGGAGGTTCCCTATGAGTTATATGATTGAAGGTTCAACGGGTGCTTGGGAAGTAGTCATCGGGTTGGAAGTTCACGCGCAAGTCATCAGTAAAGCCAAATTATTCTCTGGCGCATCAGCACATTTCGGTGCTGACCCGAATATGCATGTCAGCCTTGTGGATGCTGCATTTCCTGGAATGTTGCCCGTTTTGAACCGTGAATGTGTGGATCAAGCCATTCGTACAGGACTTGGGTTAAATGCTAAAATTAACTTGATGAGCCGTTTTGATCGCAAGAATTATTTTTATGCGGATTTGCCTCAAGGCTATCAAATTTCTCAGTTTGAGTTTCCGATTGTTGGGGAAGGCACGATTGAAATTGAACTAGAAGATGGTTCGGTTAAGAATATTGGGATTACTCGTTTGCATTTGGAACAAGATGCAGGGAAATCCATTCATGATTTAACACCCAAAGACACGGTTGTGGATTTAAACCGTTCTGGCGTGGCGTTGATGGAAATCGTCAGTGAACCTGATATGCGTTCCCCAGAAGAAGCAGGGGCTTATCTTCGTAAAATCCGTGCGATTGTGCGTTATCTTGGCACATGTGATGGAAATATGGAAGAGGGTTCTATGCGTGCCGACGTGAATGTGTCTGTGCGTAAGCCTGGTGAAGAGTATCGTACGCGTTGTGAATTAAAAAATATCAACTCTATTCGTTATGTGATGCAGGCAATTGAGATCGAAGCCAAACGTCATATTGAGATTTACGAAAATGGCGGTGAAGTCGATCAAGAAACCCGTTTATTCGATGTGGCTCGTGGGGAAACCCGCACGATGCGCAGCAAAGAAAACGCGCACGATTATCGTTATTTCCCTGATCCAGATTTATTGCCCTTGATTGTCGAGCAATCTCATGTTGATTATTTAAAATCAACTTTGGCGGAATTGCCTGATGATAAACGCAATCGTTTCCAATCAGAATATGGATTACCTCGTTATGATGCAAATGTATTGGTTGCTGAACAAGATATTGCGAATTTCTTTGAACAAGTTGCCAAAGGACGTGATGGTC
Source organism: Commensalibacter nepenthis (assembly GCF_029953305.1). NCBI lineage: Bacteria > Pseudomonadati > Pseudomonadota > Alphaproteobacteria > Acetobacterales > Acetobacteraceae > Commensalibacter > Commensalibacter nepenthis. The sequence continues at coordinate 517,884 of NZ_JASBAN010000001.1, read as the reverse complement.
GTATGGCATCCAATTGGGTCACGGGTGAGCTGTTTGCTGTATTGAACAAGCAAGGATTAACAATCCACGAAAGTCCAGTCAGTGCAGACGCATTGGGTGCATTATTAGATTTGATTGCTGATAACACCATTAATGGTAAAATTGCCAAAGAAGTCTTTGAAGATATGGTTGAAACAGGCGATATGCCTGCGGATATTGTGGAACGCAAAGGGTTAAAGCAAGTTACTGATACGGGCGCAATTGAAAAAGTGATTGCAGATATTTTGACCGCTAATCCTGATAAAGTTGAACAATATAAATCTGGTAAAGATAAATTATTTGGGTTCTTTGTTGGGCAAGTCATGAAAGAAATGCAAGGTAAAGCCAACCCTGGCATTGTCAATGAATTGTTGAAAAAACAATTATCTTAAAAGATAATTGAGAGCCTCTTAATACGTCGTTAATAGATTTGAGTAATTTTTGTTAAAATGTATTAAGAGGTTCAAAATGACATATCCATGCGCTTGTTGTAGTTTTTTAACCAGAGCTGAACCCAGTAATGGGAATTATGATATTTGTTCTGTCTGTTTTTGGGAAGATGATCCTATACAAAATGATCAAGCTGATGCAGATAGTGGATCTAATAGAATAACGCTTCATCAAGCACGGTTGAACTTTAAAGAATTAGGACAAGTGAGCAAAGATTTATAAAAAATGTTCGAGCACCAGATAAGACAAAATATCCTATCTGCCTTGTTTGATAGCATCTAGTTGAACAATTTTGCTAGGGTTATCAGTATATTATATAAATTGATAATTTCTCTGAACCAAAGCAAAAAGATCATTTTCCTCTTGCAGTTCGGGTAATTTATTTTGAATTTTATCAAAAAAATAGCGGTAATCTCATTAGGTGCAACAAGTTTATTTTTGATCCTAACATTAATAATCATGTCGTAATCAGCAATAATTGTATTTTCGTTAGTCTTGGTAACGATTGGTCAAGATAATCATCGAGCATATTCTTGTTTAGACGTTTAAAAGAGAAGAGTATGTCTCTTTATTATAGAATTAGTACAGGTAAAGCCGAGGTCATCTTTTGATAGTGTTTTAATTCATCATAAATAAACAGCTTTAAACATAATTATTTTAAAAAAATATAAAAAGGAAATTGACAGTTTCTTCATAAACGATTAGAACCATATCAGAGCAAACGCCGTGTTACTAAGCAACTCTTCTTGCGGAGGGGTGGCCGAGAGGCTGAAGGCGGCGGTTTGCTAAACCGTTGTACGATGAAAGTCGTACCGTGGGTTCGAATCCCATCCCCTCCGCCATTTATGTTAATTAACATATTGATTTTATTATATATTTCCTTAAAAATTAAATCTGACCCATAATAAAACCCATCTTATGGATTGAATAGATTCTTATCAAGCGATAAACGCTGTCATTTTATGGACAGCGTTTTGTATTTGTAGGGTTACAGTTTCAGTTTTGGCAGGGTTCTGACGATTTCGTTGGTTTTAAGGCTGACGGTGATGATACGCAAGAAAAGCTCCAACGGATATTTTGGATTGTTCATGGTTTGAATTGCCCAATCATTGGCATCATTAGTGATACCTGTTTTTTTGTCTGTGGTGACGCTTTGGCGTTCCATGATCCATTCAAGGGCTGGTTTGCCGTTGACGATATAGTCATAGGCCTGCTCTGGAATATTTTTAATGGTGTAATGACTGTTATAAATCACCGTGGTTTTGATGTCTTTTTTGATGAATTTCATGGCAGAGACATAAAAATGATCATCTTTACCGCCTTTGATCCCTTGGGGAGTGATGGTCAGGCCGTCAATTTGCACACTTGTATCGCAATCGACCGTTTCATAATGAATATGTAATTCTGCCAAGTCGCGTCCTGCTTTGGAAAAATCCATAAAATCAGCAAAGGATTTCACACAAGGAATGCGAGGGAGTTGTTTGGTTAAATTATCATTATACCGCGTGCGATAATCCTCGGAATGGAGTAAGCCATAGATATAATAGAATAGATCCTCTTTTGTAAAAGATTCATTGGGATAGGCAGCTTGGAAATGTGCCAAGGCTTCGTTGGTAATGGCATCGCGTCGTTGTGGGGTGGTATTGCCCAATAAATCATCGGTGGAGGTCGTGTCATAGAGATATAATGGGAAGCATTGCCCATTTGCTTGTAATTGAACATCAGGAACAATGTTAGTCATTATACAAGAAAAATCTTTCGTAACCCCAAGACCTGTTACACTAATCACCCGGTTATCCGTTTGTGCTGTTGGGAAAAGTCTAGGCATTTGGTAACGTCTATTATTTAAATCTTTATTAAAATAACAATAGGATTTCGTAAAAGGACGATATAAAGCTTGATAAAGAGATTCCTCAATGAATTGATATTTTTTTCCTTTTTCTAAATCTTGTTTATTCGCAAAATCCCATGAAAATTTTGTAGAATCAAAAATTACAAAATTTTCTGGTTTGGTTATTTTCGCAGATTGGGGTTGGGCAAGGTAACGATCAACTTCATTATTATAAAAATTAATAGAGCGTTGTATTTGATCCGTTAATTGTTGCAGAGAAGCATTATAAACCCATGCATCTCGGCTTGTTGCTACACCACGAGAATAATTTTCAAAGATTGTGATGGCTTGTTTATCTTTTTTATCGCCCATAGAGATATAAAGATCAAAATTAGGATCGCGTTGATTGATCCAATCATTAAACGCATCAGGAAGAATCCTTTCCCAGCCTTGTTGTTGGGTAATGCTCTCTATATTGATGAATTCTTGAATGGTTTCCAATTTTTGCGTGCGGGTTAAATAATCGCCAATATCATGGAAATAAATCTGTCCCTTTTGGCTTTGTTCAGGATTTTTAACCAAAATTGAAATCGCAATTGGCGCACGACTACCCGCATCAAAAATATTACCTCCTTCTTTGCGTCTTTGCTCTCCTGACGTTCTGGCATTTCCTTTAAAATGAAAAATATACAAACTACTAAATTCTTCAGTTAAACATTTTCTTAATCCATCACTGGTATTGCTGTCGACAAAGCTGGCATTGGTGACAAAGCCAATCACCCCACAATCTTTGATACGATCCGATGCCCAACGAATGGCACGAATATAGCTGTCATATAACGCATTTTTATTGGTTGCGGTGGAGTATTTGGCATAAGTTTCCCGAATACGTCCGTCCAGCAAAGGATAGGCCACATTGGCATTATTATCATTGGCTGATTCTTGCCCCGCGGAATAGGGTGGGTTGCCCATAATCACGCGAATATCAAGGCTTTGTTGACGTGAACGCCGTGTATTATTTTCACGGAGTAACACATCATGTTCAATGTCTTTTTGCGTGTCCTCGGTCATTTCAAACGTATCGGTTAAGCATATCCCTGCAAAAGGTATATAGGCTTTTTCAATTTCTTGTTCTGTTTCATTAGGGTTGCGACCATCAATTTGTTGCGTCATCATCCCGTGATATGTGGACTCGATATTAATTGCGGCAATATAATAAGCCAACAACACGATCTCGTTCGCATGGATTTCTTTGGTATATTTATGCGGTAATTTGTCACGTGGAATAATACCACTATGCAACAAGCGTGTAATAAAGGTGCCAGTGCCTGTAAAGGGATCTAAAATATGTACATTGGGTTCGGCAAGGCTGCTGTTAAATTCAGATTTTAAGACATGTTCAATACTGTGAATGATAAAGTCCACAACCTCAATTGGTGTATAAACAATGCCTAATCTTTCCGTCATTCTGGGGAAAGCATTCCGAAAGAATTTATCGTAAAGTTCAACAATAATGCGTTGTTTACCCTCGGCATTATGAATTCCGTTGGCACGCATTTGCACCGATTCATAAAAAGAGTTCAATGTATTGCGTTCTTTTCCTAGGCTTTGTTCTTCAAATTGATCTAGAACCTTTTGCATCGCTTTGGAAATCGGATTATGTTGTGTAAATTCATAATGCTCAAATAACGCATCAAAGACAGGTTTCGTAATTAAATGCTGTGCCAGCATTTCAACGATTTCTGCATCGCTGATGCTGTTATTCAAATCATCACGTAATTCGCGTGCAAATTCATTAAAAGTCGTGATGGCTTGTGTATTTTCTGGATTTTCCAAAACCAACTTAATCCGATCAATGTGGGTTTGGGCAATTTTGGAAATATCATTTGCCCAATCTTCCCAATGATGGCGATTACCACATTTTTTCACAATTTTTGCATATAACGCGCGTTCAATTTCGCCAACTTCAAAGCTCATGGTTTCTTGGATGGGCGGTGGGGCTGCATTACCAATGGCACTGCCCCCACGGGCTTGTCCTGCCATTTTCTGTGTTTTGGTTTGTTTTTGCTTTTTGGCTGCAATCTTGTCTGCAACTGCGATAACTTCCATTTTTGCAGGGGCAGTGCCGTTAAATTCCAGCTTATTAATCATCGCATCAAAACGATCATCATGCGAACGCAGTGCATTTAATACTTGCCATACCACACGATAGGTCTGATTATTATCCAACGCTTTATCCGCCTCTATACCAGCAGGAATCACCACAGGTAAAATCACATAGCCCAATTCTTTATTTGGGGCTTTGCGCATCACCCGCCCAACCGATTGCACCACATCAACTTGAGAGGAACGAGGCGTTAAAAATAACACCGCATCAAGGGCGGGAACATCCACCCCCTCAGACAAGCATCGAACATTGGATAAAATACGACAAGTATTCTCTGGTGTTTCCGCTTTTAACCAATCCAGCTTTTGTTCTTTTTCACTGGCATTCATCCCACCATCTACATGTTCTGCCTCACAAATCATGGTTAAGGCAGGATCAATTGGTGCATTAGGATTTTCTTTTAATAATTCTTTGGTTTCATAAGCTTGATATTGTTCAACCACACTGCCAAACATCTCTGCAATCAGTTTAGAGCTAACTTTATGGACTTTGCCTTTATAGGTGCTTTCAATTACCTGACAAAATGCCACTGCCCGTTGCATCGGATTGCTCAGCGCATGATCTTTTTCAAATAAACCTTGTTTAGATAAAGCCTTCCAACAGCCCACAATCTTGGCCGCATCATCCACCTTTAACGAATTGTTATTATCTGTTAGTAGGCCTTGTAAGCGTCTGTTGATATGACTTTCTTCAACCGCCAAAACAATGACTTTGTAATCCACCAATAAATCTCGTGCCACCGCTTGGGAAAAGGTAATGACGTAAAGTTCCTGTCCATAAGTCGGCACATCATCCATCGAATACATAACAATATTATCATCTTTGGCTTTTTTCTTGCTATCCTCGGCATAAATCCGTGGTGTTGCCGTCATATATAATCGTTTATTCCCTTTGATAAACGCATTATCATGAACGCGAACAAAAGCAGATTCCTCTTCACCATCATACGTTGCCCCCGTGGTGCGATGGGCTTCGTCACAAATAATCAAATCAAAAGCAGATAACGCATGCTCTCCTGTCTGTGCCTCGTGCAATACGGCAATAGAATGATAGGTCGAAAAAACCACTATCATGGCATCTGGGCGCTTTTGCCGTGCCACCGTGATTGCTCTTTTTAAACTCTTGGCATGGGTAGTCGCTGGGAATTGCAGGTCACTAATCCCTACAATGACACTGTCATCTTCTTGGGTATGTTTTTTGCCAACATCTCTGTCTGAACAAACAGCAAAGCTGTTTATCTCAATAGCACTTTCCTGCGTCCACTCGGTTAGGCTTTGACTAAGCAAAGATAGGCTGGGAACTAAGAATAAAACCATCTTGCCTTTACCAGCCATCGCCTCAGCAATCTTTAGTGAGGTAAAGGTTTTCCCTGTGCCACAGGCCATAATCAACTTGCCACGATCTGCGGTTTTTAATCCATGTTGCACCGCATCAAGAGCAGTTTGTTGGTGGTCTCTTAATGTCTTTTGTGGTTTTAAAATCGTTTTGGCATGATTTTGGTATTTTGACCAATCAATTATACTTTGTTCTAAATAATGTAAATCAATTTTAGAAACAGGTGGGTTTTGGTTTTCTAATGCTTCCTCGGCATTTTTAGTCCATTTATCCGTTGTTGATACAATGATACGGTGCGTAAAGTATTTCTTGCCTGATGCTGTGAAAAAGCTATCTATTTCACTTTTGTTGATTGTTTCATCAGGATTGTAATTTTTACATTGAATCGCATGATATTCTCCATCTAACGTCACCCCAACCAAATCAATACCAGCATCTTTTTTATTAGTGATATTTAATGCATCACCATACTGATCCACCCAATTCGCATAAGAAAGAACGTCTTTATAGATACTTTTATAAGCAGGCTCTGTTTTAAAATATTGCACCATTAGATTTTCAAAACTGGTTCCTTTGTCACGTTTTGTTTGTGTTTGTAGTCTGAATTGTGCAAGTAAGTTTTGTAAGGGTGTCGTCACGGGATGGCTCCGTTTGAAATTTGTGTTACATGATTATTATTACTTTAGCTTATTTAAAAAAAAATTATATTGTTATTTTTTACTGTTTGTCTTTAAATTATTAATCAAAATATTAAAGGAAAATGACAATGTATAAAAAGCAAAAATTTAATTATATTAAATATGCATCCTTTGTATTAATATGTTTAATTAATATAACTTTATTCAACTCATCTCATGCAGAGCCGCCTATTGTTGATTTTAATGATAATTCTTTGGTTAAATGTAGTAATTACAATAAAGGCTCAAGTACAGATTTGTTTTGTTCTAAAAATAGTGATCTTAGAGCATTATCTGTATATTTTATAAATCTTAAAATAAAATCAACAGATCAAAAATCTGTGCCTGTTTGTGTGGGAGTTAAATTATATCTAGAAGATTATACAATTGATAGAGATTATAACTTTAACCCTATTGAATTAAACATTGGTAAGTTTATTGAACTTGTTGAAATGGTTATTGCTTATAATGCAAACAATAAATATTCAAGTGATAGTTTAGCGTTGATGGATAATTCAACAACATCTACATTAGATCAAAGCACATCAAATATGATCCAAAAAGCATTTAGAAAAATTGCACATAATGAACATCCACAAATTCCAGATAAAGCATTAAATGATATTCGTTCTGTTGTTTCTTATGATACGTGTAATTATATGACTGAGAGGCTACAAAAACTCAATTCTATAATTAAGGGTAATTTCTAAAATAAACATGAGTAAAAAACCCTTCATTTTTCCTTGGGGAAGCTGGGGAGCGTGGGGAGTGTTTTATAACATATTGATTTATAATGTTTTTTATTTAGTTTTTTCTTCCCCAGTGCTCCCCAATGCATATTTTTACTGGGGAAGGAATTAATGGCTGTATTCTGCTCATTCCCCAGCTTCCCCACGTTCCCCAGTGTTTTTTTTAGGTTTTATTTTTGTTTATTCATACTCCATAATGCTGGCCTTAATGTGATAAATACGTGTTAATCCTATACTAGGAATAGTAAGTTTATAGTTCGGTCGCACGCCTTCTTTTTGTTCTAATAAGTCAGTTTTCATGAGTGCTTTTGCCACCTCTTTTGCATTAAATCCTTTACACATGTCCTTTTCCCAATTTTGCGCAAGGATTAAATAATCGAACACGCCGTTGGTATTTTTCTTTTTATACCCAACGCGGTGGGGCGTTCTGTCGGTATCTGCGAACGTCATATCAATAAACCGATTGGCTCCATGCGTTTCGAGATAATGTTTGATATGCAGGATCATTTGTTTTTCTTCATGTTCTTGCAGATTGGGGTTGTGATTGATCCAGTCTTTAAAGCATTGTTCAGTGCTTTGAATAATCATATTTTGATCAAATGGGAATATTCCATACTCAATGGCTAGTAATCCTGCTTGTTCAATCAAGGCGCAACGCTGTGCAATGGTTCTGATCGCACCATCTTTGCTGGTTGTGTTCTTTGATAAAAGTGCTTGTGTGCGTTGTTCTATGGCTTGTATGAGTTGTTGTTTAAAGCCTTCCTCATTGTTTTGACGTGCTTTACATAAAGATTCAATAAAAGCCAGCCCAACCGTGCCATAGAATTTGGCTGATTGCGTTTGTAGGTAAGATGCGAATAATCCAGCTTCTTTAAATTCATGGATATCTTCAAATAACCCCATATTTGCCCCAGCATCGGCTGGGATTTCCATAAATCTGACTTTCTGCCCCATTTTACTGGATCTCTGATCTTCTCCCATCTTTTGATCTAACATCACTTCTCCAGAGGATAAGAAGATGGATCGCCATGTTTTTACAGAACGTGCATTACCCAATTGATTGGCTCTGCCTTTACCAATTCCATTGGCCAGCATATAAATAATATCCCCAATCTCTTTGGCTGAGGCTTCTCCAAACTCATCTAAGATTAAACATAAATCAGACGTTTCATTGGCAATACCTTCTAATCCATTGCCTGTATGTCGCCAGCTTCTGACTTGTCCATCTCTGGCACCTTTCCCCCAGATAGAGGCTGCAACAAATAACGCTGTGCTTTTCCCTGATTGGCTTTTACCGATTAGATGTAATCCACCCCCAGAAATATAAGTGATCTCCAGTAAACTTCCTGCCAAAGAAGCACAGGCAAAGAAGAGTAATCGAGAATTACCAACCAAATACCGTCCGATCTGTTCTTGCCAGTCTGATAAGCTACCAGATTGGGTAAAGCATTGCCCTTGATGGATATTCCCCGTTTGTAGGATTAAGCTACTATTAGTTTGTGATGATGACCCTATAACCTTCCCATTCGGCATCATAAACAAAGCTTGGTTATTTAAATGATGCCAGCCTGTTTTATGAGTGCTCCGTAATAGGATATTGATTCTTACTTGACTGATAAAGTTCAATAACAATTTCCGTCCAGCAATAAGGCATGCCAATCCTTTCCCCTCTAAGGTGGCAGGAATCTCATTACCATTAGAATGGATTAAACTACGTGGAATAGAATATGTATGCTCTGTACCTGAGTTCTGATTGATCCACGCAATATATAACCCACAATTAGCACCGTGTTTATCCTCTGTGGCACCTAAGATCGTAAAGGGGTCACAGATTTTAACCGGTAAAGCATCATCTTTAGAAGGATTGGTATAATATAATCCATCTTTATAGAATTTATAACCAGAGGGCATCATGATCTTGATGGGTTTTTCGATCGGCTGAGCATTATTCAGTAAATGCGTTAAATAGTCGTGTTCTTTTTGATTACTCTTTAAACAATCTTGAGGAACAGGATTAGCCAGATCCCATCCATTGGGTAAATCTGTTGGTAAAGCGACTTTGCGAAGGAATTGAATACCAATCTCATATAAAATTTCAATAAGATTTTTTGCATAATCTTCCCCTGCTTGATCGTGATCTGGCCAAATGATGATGGATTTATCTTTTAACACTGACCAATCATTGCGACTGGCTCCGTGACTGCCTCCTTGTGAGGTCATCACCACATAATCAGGGAATAAAATCCGAGCGGCATCGGCTGTCTTTTCCCCTTCAACGATAAGGATGGGATCAGTTGGACGCTGTGTAAGGATCTCCAACCCATATAATGGCAACACTGAATTGGGTTCTTTAAAGTGCCACTTGGTTTGATCTTGCTTATTTCCATGCTTATCAATCCATACACGGTGTCCATACGTCATGGGTAAGAAGTCTTTCTTCACATGACTTTTTTTAATGCGCAATCTTGCCATTAATGGGTTATTGTTCGCATCACGATAAACCCACATACTGGATGCAAATGATGGTTTATTGGGTTCGTTTGGTGCTGGAATGATAGGTTCCCAGATCAGTTCTTGCTCTACACAAGTTGAAGATGAGTTGACTTTATCCAACATGATGAACCTCCAATCCAAAAAGGGAAGAGATTTTACGTGCTGCTTGGCTTTGAGTGGAATGATCTAAATAAGCCAGTAATGCAATTAAATCCCCACCGCGATCAGAGGTTGCAAAATCTGCCCATTGTCCTGAACGCATGTTAATTCGAAAAGATCCTAAATGCTGATCATTGCGCGTGGGATTTAAAGCAATATATTCATGGGCTTTAATGATCCCATTAGGTAGCCATTGTCTCAATAAAGAATGACTATTGATCCTTGCCTGTTCTTTGATGGCTTTATAGTTGATCAAAGATTGATGAGGGGTAGCTCTGAAGCTATTTGTTTTGACATAAACACTCATGATTACACTCCTTTACGTTGAGTAGAGGAATGATCATGAAGTTTGGGTAAGCTATGAATATAGGCTTCAATAGAGGCATAAGGGATACGAGTATTGCGCCCCATCTTAATGGCTTCTAACTTGCCAGCTTGTAATAAGCGATACAGATTTGCCCGTGAAGTGCTTAAATATGCACAAGTATCTTTGATGCTTAGTAAAGACATCGGGTGGTAAAGTGTTGGTTGTGTCATAATCGACAATCTCCAAGTTGTATATGTTAAATGGAGATAACTAATAATCATAAATATTAGCCTTTGCCCCCAGTACAACTTTTTTTAAAAATGTACTGGGCTTTTAAAATCTTGTACTTTTTGGAAAAATATTTTATAATAATATATTGATATATAACGTTATTATTGGTTTTTTATTAAATGGCACGACCTTCAATCTATACAAAAGACATAATAGATCATATTTGTCAGAGAATCGTTGACGGAGAAAGTTTGCGTCAAATTTGTAAAGATGATTCTTTACCTAATCGCGATACAATTTATAGTTGGTTACAAAGTAATAAAGCGTTTTCCGACCAATACACACAAGCAAGAATGATGCAGGCAGATCAATTCTTTGATGAGATGGATGAGATTATTCGTCAGCCTATGCAAAGCATGATCCAAATCCAACAAGCACGTTTACAGATTGATACGATGAAATGGCGATTAAGTAAGATGTTACCAAAAATATATGGTGATAAAGTTGAACTTAATTCACAATCCAACAGAGATGAGCAATCCATTAAAGTTGAGTTTGTTAATGCTGATCATAAAGAGTGTCACATTGAAAAATAATCAAATTAATCAATAAAAGAGGCAAGAATAAAAAATGCGTGGTGGATATAGAGACGGATCAGGACGTAAAAAAGGATCAACTCATAAAATCTCTTTATCAACTGTCCAAGCCATCATGGACAAAGAAGATTTTCAAAGCCCATTAGAAATCATTCTAAAGATTATGAATCAAGCCTATGAAAGTGAAGATTATAAACTAGCCTTAGAAGCTGCCAAAGGAGCTGCACCTTATCTACATGCACGATTAAATGAAGTAAATGCCAATATCCATCAAATGAAGAAAATACAAGAGATGAGTGACGAAGAATTACACTATCTTGTTAATAAAAATTAAATGAATGACGATTAATCAGGTGCATATTTAATCATTTTTTTATATTCTTTTTCTGATTTAAAACGGTTTAATGCTTGCACAATGGCAGATTGACTGACGCAACGTATTCCAACTCTTTTTAAAATATAATGGATCAGCTGAATAAAAATAGAATTTGCTTGTTTAAAACTAAACTTTAAATTTCTAGTTTCTGCAAAATGTAGTATTTCTTGAGCAATAAAAACCGTATCAATATGCCAAAAGTTGGTTGCTGATTGATATTTTAAAGTTGGTTGCTGATTGATATTTTAATGATGGTTCATCAATAAGATAAGCATTTTGTTTTAAAGAATTAATTAATTGTAGAATAGCTTTGCAATGAGTAGATAAAAAAACAATATCTTTCATTTGATCTATATTATCATTAAAAATAGTAGCTTTTTCATCTAAGAAATTGATTGTATCGGGTAAGCTATCCCATAATTTTTGATAAAGATGGATAACTTGACGCATAGGTTCATATACAGGCATTGTATAAATAGGTTTTGTAACGCGTAAAATGTTCAACTTTTTTGTAAATAATTCTGTTTCATTTAACGTAAGTTCAAAAAAAGACTTGGTAAACCATCGATTCACTTCATCGACTGTAATGACAGGTTCTTCAAAATCTTCATGAATAATCTCCCATATATCGGTTTTTGGGTTTCCCTTTGGATTATGAATCTGTAATTCAAAATAAAAAGGCCATGCCGCGCCCTTTTGATATGAATATCTGTATATACGTCTAAGGAATTTTTTACGTGTCTTTGACATTTAACTTTCCTGATAACAATACTCAGCCCATTGTTGCATCATGTCGCGTCTTTTGGCAAATAGATCGCCACGACGATAGGCGGCTTCTACTTTATTGGCAATCGTATGAGCCAATGCCATTTCTGCCACGTCTCTTGGCCAACTGGTGGCTTCTCCACACCAATCCCGAAAAGTTGATCTTAATCCGTGAATGGTGACTTCTTTGGTATTAGCAGCCAAATGCAAAGCTTTGGATAAGGCAACGTCAGATAATCCTTTGTTCGTTTTAATACTAGGAAAGATAAAACTCTTACTATCTTTTTTAAATGCTTCAACTGTCTTTAAAATCTTTATGGCTTGGTGTGATAGAGGCACGCGGTGTTCTTTCCCTGTCTTCATACGATTGGCTGGAATTGTCCAAATGGCTTGATCACAATCAATTTCCTCCCACCGTGCAAAACGCACTTCACTGGAACGAGATGCACATAAACATAAGAATTGCACAGCCAACGCACTGATGCCATCAGATTTTTGCAAGTTAACAATCACAGGTTGGATCTTTTGCCATTCAATGGCTGCATGATGTTGGACTTTAGCTACTGAGGAGGGCTTAGGAAGGATATTGGATAAATGCCCTTTCCAACGTGCTGGATTATCCCCTTCACGCCAGTGATGCGTTGTTGCATAATCTAAAATACGTTCTATTCGACCACGAACCCGATCGGCCGTTTCTGTCTTGGTTGTCCAAATGGGTTTTAACACAGCAAGAATATCATCCGTGTCAATAGATGAGACGATTTTACTGCCAATGACAGGGTAAGCAATGCGGGATAAAGAGCTTCTCCAAATGGGGGCGGATCTGGGATCTTTCCAGCCTGCTTGTTGTTCTTCGATATAGCGTTCGGCTAATTCTGCAAAATGTGGTATTTGCTTTTGATGCTTTGCTTTGGCTTTGAGTTCCAAAGGGTCAATGCCCTCTGCAATTTGCCTGCGTATATCAACAGCGATCTGGCGTGCTTTGGCTAGAGTCAGGATGTAAGCTGATCCTATACCGATCTCACGACGTTTATTGGTGGTTGGACTAAAATAACGCACTGTCCAATGACGCGCTTGCCCTTTGATGGTTAAATAAAGGTTTCCACCATCACCATGAACGCCATCCTCGAGACCATCAATCTTGCGAATAGTTAATTGACCAGCTGGTATGCGACTCATATTATAACCCACTATAAAACCCATCTTATATCATGAGATTATACGGTCTTGTCGCAAATTTAATTATGTATTTTAGTATGATGTAGAAATGGAGTGAGTATTTATATTTTAGGAACGATTTATGTCTATTGGTATCTATAGCAAGCTTATATTAAGATCTAAGGATGATTTTAAAGGTCGCCACTTTAGTGGGTTGATGATTATCCAAGCGGTAAACTGGTATTTACGCTATTGTCTTAGCTATCGAGACATTGAGGAATTGTTTTTAGAACGTGGGATAAATATAGATCATAGCACGTTAAACCGTTGGGTATTACGCTATGCTCCTCTATTAGAAAAACGTTTGAGAAGCTATAGAAAACCCCATTGTGGTGAGGTGAGGATTGATGAAACCTATATCAAAGTAAAAGGTCAGTGGAAGTATCTATATAGAGCCATTGATAAGAATGGAACTGCTATTGATTTCTTATTAACAGCTAAAAGAAATATCAAAGCAGCACAACGTTTCTTTAGAAAGGCGTTTAAAAAAGATGGTCTATTCGCTCCAACCCATATTGGAACAGATAAAGCATCTCCTTTTCCAAAAACCATACAGACCATGAAGAGTGAGCATATCCTTGCCAATCACTGCGTTCATGAAACAAAGAAATCTTTACAACAGGGAATAGAAAATGATCATTTTAGAGTAAAGAGAATTATCCCAAAGAATGGTTGCTTTCAGTCTTTTCATACCGCAAGGAAAACACTCAAAGGATATGAGGCCATTCTCTGGATAAAAAAAGGACTGGGCTTTAAAGGAAAATGGACAATCAACGAACAAATAAAACTCATTCAAAGCATATTCGGTTTAAATAATAATATACCCGTCTAAATTAGCTAGCTTTATGGCTAATCACAGCACCATTCAATATTTGCGACAAGACCATAATATCTACAGAAATAGACGTTTTTGCTCTGCATTTAAAACAATATTATTTTTGAAAAAATCTGTGGATAACTTTGTTAGTAACTCTATGTATAATTTTTAAAAATTCTATTATAGAGAATAGGTGGGAGGAAATTTGAACGCAAATCGTACGATTATCGTTAATAGAATGCAGTAAGATCAAGCCTTGTATTGAATTTGTCTTTTTAAAAGAATCAAGAATCAGAATCTAAAAAGAAAAGATAGTTGGTCTTGTGAATAATATTAGTTTAAGAACCAGTAGAAAAATATCATTTTTTAAAAAACGTTGATTTCTTAAATATGTAATAAGTAGGTGTGATTAATATTGTTCAAATTTAATTATGTTGACTAAAGTAACAATTAACCATAGCAATGATTAGAGATAAATAATAAATTTATTATGGGAAATAAAATCAACATACTGGACAATATGGATGGTGGAGGGGGTTGGATTCGAACCAACGTAGACGTACGTCAGCGGATTTACAGTCCGCCCCCTTTAGCCACTCGGGCACCCCTCCGTAAATAAGATAGGAGGTTAATAACAGGTTTGTTAAGCAATTGTCAACAAGATAAATAACTTTTCACTGGAGAATTTTCGTTTTTTTTTATAAAGTCTGTTTTTTAATAACTTTAAAGATTGATGATCCATGAATAGAAGACCTCGTCCTAACACAAATAACAATGCGAATTATACTATAAAGGGTGGTTTTTGGTTGTATGGGCAACATGCAGTACAAGCGGCATTATCCAATCGTAAACGTCAAAAAATGCGTTTGGTGGCAACGTCTGATGCGTATGACACTGTAATTTCAAAATTGGATACACCGCTTAAAATAGGACATGAAATTGTTGAACGTCCTGTATTGGATCAAATCTGTGGCAAGGAGGCAGTGCATCAAGGAATTGCGTTGCATGTCATGCCGTTGGGCAGCGCCAGTATAGAGGATATGTTGGAACGTGAAGGTCCTATTTTAATGTTGGATCAAGTTACCGACCCTCGGAATATTGGGGCTATTTTACGTTCTGCGGTGGCTTTTGGTGCGGCTGGGGTGATTTTACAAGATCGTCACTCTCCTGATGAAAGTGGTGTTATGGCCAAGGCAGCTTCTGGTGGGTTGGACACTATTCCCATTATGCGTGCGGTTAATCTTTCCCGTGAATTGATTAAATTAAAAGAGTCTGGATTATGGGTGGTTGGATTGGATGCACATGGCAATTTGCTGAATGGTGCTGATTTTGTAAAACGCCGCGTTGTCTTGGTCTTGGGTGCAGAGGGTGCAGGGATCAGACAGTTGACCAAAAAAAATTGTGATGAAATTGCCAGCCTACGGATGACGGGCGATATTGATAGTTTGAATGTCTCTGTGGCTGGAGCGATTGCTTTATATGAGATCACACGTCATTTCTTTTAATATTCGTTGAAATCATTTAGGTATAAATTAATGGGATTGAATTCATTTTTTTCTGCAATTAAAAAGCAGTTTAGCAAGCAGGAAGATTTTATGGAACTAAAGGCGGAAGTAATATCAGAACCCAAAGATTTATACCTTGCGGACGTTGCGCAAAAGCAGGTTGAAATTGAATTTTGTGATTTATGTGATGGTCGCCTGACATGGGTTGGTGTTGAGCGTTTGTCAAATCAGCATTATTATCCATTTTCTGGTTGGAAAAGTGCTGCTAAACCAATATATTATTATCAATTACCAGAAATTGTTTTAGACGTTTATTACAAAGTTTTTTTCAAAGACAATAAAACAATTGTGAATAGCAGCCATTTTATTAATGGCGATCTACTGAAATCTTTGTCTGTTCGTTCTGAAAATCTGATTATTTACGAAGATCAAGAACCTGTTTTTTGTTGTTTTGACCATTGGGAAGGGAATTATTTTCATTGGTTGGCTCATGCGATCCCTGCGTTTTATGCGGCGAAACAATCGGGGATAGAGGGTAAATATTTAATCCCGATGGCGTTAACCTCTTGGCAACAGCGCACTTTGGAGTTGTTGGGAATAAAATTATCCCAATGTCTCCAAGTGGAAAAAGACAGACAATATTTCTTTTCATCATTGATTTATTATGAACTGGCAACGGGTGAGGCGGATTTTATTGAGTCTAAATTGTCGGTCAAAGCCTATGAAATAATGGTTGGGAATGTAAAAATTCCTGTAACCTCTGAATTATGTCATGATAAGATTTATATCAGCCGTGCCAATAAAGAGCACCGCCATCTCAGCAATGAAGGCGATTTAATTGCGTTATTAAAGGCAAAGGGATATTTTATCCTTGATCCGGAAAAATATAGTATTGATGAACAGATTGTGATCTTTCAGCATGCGAAAATCGTTGTGGCATTACTGGGGGCTGGATTGTCAAATATTGCTTTTTGTAAACCCAATACAATCATTTATGAATTAATCCCCAGTCATCATGATAATCCTTGTTTCCTGACAATGTCTTTGCAAGGTCAATTACGATATTGGGCGGATAAATTCGATACAGGCGTGGATCATAACCAGCCAGATCATCTTAGCGCATGGGTGAATATATTGGATATTGATTTTGTTTCCAAAAGACTGGACGAGCTGGAACAATTTATCCCAGAATAATATTGTAATCTTATTGTTTTTTGATTATCTTATATGAATAATTATGTTGGGAATAGGGTTATAGATCATGCGTCAATTGCTGAATGCTATTATTGCAGGGACTTGTTTATTTTCTTCGACCAGCTTGGCTTGCACTAGGGCAGTCTATTTAGGTGATAATAAACAAGTCATTACCGCACGATCTATGGATTGGAAACGCGATGTTGGAACGAATTTATGGATTTTACCTCGAGGAATGAATCGAGACGGTGCCACGGGTGAAAATACAATTCATTGGAAATCTAAATATGGCAGCGTAATTGCCACAGGATATGACATTGCCACCACAGACGGTATGAATGAAAAAGGTCTGGATGTGAATATGTTGTGGTTGGTAGAGTCCGTTTACCCCACGCCTGTCAAGGATAAACCGACATTGTCTCTTTCTGTATGGGGGCAATATGTATTGGATAATTTTTCCACCGTTGATGAAGCTGTTGCAGCATTGGAAAAAGAACCATTTACCGTCATCACCGATGCTGTTCCAGGTGAGAAAAGAATGGCGACTTTACATATGTCTATCTCTGATCCAACGGGCGACAGTGCGATTATCGAATATATTGATGGCAAACAAATCATTCACCATAATCGTAAATACCAAGTGCTGACGAACTCGCCCGTATTTGACCAGCAATTAGCGTTGGATGCTTACTGGAAATCCATTGGGGGAACGGTCATGTTGCCAGGCACCAATCGTGCTGCGGATCGTTTTGCTAGGGCTTCTTTTTATATTAATGCTATTCCCAAAAAACTTGATAATCGGACTGCTGTGGCAAGCGTATTTAGTGTGATTCGCAATGCGTCTGTGCCGTTTGGTATTAATACAGAAAACGAACCCAATATTTCCTCGACACGATGGCGCACGTTGGCGGATCAGCAAAATAAACGCTATTACTTTGAATCCGCATTAACACCCAATATATTCTGGGTTGATTTAGATCAAGTCGATTTCTCGGAAAAAACTGGCAAAGTCAAAAAATTAGACCTTGGCAAAGACCAAACCAATATCTTCTCTGGTAACGCCACTGCATCGTTCAAAGAAGCACCCATGTTTAAATTTTTGCCGATCAATGGGGTAAAGTGAGATATATATAATTTTTTTTAGAGTATGCAGCTTTAAATAGTGTTGGTTTTGATACGATCTACGTTATAGGTTTTGTTAAGAGCGATACTTTAGATAATGTTGGAATAATGGGGAATTGATATCATTGAATTGTCTATTATTCTCGTTATCGATTTCTTCGTTAGGGGGGATGCTGCGAACAATTAACAATATTTCATGTGGATAGTCATAAAGAACTTCTTGGTGTGGTTTTTAGGAACCTTAAGCAAGTAATTATAACGAGTTAGCCAGTTTTCGTCCCAATTAATATCGTTATCCTTCATAGAAGGTTTGGCATCAAGAAGTTTTCTAAATTGATATAAATAGTCGTCATATCCAAAATGATAATCATCAAAGTCATATTTAAGGTGGGACATATCTCCTCCTAATCGTTTTTGATCTAAGATTAAGGTTCTTTGGAAATGGGGGCAATAACGGGCATATAACCATTACCTGTAATCCCTAATTCAATCATATAGAAATGCTGATTATATTCAAAAATTTTTTCGATACTTAATTTAACCGAAATATATAATTCTTGCAAACATGGGTTGTAGTTCTATATGTCTGATGCGCTAGGTTGGAAATATCATTTAACATTGTTTAATCACATATTAAAAGAATATGACTTTTAATATGCAAAAGACTAAGAATATAAAATTTTTATATCTTACCCTTTTGCAACATGATAATGTTAAATTACATAATCAATCGGCGGTAGAGAAAGATCCATTGAGATTCCAGGCAAGTCTTTGTGTTTGACACCAACAGGGCGGGCGGGGTTGCCGACGACTGTGGTATAAGGCAAGACATTTTCCAATACAATCGAACCAGCGCCGATTTTTGCCCCTTCGCCGATTTCTACGTTGCCCAGAACTTTGGCACCAGCGCCAATTAAGACACCACGGCGTACTTTTGGATGGCGATCTTGTTCGACCTTGCCGGTACCACCCAATGTAACGGCTTGTAAAATAGAAACATCGTCTTCGATGACAGCCGTTTCCCCAATGACGACACCTGTGGCATGGTCAATCATAACCCGTTGACCCAGTCTTGCAGCGGGGTGAATATCCACCGCAAAGACTTCGGAAATACGGCTTTGCATATGCAAGGCAAGGAAAGGACGCTCTTGTCTCCATAACCAATGGGCAATGCGGTGGGCTTGGATTGAATGAAATCCTTTAAAAAATAAAAAAGGCGTTACTAAATTATTACAAGCGGCATCACGCATCATGACCGCAATTAAATCCGCCGCTGCGACAGAGACCAAGGGAGGGCTCTGTTGATAGGTTTCTTGGATCAGGTGCGTCAGTGCTGATGGGGAAATCGAAGTATCGCCTAATTTGCGTCCGATAATATCCGCCAATGCTGCGGAAAAATTAGGGTGGCGATGAACGCACGCATTAAAAAAGCTGGCTAATAAAGGGTCACAACAAGCACGGCTTTCGTCGATTATTTTTATCCATAAAGCATCCAGATTGATTTCATGACTATCTGGACCACTGGCAAGTGTATTGCGTGGATTATTCATGGCGTTTTGTTTTGGAATAATGGGATTTGGATAACGCGATAAAGAATCACTCATTAATAAAGCCTCGCAAAATTTATTTTCAAAAAATCCTAAGATAAAGATTACATATATTATTACTTTGTTTTCAGTTTATATAATATGTCATTTTTAAGAAACAGATTTATTTTTTATATTGATTTGGCAAAAAAATATTACCAACAATCACAGTTTCGTGTTTAGATTAAAAATTATATATCAAGAATGAACTATTTATTGATGTATAATTATCATTTTGGACTGTTTGAGGATTTTATATTTTTCATACATCGTATTTTAGAAGGGGATTTTTGTCTATGGGGGGCAGAATTTTAACTGTTTTGCGGCTAAGAAATTATTTTCTAATGGGGTTGCTTGGTATAATGCCCATGCATGCTTATGGCGCTACGGTTGTTTCACCAACGTTGGATACAGGGGATACAGCATGGATGCTAATCAGTGCAGCATTGGTTTTATTAATGACTATTCCTGGATTGGCTTTGTTTTATGCTGGTATGGTCAGAAAGAAGAACGTTCTGGCAACGATGATGCAATCTTTTTCTATTTGTTGTATGATGAGTATATTATGGGTTGTGATTGGATATAGTCTTGTTTTTACCACAGGAACGCCTTTTATTGGAAATGTTTCTCAATTTATGCTGGGTGGGATCCTAGATCATTATCATTTGGGGATTGATAAAGGGTTTGTATTAGGGGCTGATAGTTCAGCACCTGTGATGATGACCATTCCACAAAGTGTTTATGTTATTTTTCAAATGACATTTATCATCATTTCCGTGGCAATTTTAGTCGGGTCCGCTGCGGAACGTATTAAATTTAGCGCATTATGTTTGTTTTGCCTTGGATGGGGATTATTATCCTATGTGCCGATTGCACATTGGGTATGGACTTCAACAGGATGGTTGGCTGCGTTAGGGGCGATTGACTTTGCGGGTGGCACTGTGGTGCATATCAATGCTGGGGTAGCTGGTTTGGTTTGCGCATTTATGGTCGGCAAAAGAATAGGCTTTGGTAAACGTGATTTATCCCCGCATAATGTGGGCTATGCGGTGATTGGTGCATCTTTGTTATGGGTGGGTTGGTTTGGTTTTAACGCAGGCTCAGCATTAGGGGCAAATGGACGCGCAGGGATGGCGATGTTGGTTACTCAAGTTGCCGCCGCATCAGGTGGTATTGGCTGGATGTGTATTGAATGGATCAAACGTAAAAAGCCAACTGTTTTAGGAGTTGTTTCTGGTGCTATTGCGGGGCTTGTGGTGATTACGCCAGCGGCAGGGTTTGTGTTGCCTGGACCTGCGTTATTAATGGGCTTTATCGGTGGAATAGCCTGTTTTTGGAGCTGTTCTTATCTGAAACATAAATTAGGCTATGATGATTCTTTGGATGCGTTCGGGGTGCATGGGATTGGTGGCATTATTGGTGCTATTCTGACTGGTGTATTCGCATTTGGTCCTTTATCCGCGACGGAATCTGATCCAGCAGGAATCTCGGCATCTATTGGATTGGTGATTGCTCAAATAGAAGCCGTAGTGGTGACCATTATTTGGAGTGGTATGGTTTCTTGGGTTTTATTAAAATTAATTGATAAAGCCATTGGCTTGCGTGTGACGCCAGATGAAGAACGTGAAGGGTTGGATATGGCTTTACATAATGAGCAGATTAACTCATAATTCTTATGAATGTTTGAATAGTGTCTTTATCTAAAAAGGATATTATTTATCGGTAGTTTTTTTTCATATTAAAAGGGTAATCCATGAAAAATTTCCTTTCCCCAATTTCTATATTAGGATCTTATGCTACTGTTGCTGTGTTAACAGTCGGCACGATGGTTGGGTTTTCTTATTCTGCTCATGCAGCAGAAGGAAAAGCATGTTACGAGCAATTTAGTGCTGCTAAAAAGGCCAATACATTAAAAGAAAAGAATTTTAAAGAATTCAAAGCAGCCAACTGCGATCAAAAAGCTGCCATCCCTGCTGATAAACCAGCAGCAAATGCGGCAAAAGCTGACAAACCAGCCAATGAAGCAAAAGAGCCTGTGAAAAAAGACGCAGTGGAAAAAGCACCTGTTGTCAGTGGAGATGTTGTGTTCCCTGATAAAATTGACCCTCAGTTTGCCAGTGAAAAAGAGGGAACTGCTCGTATGAATACCTGTAAAAAGCAATATCATTTGAATAAAACATCAAATAAAAATGGTGGCTTAAAATGGATTCAAAAAGGTGGTGGATATTACAGTGAATGTAATAAACATTTAAAATCAGCTACTGGTAAATAATTTTATTCTGAAAAAATACCAATGAACAGACCTGTATTCTTTTGACTAGAATACAGGTCTTTTTTATTATTCGTCATATATTCATTACCATGTTATAACATTATTGGTTTTGAAATATGTTCTTTATAGTTACGATTTCGTGGTATTATTCGTGTTAAATTGTAGTTAATGCATTGAAGTTTATTATTATTTGATATTCATTTTACCAACCATATTATAGCTGCCAATTACGAGGCTTTGAATCGTAATATCAGGAGTCGACGCAATATCACCATCCATACCATTACCTTGATATTCTGTGGTCATTTTTGGCAAAATAATTGGTTTGACAAAATTGGGGTTATCGCTTTTGGGCCATAACAGAACACTGCCATCTTCTTTGATTTGGATAATTTTCAGTGTTGCTTCATAACAATCGGTTAAAGAATCTCTCCTGATTGTGATGACGCAATCCCCGTCTTCTGGATTTCGACCAATATCAGAGAAATTAACCGCAATTATAATCGTACCTTCGGGGTATAATAAATTCATAGAATCGCCTTTGACAGTCAAGGCAAAGCTGGTAAAATGTTTATAGCGGCGATCAACAGGAACGGTCAACGGAATCCAATCGTTTTCGGTCCATTCTGTTGCTGTATTCCACTGTCCTGCTTGGACTTCGCCACGTATGTAAATTGTTGTGATTGGAATCGGTGAATTCACCTCAACTGGCGAAATTGACTCATTACATTGCGCCGCATTAAGGAAGTAATTTACATTCACATCTAGGGCTTGGGCAAGCTTTAACAATTTATCTGTTTTTGGGATATTACTATATCTTTTTAAATTTCTGATAAAATCCTCTCCAACACCAGCCTTAATAGAGGCTTTTCTGGCACTTATTTTTTTTTCGCGAAGTAATTTTTCAATTTGATCTAGTAAGATTTTATTCTTCATGTTCGTCAATTTGCTGAATGTTGAAAAGATATCAGGATTTATAGCCTTATTTAATGTTGACAATAAGGTTAAATAACCTTAAAAGTAATTTGTATTACAATTATTCACCTTAATATTAATAATTTCATCTTTATAAATATTTTAAAAGGTTTTTATATCGGAATATAAAACTTATTTAAAGATATTTATACCAAATAGAGGAGGTATCGGTTTATGAAGAATTTATTATGTATTTCTAAATATTCAAGAGAGTATTTTAAAAAATTAACTTAATTTTAAAGATATTAAAAGTGAAATTAATTTTTTTAAAATTTTCTCATATAATTAAAATTCTGTTTTTACATAAATTTATTGTTGAATATAGTTTTATATTCTAATCAATAAGTATTCAATAGTTTATTTAATATATGTTTATTTGTATATGGACAATTATTTATTATTATATAGATATTAATGAATTTAGAAGTCCATTATTAAAGATCAAGGGTGAACGAGTTTAATTAAAGAGGGAATGTTGAATATTCAATGATTGCCTATAAAAATGTGGTTAAAGGTAAACACCATGGAAAAAATGGGTTTTAAGTATAGTTGGGGAAAATTCTATTGGGATGCGTGGTTGAATGATATTAATTTACAAAGCTGTGATTTGGCAGCACAAGGGTTGTGGATTAATTTAATTGCGATTATGCATAAAAGTGACCAAATTGGCTATTTAGTTATTAATGGTCGTCCGATGACTGCGGTTGATATTGCCAAACGTGTTGGTATTCGCAAAGACAGAACAGAACGTTTACTACAAAAACTGATTGATAATGATGTGTGCTCTGTGACTGAGGAGGGTGTTTTATATTGCCGTCGTATTGTAAGAGAGCAAAAGAGACGCAATCAAAATACAAACTATAACGATTTTGAGCTTCGATATAAAAAAAACGATAACCAGTTAAAAAATAAAAAAATATCTTCTGGTTATCGTGACAAAAATCAAGGAGAACAAAATGTTATAAATTTTTCTTCCTTATATGAAAATATAACGAATGAAATACAAAATATAGACATCTTATCTAATATGGAACCTACAAAGGGCGATATCAAGGGTAAAGATGAAAATTTTTATGGAGCTTCGGGCTCACGTTTACCATCAAATTGGTATCCGGATGCACAATGTCGTCAATTTGCGTTTGATCTTGATCTGTGTCCAGAAACATTAGCCGAGGATTTTCGCGATTATTGGCATGCAAAAGTCGGAAAAGAAGCAATCAAAATGGATTGGTCAGCCGCATGGCGTCGATGGTGCAGGATCGCAAATCAGTGGCGCAAAACAACATCCAAGCTGACTGATGAAAAAAAAAAGAATCTTGAGTTATGCTCAACTTTTTAAAGATATACGTGAATATAGGAATATTTTATGTGTTTGATCTCGGAAAAAATAAATGATGGTTATGTGAAGCAACATTTGTTAACGTTACCCAAATGGCTTTCTGTTGTGCCAACTCCCGAAGAGCAAGATTATAATGGGTTGATAATAGATTCGCTTTCCTCTTTGTTTGAAAAAAAACGTGTCCAGGAATATTTAGCACAATTAGAGTTGTTGTCGCAGACAGCGGTTGATTTTAAGGTGTTTGTTGATTTTTTCAAAATTATTAATTTTGCGGTTGCTCATCCTCTAAGCAAAGAGGTTTTTGACCTGAAAGTAAAATCTTTACATTCGATTTTTAAAACCGTCCCTTTGCTTCTTTTTAATACTGAAACCTGTAAAGAATTGGCAGTGTTAACGCCATTCTTTCCGTCTGCTCATAATGTAGAAAATGTTCTGATGAATCATCAGGAAAAAGTTACCCGTAATATGAAAATATTGCAAAAATTACTTTAAAAAAATTAAAGCGTTTTATTGTTGAGGAGTGAAATAAATTGACCAATTATACCCAAAAGCAACCACGGGTTACGTTCCCCAAAATTGTTAAGAAGCAAGGGATGGTTGTTCCATATTTGCGGGGTGAATATCAAGTTGAGAAAAAGATTGATGCTGATAATCCCAAAAAAGTGACGACGCGTTTACGCCGTAAAGCCGTTTATGATGAAATGTTCAACAGAGGATCCATTACCCAAGAGCAAAAAGATTATGCTGAAAAATATGCTATTTTATGTGAAAAGGCTTTGGGTAAAACGGGCGATTTATATGCTAAAATGAATTTTATGAGGGATGGGGGAGGGTCTTCTTGGGAGCCTTCTGCAGCACAACATGAAGCCTATGAGAAACTCTTTAAATTGTGGAACGAGATGGGGCGTTATCACAGGGAAATTTTAAATATGATCGTGCTAGGAAATATGAGCACAAAAGACATTTCCCAAGCGATGAAGTTAAATTTGCATTATACGATGGGGCAGGTGCTTTCAACCTTTATTTTATTAGAAGAAGCATATGAAAATGTGTTTATGAAATAAACTTTATCATAAAAGGTTAAAAATGATACTTTTTGAGCGTGTTTGTTATAGTGAAAAAATAGTATCGCACTGATTGAAAAGAGTATAGTAATTTGTATTATTTCGTTATTTTTACCGTTTTCCGCGTCTGAAAAACGTTATATATAGGGAAAACAGAACAAAAACTTTTGGAAGTTATTATTGCTTTTTATAGTATAAATTACCCAATAGGGATGCAGAGGGCAAACAGATTGTTACCTTATAACAATCTCGTATATATTGTAAAACTTCGCAATTATGCCCTTTACAAGCAAAGGTCATTTTGACCATTGATGGCTTGGATGATAATAGCATCAAGAAAAAAGCGCTATGAACTTACTCTACAATTAAATGACAGCCATTCTTGGGAAATTATTTAACAAGATATGCCTCAAATTTGTCAAAAAGGGCGTGGTTATCAAAATTATTCTAAAGCCTTGTGTCGATAAATATTCTGCCAAATGATCTAAAAGGGCTTGCACTCTTGTCAAACTTGTGTTAAATTTATTGTACAATGTATTCATTGCGTCTTTATTATAGGCGTGAGTATAAAACACATTGTTTTTTTTCAAAAGAAATTTTAATAAAATCTTATTGATGGCGATGATTAATCGTTAAGTATATACTCTATTTTTATGAAAATAGCCCCATTATAATTTTAATAATGGGGCTATTCTTGTTATTTCATCTTTGCAAGAAGTTCATTTTTTGATTTTTGAAAATCTTGCATAAATTCTTTGTTGGCATGCAGCCTTGCGACAACGGCTGCACCAATGATTCGCCCAGCATCAACATCGCTTTGCCAGTGAACACCACAGATCACTCGGCTTTGTCCGAAATCATATCCTCTTCGTAAAATTTGATCTTGTTTTTCTGGAAACATTTCTGCAAATACCAAAGCGGTTGCCCAACCGATAGCAGTGTGACCAGAAGGATAAGAACCATTATGTTTTAGGATGTTATCATCTTGTGGTGAGCATGTTTGCGCGTGATAATACACATAAGGTCTGATGCGTTTATAGTATTTTTTGGCTTTTTCGGTTCCTAAAAAGCCACTATCAACCATTATGTTACGCATTAAATGATAAGTGGCTGGTGTATTTTCCTTGGAAATTGACACGCCTAGAACGTTTGAGAATGGTTTGCCAATGTTATGATCGCTAAGGTCTGCATCTGATTGGGCCACAGCCCATCTGGGTGTATGAGCAAGTGTTGATGCTTGTTTATACGCCTCTTGGTCGGCGATAAAAGCCGCACTATTTTCTTTTGGGGGTGGTGGAAGCAAAGCAATACTGTTTACCATATTGCTTTCTTTTAAATAAGAGGTATAGGGTTCGTTGGTTTTCTTTTGCAAAACAGATTGTGTTTCAATCGCCAATAGATGCGTTGGAATACTTAATATTATGCCACCTAGAAAGAGTGATGCCGTAATTTTGTTGAGAATCATGAAGTAATCCTATTGATTTATTTGAAATAGTACATTTGTTATATAATTTAATAAATATAAACTGATCAAGTCATTTCGAATATGTATGTGTTAAATAAATATTTTATACTAATGGAAACATATAGGTGTCATTTGAGCAATAGTTTAAAGGTTATTGTCCAGTTTTTTGTATGTATATACAAAAATATGAATGGCAGGTTTTGTGAATAATTTCTTCCTGATCTTATATATAATTTTTAGATTTAGTTTGCAGTTTCTTTCATCAAACCTGTCTATATTCAGGAAAATTGATGATTAATTCATGTCATATTTTTCTGATTTTCAGCAAAATAAAATAGAGCAATTTTATGGGCTCTATTTATTTAAGTAATCATTCTCATTTATATAATCATGACGGCAAAAATGAAAAATTTTCAAGCAATACATATTGGTATTTTACGCTATCCTGGCGCACAAGAAGCAAGCGTTTTGGGATTAAAAGATCTATTTACCATAGCCAATCAATCGGCTCAGAAAATCACTGAACAATGTTTGCCTAATTTAAAGGTAAGCATTATTGATTTAGAAGATAAAATTGATTACACGGATATTGCATTTTTAAAATTCTATCACCCAAATAGGGATTTTTCTGCAATTATTATCCCGCCTGATTTACAAGGGATACCCTCTATTTCAAAGGATGATGTCTATATTAAGTTTTTGCAGTGTCACCACCAAAAGGGCACAATTTTGGCCTCTGTTTCCACAGGGGCTTTTTTATTAGGTGAAACGGGATTGTTAACCAATAGAGTTGTTACCACACATTGGAAATATGCAAATTCTTTACAAAAAGCCTTTCCTCAAATTCATATCAACACTGATCAGCTACTTATTGATGATATAGATATTATTACCGCAAGTGGTGGTTTGAGCTGGGCAGATTTGGGTCTATGTTTGATTAAACGATTGCTAGGTCCAGTTGTGATGTCTGAAACGGCTAAGATGTGTTTGATACAACCTTCGACCAGAGAGCAACGGCATTATAGTATTTTTGAGCCGTCTTTTTATCATGGGGATAATGATATTTTAAGAGTTCAACGATGGATTTCAACGACGAAAATTAGGGACAAAATCACTTTAAAAAAACTATCCGAAGTATCAAAATTAACCAAACGAACGTTGCAAAGGCGTTTTTTTAAAGCAACAGGTTGCAATGTGACTGAATATTTACAACGTTTCCGTGTTCATCAATCACAATTATTCTTGCAATTCACGCATATGCCAATTCATAAAATTGCTTATAATGTTGGATATAGAGATGAGGGCGCATTTACCAGAGTATTTACGAGAATTGTTGGGTTAAAGCCAAGTGTGTATCGTTGTATATTTTCCGTTATTGAATGAAACACTAAAATAGAAATAGTTGTTAAGAAAACAAAATTAACTTTAATGAATCAATTCATGGCGAATGTAATAAGAATTATGTTCGCCTTTTTTATTATAAAATATGTAAAGGAAAAAAATGAAAACATATTATTTCGATGATTACGGAGCAATATCGAACGGAGCAGTCGATTGTACTGCTATATGGAATAAAATTGTAGCTGAAATAGCTATGGCAAATGCAGTTATTGAATTTGGGGCAGGCATTTATTTATTTAATAGTTCAATTAAATTCAAGAAAAATTGCGAATGTCAACCAGTCGATTACAATTCGGGGGCAGGGTAAAGGAGTTACTAGACTTCTATGGAATGATCAGGGAAGTGGTGCGGGTATTGGTTTGTCACATACAGATATTGGTAATGGATCTTCCCGATATAATATCTATGACTTGAGCTTGGTAACCAAAGGTAACAGTAGGAGTACCTGTCTTAATATAGTCAATAATAGTTCTAATATTTTTGGTGGTTATTTATCCATGCGTGGAGTGGCAATAACTGGTTACGGCGGGCAAGCATCGGGTAATGCTGGGTGGGTTAGTTGTTTAACTATGATTGGAATTTCTTTTAATAATATCGTGGATTGTGATTTTATTGGTAATAACGACAATAATTCTAACTATTCCGTTGGAGTTTCAGTTCTTTCACAGCACTATGATTCGAATACAGTTAATTCTATTGTTACGAATATTACAGATTGTATCTTTTTACGCCTAATGCGCGGCGTCGAAAATAAGATAGATACTCAGGGTTTAACAATTTCACAATCTAATTTTACTAATTGTCAAACGGGAGTGTATGTTCCTGATAATGGCTATCAAATTGGTATCACAAATTCTCAGTTTGATTGTTATTACTGTGCTGTACTTTTTGATGGGGGGACAACATGTTTTTTATTCAGTAATAATCTTGTTTTTACAAGGTATATGAATACTTTTGGTATTGCATGTAATGCTTATATTGATGGATATATTATTACAGGCAATCAATTTGAAGGTAATGGTTCTGGATATGCAATTATGATGCATCGCGCATCACCGCAAGGATTAGATACAAATATTATTAGCAATAATATTATTAGAAAATATGCAGTCGGCATTACGTTGGATCAAGATACTAGAGGCTGGAAGGTTTTTGGAAACGCATATGCTTCCAATTCTAGTAATATTTTAAATCAAGGTCGAAATAATACTATTAGTAATTAAAATCACAGGTTGAATGTAATGATTGATAAAGGAATATCTAAAGAACCAACCAAGAAAATATTAAGAAAATCTATTTCCAAAACACAAAAAACACCTTTAGAAGT
Source organism: Commensalibacter nepenthis (assembly GCF_029953305.1). Taxonomy (NCBI): domain Bacteria; kingdom Pseudomonadati; phylum Pseudomonadota; class Alphaproteobacteria; order Acetobacterales; family Acetobacteraceae; genus Commensalibacter; species Commensalibacter nepenthis. Next base: position 488,445 of record NZ_JASBAN010000001.1, on the reverse strand, counting down.
CATGATTTTTATCATGAATAAAAGCCTTGAAGAGGAAAATTATGATTTGGCGTTGAATGTGGCATATAAAGTTGCACCGTATCTTCACGCAAAATTAACAGAGTCAAAACTAGAAGTAACTAATTTAAAGCGTCCAGAGGAGATGAGTGATGAAGAGCTGCAAATCTTTATCGGCGCAAGCAAGGCAGGCAGCCCGTCGTGAGCTCGCAAAACGGCAATTAGCCCGAACGCATTTGATTGATTTTACCACTTATACAAAACAAGATTATTGTGTTGGTTCTCACCATCGTCTTTTATGTCAGAAACTGGAAGCGGTGGAACAAGGAAAAATCACACGGTTAATGGTTTTTATGCCCCCAAGGCATGGGAAAAGTGAATTAACGTCTAAACGCTTTCCTGCATGGTTTTTGGGACGTAATCCAACCAAACAACTGATTCTTGCCAGCTATTCTGCAAAATTGTCAGATAGTTTTGGTAGGGATGTGCGTAATATTGTTAGTTCCTCTTTATTTAAAAACATTTTTCCAACGGTTGCTTTGTCTTCGGACAGCAAAGCAAAGGATTTATGGGAAACCAATCAGCGTGGTATTTTTCTTTCAGCTGGGGTTGGTGGGGCGATGACGGGTTATGGTGGTGATCTTGCGATTATTGATGACCCAATCAAAGACCGTCAAGATGCAGAAAGTGAAGTTATCAGAGAGAATGTCTGGGATTGGTATAAATCCGTTTTACGAACAAGGATTATGCCAGGTGGTGCGATTATTCTGGTTTTAACACGTTGGCATGTGGATGACCTTGCGGGGCGGTTACTAAATGAAATGGAAAATGGTACGGGCGAGGCTTGGGATGTTTTGCATTTACCAGCTAGGGCAATGGATAATGATCTTTTAGGTCGGTCTGTGAATGCACCTTTATGGGGGCAAGTTTTTGGTGACAAAGAATTAACTCAAATCGAAAAAGCTGTTGGCGAACGAGATTGGATGGCTTTGTATCAAGGGGTACCAACGGTATCAACAGGTTCATTTTTCAAAATACAACGGGTTCCTATTATTGATGCAGCGCCCAAAGCGCTTAAGGTAGTTAGACGGTGGGATTTTGCCGCCAGTAAAGCAACAGGAAGCTATAACCCCGATTGGACGGTGGGGGTTAAAATGCAACGAAATGAGGATGATGGATATACGATCCTTGATGTTGTAAGGTTTCGTGGTCGCCCTGATGAGGTAGAGAAAACTGTGATGGCTGTGGCCAGCCAGGATGGATATGACGTGCATATTGTGTTGCCTCAAGACCCTGGTCAAGCAGGGGTTGCTCAGGTGCAATATTACACGAAATTATTGGCTGGGTATAAAATTCAGTCAGTAAGAGAAACAGGGGATAAAGCAACCCGAGCAGAGCCTTTCGCAGCACAAATCAATATAGGAAATATTGCATTAATCCGCGCCCCTTGGAATAGAGCTTTTTTAGAAGAGTTAAGCTGTTTTCCAAAAGGCGGTCATGACGATCAGGTCGATGCAGCATCGGGCGCTTTTGCATTTATAGCCATTAAAAAAGGCTTACCAAAGATGCCGTCTTTGGCAAATTTATTACGCATTTCAAAATAGCTGGGTGAATGTAAAAATGCTTGTATTTGTTCCTTGTGATTTTTTTAAATAGTCGAGAAAAGAAGTAATGGTAAAAAAAACTAAATTAAGAGAAATTTATATTTCTGAGACCAGAAAAAATAATCCGATTAATAAACACGATCTTTTTGCACCTTACGATGCGCCAGATGGGATTGTGGGTGGAAGCGATGAAGACGATTATTCGCTGGTCAGTGACAGTCTTTTTACAGATCAATTCCGTAATTTTAATGTAACCAACGATCCAATGACAACTTTATTTGAAGAAGGGATTGGATTTCCAGGGTATCCTTATTTAGCACAGCTTTCTTTACGTGGTGAATATCGTATGGTCGTGGAAACCAGAGCAGAAGAAGCAACACGGCAATGGATTACAATCAAGAGTCAAGAAAAAATCGTTAATTATGATGATAAAATTGCTCAGATCAATGCTGAATTCAAAAGATTGGATATTCAAGGATTGTTGCGAAAATCACTTTGCACCGAAGGGTATTTTGGACAATCTTTTTTATATATCGATTTACAAACAGCGCAACATGATCCAGAAGAGAAAATGAGCCCGCTCTTTTTAACCCCCAAGAAAATAAAAAAAGGAGAGTTAAAGGGATTTAAACTCGTTGATCCTACGTGGGTTACGCCTGTGAATTATGATGCGATTGATCCGTTTAGTGACGATTTCTATAAACCGTCATTATGGTGGATTTTGGGACAGCAAATCCACGCGTCTCGAATGATTTCAATGATTTCCCAACCCGTGCCAGATATTTTAAAACCAGCCTATAACTTTGGGGGGGTGCCATTGGCATTTATGTGCAAACCTTATGTGGATAATTGGTTACGCACGCGCCAATCTGTATCGGATTTGATTAAATCTTTTTCAACCATGGTGTTAAAGACCGATTTATCACAATTATTAAGCCCAGGCTGTGAAGAATTAAGCAAACGTGCAGAATTAATGGCAGCATATCGGGATAATCGTGGTCTGCAAATTGTTGATAAAGATAGCGAAGATTTGGCAAATATCGCCACCCCTTTAACAGGGTTGGATAAATTACAAGCCCAATCTCAAGAACATTTAGCCTCTATCTCTGGTATTCCTTTGGTTAAATTATTGGGGATTACACCTTCGGGGTTGAATGCTTCTTCTGATGGAGAAATACGCTGTTTTTATGATAAAATTTCAGCATTACAACAATCCGTTCTACGCCAGCCCATTCAAACAATTCTAAATATCGTCCAGCTCCATTTATTTGGCATTATTGATCCCAATCTTACTTTTGAATTTAACTCTTTATGGCAATTGGACGAAGTCCAACAATCACAAGTCGATGTTAATACAGCCAAGCTTCTTACTGATTATGCAAACATTGGTGCAGTAGATGCAAAAAAAGTGAAAGAGATTATTAGTCATAAAAATTTTTAGAGCTTCGATGAATAAAAAGATGATCTTAGACGTATCCTAATGGAGGCTATTTTTAGTTTGGGGCATCCAAACAGTATTGGCGAACATTGTTGATGATTTGAATGCAAATTATAATAAAATTGTAAGCGATTGTGGTGATGTTAATACACCAGCATATAAATGTTCTGATATTTTATTTTGGTATTTGATTTCGTCAAGAATCTTATTGCCCAAATTACCATGTATGGGATCCTAGTTCTAAGTCAATAGAGTATGGTGGGATGACAGATGGTCGTCCATATGGTCGTTGTGGGTTATTTGTAAATTATTTTCCTGCCAGCACGCAATGTCAATTACAAGGAATTACAACAGCAGATAGTTGGTATAAATGCTTTTCGGATCGTACCATTCCTGGTGGAAATAGATTTTTTCATTAATGTGTATTTAGTTTAGTAAGCACTGTAACCAATCAAGAGAGTATTTTTAAAGCAGCTATGGGGGGTCAGAAACCCTTGCAAGAAGCTTGAGGCAGTGCAAGTTATAATGAATTGGTTTTAAGTATTCCTGTTTATAATAATGCCTTTCAAATTGAAAACCCTAAAACGTTACCGATAGAAGTATTTTTCTATATGAATGAAACAGCTTTGGTTGAAGCGCGTGGGTACCAAGATTATCATGATACTGTTGGCTTTGATGTTTTTATTGTTAAATTAGACCTCGATGCAACAATTGGGTTGGTTACATATATTTACAATAAACTGGATCAAACAGACGCATATAATCAAGCAAGCTAATAATAATTTATAGATCGATATATCATTTATTTCTTATGATTTATCGATCCTATTTATTAATAAACTTAGGAATATATTATAATTTCATGACATTAAAAAACAGAACGGTGGTTTTTGATGCGCAGTCTATGCGTTTCGAAGACTGGAACGGGCATTTGCGTGTACATAACACGAATTTAACCAAAGCAAATGTCTGTGAATATTATGGTGTTGAAATCAACAATCATAAGCAATATGGGCTTGATCCCAATAAAAAATATCGTTTTTTACGCTCACCTGATGCTTTGGAAAAAGCGGTGGGATCTTTTAAAGAACGACCCATTCTTTATGTTCATAAAGCAGCGGATGCTAATCGTTTGGATAACTCCAAAGTTATTGGAACGACGGGTTCTGAACCTGCTTTTTCTTATCCCTATATTCAATCTTCTATCACGATTTGGGATGGGGATTATATCGAGGCGATTAAGAATAATACGCAGGCTGAATTATCAGCGTCTTATGCGTTTACCCCGATTATGGATAAGGGTGAATTTGAAGGGGAATCTTATGACGGGATTATGACAGAAATTTATGTCGATCACGTCGCATTAGTGGCAGAAGGACGGGCAGGTCCAGATGTTAGAGTTTCAGATGAAAGGTTGAATAACACAATGCCAAAACTTAATGACACAGGGCTGGAATTAACAACCGCCTTGGCAAATTTACTCGGTAAAACTGCGCTAAGCCGTAGTGATGTCGCAGATGCAGTTGCAACCGCCAGTGGTACAAGACGTAAAAATCTTGGCAAAATCTTACAAGCCATTTTATCAAACAACATGACAGCAGCAGATTGCGATTGTGTCAAAGACGATCAAATAGATGCTGCGGTTAATCGTGTGATGGATGAAGGTGAAGACTATATTGGTGACGAAGAACCCGTCGACACTGTTTCCGCACAAGATGATGATGAATCAGAGTTGGATGTCTCTGATTGTGATCGTTTGGATAAGAAAAAAACAAAACAACGCGTTCAAGCTTTTGATGCAGCTTCTTTGGAACGTTCCATTGAAAAGAAATTAAAAGCCAAAGCAAAACAAGCTCAAGAAGCACGTCAATTGGTAAAACCTTTGGTGGGTGAATGGGCGATCAGTGAAGATGAAGGTGAAGAAATCTTGCGCAGTGTTCTTGTTGAAATTACTGGTGAAGCACCACCAGCATCCATGGGTTATGCTGGATTGAAATATGCGGTTGATTTGGTTTTATCCCATAAATCTCATGGCAGAGCAAACGATAGCAAAAGAATGCATAAAGGTGATTTGCAACGTTTTGGTGCAACACGGTTACGGAGTATTTAAGAATGTCTTTTCAAAATAAAGTAAATTTAGAGCCAGCAAAAGGTTGGCATGGTGATTTTGCCTCAACGAATATCAGAGTATCTTTGCTAGGGAACGGTTTTTTTCAAGCAGGTGTTAATGGGGTCCAAGCAGGGTCTTTTGTTTGGGTTGATGAAGCAACTCAGACCGTTGTCAATACCGGTTCAGCCAGCCCAGCAGGTTTTGTTGGTCGTGAATTAACAGGCGTGCCAGCACGCTATTTAGAAGAAGCATCCATAAATATTCCCGAAGGGTTTATGGTGACTGTTTACGAAAAAGGTGAATTTTTGGTTGCTTTACCAGCAGATGCCAATGCCGTGAAACGCGGTGATGTTGTCAGTGTAGACGGTGCAACAGGTGCTGTTGTTGTCGGTGGTAAAGGAATTGCCACAACATATAAATATGTATCCAACGCCAAAGGTGGCGATTTGGTTGCTATTTCAGCGTGGATTTAAGGGATTATTTTAATGTCTATTCAAACAAAATCATGGGCTCGTGACAGAGCTATTTTAGCAAATGAATTTGGTATTCATTTGCCAAATGTTGTCGAATATAATATCAATGCCAGAGTAGGTGATAGCGCATTTACACCAATTACCGCTGGTAATAATGCTATTCCTTCACAATTTACCACCTATATTGATCCCCAGATAATTGATGTATTGATTGCGCCTTTAAAAGCTGCACAAATTTATGGCGAAGCAAAAAAGGGTGATTGGTTGCATGATACAATGATGTTTACCGTTGTTGAACCTGCTGGTGATGTTGCGGCTTATGGAGATTTTCATCAAGCTGGATATAGTCGTATGAATACGAATTTTCCACAACGTCAACAATTCCTTGTACAAGCTTTTGCTGAATGGGGTGATCGTGAAGTAGGTCGTGCAGGACTTGCCAATATTGATTTGCCTTCACGTAAACGGTTAGCAGCAGCATTGTTGTTAAACCATTGGCAAAACCAAAGCTATTTCTTTGGCGTGGCTAATTTACAAAATTATGGCGCATTAAATGATCCTAATTTATTGCCAGCGATTGCACCTAAAACCAAAGCTGCTTCAGGAACCACTTGGGAAAAAGCTACTGCAATGGAAATCTACGAAGATATCCAAGAGCTATATCGTGAGCTGCAAAGCCAAACCAAAGGTGTGGTCAGTTTAGATAGCGCTGTGGATATGGATAGTCCATTGAAATTGGTCGTTTCTAATAATGTCCAAGCTTATTTATTAAAAACTAATGAGTATGGCATTTCTGTTCTTGATTTATTGAAAAAGAACTTTCCTAATTTAGTTCAAATGAGCGCACCGCAACTTTCATTGGAAGGTGGGGAATTGGTGCAATTATTCGTCGAAAATTATCAAGGCATTGATACATTTACGTGTGCATTCTCTGAAAAATTACGCAGCCATGGTGTGGTTCGTGAAAGCTCTTCGATGAAAGAAAAATTAACCCAAGGCTCTTGGGGAACCATTTTAACACGTCCTGTATTAGTCGCACAAATGATTGGGGTATAAAGAATGAGTGATGATATTTTGGTCGCGTGCAAGTTACCGCACGGGATATATTTAGACGTTGGTAAACAGCGTGTAAGATTAAATGGGGTAATGCAAAGTGGGCGCATCGAAGCGCCTTTTTTTATGGCTCCTTCTAACAGTGTCGGATTAACCAAAGTTCCTCGTGATTTTTGGGAAGCATGGATCAAAGATTATCAAGAATTCGAACCTGTCAAAAAAGGACTGATCTTTGCATCTGATAAAAAGAAACGTTTATTGGATGAAGCGGATGAAAAATCAGAAGTAAAGAGCGGTTTAGAACGGATTGATCCTTCTAAACTCCCTAAGACTTTGGAACAAGTTAAAGCAGGACAAATTTAATGAGTGAACGATCCGTTGTATCGGATCGGGAAGTTGTTTTTGAATGGTCGGAATGGGCTGCAAGTTTTCCAGAACTTGAAAGTTTTTTCCGACCTCATAATGTGCAGAAAATCGCTGAACGCGCAGCAATGTATTTCAATCCCAGTAGTAAAGGGGTTGTTTGTTGTGCAAGAGAGCGTCGTATTTTATTGAATCTATTGGTTTCCCATTTGGTTTTATTACAAAAGAAAACAGCCGATGGGGATCAACTTATGGGACCTGTTTCCTCTGTTTCAGAGGGCAGTGTTTCTTTGTCAGTTGATACCAAAGGTACCATTGGAAAAATTGATCCATGGTTGTCCCAGACCCGATACGGTCAAGAATTTTGGGCGCTCAGCAAAAAATACCGCAGCACATTCTATATCCGACCTATTCCCGATCCAAGACTAAGAATTTTTCCATAAGGAACATGTAATGGCTGATATTAAGGTAAAAACAACAAAAAACAAATCTGCTTCGGAAAAAAAAACAGTTAAAGTTCAGAAGCTTAAAGCATCAGATAAAGTTTCTGCTGCTGTAGAAGATACGATTGATGATGATATTCAGTCCGATGAAACAGAATGTTTATTGCGTTCAGCACTAAATATAACCAAAAATTGTCATGTTCAAGAAGATGAGGATCAAGAGATTACAGGAAATAGCGATAGTTTTGAACCTGTTGATCGTGTCATTACAACGGAACTGCATAACAGGATTTTTGATAATGACAATTCTGGACAGATCATTGAAGAAGATCATCAGAACTATGTTGTGATTGGATGTCGTTTTCCAAATGGTGTTGTTATTTCTTTGGGAAAACACAAGGTTTTGTTACGTGGTATTAATGACATGCCGATCAAAGAAAAAGAAACAACTTGTGGGGATGTTGGTTTTACCAGAATTACCAGATCATTATGGAATAAATTTTTAAAAACACATGAAAGTTGGCCACCATTATCAAAGGGTTTAGTTTTTATAATGAATGGTAAAGATTAATTAACACAAATATTTGGAGTCAATATGACAATCAATGATTATCAAAATCAAGGTGTAATTACTTTAAATACACCCGTGAGTAATAGTATTAATAAACTTTTAGGGGGTAGTACTATTTCAGGAGGGGATAATTATACTGCATTCCTTATTAATTATGATAAAAACAATGTAGCACAAAGTAGTATTAATAATTCAACCAATGCAACAGTGCATGGTGTTTCTAATACTAACTTGCAGGTTGTTAAAGGAAGCAATAATACAATCTATGCGGATCGTGATTTAAGCTTTTTAAACGGCACTGGAAAAACATATGCTGAAGTCAATGGTACTGCATCAATCTTTCTGAGTGATGGATTGAATTTAACCCTTGATGCTTTTGGTGAGAACGGGTTTGTTGTTGGAGATAAAGGGGGGTGTATGATCAATGCTTCTCAATCAACAGCAAATTTAACGCTTTGGGCTTATCCTAATAATGATGCTTTGTCATCATTGTGGATGTTTTCAGGGAGTGGAAATACAGTTTTTTCTGCAGGCACAGGAATGTCTGTTTTTTCTGGAGGCAATAATTCAAGTAATAGTTTTATGTTTGTCAAATCCTCTGTTACTGGAGGAAAAACCATGATTTTGAATTTTAATTTAAATGCAAAAAATAAAATTAGTTTATATCAATATGGTCTAGATCAAAATAGTTTAAATGAGATTTTGGTTAAAGCAATTGATGTCAACGGCAATGCTATTATTGAATTAGAAAATCACACAATTATTTTGGCAGGTATGTCAGTCAAAGATATTAATGTAAATCAATTTGAGTTGGGATAATTAATATCTAATTCAAAATAACTAGGATTATAACCTAGTAAATATTTTCTTTTTAAAAATATTTTTTTCAAATTTCATTTAAAATTTAAGGATAAACACGCCATGAAATTCCTTCATGAAATTTCATTGATGGCTGTTATTGTGTCTGCAATTAGCGTAGTGGGGTTCTCTAGTTCAGCAGATGCTAATATTGCGCAAGATTTAACAGCTAATTATAATAAGATTGTAAAAAATTGCGGATCAAGCGATCAACCTGCTTATTTATGTTCAGGGAATCTTGTTCGGTTTACAACGAATAATCATAGTTATTTACCATGGGAAGCACCCTCAACCTCATATCAAAATGAGAATGGTGTTTCTTTTATGTATATACGTCGGGATGTAAAAAGCCGTCTTGAATTTAATGGTCAATATTTTGGAGTTATTTATTATCCTCCACTTATTAGACCACAAACTAAATTACAAGCTGAATTTACATGTGCATTTCCAGTAGATGCAGATACCAATGAACGGGTCAAAGGCTGTGGGGTTAATACCCTAGATAGTAATACACATGGCAATGCAAGCCGTAGTTGTCAAGAACAAGGAATTTATACTGCACAAGGCTGGTATCAACATTTTATTTCTGTTCCAAAAGCATCAGATGGGACAAGTTGGACACGAGGTATTCATCAATGTGGCTTTAACATTGAACAAGGTACAGCCAATAGAGCAGATATGTTCAATGAGATGTTAAAAGGTCGTGATCTAGCGGTATCTGAGGGTGTAATCAATGGTGATACTTTTATGTATTATAATGAGATAATTATGAAATTATGGCCAGCGGACAGTAATGGTCATATAAGGAATGCACAAAATCTTCCGATACAAGCATTTTTCTATACAACAGATACAAAAGGAAATTCTGGGTTAGAGGATGCACGTTTTTTCCAAAAAAGATATTATGATCTAAATAACCATATTATTATTCCGATTGTAAAAGTTCATCAAGATAGTACATTCGGTAAAGTTCTTTACAGTTATAATATTGCTGATCAAAATGTTAACAAATAATTGTTAATATATAAAAATTTTCATTAAAAAATCAAAGGATAGCATAATATGAAATTTATTCATGTAATTTCATTAATGACTGTTGTCGTGTCTGCAGCAGGATTTGCAAATAAAGCAGATGCTAATGTTGCCCAAGATTTAATAGCTAATTATAATAAAATCGTTAAGAATTGCGGATCAAGCGATAAGCCTGGATATTTATGTTCAGGGAATTTAATTCGATTTACCAGTCCATCTACAAGTTATCATGTGTGGGATCCCAGTTATCAATCTTATATAAAAAAAGGTATTCCTTTTATGTATATTAGACGGGATATTCCAATTGACAAAGCTTTTCAAAATAAAACATTGGGATTGATTTATTATCCCTCGATGATTGTTCCCAAAGGGAAAGTGGGGGATGAGGCTAGATGTATTTTTCCAGTAGATGGTTGGACTGATGGAAGGGTATATCGATGTGGTGAGCATTATACTTATCCAACAGTCAGTAAAGCATGTCAGGATCAGGGAATTAATACAGCGGCATCATGGATTAATCATTTTACATCTATTGCGGATAATAGCTCTGATAGGTTACGTCATCAATGTGGGTTTGATCTGTCAAGTAACAGAACCGATACCGCCAATGCATTTAACCAAGCATTAAATGCTCAAAAATTATTGCAAGATATCAGAGGTAGTTACAGTTATAATGAAATATTGATTAATGTAGCACCTTTAACAGCTAATAACTTAGTTGCAGAACCTGCAAAATTGCCTATTCAAACATTCTTTTATATGGTGAACGATCAAGGTCAAAGTGGTTTGAATGACGCTCGTTATTATCAAAAAGATTATTATCAACAGTCGGGTGTAATTGTTCCGATTGTCAAAGCAAATTTGAATATTCAAACAGGAAAAATGACTTATTCGTATAGTGATTCAGATCAATTAATTAAATAATTTTTTCTGAAATTTAATGAATACATAAAGGGCTTATAAATTTCGATTATTCGAGATTTATAGCCCTGCATATTGTTTAAAAAACGAGGAGGGGTTTTTCAATAAGATGTCACGATACATAAAGTAAAAGGGAAATAATCATGAAAATCCATGACTTGGTTAGGGGAATGATTGGGGTTGTGAATCCCAACATTATGGGGTCTTTGTATCGATCCAAAGGATATGAGTTAGAAGGAACTCAGCAAAAGCCGATTTACGAAGACCCCATTCAAGTAGAGTTGCAAATTCAGTCTGTGCCAGGGGATAAATTAACGCATTCTCATTTTTTAAACCAACAAGGCGAGCGCAAAGTTGTGTATGTTAATGGTCAGGCTTTTGGCATTGATCGTGTTCGTGGTGCGGGTGGGGATTTATTGGAGTTTTATGGCAGGCGTTGGCTGGTCGTACAACGCTTGGAAGCATGGGAGAATTCTGATTGGTGCAAAGTCGCCGTGGTCGCACAACTCGATAAACCAGAAGATGATGATGCGGTGCTTGAAGATTATGTTGAGTAAAAGTTAAGAAAAATAAAAATATAAAAAAATTTATATATTATATAGTGAAGATATTGAAATTAAAGAATTATCATCGATGCTGAAGATCAAGATGAAGATTTATGTTCGGTAGTTGCTTATTTTGAATATCATTCAGAATTTGGTGTTTGTGCAAATAGTGCCAAAGAAATTGTGATGGGTGTTGGCATCGCTGATTAGGAGAGTAACATACCTACTCATCCACATGTTAAGAGCAAAAAAACTCATGCGAAATCACATAAGCCCTTTGCAAAACAAACAAAATTTTTTGCCAAGTCACAAAAGCCTCATGCAAAACAAAAAAGTAGCATACCACTACTTACCGTGGCTCTTTTGCAGGAAATTAGAAAATTAATTCCTACATATAGATTGTTATAGTGTAACCACATATTTTGAGTATCATTATGAAGTAGGAATTTGTCAGGGCAGTGCCTAAGAGTCGTATATGCAAGTAAACCTGTTCCTTAAGATCGTCATTAATTTCAAAGATTATGATTTATACACTTGCGTCTTTTGATTAAAGATGGTATATTATCTTCAGAATGGTTTTATTGTGTTTATTTTATAAAATCATCTATTAAGAGCAAGGTCTTTAGGCTTGATATTCAGGTCAATAAAGACCTTTTTTATTGCTCTGTTGATAAATCTTTTACAGTTTAAAATATAAAAGAGGCTGGACATGTCTTATGATGGCATGCCCGCTGCATGTCATAGTTATTGTTCAGATAATTTCAGTCAAACAAATGAAATGAGAAATCAGTATGATTCTGATATTCGTCAAATCGTGGATACATTTAATCGCTATCTTAAAAACAAATACCCAGCGTCAAATTATCATGATTTAGATTGGCGCATGGTCAAAGCAATTATATGGATAGAAAGCGGGCATAAAAATTCTGCGTGGCGTTTACGTCCGATGCAAATTGGGAATAGGGGTGATGCTGGATTAAAAGCGGTATTACATTTAAAGAAAACTCGGTTAAAAAATGGTAAAATACATATTCAAAGTGAAGGTGCTGAACTGATTATTCCCCCTGAATATAAACCGAATTTAACTTTTAATAACAAAGAGAAAATTCGACATAATCCCCAGTTGAATATTCAAGCAGGAATTGCGTATTTGTTAATGCGTCATGCTAAATATGGGTATAGAACAGTTATTAATGAGGATACTGAATATCGTTTAAATGTGAAAGCAGGAGATAATTTAAATAAAATTGCCTCGTCACATCATACAACGATTGGAATTATTAAGCAGTTAAATCCAGCAATAAATCAGCATCATTTACAACCTGGGATGCAATTAAAGTATAAAAAAGCTATCATTAAAAAATATATCACAGGCTGGGACGTAATGACTTTTTCTAGCGTGGCGAAGAAATATAATGCCAAAGGGGATCATCGGTATCAATATAAGCTACAATATGCGTTTGCTTCGATAAATAAAGAATTAAGGGATAAATTATGATAAATCAGAAATAGAAAAAGGATTATATCATAAGGAATTTGCATAATTTTTTGCGAAATTTATATGTAAAGTGGTAACGATTAACGGTGAGAAATTATCCATTGTGAATGGGTTAAACAAGAGAATATTTCCATCTCAAACCCCTTATATCTTGATATAATCTTCTAGGGAAAGAACGCTTTCATATAGCCAAACAAGATATACTGCTCAGCATAAAATTGTACATAAAGTTTATGAAGTGATTGTCTCTATTGAATTTTATGGCAACAAGAATATTAAATCATATAAAATGGTCAAAGCATTTGAAATAAGATTTAATGACAGTTGAGCGAGAGAGCAATTTGCATAATACAGCAATATTTTATTTCCATTATATAGTGATGATATGAAAATATGCCTTAAACTTTACATGATGGGGCTAAATTTTTTTATGAGGCACCTATTGATTGGGGGATATTTACAATTTAGATACGCCCTTATAGAAAAAATTTCATAGATTATATTATTATCCGAGGATTTGACGATGATCGTGAAAAATAAGATGAAATTGAAGAACGTAAGGCATCATTAAGCGGTGAGTTTGGTCAGCTAAAAAAAGCATTGGGTCTTAAATAGGTTGTTGGTTATATCAACACAAGAAGATTGTGTTGAATAAAAAACTTTATTATAGTGATTAAAAGTGGGTTGATTTATATAAAGGATCTTTTATGGATTCAATTGTTATATTTAAAGCGGGAATGATTGGTGGTCTGGGGTTTATTATTGCTCTTGGTGCAGCCATCGCATTGCTGACGTTTCCGTTTAAATCATCGCAACTTAACATGGCGAAAGTCAGTAAATTACCATCATTAATCACACTGGTTCTTGTCTGTGCAATTGGTTGGGGTTTGTCATATTGGTATCTTTTTATGACCCCAACTGTGAATAACCCATCAGGTCAAACAATATTAATTCTTTTTGCTTCTTTGTTTACATTAACACCTTCCTTAGCAATCGTCAGTGCTGCGTTCGTTCATTATATCAAGATACAAAAAGCATTAAGTATTAATCAAACCAATGAATTTTAGAAATGTTCAATTGAGCATAGCGCTAATTTTTATAACATAGACTAAGAGAACAATTAAATAAGATAAAGAATAGGACAAGTAATATATCGTGATATATTACTTTTTTTATTTTATTTTCATAAAAATATTACAAAATTTTATTAATAATTACAATATATTTACAAGGTAAATAACAAATGAATTTAAGAGGAATGTTGAAGATCAATACAAGCATAACGATGGCTTGTTTTGGTTTTATGCTATCGTTGGCATGTGGGCATGCGAAGGATAATATTACAACACTTAAGGCTGATGATACACAAACTATCAATACTAGGGATATAACTACCCCTTTGGGTATTACGGCATCACAATTAAAAATTGTTGACCAATATCAATCGAGCGATGGAACAATCGTTAAACGTCCATTGATAAAATTAGTTCCAGATGATCAATCTTTTTTTACTTTGGGAAAAGAAACGGTGCAGTTTGGTGGTGATTATGACACAAACGGGAAAACTGTTCCGACATCTCTTTCTGTTTACGGTCGACCCTATGGAAATTATAATGCTGGCTGTACATTGTGTGTTTTTTCATCGGCTGGTGGAATGAGCAGTGGTGACGGTCAAGCTGCTGTTTCTGGGTTGGATTATCGTGTTGGTGCAAGTGCGATTACTAACGGTGATATGGCCACTGTTGGTTTTTATCATTATGATGATAATACGCCAGCACGAATAGTTACGCAGGCTTCTTCTTTTGGTGTGGGGGTCGTTACTTTGTCTTCTCCAATGACTGATGAGCAAATGTCGCAGCTTCATCAAGGGATGTATATTGCAACCAATGTGATTGATCCAAATATGAAAAGTTACCCAAATTTAATAGTGCCAAATAGATATTGGGGTTATATCAAATCATGGGATGCAAATCATATTTATGTTTATGATTGGGCTGTAAGAAATGGTGTTGCTACTGCTAATCATCTAATTCCAGATGTGCACTATTTGGATAATGAGTTGTCCACATATAAAGTTCCGATGGTATTTATTGGTGTTTCAAATAAAATTTTTGCTGAAAATGAATTTATGGTTGCCGAAGGTAGCAGAGTTATTGGTGACAATGCTACAGCAATTGCAAATGAATATGAGAGAGAAGAATTCGATTTTCGCGCTCATAATTGGACCAAACCGCACAGTTTAACCTTTCATGGATGGACCACTTCTTTTGAATGCCGTCCAAATTGTCATCCAAATGCAGTAACGGAAGATAGTTATGCTTACCTTGTTAACGGTCCTGATGGATTGCCTCGGGCATTTGTGGCGCAAACCGTTGGTGATGGATTAGAATTTTCTGGATTTAGTACATTTATAGGTGGAGATGGTGCACCACACGTTATTGATAAAAATGGTTATAGTAAGGATCCTATCGTTGGTTCTAATCATATTATGAATTCTTTTGCCAGTCGTTTATCACCTAGTGATTATTCTAGTATTATACATATGAATACCATTATTAATAGAGAAGTGGTTAAATATAATGACTGGCGTGATTATGGTGTACGCCTAGTGATGGATTATAATAGCAAGAGGGATCGTAAAAAAGGGTTGTTTGATGGAGACCGTATGGGTTCAATTGTTTTTAATTACAATGGGGCTCATTATGGTGGTGTTTGTTTGCTTGGAAATGATTCAAACCAAGGATTATGTCAAGAAGGTGATGGTTCTGTTAATTTTGCACAACAGATCACTGCACATGGAAATGCATTATTTGGAAAAGCAATTTTAACTTCAGCTGCGGGTTACAATCAAACGCAGAAAAAAGTCAACGGACAAGGATCGATGCAAACTTGGAATACGTATTATCCAGGGAATGCCCATACTGAATTTACAAATATTGATCCAACGAATGATTATGGTGGCTTTGATTTTTATAATACTACTACTGGTGCTTCAATTGAAAATAAGAAACCTTTGGTTCGGTTTGGGGTAAGAGAGTCATTCTTTGATATTTATCCAATGATGAAACAGGGCTTATCAGTAGCTACTGGAAAATCAATATTTTTTCAAAATAGTGAGGAATTGAAAGGTGTTTACTTAAAATTAGATGCTGGGAATTATACTGATGCAGATCAAGCCGCTGGAAAAGCAGATACAAGGGGTGATTTGTTTGTTGGAAGTAATGTTGCTGGCGGTGCAAATATCCGCGGTGTTAATGGATATTATGGTCAAACAGCTGAGTTAACCAATAAAATCTCTGCGCCTAAAATTGTTGGACAGCAATTTGTGGGAACATTATCAACGCCATCTTCTGCTTCTGCGCCATGTACCGTAGGTGAATTCAAAGATGACGTGAATTATCATTACGTTTGTGTTGGAACCAATAAATGGAAACGTGTTGCGTTATCTGACTTTTAATCACCTGTTGATTAAACTGATAATTATGGAAAAGGCATCTGTAAAAAGATGCCTTTTTTATTGGAGTAATCATCAAATAATTTCGGGGTTAGAACCCGTTATGAAACGAGGGACATATTTTATGTGTCCTTTTTTTATTTAAATAACAATCCAAAATAAAGTAAGGATTAAGAATTTTATGTCTATACCTTTAAATAATATTGTAAAAATTAATCCTGGCGTATTAGACGTCGGGAATAATGGAAATAACCTATTTGGGTTAATGTTGACAAAATCAACTGGATTACCAGCAGGACAGACAACTACTTTTACAAGTGCAGATCAAGTTGGCAGCAAATTTGGTTATGATTCCAGTGAATATAACTTGGCAACTGTATATTTTGCTGGTTTTACGAACTCAGATCGTGTTGCAGCACAATTATATATGGCTCCTTATTATTTAACCAATCCTTCGATCAGTTTGATTGGTGGAACTTTTACCAGCCTATCAGATTTGCGCAATTTTACAGGAAAATTATCAATTACTATTGATCAAAAAGCGTATGATCTTGCAGAAGTTGATTTAAGCCGTTCTAAAAGTTTAAGTGATGCAGCAAAAAAATTAAGCGCAGCTATTCCTCTTGACGCAACTACAAATAAACAGCCGGCAACGATTTCTTATGGAAATGATGCTATGACGATCACCGTTGAAAATGGTGGGTCAAATATCAGTGCTTCTGGTGAATTAGCAACCAACTTATGTTTAACCTCAGAAACAGGCGCCAGAAAATCAATTGTACAACCAAATACAAATATCGCTAAGTTACTTAATACATTGCGTCAAACAAATTTATCTTTTTGTTCTGTGTTTTTAGCATGGGACCTTGCGGATCAAAAAGATCTAGACAAATTATCAAGTAGTGATCTTAATAAATTAATTGCAACAGATCGTGCTGAAAAATTAGAATTTGCAAAATGGGCAAATTCGATGAAAGATGATGTTTGTGTTCTTTTGAATGATGCAAATCTTGATGGAAAAGCGACAAATTCTGAGACGGTTTCTGGTTCTGCTGAGAATGTAAAAGAAGAAGATTTATCTATTGCTGAAGTGGTTAAGAAAAGAGAGTATGAAGGTGTTGTTTGTACCTATTGTAATCCATCGCTTTGTGCCTTTATCGCTGGATATCCCGCAGCGTGGGATTTGACCAAAACGGATGGTCGTTTTACCGCAGCATTTAGAAGAAATTCTTTATTAAAAGCGAATGTTCAAAATGAAAGTGATGCTTTGGTATTAAAAGCCAAAGGATATAACTTTTATGGTGTTTGGGCATCTTCTACCAGTAACTTTACCTTTATGTATGAAGGTCGTATTTCTGGACAATATGTATGGCTAGACAGCTGGTTCTGTCAAGTTTGGATGCGTCGTCAATTACAATATTATTTTGTAATGACGTTGTTGGCCAGAGGACAAATTCCGTATAATACAGATGGTAAAGGGATTTTAACGACAGCCATTAAACCAGCGATTGATCAATTTGCGAATTTTGGGGCTATACGTTCTGGGATCAGTTTGGCTGATGAACAAATTCAACAGCTTAAACAAGCAGGGTTAAATCAATCTCAAATTAATAATATTACGACAGTTGGGTATTACCTCAAAATCGATATGGCAAGAGTAAGCCCACAAATACGGGTTGCTCGTGGATCACCCCCTATTGATTTCTGGTACACAGATGGTCAATCCGTTCAACAAATCAACATGAATAGTATCGAGATTCAGTAACATGGCAGCAAATAGAACAATTACCGCAATTAATACAAAATTAACATTGATTGCGTCTAACCCTTGGATGAATAACACCGCAGCAGATACTGTGGGTCTTGGATCAACAGCAACAGGGTTTGTATCCCCGTTGGTTGGCGTTCCATTGAGCTTAGAGGGAATGACCTCTGATAATCCATTCAGCTTTTCCCATCAAACCATGGTTGAAACACAAACCTCAATGGAAGGGAATTTATATGGTGGATATTTGGCAACAGCAAATACTGTTGAATTAACCATTACCTTTATTGCCGCTTCTGATTCATTGGCAACATTGCAAGCATTGGCAAAAGTTATGCAAGTTCAACGTGAAACCATGAAGTTTAATGGGACTATGATTGTTCCTTCACAAGGAAAAACGTTTGCGTTGAATAATGGGTATTGGTTGGAATGGCAATCTATTCCAACCCATGCGAAAATCTTGCAACCGATTGCTTGTAAATTCCGCTTTGAATCAGTGGATGAAACATTAGAAGTTTAATATTTCAAAGTAAATAGGAATAATGTTTCCTATTTACTATTATTTGTTTGGGTTAAATATAGTATAATTTCTTAAAAAGCAGTTGAGGAATATAATGGATCAAGAAATTGAGGTTGGAGAAGTCAAAGAGGATGGTTTGCGACTTTGGTGTGCAAGGCTATCTTTGGAATATGCTAAAGAAGAAGCAAAAAGATTAGATGATGCAGTGCAGCGGTTAAAGAATAGAGCAAATAGTTTAGTTGGATGGACAGTTACAATTAGTATTGCTCTGTGTGCTGTCTTTTTTATGCATCCGGTTTTTTATTTTTCATCATTAATTATGTTGATATTTATTCTAATAACAGCTTGTTTATGTGTAGCGACACTTTATTCTACGCCTTGGGTATATACTAATATCAAATTACAAGGAATGGATGATTTTCAAAACGATTTCGGAACTGAGTTAGAAATTATTGAGAAATTAACACTCAAATATGAACGACATAATCAACAAAATACTCGAATTTACTATCGATTACAAAAATGTATGAAAGGGGCTTGGATATCATTTTTAGTTACCCCTTTTATTGGTTTTTTAGTTCAACTATTAATGAAATAGTTTTTTATTTTGGTTTATTTTTTGAATCATTCGCTCTGACTAAAGATTCATTAGATATCCTAGAAGGTGAAGTGGGTGGAGTAGTTGAGGAGGTTGGTTTTGGAGGCGGTGGTCTTTTAGCCATAAATTATAATCCTATCTTATATCCTAACTGAAACTATAATAACTTTATAACATTTTAAAATCAAACACAAACAGGCACTCATAACAGGTGCCTTTTTTATTGGAGAACTATAGATGGCACGTCGCTCAATTGACCTCAAGATTGAAGAAAAAGGTAGAGATCAAGGCAAACTTTTTAAAATCACAGAAATGTCAGCGTTTGATACCGAAGCATGGGCAGAACGCACAATTAATGCGATTTTGCGCAATGCGACTTCTCAGGATTTAGCAGTTTTATTGCCTTTGGTTTATTCTTATGTTCAACAGCTGAATGAGGATAAATCTCTGGAAGAAGTTGTTGAAGAACGTGAAGAGGGTAAGGCTGCGATTAATCAAGCAACAGAGAGTTTAGCGATTTATTTTTCATCTATGTTTTTTCAACTCCCTTATGATGAATTACGTGTGGTTAGCGATCCGTTATTGCAATGTTGTTCAATTTATCTAAACCCAGGTCAAAGTCAAATGACCGAACCGGTCTTAAATAATCCAACGCAATATATTGAAGAGGCCTCAACCATTTTTGGATTAAAACGGGAGGCATTTAAATTACATACTGATTTTTTTACGAACGGCGCCAAGCGTCACTTGAGCAAATTTCTCAGTTATATGGACTCAGTGACCACTCAGTCATCCGATATACACCCAATATCCCCCAAACCATCAGCCAAGTCGTAATTTCTGGTTTTGCGACGCTGAATGATCTTAAAACCATTTACGGGGTTCAAGATTTATACGATTTCTTGGAAGTTATACTGATTAATAACTATAATGAAATCGTTATTGTTGAACAAATAAAACAGAATATAAATAATAAACGAGATCAAACTTTTTAGCAAATCGACGGTAAATTTGAATTCTAATGCAACAAATCTGATGGTTTTGTCGCAAAGTTTAAATTTTATAAAATTTTAAGTTTTTACAAGCATTAGTTATTATAAAATATCTATAATACTTTAACAAATTAAAAACTCCTAAACTTAAAACTTTGCAACAAGACCTTTTTGCCTCTTCTTTTAGTGTTTCCCGTGGTTCCAGTTTTCTTTCTGTAACAGCGGATGGCGGTAAGGTCAGCGCAATCAGAGTGAATAACAGCTTTTTCATGGTCGGTCTTTCTTATGTAAATAATATTCTTAATTTGTGTAATAAAAAGTCGAGTAAATTTACAGCATTTATAATTTTTTCCAACAAACAATATATTGAATAATCAGGCACCTTTTGGGTGCTTTTTTTATGGAGGACCAGATGGCAAAAATAGGGGTGGGGGATGTGATGGCATCTTATGCACAAAGTGCGGGGTGGAAGGCATTAAACCAGCTAATTAATGCTAACTCTCGTTTTGGTATTTTCGATGCAAAAGGAAATGCTTTTTATGAATCTGTATTAAAAGAGGATGATAAAAAAGGGTTTTTAAATTCCTTTAAGTTTTTAACATCAGATTTATTAACAGAAAGTGGGGTGACGGCATTAAATTATAACAAAAATTTTAATATAACAACGGCACCCGTGGAGCAGGGAAAAACCATTGCATATAATTTGGTTGAACAACCTCGTCAAGGACAAGTGACTTATGTGTCTACAGGCACAGAAAAACAACGTAAATTATTTGAAACTGCATTGGAAACAGCTCAAAGTAAAATTATATTGTTTGAATTGCATACCGCAGAGCGTGTCATGCAAAATATCAAAATTACGGGCTATTCTGTTAATCGTAGTTCAAGCCAAGGAACGCAATTAGTACAATATCACATTACGTTTCAAGAAATATTGGTCAGTACGATTAAGAGTGATTTGGAAAATACTGTGGAATATTTCGCCGATAGTAAAAATCAGGGACAATTGGAAACGACTTCTCCTTCAGGAAGTCAGCAGCAAGCTGCAAGCAAAACGCAATAATATATAAAGAAGAATACTCATGAAAATAATATCTTTGAATGCAATAGAAGCCCAAGAATTTTCATCTAATTTTGGTGGAACTATGTACAGTTTTCGCCTGATGGACAAAGGAAATGCAGGCGTTTTTATGGATATATATGATGGGGTTGAACCTGTATTAACAGGGATATTATGTCTGGATCGTGTGCGTTTGGTGCGCTCTGCATATTTAAATTTTCCTGGTGATTTGATGTTTGTCGATCAAGAAGGCTTCAATCATCCAGTTTATACGGGTTTTGGTACGCGCTATCTTTTATATGCTTTGGATGAAGGTGATGACGGGGTGGGGATGTAATGGTTGATGTTATCAATAATCCATCCTCCAAATTATATTCTGCTTTTACCAAACGGTATTTAAAATTCGAATTTATTGGTGGTTACGATAAAAATGGTAAGAAAACATTTTTTGCAACCAAAGCAAAAAATGCAGTTGTCGAGAATTTAAAGGCTAGCGTATCTATTAATTATAGCGGTGGTGGTAGCTTACCAGAGTGTGATTGTACAATTTATAATGTTCATACAGAGTTGGCAAATGCGTTGACAACTTTGGGGCAATATCAAAAAGAGACTGAAAGTCTTGGGAATATTATCGTTATTTATGCAAGCACTTATGACAGTCCCCCTGATAAACCTGTTTATACCAAGATTTTTGAAGGCGGTATCAGCGTTGCTTATACTGATTTTGGTTCAGCACCTGATGTGTCATTTCATGTTAGAGCAATGGCATTGGGGGGATTGAATTTGGTTCCTGCAAAGTCTTTATCTTTTCGAGGGAAAGGTGACGCAGCAGGTATTATGAAGTCTATTATTGATAATTATAATCGCAAATCTTCATTAACTCCAGATGATCCATTGTATTTACAATTTAAAAATGCTGGCGTGAATGTAAAATTGAATAATGCGAATTACAGTGGTGATTTAATAGAGCAAATTCGCAAATGTGCCAATGATGCTCATTTTCGTTTTAATGTCCAAAATGGCACAGTTTATATTTGGCCAATGGATATGTCTTTGAATGATGCTATGAATCAATCTGGTTCAAATCAACAAGAAATAAAAAAATGGTCTCCAAGGTTTTTTTCTTATGAAACAGGGATGATTGGATATCCTGCTTATGCGAATGGGGGGATTACTGTTCGTTCTATTTTTACAGGAGCCATTACTTTTGGGGAGGAAATTTTTGTTAAATCACATTATGAACCTGTGAATGGTTTGTGGAAATATATGATTTCAATGCAACATGAGCTTTCATGTTTTACCCCAAATGGTCCTTGGTTAACAACGATTGGATTGGCCAGAAACTTTGAAAAAGAAGATAAAGAAGGTAACAAAAAGAAATGATAAATCCAAATAAAGGGAACAGCAGTCTCAATACGTTGGTTGGTATTATAGATAATGCCCTTAGCAGCGTTTCCACAGCAATGCCTGTTACGGTTCTGCAAGTCTATGAAAATCATACCTTGGATGCGATGCCAATGGTTGATATGTTGGATAATCAAGGAAAATCTGTTAAACATGCTCCAATCACGGGCATCCCTTATGCGCGATTGCAAGGCGGGGATTATGGATTGATTATTGAGCCAAAGGCCGGAGATAAGGGATTGGTTGTATTTGCCTCACGCGATATTTCTGATGTTGTGGAAAGTAAGGGCAAAGCAAAACCAGCCAGTTTACGGAAACATTCGATGTCTGACGGGATGTATATTGCGTCTTTATTGTATGAAGAGCCAAAAACTTTTATTAAAATTACTGGTGATACTGTTGAAATAGAGGCAACAAATATAAATATTAAAGGTAATGTAACCATTGATAAAGATGCAACAATTAATGGTATTTCTTTTGTGGGGCATACGCATTTATATGATGGAAAGAAAACAACTCCTCCTCAATAATCACGGTGCTTTTAATGGTAAAAGAACAACTTGATTTTTAAAACGATCAATATCATATAATAATGTATTATATTGTTTTAAAGGGAAAAAATAATGAGATTATTGCTAGCTCTTTTGTTACCTTTTACTGTGTTCTTTACAATTGGAAAACCGTTTCAAGGATTATTTTGTTTATTATTACAAATTACATTAATTGGTTGGATACCTGCGGCGATTTGGGCTGTTTATGCGCTAAGTAATTGGCGAACCGATCAAAAATTTAAAAAATATCAATAAAATTTTAAAAATATTGAGAACTGCAAGCCACCCTTTGAGGTGGCTTTTTTATTGGGTAAAAAGATGGATTTATTATTAACAGAAGATTGGGATTTGATGGCTGATGTAAATGGCAACATTGCTGTTTGTATTGAGCCTTATTCCATTGCACAGCAGGCTGCAAATGAGATTAAATTATTCGAAGGAGAGGGCTGGTACGATCAATCCCAAGGAACCCCTCATTTTGCTCAGATATTGGGTGTGAACAGTAATCTAGGATTAATTCGTAACCTCTTATTGGCTCGTGTCAATAAGGTCGATCAAGTCATGCATAGCGATATTGATATGTACGTTGATAATCATCGTGTTTTACATGGAAATATTTTTATTACCAGTATAAGTGGGGAAACTATTAATGTCGTCTACTAATCAAACAAACGTACCAAAATTAGAATTTCAAAATAGTGGCATTACCTTACCAGAAGAAAGCGAAATCCTCAACGGAGTTATTCAAGATTTTCAAAATGCATTTCAAAATAAACTTAAATTTTACAATTCAAATAATGAATTTTTACTTTCGACACCACAAGGGCAATTGGTAACTTCTATTGCTGCGATTATATCTGATCGTAATCGTTTGTTGGCTCATTATGTGAACCAAGTTGATCCAAACTATGCAATTGGGCGTATGCAAGATGCGATTGGGCGAATTTATTTTATTGAGCGTAAACAAGCAACTTATACGACTGTGCGTGCTAAATGTAGTGGCAAAGAAGGAACTATTATTCCCGCCGGTACTCTAGTGAAAGATATACAGGGAAATATCTATCGGTCATTGGATGAAAATGCCGTTATGATAAATCAAGAGGTAGATGCATATGATAAAAATAATCAACCTATAAAAGTAATTGAAAGCTTTATTGATGTTAATTTTGAATGTACTGAAAAAGGTGAAATTCCATGCCCAGCAGGGACATTAACAGAAAGATATGAAGTTATTGAAGGATGGGAGAGTGTTACCAATAAGTATGATGGAATTATAGGTGGAGAGAACGAGAGCCAAGCCCAATTTGAACAAAGACGCAGGCAATCTGTTGCGCATAATTCGTTAAATAGTGTGGATAGCATTATGGCGAATTTATTAATGATGGATGAGGTTGAAGATGCGTATGTTACAGAAAATTATGAAGGCATAGAGAAGAAAATTACCAATGATCTGGTTATAAAGCCCCATAGTATTTATGTTTGTGTCTATCAAAAGAAACAGCAAACAACGAATTCAGAGCCCATCACACTAAACGAGCAATCAAATATTGAATTGAAAATTGCTAAAACCATTTGGCGCAAAAAAACACCGGGATGCGCTTTAAATGGAAGTATTAGTGTAGAAGTCGCAGATGACACGGTCGATGCGAATGGCAAAGCGTTATATGCTCCCAGTGCAGTGCCTACTTATTTAATTAATTTTGATTTCGCACAAGAAATTCCTATTTATATTTCTGTGAAATTATCTAAACCAAAACCAATTGTAGGTGATCCAACGGTTTTAGTTAAAAATAAGATATACAGTGTATTCACTGAGCAAAATGGTGTTAATAAACCCAGAATGGGTAGTCAGATTTTAGCATCTCAATTTTATTGTGCTGTTCAATCTTTGGGTGATTGGGTCAAAATTATCAATCTTAAAATAGGGTTAAGTGCAAATCCAACCGAGGATATGATTAAAGTTGCCATCAATCAAATGCCAACTTTGGACATAGACAATATAGATGTCGTTTTTGATCCAAAAATAAGTGAAGTCTTTCCAGAAGCACATGGAGCATCTTATGAATGATAATACTGATCAAAAAGAATGTTCTGTTTGTAATGAAAATCGTAATGATCTTCGGGATCAAGGTCCAGCATGTTTAGATTATAAGGCAACCGTTATTGCGCAATATTCTAATTCACCAACGCTACTAGCTTTGTTGGATGCTATCGATCAAAAAATTAAAGTTTGTCCTTTTTTTGATGATTTTTATCGAATGGTTTGGAATATCAATACAGCAGAGGGATTTGGATTAGATATTTGGGGGCGTATTGTTGGTGTATCACGTAAAGTAAGTACGTTTATGGGAGTTTTTTGGGGATTTAATGAGGAGAGCCTATTAATCGCCAGACCTTATTGTGACATTACTGGATATGATCAGAGTTTATATGATCCGTCTGTGCCGCTAGATAAACAGTCAGAACAATATCAAACAGCTTTTGGTATGTTTCGCGATTTTCAGGGACAGAACAATGATGGTGTTAATTTGATTGAAGAATATAGTTTTGATGACAAAGATTTTCGCAAATTAATTCTAGCCAAAGCGTACGCTAATATTAGTAATTATAGTATTTCAAATATCAATTTTTTATTAATGGCATTGTTAGCTGAAAAAGAATGTAGTCAAAAATGTGAAAAGATATGTGACCATAATTGTGTTGCAACATGTTGTGAAGATTATACATATACACGCTCTATATATATCAAAGATAATTTAGATATGTCCCTAACTATTTATTTAAATTGGTTGCCCATCAAAAGAGAAGTCGCATTAATTTACAATACAGCATTATTGTCCAGACCATCAGGTGTGGAATTTTACGAAGTAGATATTCAAGTTCAAAGAAGTTAAAGAGAGTAAGATGACAACATCAACAGACAAGCCACAATTATTTACGACCACATGGGCAGAAGGAACACAAAGAAGATTTAACATTCCAGAGCTGGCAGCCGAAGCAGAAAAGGCTCATGTAGCCAGAGCCAGTATGGAGCAAGGCTTTCCAGAAATTACGATGCTCTCAGCGATAAGAGGGGGACAACCACCATGGGGTCAAGATCACAACGGTATTCTATATCGTATAACAAAGAGTTTGCAATGGATCCAGGCGGGTGGGACAGCGACTTATAATTATGAATTTTGCAAGAAAATTAATGGATATCCTTTTGGTGCAATTCTACAAAGCAATAATGAGGTGCAAACATTATGGTTTTCCATAGGCGATAACAACCAAAATGATCCTGATAATACTAAAAGTCCGCAAAATAATTGGATTAAAACTGATTTCAAAGATTTAGAAAGAAGATTAAAAGCCGCCGAAGATGATATAGTGGTTATTAATAGCAATGATACTAGTGATAGTAATAATCTTAAAACCTTTGGTGACGTTTATTATAAAATTGGTAAGAAGGCTGATACAGTATATGTAAATCAAGAGTTGGGTAAGAAGGCTGATACAGTATATGTAAATCAAGAGTTGGGTAAGAAGGCTGATACAGTATATGTAAATCAAGAGTTGGGTAAGAAGGCTGATACAACATATGTAAATCAAGAGTTAGATAAGAAGGCTAATTTATCATATGTAAATAGCACTTTTGCTCCCAAGGGGACTTGTAGTACACCATTTCAAGCCAGTACAATGAAGGCGGTTGAATATCGTTTTTGTAACGCCTCAGGTTACATTACACAAAATAATAGAAGTATAGATTTCTATGGTGACCAGTATATGTTTTTTGGTTTTCCATCGTCTGACAACGGCACTACAAAAGATGTCCGAAAAGATAGTGTAATTACCTTAAAATGTGAAACTGATAATAGTAATATAACTAGCACTTTTTTTTCTGCAAACAATTCCTTTTTTAATGGTGGAACACTTCATGTACAAAGCGTATTCGCAATAGAGAATAATCTTATGCAGATGACATATACTCCAAAAGAAGTAACATGGCAAACAAGTTTGGAAGCACGTACAATAAACAATGTCAAAAATGAAAATATCATAGATTATTCAATACAATTACATGACAAAGCTCAAAATATACATGTTACAATTTTGAGATTAAACCATGATGATTATAATGTTTATGCTCCTGCTGGGGCATTTGTAAATGGTCCAAATGCTGACTTGGCTGAATATTATCAAGCTGACCGTCCAGACTATGAACCAGGTACGTTAATGTGTCATGGTTTTGATTCTGAGGTGACTTTATGTCGGTCTTTGAACCAAGCTGGTGAGTTTTTTGGCGTAGTGTCGACAAAACCAGGATATGTGATGAATGGTGATGCAAAAGATAATCCAAATTCTGTATTAATTGCATTAAACGGTAAAGTACCCGTCAAAGTCAAAGGGATTGTGAAGTGCGGCGATAAAATAACTATTGGTCAAGATGGATATGGCGTTGTCAGTACAAATAAACAAGATGTCATTGTAGGAAGAGCAAAAGAAAATAAAGTGACTGAAGATGTTGGATTAGTTTCTTGTTACGTTCAAGCACATCTTTAAGGAAAGGCTATCGGTTATTATGGAACTTTTATCCAGCTTTAATTTAAATCCATTACGTATCTATACAGTTCCTAAGCGCATTAAAAATAAAAAGGGAATTTCAACTTTTTCAGCAAAACATATTGCTTCTTATCTAGATTACTCAGTTGATTTTTCCAATCAATTGAGTGATAGAGAAGTCATCATCAAAGGAAAAGTTTTATGTAATCGTGCAGAATTAAAAGTTAACTCTTCTTTTTTTCGACAACAATATTTAACAGCTTGGATTTCTGATGGAAAAGAAAACTGTTCATTTTATTTGACTTTTGTTGTGCAAACCAACAAAGGAAATGAGTTTTTCCAAGATATTATATTACCGACTTATGGTCGTTTTACAGATAAAACGAATAGCGATCATAAAGTTATTGCTCTAGTTAAAACAAGTCATGCTCCTAACTACAGACCACCATTCAACGCATTGGCGATTGATGGTCGTTATCTTATTAATAAAAAAAATTCATATATTATGGTATAAACGATGTTAGCAAATAAAAACAAAGAAAATTGCTGTATGATCAGCAATCTTGAATTCTGCGATGGGAATAGCGATGAAACGCCATCTTCTGAAGCAGTTGAAGTTGTTCAAAAAACGAATATGATTTTATCTGATGATCAAATTCTTGTCTTAAGAGATATTAACGGCAATGGGGCAGAAGTCTATAAAGCGAAATTGAATAATTTAGACAGTGAAGTCGCGTTAATGATTATGGAAAGGGCTACTCAAACTATGCCCAGAACGGATCCCGCGAACGGACGTTCCTTATGGTTGGACGAGGGATTTGTTCGTGTTGCTTCGGGTGATCCATCAAATTTTAACTCTCTATCGCCTACAGCGATGCAGAAATCATTGGCAGAAGCATTTAAAATTTTACCAACTTCAGATCCAGGTGATGGCAGTCCTTGGCTGAATGGGGGTGTTTTGATGCAAGGTTCAAATAATAACGAAAACTGTAATTAAGGAAAAAATAATGACTTGTAATAATTTAAACAAGATTCAAAGTGGTAAGATTGTAATTTTGCCTGCTGGTTGTTTGGGGCAAACAGAAATAGACTTGCAATGTAAATCGCCCAGCGAATCGGTATTCTATCAATTTTCGATGGCTAATCGAATGGCATCTACGGACAGGATTACTTGCGTTACTGCGTCCCCCAGTTCTTCTGATGATACAATTGTGGTTGATCAAATTACCATTTCTGGTCAAACATTCAAAGTTCGGATTAGTGGGGGCGTTTTAAATACCAAAGTTGGTATTCGTTTTACCGTGACAACGGCATTGACGGAAGTGTTGAATTTTGTTGTAACCTTACCGATATCTCCTTCTGGTGTTATTGGCGAGGGTGAGAATGGCGCCTATGTGATTGGGAATGATGGTCCTCAAGGAGAGCAAGGCAAAGCTGCAAGTATTACCATTGGTAAAGTGATTGCCTCTGAAGCGGGTAGTCAACCAAGTGTTGTGAATACAGGCACACAATATGACGCTGTGTTTGATTTTACTTTGCCCAGAGGCGAACAAGGTCCCCAAGGTGAACAAGGTATTCAAGGTATCCAAGGGGATAAAGGTGAGCAGGGTATTCAGGGGATTCAAGGGGAAGCTGGAACACACATTCTGACCTCTAATCGTGATCCTGTGAATGATGATGCTGGCAAAAACCTTTTATGGTTGAATACGGCTACGGGTGATTTGTTTGAAACTGTTCCAGTAAGTGATACTTTGTATTCATGGGATAAGATTGGTAATTTAAAAGGGGAAGATGGCAGCGTTATTTACACTGGAACCAGCGACCCTGTTTATAATGCGATCTACAAAACCAGTGATTTGTATTTTAATACGACCAGTAGCGACCTGTTTAGCTTTAACAAGACACAATGGGTGAAGTTGAGTAATCTAAAAGGGGATCAAGGCAAACGCGGTTCTTTATGGTTTTTTGGATCAGAAGCCCCAGTTATATCGTCTCATTTTAAAGAATTAGATAGTTATTTAAATACGAAAACGTTTGATTTTTTTGTATTTAATGGTACCAATTGGCAACCATCAGGCAATATCAAAGGCGCGCAAGGTGAGCGAGGCGAACAAGGTGCGCAAGGTGAACAAGGTATTCAGGGTATCCAAGGGGATAAAGGTGAACGTGGTTCTTTATGGATTAGTGCTGAGGGCGTTCCTGCGTCGTCAAAGAACTATAAAGAGTTTGATTGTTACTTTGATGAATTGACTTATGATATTTACGTCAATAATGGCTCTGAATGGCAATTAGTCGGTAACATCAAAGGCGCGCAAGGCGAGCGAGGCGAACAAGGTGCGCAAGGTGAACAAGGTATTCAGGGTATCCAAGGGGATAAAGGTGAGCAGGGTATTCAGGGGATTCAAGGGTTGCCAGGTGAAAATGGTAAAGCTGCCACTGTTCAAATTGGGGATGTAAAAAATGGTGCGGTTGCCAGTGTTGTTAATCGTGGGACAGAGAATGCTGCACTGTTAGATTTTATATTACCCAAAGGGGATAAAGGGGATGCAGGCTCTCGTTGGTATGCGGGCACACAAGAACCCAATGCCTCCACAGGTGTTCAAGACGAACGGGGTGCGCCTCGTCCTGGGGATATGTATCTACAACTAGCAGCCCAAGACCACAAAGCCAAAACCTATATCAAACTTGAAAACGGTGAATGGTCAGAACCTCTTGGAATGGTTGCGGGACCAGAGGGTAAACCTGCCTCTATTGCTGTGAATTCTGTCACAACGGGTGAGCCAGGCACAGATGTCATCATTGAAAATGTCGGCACACAAAGCGATGTTCTTTTGAACTTTACCATTCCTCGTGGGGATAAAGGACAAGCTGCAACTCTTTCTATTGGCACTGTTACAACGGGTAATCCTGAAACAGAGGCTCGTGTTACAAATGTTGGGGATGAAACTAATGCAGTCCTTGATATTACGATCCCTAGAGGTCAAAAAGGATCAGATGGGATCAACCCAACTCTTTCTATCGGAACCGTCACAACGCTTGAACCAGATCAACAAGCAACAGCCGAAATTATTCAAGGTGAAAATGGTGCTAATACACTTAACCTCGCACTCGTCAAAGGTGAACAAGGTAAAACGGGGGACGCTGGTAAAGATGGAGAAAACTATATCAATGATGGAACCGTTGATTTAAATGTAAAATCTATTTTATCAGATAGTGGAAAAATTAAATCAGATGGTGAGGGTAATTTAGATATTACTTCTGGTGATTATAAAACTTCATTTTCAAATAGTGATGGTATAAAATTATATCAAGAAGGAGAAAACCAAGAGAGTTCAATTTCTATAAATGAATCTGGTTCTGTGAGTTTAAATATGACTAACAAAGACCCAAACAATATTGGTAATTCTTCTATAACACTTACTAAAGATGGAATTGATATCTATTCAGTTTCATCTGTTAATTTTAGAAGTAATATAAAAATTGCAAAATATAACAATTATTTAACAGATGAAAACTTAACAGGTCAATTTACAAGAACTTATAGAGATCAAA
Source organism: Commensalibacter nepenthis (assembly GCF_029953305.1). NCBI lineage: Bacteria > Pseudomonadati > Pseudomonadota > Alphaproteobacteria > Acetobacterales > Acetobacteraceae > Commensalibacter > Commensalibacter nepenthis. The sequence goes on along the minus strand of NZ_JASBAN010000001.1, from coordinate 457,101 downwards.
CTCAAACATTTGGATTTGTTAATTTTAATAAATTCAGAATTTATGGAAGATATGCTAACAATAAATGGGCACCATATACAACCGAAGATCCTTATAAAGGAGTTGATATATTTTTCTATCCTTCAGATGATGCATCTAATACTCAAGATGGTAGTATGTCAATTGCATTAAAATTAGGTGGATATATTGATGCATATGGGGATGAAAAAGAAATTGCATTAATTGCAAATGATAAATTTATTGGACATGATATTACTGGATTTAATGGATATAATGCAAATTTAAATCCTGTTGATCCTTGGTATATATCTTCAAGATTATTCAGATTCTTACCTAAAAAACTATCTGAAATTAGGATGGTTACATCTAACATCAAAACTATTTCTAATAAGTTTATGGCTGGGACTATTGCATTAGCTACTAACTATTTTACACAATCTGATGATGATGAAAAACAAGATGGTTTTATTACACCTGTTATTTGGGATGAGAGTACTGATGATGTTTCAAAAGCAAGACCATTAGGTGTTCCTTATATTCCATCAGATAAGAAAGACACTATAACAGACACTTCAAAAATTCCTGTTGGTACACAGTCTTTTGATATTAATAATAAAACCCCTATATGGTGGGATGGTACATCTTGGGTAGGTAAGGATATACCTGTAGTTATTAATGCTAATTCCTTAACATTTGAAAAGGATGTTGTTAATGCTGCTCCAAATGGTGATGTATCTAAATTAACAAATGTTATTATTAATCTAACTTTTGATAATCCTAAACATACATCTATGGCGTTTTTTGAAAATTTTCGTATGGAATATACTGCAAAAACAATAATTAGAGTTATTACAAAAAAACCAATACCAAATGCTGATATACTTGGGTACTTTTTATCACCATATATAGATGATAATGTTGAGGAAAGAACTAGTTCAAAAATTACTGTTGTAAATGGTGATACAGTTGAATTAGATTATTATAAACCTGGTATATTTTGGGTGAAAGTATCATCTGTTACAGGTGTATATAGTATGCAGAACTATTATAATGGTGTAATCACTTATTTTGATGTAAATAGTAATTCTAAAAGATATATTCAAACTGTTATAACAAAAAGTGATTATATTAGTAATGGTTTAATATACAACACACCCAAAGGTCTACAAGTATTTGATGATATTAATAACAAACCAGTATGGTGGGATGGAGCAAAATGGGTTGATGCAATGGGGAATGTATTGAACTAAAATTACAATAATAATAGGCATGAAATGGGGCGTGTTAAGCGTCTTTTTTTATGCCTTTTTTATGGGAAAAGAGAAGATGGATACGGATTTGTTAATGCAGGTTTTTCAATATTTACTGGGGGTTATTCCTGGGGATATTGCGGGGAATATTGTGGCTGTGGTGACGGCGATGGTGACGATTTGCACGTTGATTATTCGGTTTTGGAAAATGCCAGAGCCGACCAGTAAACTTTATACATTATGGAAATTATTTCACGTATTAGCATCGTTTAAAACGCCATCGATCCCAAAAACGGAGAGTAAGGATGGTCAAAAGATTACTTAATTCAATGAAAACGCACGATCATTGGTTTGCCGAGTGGTGGAGCTCTATTTTACTGGTGGTTGTTGGGGTGTATGGATTATGTGTGCCTAACAGCTTTATCATTCAACAATCCTTTATTGATGGGTTTATCAAGATATTACCTGCTCATTTGTGGGAGTTCTTGTTTATCTTTGTCGGGTTGTTTCAATTGGTTTCACTTGGTTGTGATAATTTATTAGGTCGTGGCTTTGCAGCCTTTTTTGCTTCTATCTTATTGATTTGGGGAACGTTAAACATCCTTGTTTATGGTCAATGGCATTTCAGCTTGGTCGCGTGGGGGATATTTGCATCCATTAATCTCTATGCCCTTTACAGAATTGCAAGGGGGATAGAGAAACACTATGAACTTCTTTGAAATCCTGAAATGGTGGTGGGAAAGCAACGCCGAATGGATCAAAATCCACGACCCATGGGTCATCCCTGTCATGGCAGTCTGTATCCCATTGTCTTTGCTAATCCGTGCAATCAGTATTTTAATTAAGGTCTGGCGAGAAAGGTGAAAGTAAATATTTTGAAAGTTATGATAGTATAATGACCACCCGTTGAGGTGGCTTTTTTTATCTAAATTATACTGACCCAATAAAAATAGCGGTTAAGTAGCATTTTTTAGGTTTTTCGGGGCGTCCCCGAAAAAGGTATTATTTTTGTTGACGTCAATACAATCAGTTTTTCCTGCCATCAGGAAATATGTTTTTATCGGAGGCGGTAAAAACTAATAACGTAATCAAATACAACCTTAAAATTATCACGAAAAATCAAAAGGAAAATTGAATATGTCTAAAGTCACAGGAGGGATTTATATTCCTCATTTAAAAAATGAAATCGTGCAACCTGCGTTGGACTATTTGGGTTTGGGTGGGGCGCGTGCAGTTAACCAAGTTACAGGCACGTTCTTAGCCGAAGGATATGCTGGCGGTTATACGTATCTCAAGCAACTTGGCAAAGGACCTGCCGTGGGTGCGATGCAAATGGAACCATTTACCTATAATGATATTTGGAAGAACTTTTTAAACACTCCAAAACGCAGCCATCTTGCAGCCTTGCTTAAAAATATAGCTGGCACTTTTAACACAGATAGTACAGGAATTCCCAAAGCAAACACATTAACAGGGGATATTTTCTTTGCTGCTGCGATGTGTAGGGTTTTTTATTTAAGGGTTCCAACAGCCTTACCACTGGCAAATGATGCGAGCGGAATGGCACAATATCATAAGAAATACTATAACACATCTTTGGGAAAAGCCGTTTGGCAAGAGAATATCGATCGGTTCCAACAAGCAATTGATGCTTGATGATTAAGAGTTTTTAATCACTGTTAATATTACAATACGTTCACTATAATATGATTGTAACCATAGATAAATATACCATGACCAATAAAACAAATAACGTTATTGGGTTTGATAGTAGATTACCAAGTTAAGCATTTATTTTTTGTCTATTATTCAGGTGTTTCACTGAGGCTAGCAACTTAAAGCAGCGAAATAGATAATTTGGTTTTGTCGCAAAGTTTAAATTTTATAAAATTTTAAGTTTTTACTAGTGTTAGTTATTATAAAATATTTATATAATACAATGAATTAAAAAATCCTATTTTGAAGAAAAATATTAAAAACCACTAAACTTAAAACTTTGCGACAAGACCGGAATTTCTAGTATTACCGCTTCAGAACTTGCTTTTGGTGTTGAAAAATCTGGATCACAAAGAAACAAACAAGCACTCAATAAGTTTCTAGCATCTTTAGAAATATTTCCTTATGACGAACAAGCTATTTGGCATTACGCAGAGTTAAGGCATCAATTACAATCAACAGGTCAACCAATTGGTAGTTTGGATATGTTAATTGCTGCTCATGCCTTAGCGTTAAAAGTAACTTTAGTTACCAATAATGTTAAAGAGTTTAAAAGGGTAAAGGGATTAACTGTAGAAAATTGGGTTTAATATTTTATTATATTAATTGAATAGACAAGGGCTGTATAAAAAGCACTTGTCTATTCTCTATTATTTTTTAATAGATTTGAGTAATTTCTCACCCTCTTTAATAGTGATAAGGGTTTTTAAAAACGGGATTTTTTTATCTAAAATTTTACGAATATCACTGGCTTTAAAAGGTTTATTCAGTTGTTTAAACTCTTTTAAAACTTGGTAACAACTAGGGTCTTGTTTATCATCATCATATCGATATCCACTTTCTACTTGTCCAGTAGCTACACCGTAACCAATGATGCCATCACCATTGCTATACAAAAATACAATATCATTCTCTTTAATTTTCTTGATGTCATCCATCCAAGGTTTACAAAAGGCTTCTGCTCTACCTTCTTGGATCATTCTTTTATGACTATCAATATTATCACCTTTATGAGTATTTAATAAAAAATAACTTTTCTCACCCTTATGTGTTTCAAGAGAACTATCTTTATTAATTTCATCAATATGGTTGTAAGCTTGATTGAGAGCCGTAGTTAATAATTTTAACATCACCTCATTTTTGGTTGTTTCAAGGTAATCTACAAGTCCTTCAATCTTAGCTGCAATCTCTTCACTCATTCTAACCGTAGTAGCAACAGTATCTTTTTTACCACTTTCATTACTATCAATCATCTCGATAATACCACTCATGCCCTATTTCCTATCATCATTTTTGAATATTAACTGAGTTCTAAATTAAATCATTATTGGTGTTAATATAATAGTAAAAAATGACAATGGAAAGAATTAAAAATATAAAACTTTAATTATTTATTCACTATCTTTTTTTTCAAGATACTTAAACGTATTATCAACTGCATAAAAATACATATCTTCTATAGGATATTTTGTTGGATTATAATTACTAGGTAGTTTGTTACACATTTTATTAAGTACGAAAAAGATTAATAAACGTCCTGATTGAGCGTGATATTTATTAATCCAAGCAAACTTAGCTTCAATATCATCTCTCCATACATCACTATTACCGACATAATTAGGCATAGTATGAAAAACAAAGTTTGATTTACTCTTCTCATCTTTATTGGCAAGCGCTTTAACATTCTTACAAGAATATAAAGGATTACTTCCTGCTGCTAAACAAGCAGATGAGATAAATACAGAGGTCAATAGACCTGTAATAAGTATTTTATAGTTCATTTTATATATCCAATCAAATAAGAAGTTCTAAAGATTTTAAATTGATATATATATAAATATCAATTTTGATTATTATATATTCGATATATAATTGTTACTATAATGTCAATATAAAATATAATCATATAAGCATCCATAAAGAATTCAATTTACATTTGTATAATATATAAATATTAAAGAATCAAAATAACTTCAATAATGATTTTTATAATGATATAACAGTGAGGGTATAATGTTAAAATCAATGATAGGGATAAAATGTTTAGTAGGAATGTTTATATTACCATTATTAGGTGGATGTTCTGATGAGGCGCCACCAGCGTGTAAATCAGAACAGGCAGAACAATTGATACAATCAGTTTATGAAGATGCCATTCATAATCAGTTAAAATCATGGAGTAATATCGAACAAAGTAGAGAAAGAATATTTTCTAAAAAAGAGTTTCCTTCAGCACCAGCAATAATGACAATAGATTTAACTTATCATGCCAAGATGAAACCTTCTTTTGTCAAAGAGATAACTTATGACAAGGAAAGTAAGATTAGAACTTGTTCGGCAACAGTCAGTGCTATGGCTGATAAAACAATTTTAGATCAATATATGGAAAAAATACCTCAGGAATATTTTGCTAAAGATAAACAAGAAATACAAAATATTCTGTTAAATAAAGGGATTTTCGATAATGATATTCGCTACGAGTTACAAAATACAGATGATGGAAAAGTGCAGATAAAAATACAAGGAATGAGATTGTAATAGATATTCACTTGCTGGCTACATCAACAAAGCCAGCAAGCCTGATAAGGTATAATTCATTGAAACTTTTGTATAATTATGCTATGGTAAAAACCATAATGAAATTGTTGCGCCTACAAGGTAGATCGCAATATCAAACAGATAACAAACGACCCATTCAGAGGTCGTTTTTTTATGACTCAATTATAGAAAAAATCAAAAAATATCTAAACCAAAGACACAATAACTGCGTCTTTTTTTATGTCTTAATAACCAATATATTTAGGATTATTAAAAATGCCTAATTACACAGAAATGACTTTTTATAATACTATTAGTCAACATCAGAATGATTTAAATCAAAAACAGGATGCTTTTTATAAAGCTTTAGTTCAAGCAACAAATGAAAGTGTGAAAGTTGCTACTAATAAAATGAATGAATTTTTTGAAAAAACTTTTCCTAAAATTAATTCGACATTTATGGCATATGAAAAACATCTAGATACAACATTAACACAAATTAAAAATTCTAAAATTTTAGACGTTGCTGAAACTAATGGAAAACAAGCAGCTCAAAAACAATTGAATGAAGGGTTACAATACAGTCAACTCGTAGCTAATCAAAACCAAGCTTTTTCTAATATTAATATTGCCTTGCAGCAAATTATAAACATTATGAAAAAACCCACGATGAAAGAAACTCTACAAACAATGGATAATATTTCTAATGCTAGTGGTATTCCAATGGCAGATTTGTATGCTAATCGTCAACTTATGGGTAATTCAAATGTAAGTGCAGAAAAAGCAGATGAAGATGCAAAGAAAATCAATGATCTTTTTACCCATAAAGACAATCTGATGCAAAGCGATTGGATAAAATCCATAGTTGAAGCTCAAGCTAAAGATAATCCTGAACTATTAAAACAGTTACAACAAGCAAAAACTCAATCAGATTTTTCTAATTTATTAAGAGAAAATATAGAAGCTATTTATAATAAAAAAGATAAATCTGCATTAGATAAAACAGCATTAAAAGAAACTTTAAAACATTCAGACGATGACGATGTATATACTTCATACACATCTTCTGGCGCTAAATATGTTTCTTCGCAAGATCAAGAAAATTTTAAAAATGGGGGAATAAAATATGCGAAACAGAGATTAGAAGAAATAAAAAGAAATCCTGGTTATGCAGCGCAAGTGCAAGGGGAAACAGTTGAAGAAGATTATAAAGATCGTATTAAACAAAATATTCAAACTCATCATCTATCCGATAATATTCAACAAACACGTGATATACGATCAGAGGCTGCTGTAGGAGGAGTGGTAGCAAAGAAGGATCAAGAAACTATAGATGATTGGTACAATAATCAATGGAAATCTTTTTTTGATAATGTAACAAAATATTTTAAAAATGAATATAAAGACTTTTCTACTCCAGAAAGTTTAAAAGAAGTAGAGAGTGTACTTATATCATTGGCTAAAATAGGTAACTTGACAGGGGTAAATGTTTCGGATCCAATACAGGGTGGAACAGAACTATTTAATTTAGGTATAACAAATACTGGAGCAGCAACAGCCGCTAATTCTGGAAAAAATATGCCAAATCGAGTGTATGGAGTAAAAGATATAAAAACGTATGAGGTTTCTCAACAAGAATTACAAAAAAATAAAGATATAATTGCATTATTAAATACAATGGGTGTTGCAATCATTCAAGACCAGAAAAAGGGTGCGCCACCAAGTAAAGATCCTGGAAATAATATAGCTAATGGAGTTACCAATTCTTTTACAGGCATGTATGGTACAGGATATATACCTCCTGATATGGATAATCCGAATAGTATTGCTTACAAACTTAGTTTTCCTTTTTCTTTGAAAACTAAAGATGGTGGCATGATACCATTAGGTGAAAAGCTAGATAAAATCGCTGCTAATATAAGACCTTTTACGTCAGAAATAGCAAAACAAAATATGGCTGCCTTAAAAGAAAAAGGGTTTAATATTGGTTTAGATACAACAACTAAACAAATAGGAATTTTACAAAATAATGGTAAAATGCTTTTGCCATTAAAAGAGTTAATTCAACTTCCATTAGAACAACTATTAAAAAATTTATATAGTAATCCAGAAATATTAAGAACATTACAACAACAAAAACTTAATAATGATGCTGCTGCTTTAAAGAAAAAAAATTCTCAATCTCCTTCTTCGCCTAATATTCCTGATAATGTAAATCAAAATAAAAAAGGTTTATTATCTCCAGTTCTTATGCCTAAGAAAACGTCATCGTTACCAATAGAGGAAATAATCAAAAATTCTATCAATAAGCAACCATCTTTACCATATTCTTCAAGCTATAATACAAATTCAAAATTAATGAATCAAATATTAAATATGCCTCGATCAATATCTCAAAAGTTAAATTTATCTATTACAGTAAATCAAAATGGATCTAAAACAACCCAACATACTTTTGAAAATAATATTCCTATTTCTAAAGGAGGTGTTGTTGCTGCAAGCAATCATTCTATTCAAGCTGGCATGAGAGGGGCTTCTTAAAAAAAACTTTATAAGTTCAATAAATTCTTGTATTATTTCTTATTTATTAACATTATATAGATTGTTCCAATGAAGTTATTCAAATACGTTTTTTTAGTTAATTTTTCCTTATTATGTATTCCATATCAATCTTTTTCTGTTGATACTAGTCAACCTAATGTTGCAGCAATAGAACAACGTGCTGACGCTGGTGACCTCACAGCTTTATTCGGCTTGGGAGCAATGTATTATACTGGGAAAGGAGTAACTCAAGACTATTCTAAAGCAAGAGAGTATTTTCAAAAAGCTGATGAAAAAAATAGTAAAGAGGCTCAATTTATTCTTGGCATCATGTATTATAAAGGTGATGGTGTAACTCAAGATTACTCTAAAGCAATAGAATATTTTAAAAAAGCCGCTGATCAAAACTTTGCTCAAGCACAGTCAAGTCTTGGAACAATGTATTATCTAGGGAAAGGAATTCCTCAAGATTATTCTAAAGCAATAGAATTGTTTACAAAATCTGCTGATCAAGGATTTGCTCAGGCACAATTAAGTCTTGGGATGATGTATTATGAAGGTCAAGGAGTGTCTAAAGATTACTCTAAAGCAATAGCATATTTCACAAAAGCCGCAGACCAAGGATTTGCAAAAGCTCAATTTTGTCTTGGATCAATGTATTATGAAGGTAAAGGTGTGCCTAGGGATCCGATAAAGGCAATGGAGTATTTTCAAAAAGCTGCGGATCAAGGGGATATGCAATCTCAAGTAAATCTTGGGATAATTTATAGAGACGGAATTCTTGTTCATATGAATTATCCCAAAGCAATGGAGTATTTTCAAAAAGCTGCCGCTCAAGGAAGTGAACAAGCTAAATTTAATATTAACATCATGAAAGACTCAAAATTACTTCAACATCATGATTAAATACATAATAGAGATTAATAATAAATAGGATTGCCATATTCTATCTTTAAACTATTTCATTAAGCTAGTTTATGGATAAATTTAGTTATGGTTATTTATAAATGTGTTCTTTTGAGTATAGACCAATGACGACCTTAACCTATTATAATCATATAGAATTTATTGATGCTCCAAATAATTTTAGCCTGATACTTAATGAATAAACTTACTGTAAAAACAATTTTATTAAGTATCGTAACAAATAGTATTCACACTATCTGTTATTAAATCTAAAAATAAATCTAATTATTCCAAAGAATATAAAAATAGGTAATTATATACATCTCTACACAAAATAATTACAAATTCATAGAAAAATTAAATCTAAAAAACCTTATTTAGAATTGATCTTTTGGGTTGTATGTCAATGCTGTAATTAGTTTATTGTCTAGTTCTGTACGAGCATTCTCAGGAGTTGGTAAAGTAAGAATAAAATTGGTTAACGGGATTACTGACTCTTTATCACGATCTTTGAAATATTTAAGAGCTTTGTTAGGATCTACAATCCAATTATTAACCTCTAAATTAAAAGAAGTTATTAGTTCGTTTGGATATAGTTTTGCATTGACGTTAGGGCGTTTCCCGTCTCCAAAAGAGTGAGTATATGTTGGGAAAGAATCTGGATCATAACCATTACTTCTTAGCCATTTACAAAACATTTTTCCTAGAGAAATGTCTGGCATCATTCGATCCGGCAATAAGTATCCTCTTGATTCTAGAGGTGCTAATAGTTTTAATGTCATTTGATCTAGCATAGAAAAATGAGTAGGTGGTATTTTTTCTCTATTGATTAAATACCTGCGAATGTGCCAAGGAAGTGTTGAGTGTTTTTTCTCGCCACCCTGCATCCATTCTAAAACCCATTTAGATACCAGAACAGCAAATTTGGGTGATGCCCATTGGCCTAAATTTATTGCTACTTGAGGATGTACCCATGTACCTTGTAATGTAGGAACACCTCCTTGTATTGACTGTATTAATTCCGTGGTCGGAATTCCGACCACGGAAGAAAGTTCCTGAACAAAGGCCTTTGTAGTGGATAAACTATTATAATGCTTAAACTCTTTACTCGCAGCTTTACACATAGCAGTAGCATTAATGTAACCGTCGTAAGCGCGTTGCGATATTAAAACATTATTTTCTTGTCTTTGAATAAGCGGTAAATCTAATTGTTCCATTTCTACCTCATGTCGTTAAACTTTGATAAGTCATTCTACAACTCATATGTGTTAGCAGATAATCAAAGCGATGGTCTTGCCGGTGTTTACGGGTGTTGTAGCGGAATACAAATTCATCAACATATTTTTGTAAATGCTTAACTGACACCGAATGATAAATTCCAATGATGCCGCGCTTAAATAACGACCAGAAACCTTCTATAGTATTAGTATGAACTTTACCATTAACATATTCTTTATTGGCATGTTTTACGATAGCGTGGTTATAGATTTTAGTTAGTTGTGAATACCCTAACCATTCATCAGAATAAATAGTGGCATCTTTATTAGCGTAACTAACAATTTGCTTTGTCAATGTTGTTGCTGATACATCATTAACCTTTTTAGCATTTAATTTTCCTGAACGTTCAATCATGCCAAATACAGGTGTTTTATCTTTTGAACTTCTACCTTGAGAATGTTGTACTTTTCTACAGATATGACGAAATTTATTCTTGCCACCGACATAAGTTTCGTCTACTTCAATTTCATTGTTTAAGACATTGTTATTATCAAAACTAAAGCAATTGCGAATACGATGCAGAAGAAACCAAGCTGTTTTTTGCGTCACACCTAAGTCTTTAGCTAACTGCACTGATGAGATTCCTTTAGTATGACAAGTAATAATCCATATTGCTAAAAACCATTTTTGAAGTGGTATTTTTGAATTATCAAATAAGGTGTTTGTTTTAACATTGAAATATTTACTAGTATTCCTACAACGGTATCGATTACCCTTACATACATAAACTTTTGAAGCTGGATCAAAAGGAGAGATAATATTGCCACCCCATTTTAAATTCTCAAGGTGTTTGATACACGCTTCTTCATCTGGGAAAGTATTAATAAGATCTATGATAGTGTTAAACTTTTTAATCATTCTGCTACCTCTACTAATATCTTAGTATAACTTAACACAATGTCAATATTTTTGTGTATAAATGTATATAATTACCTTAAATTTTTTAATTCATATCAACCAAGAACTGTTCATTCGCGTTGGCGAAGGTGATTGTGCAGTGTCGGTTACTTTGCCTAATTAAAGGGAAAATGACAGATACCGACTGGTTATTTTAACGTTAAATTTATATTCAATCTATACCAAATTGAAAAAGAATTATTGCTGCTTTTTACGACATATAGAGACCATTATTAAGGATAAAATTATGAACAGATCATTATATATAAGCGCGTTATGTACTTTTTCCTATTGATGGGGTCGCAGGTTTCAAAGGCTGTTGATTTCTCAGCACATTATAGAACATTAAATGTGAATGCTGATAAATTATAATATAATGGAAATTATATGGTGCCGGATGAGAGATTTGAACTCCCGACCTTCGGTTTACAAAACCGCTGCACTACCACTGTGCTAATCCGGCGTTTCGCATGATGACGCTTGCTGGAATGTTCTATGCAATATTTTGAGTTGGATTACAAGTAAAAAATGATAAAAACTTTAATTTTTTTTAATTTCCTTTTGAACGATCGATAATCACGCTTTATTGTTAGAATTTCTCATGAAAATACAGTTTTTATCTTGATAATATGGTCAAATAAATTTAGAATACGGATCAAGAGACGTTAACGACTCTTAAAATTATTATAAATGAATACGACGTTCTTGGGGCGAGGTGGAACTCCTCACCGACGGTGATGAAATGGCAATATTTCTAAGCCCGTGAGCGCTTATGTTACGAGTAACATAAGGTCAAGCAGATTTCGGTGTAATTCCGAAGCCGACGGTCATAGTCCGGATGAGAAAGAACGTGCTGGGACTGTACATAGGAAACTATGCGACGGGTCTGGCATATCTGCCCGCGTGCGTCCAGAGCAAAGGACTGATTTTATAATGCAAGCACGCATTCATTCAACTTTATTAGATAAGGTTGATTTTTCTGAAAGAATTGTAAATGGGTTTCGTAGAGCCATTCGCGAAGCCTTGCAATATGTTGGGCGTACCGCGCCCAATCCTCCTGTTGGTTGTGCGATCTTAGACGAACAAGGGAATATTTTAACCGTTGCCGCCCATCATCAAGCGGGTGCATTGCATGCAGAGGCTTTGGCATTGCAGCAATGTAAAGAGCTTGGGGTATGGGATCGGATCTCCGATGTGATTGTAACGTTGGAGCCTTGTAATCATACAGGTCGCACGCCACCTTGTTCCGAGGCTTTGTTAAAAACACCTGCAAAAAGAATATGGATTGGTATCAAAGACCCTAATCCGTATGTTGCTGGTGCAGGACATATCAGATTACGTGAAGGCGGTAAAGATGTTATTTTACTAGAAGAACATTCTTCTGAAATAGCACAATACTGGCACCAACAATGTATTGATTTGTTGGCTCCCTTTACCAAATTTATGTTAGAACAAAAAACTTGGATTACCGTCAAACAAGCAATGAATATGACGGGCTCGATGGTTCCTCCCAAAGGACAAAAAACCTTTACATCGCAAAAATCATTAACCTTGGCACATCAGCTGCGTCGTGGGACAGAGGCAATTATTACAGGTGTGAATACGATTAAAATGGATATTCCTTCATTTACCGTTCGTCATGTGCCCGATCATCCAGATGTAACCCGTTTATTAGTGATTTGCAGCCAAGTCAAAGAAAAATTAGAAGATGCTTTGTCTGAACATTATATAAAACAAGCAAAAGCCAATGGTTTTTCTTTGTTACTTTGTAATGATTTAGAGCAATTGCCAGAACTGCTTTATGCCCATAAAGTCATGTGGGCAATGGTCGAGGCGGGTCCTGTATTATTACAAGAATTTCGTCAACGCCAATTATGGGACGAATGGTTGACTATTCGCCAGCAAGCCCAAGGTGAAGATGACGTGGCAATTATTTCCAAGCATCCTGCTTGCCCAACACGCCAACTTTTATCGGATGTGCAGTTTCTTTTTGAAAAGGAGGATTTATGTTCTCTGGTATCATAGAATCCTTAGGAAGCATTTTAACCGTTAACCGTAAACCTAATGCGATGGTGATTGAGGTTGATACGGGTATTCCAGATCTTTCCATAGGGGAAAGTGTTGCCGTAAACGGTGTTTGTTTGACCGTTGTGAAATACGATGCACAAGGGAAGGTCTCGTTCTTTATTAGTTCTGAAACACTCAATAGAACCAATTTAAACCAATTACAGGTTAATAAACGCGTTAACTTAGAACGTGCGGTAACGCCTTCAACGCGTTTATCTGGACATATTGTTCAAGGTCACGTGGACGCTACAGGACGATTTGTTAAAGCGGAGCAAAGTGGCGATGCACATAAAGTTTTTTTTGCGTTCCCCGCATCTTTAAGAAAATATGTTGTTGAAAAAGGCTCTATTGCGATTGATGGGACCAGCTTGACCCTTAATGGTGTTGGTGAAATTGGCAAAGATGGTGCCAGTTCAGATGAGTTTATTATTCATATTATGATTATTCCGCATACTTGGGAACATACGACGCTGGGATATTTATCCCTAGGCGATATGGTAAATGTGGAAGTGGATATTATTGCAAAGTATGTGGAGAATTTATGTTTAGTCCAGAAATGATTAAAACGCTCAGTCCTGAGCTGACAATTGCTATTGATACCTTACGTGCTGGTAAAATGGTATTAATGGTTGATGATGAAGGTCGTGAAAACGAAGGCGATTTGGTTGCTGCGGGTGAGTTCGTAACGCCCGAAATTATTAATTTCATGATTACCCATGCGCGTGGCATTTTATGTATGCCAATGTTGGCGAATAAAGCCCAGCAATTAAATTTGTATCAAATGGCACAACATAATACATCCCCTCATGAAACGGCTTTTACTATTTCTATCGAAGCCAAAGAGGGGATTACAACGGGTGTTTCTGCGGATGATCGTGCGAAAACATTTGAGGTTGTCATGAAGGATGATGTCACTGCCAATGATATCGTTCGCCCTGGTCATATGTTTCCTTTGGTTGCGGATCCAAATGGTGTTTTGGCAAGAGATGGTCATACCGAGGGTTCGATTGATTTGATTAAAATGGCAGGATTAAAACCTGTTGCTGCAATTTGTGAAGTGTTAAATGAAGATGGCACGATGGCTAGGATGCCAGAGCTGAAAAAATTTGCAGCCCAGCACGGAATTCCATTGGTAAGTGTGTCTGCTATTATTGAATGGCGCAAACAATATGATGCAGCGCCCGTCGATCCGTTGATTTCTCTTGTAAGAGCTGGAGAGGTTGCAAAACTTCCTAATTATTACGGTGGTGAAGATTTTACGGTGCAATCTTTTGTTGATTTAAAAGGGAACGAGCATCTAGCCATTATGAAAGGTGATTTTTCTTTGGATGATGGTAAAACACCTTTGGTTCGATTGCATTCCGAATGTTTGACTGGGGATGTATTGGGGTCTTTGCGTTGTGATTGTGGTCCTCAACTGCACAAAGCCATGAAAATGATTGGTGAATCTGATAAAGGCGTTGTGATTTATTTGCGAGGGCACGAAGGGCGCGGCATTGGTTTGTTCAATAAAATCTCTGCTTATGCGTTGCAAGATCAAGGGTTAGACACCGTAGAAGCCAATCACCGCTTGGGTTTTGCAGCCGATATGCGCGATTGGAAAGTGGCAGGCGCAATTTTAGAAAAGCTCCATATCCATCAGCTTGATTTGTTAACCAATAATATGGACAAGCTCGAAATGTTGGAAAAGCAAGGTTTTTCTGTGCAAAACCGTGTTTCTATCGAAATTGAAGCCAATCCGCATAATGAATCTTATTTAAAAACAAAAAGAGATCGTATGGGGCACGCATTGTCCTTTGAGCATAATGATCGATAATTATAATTTACTTATTGAAAGTCTTTGATAATGGTTAAACAAGCTCCTCAATCTTTGAAAGAGTTTACATTTAAGAAAATGCCACGTGTTGCAATCGTGGTCAGTCGTTTTAACGAAAAAGTAACAGGTGGATTGGCAAAGGGCGCACAAGAATGGTTAGCCGAACATCATATTCCTTTTAATGTCGAAGAAGATTTAATCTATGCGCCTGGTGCGTTTGAACTGCCATTAATTGCGCAAACGTTGGCAAAATCTGGTAAATATGACGGGGTTATTTGCTTGGGATGTGTGATTAAAGGTGATACAGCACATTTTGAGTATATCAGCCTTGGGGCGACAATTGGCATTATGCAGGCTTCTTTGACAACGGAAATACCCATCAGTTTTGGTATTCTTACAACCTATACTGGGGAACAGGCTGAAATCCGTTCAGAGGAAAACAAAGACAACAAAGGACGTGAAGCGGTGGCTGCTTGTATTGAAAGCATTGCTTTGATCCAACAATATAAATAAAATCAGGATAGTTATTAAAGCGGTCAGATCCTTCATTGGGTCTGACCGCTTTTTTTATTTTAAGCGCCGGTTAATTGTATTGATTAGATTTTGGCAATGCGTTTGTTCATCAGCGGTAAGATCACTGGATGATTTTTCCTTTGCCCACTGTAAGAATTCTTTTGCAAGTTTTTCCTTTGAAAAATCCTTTTGTATTTTTTTGAAAATTTTAATAATAGGTTCCGTTGATGTTTTATCTCTTTCACTGATTTTTTTGTTATAAATCTTCTCAAAAATCGGAATTAAGGTTGCTCTAATAATATCTTCAGTTGCAGCAGCAGGAATATTATGACTGCAAAATACTTTGGCTTGTAAAATATTTTTGTTGCCAAGTCTATATTTTATAATAGCATCTTGTGCGGCTTGGTTGGCTTCGTTATCTGAGTCAATGAATGCAACGGTTTTAAGGTCATTATTACATAATATATTTGCATAAATGGTAATTTTGGTAACGCCACCTACAGGTAATAAGGCGATATCTTCATTTAGCTTGTTTTCGATAAGACTGTTAATGCCTTGCAAATACCACAAGTCTGTTAATCCTTCTAATAATAAATTTTGGTAATTATATACATCTCTACACAAAATAATTATAAATTTATAGAAAAATGAGTAGGTGGTATTTTTTCTCTATTGATTAAATACCTGCGAATGTGCCAAGGAAGTGTTGAGTGTTTTTTCTCGCCACCCTGCATCCATTCTAAAACCCATTTAGATACCAGAACAGCAAATTTGGGTGATGCCCATTGGCCTAAATTTATTGCTACTTGAGGATGTACCCATGTACCTTGTAATGTAGGAACACCTCCTTGTATTGACTGTATTAATTCCGTGGTCGGAATTCCGACCACGGAAGAAAGTTCCTGAACAAAGGCCTTTGTAGTGGATAAACTATTATAATGCTTAAACTCTTTACTCGCAGCTTTACACATAGCAGTAGCATTAATGTAACCGTCGTAAGCGCGTTGCGATATTAAAACATTATTTTCTTGTCTTTGAATAAGCGGTAAATCTAATTGTTCCATTTCTACCTCATGTCGTTAAACTTTGATAAGTCATTCTACAACTCATATGTGTTAGCAGATAATCAAAGCGATGGTCTTGCCGGTGTTTACGGGTGTTGTAGCGGAATACAAATTCATCAACATATTTTTGTAAATGCTTAACTGACACCGAATGATAAATTCCAATGATGCCGCGCTTAAATAACGACCAGAAACCTTCTATAGTATTAGTATGAACTTTACCATTAACATATTCTTTATTGGCATGTTTTACGATAGCGTGGTTATAGATTTTAGTTAGTTGTGAATACCCTAACCATTCATCAGAATAAATAGTGGCATCTTTATTAGCGTAACTAACAATTTGCTTTGTCAATGTTGTTGCTGATACATCATTAACCTTTTTAGCATTTAATTTTCCTGAACGTTCAATCATGCCAAATACAGGTGTTTTATCTTTTGAACTTCTACCTTGAGAATGTTGTACTTTTCTACAGATATGACGAAATTTATTCTTGCCACCGACATAAGTTTCGTCTACTTCAATTTCATTGTTTAAGACATTGTTATTATCAAAACTAAAGCAATTGCGAATACGATGCAGAAGAAACCAAGCTGTTTTTTGCGTCACACCTAAGTCTTTAGCTAACTGCACTGATGAGATTCCTTTAGTATGACAAGTAATAATCCATATTGCTAAAAACCATTTTTGAAGTGGTATTTTTGAATTATCAAATAAGGTGTTTGTTTTAACATTGAAATATTTACTAGTATTCCTACAACGGTATCGATTACCCTTACATACATAAACTTTTGAAGCTGGATCAAAAGGAGAGATAATATTGCCACCCCATTTTAAATTCTCAAGGTGTTTGATACACGCTTCTTCATCTGGGAAGGTCTTGTTGCAAATTTAATTATGTATTTTAGTATGATATAGAAATGGAGTGAGTATTTATATTTTAGGAACGATTTATGTCTATTGGTATCTATAGCAAGCTTATATTAAGGTCTAAGGATGATTTTAAAGGTCGTCATTTTAGTGGGTTGATGATTATTCAAGCGATCAACTAGTATTTACGCTATTCCTTAAGTTATCGAGATATAGAAGAATTATTTCTAGAACGTGGGATAAATGTAGATCATAGCACGTTAAATCGTTGGGTATTACGCTATGCTCCTCATGGTTTGTATGGTTTTTGGAAACGGTAATGCTTTATCTGTTCCAATATGGGTTGGAGCGAATAGACCATCTTCTTTAAATGCTTTTCTAAAAAAGTGTTGTGCGGCTTTTATATTTCTTTTAGCTGTTAACAAGAAATCAATAGCTGTGCCTTCTTTATCAATGGCTCTATATAGATACTTCCACTGACCTTTGACTTTGATATAGGTTTCATCAATTCTAACCTCTCCACAATGGGGCTTTCTATATTTTCTCAAACGTTTTTCTAATAGTGATGCATAGCGTAATACCCAACGGTTTAACGAGCTATGATCTACATTTATCCCACGTTCTAGAAATAATTCTTCTATATCTCGATAACTTAAGGAATAGCGTAAATACTAGTTGATCGCTTGAATAATCATCAACCCACTAAAGTGGCGACCTTTAAAATCATCCTTAGACCTTAATATAAGCTTGCTATAGATACCAATAGACATAAATCGTTCCTAAAATATAAATACTCACTCCATTTCTATATTATACTAAAATACATAATTAAATTTGCGACAAGACTGGGTTTAAGAGATGTAATGCTTCTAAAATTGCGCTTTTGCCAGATTCATTAATACCTACCAAAATTGTTTTGTTTGTATCAATCTTGAATTCGCCACTGTCGATGATGCTTCGATAATTTTGCACTCTTGCTTTGATTAATCGCATAAATAAACCTGTGTAAAATGATGAACAATATCCGTGTAAGTAATAAAAACTATTTTATTGCATTTAAAAAATTATTCTACTCCATCGTTGTAATTGTACTATTTTTATTTTTGTGTGGATATAATGGTTGTTTTCTTTCCTGTTTATTTCTATTTATGGATGCAAGGATAATTCCATTTCAAATTATTCTGCCAGCTTAATTGTATCTATTTAAGTGATAATCAATATGAAGATTAAAGGGGTTTATTACCAATGATGTCCACATTTATTGGGCGTGTGGTGGCGTTTTGTTCTCGCCATACTTGGTTTGTGATTTTATTTTATATTGTAATTGCAATAGCCTCGTCTTGGGTCGCTTATAAAAATCTAGAGATCACAACAGATACAAGTAAGATGTTTTCATCAAGTATGGATTGGAAAAAACGTTCCGATCAGATGAGCAAAGACTTTCCACAACGAGAATATTTGTTGGTGGCATTATTTGAATCAAAGATTCCTGAAGAGGGAGAATTGAGTGCACAGGCATTGGTAAATAAATTAAAGAACGATAAAAAACATTTTTATTTTGTTGAATCTTTGCAAAATGATCCATTTCTTGTCAGGAATGGGTTGCTCTTTTTGCCAACTCCTTTACTGGATAAAACCTTAAATAATATCATTCAAGCACAACCTTTTTTAAGCAGCTTATCCGCCGATCCTTCGATGCGGGGATTGTTTGATACGTTGGGAATGGTGACGTTGGGGGTCAAAGAAAAACAGATTGATCTATCTAAATTTAATGATGCGCTGAATGGCTTTGCGAATGTTCTAACCCAAAATGCCGAAGGGAAAATCCAACCTTTCTCTTGGGAAAAAAGTCTGTCTGGGGATTTATCAGACCTTGGGGGGAAATATCAGCTTGTTATTGCAAAACCAAAGATGGATTTGAATTCAATTCGTCCTTCAGGTGTGCCTTCTGATTTATTACGCGAAACCATGAATAACTTGCCTTATGTTAAAAGTGGTGCGGTCAAAGTCTATATGACTGGTGATGCTCAAATTAACGACGAGGAATTCTCGACCGTTTTGCATGGGATGATTGTTGGTTTATTTGTTTCATTTGTGTTGGTTGCGGGTTGGCTATTTATGGCGGTTCGCACTTGGCGTTTAATTTTACCTATTTTATTATTGCTCTTTATCGGATTGGTGTTAACAACGGGTTTTGCGACATTAGCAGTCGGGACATTAAATCTGATTTCGATTTCTTTTGCGATTTTATTCGTCAGTATTGCTGTTGATTTTGGCATACAATTTTGTGTGCGTTTTAGAGGACAGGATTTAATCAGCACCAAGAAAAAAGAAGATTTACCCTATGCGTTGTCTCATACAGGCTATGAGGCAGGACATCAAATCTTTACCGCAGCAGTGGCAGCAGCAGCTGGATTTTTAGCATTTACCCCAACGAATTTTATTGGTGTTAAGCAATTAGGTTTGATTGCTGGTGGGGGTATGTTAATTGCATTTGTTTGTACAGTTACATTTTTACCCGCTTTACTGGTGATTTTCCGTCCGAATATTGTTCAAAAAGAAGCTGGTTTCCCTTGGTTAAAATCTGTTGATAAAAAAATGCGTCAGCATCGTTTTATGATAATCAGCTTTTATGCGGTGCTGGGGGCGATTGGTATTTTCTTGCTTGCAGATCATAAAGTTATTTTTGATGCTGATCCATTTCATACCAAAGATCCTCATTCTGAAGGGATGGTAGCATTGAAAAAAATGATGGGGGATCCCAATACCTCACCTTATACTGCTGATATTATAGTTGATACCCCTCAGCAAGCCGAAGAAATGGCCAAGAAATTTAAAAAACTGCCTGCGGTGAAAAATGTTGTTTGGTTGAACTCTTTTATTCCAGAAAAACAACAAGAAAAAATGTTAATGCTGAATGATGCGGCTTCTATTTTGTTGCCCACATTGTCTTTGCAACATCAAAAGGATAAACCCACAGCCCAAGAATTGCGGCAGTCTGTAGAGAAAATGGTGCAAGGTCTTGATTCAATTCAAAACCTAGTGTCTGCTGATAGTCCTTTGCGTCGTATGCAAGTTGCTTTGCAAAAAATTGAGAAAATGCCTGATGATAAACTGATTGCAATTAATGATAATTTGGTTAAATTCTTGCCTTATCAGCTAGAGCGACTGAAAATGATTTTGACACCAACCATCACCACAACGCAAGATATTCCAGCAGAACTTGCTGAGCAATATCGCACAAAAGATGGACGGCTAAGGGTGGAGGTTTACCCAAAAGGAGTTGATTTAACGACCGATCAAATCATTGATTTTGTAAAACAAGTTCGCACTGTGGCACCTGATGCAGCGGGAACGGTTGTTGATATTGTCGAAAGTGCCAATACAGTCGTTCATTCTTTTATTATTGCTGCAATCATGGCGATAGTTGTGTTGGCGATTATCTTATTCATTGCATTACGACGTGTGTTGGATATGGTTCTGGTCATGATCCCGTTGATTTTATCGGCATTAATGACAATTATTGTGATTGTTGTGATTGGGCAATCGTTGAATTTTGCGAATATCATTACATTGCCACTCTTTTTAGGAGTTGGCGTTTCGTTTAATATTTATTTTGTGATGAATTGGAGAGAGGGGTTAAAAGAACCGTTATCTTCTCCCACAGCCAGAGCGGTTTTATTCTCTGCATTGACAACAGGAACGGCGTTTGGTGCTTTGGCAGCCTCTGCGCATCCTGGAACGTCAAGTATGGGGGTATTATTGTTGATTTCATTGGGATGTACTTTGCTTGTAACGTTGGGACTGGTTCCCGCTTTATTACCTAAACGTGATATTGATGAGCGATAAAAAGCGGGAAAAGAAAGTGGCTTAGAAACAATTTTTTATAAATTGTTGAAAAGCCAACCCTCGATGGCTGATTTTATTTTTTTCAGCCTCGCTCATTTCTGCAAAAGTGACAGAGAACTCTTTGGGTTGAAAAATTGGGTCATAGCCATGTCCATTTTGACCTCTGGCTGGCCAAATAAATTCGCCTTCAATTTTCCCTTCAAATTCGCATGTATATCCATCAGGATAAGCCAAGCACAGCACAGAAATAAAGTAACAAGAACGATCAGAGAAAAATTGTAATTTTTCATACATGGTGCGCATCGCCATAACATAATCTTTTTTTGGACCTGCCCAACGTGCAGAATAAATCCCAGGGTCCCCATTTAGCGCATTGATGCAAAAACCAGAATCATCAGCAAGGCTGGGTAATTTTGATTCTTGAGCCGCAGCCAAGGCTTTGATGCGTGCATTTTCTTGAAAGCTGGAACCATTTTCTTCTGGTTCTGGTAAATTTAATTCCCTCGCAGAATAGGTTTTTATTTTAAATGGAGCCAGTAAACTGCTTATTTCCTTTGCTTTGCCAGTATTATATGTGGCGACAACCAATTCAGAGTTATGGTTAAGTTTGCGATAAGTCGTCATAAAAAAATCTTCTTTGTTCTATAAATAAAGTGGACTTGATCGTTTTTAACATATTGGCATGGAACTTGGGGTGATATAAATAATTTTTGTACTGAGATACGAATAATGATTAAATTGGCTTTTTATTTTTTTTGAGAAAGAAATATGGAACTCTTATTGGATCCTTCGGCGTGGATGGGACTAATAACCTTAATTGTTTTGGAAATTGTCCTTGGGATCGATAATCTCGTTTTTGTAGCGATTGTTGCTGATAAACTCCCTTTTAACCAACGCGATAAAGCCAGAATTATTGGGCTGGTTTTGGCGATGGTGACGCGTCTGGGGTTATTATCCATTGTGTCGTGGATTGTAACATTGACCAAACCGTTGGTCAGTTATGGAGGCTTCAGCCTTTCAGTCAGAGATTTGATTTTGATTATTGGTGGTGTGTTCTTGTTATTCAAAGCCACGATGGAGCTGCATGAACGATTAGAAGGGCATGAGCATCAAGATAATCAAGGTAAAGGCAACGCCAAATTTTGGGTGGTAATTGTTCAGATTATTATATTGGACGCTGTTTTTTCTTTGGATTCCGTTATCACCGCTGTTGGAATGGTCGACGAGCTGGCGATTATGATGGCGGCGGTCATTATTTCAATGATAGTGATGATTTATGCCTCGAAATCGTTAACAAAATTTGTCATTGAGCATCCTACGGTGGTTGTGTTGTGCCTCAGCTTTTTAATGATGATTGGTGTCAGTCTGGTTGCTGATGGCGTAGGGTTCCATATTCCCAAAGGATATATTTATGCTGCAATCAGCTTTTCCTTGCTTATTGAATTCTTTAACCAAGTGGCGCGACGGAATTTCCTTAAAAATCAATCCAAAATACCTTTTCGAGATCGAACTGCTGAAAAAATTTTGGGATTGCTTGGCGGAAATGCGCCTAGGCAAGCTGCGGGTAATACTGAAAATATGTTGCAGGAAAGTTTTGCCGAAGAAGAACGCTATATGATTAATGGGGTCTTGACATTGGCATCGCGCTCATTGCGCAGTATTATGACCCCACGTATAGAAGTATCTTGGATTGATTGTGAAGATTCTTTGGAGGAAATCAAAGTGCAGATTATGGCGACACCGCATAATATTTTCCCTGTTTGTCAAGGGGAATTGGATAAAATTATCGGCGTTGTCAGAGCCAAAGATTTGTTGATGGTTATTAATGAGAATGGGAATGTGGCGGAATTTGCTGAACAATATCCTCCGATTATTGTGCCTGATATGATTGATGTGATTAACTTATTACCGACCTTAAAGAAAGCCAAAGGGCGCTTGGTGATTATTACCAATGAATTCGATACTGTTCAAGGAATAGCAACCCCTGTGGATGTGTTGGAGGCAATCGCTGGGGAGTTTCCTGATGAAGACGAAACGTCAAAAATTATCAAAGATGGCGATGGATGGCTTGTCAAAGGGTCAACAGACATCCATTCTGTAATGATGACTTTGAATTGTGGTGCTTTTTTTGATCATGATGAAGAATATGTTTCTTTGGCAGGATTTTTGTTTGCGCATCACAAACGAATATTAAATGTTGGTGAAGTTATTGAAATTCAACAATTACGATTTAAAGTTTTAGAGGTCAAAGATTATCGTATTGAATTAGTCAGAATTACAAAAATAACAGACGTAAACGAACAATAGGCGGTTTTGATAAAATGGTATTTTGTAGAAAAGGAACCGAAAAATGGGCTTAGATGTAAATGCAGCCAATGCGGGCACATATAAAATTGGTGGGGATATCGCCGTTAATCGTATGGGCTTTGGTGCAATGCGTATTGTTGGGCAGGGCGTGTGGGGGGAACCTGAAGACCGCAACCAAGCCATTGCAACGTTACAACGTGCGGTGGAATTGGGGGTCAATTTTATTGATACAGCGGACAGTTATGGTCCATTTATCAGCGAAGATTTAATTCGTGAAGCTTTGTATCCTTATCCACCAGAATTATTAATCGGAACCAAAGGCGGACATACGCGTCATGGTCCTGATATTTGGCGTCCGATTGGTAATCCTGAGTATTTGCGTCAATGTGTATTGATGAGTTTACGTCGCCTAAAGCTGGATCAGATTCGTTTTTGGCAATTACATCGCGTGGCAGAAGATACATCACCAGAAGTGCAATTTGAAGTGATTGCCAAAATGCAGCAAGAAGGATTGATTGGTCATGTTGGGTTGTCTGCGGTGGGGGTCAGCATGATTAAAAAAGCGCAAGAATTTTTCAATGTTGTTTCGGTTCAAAATAAATATAATCTGATTAATCGTGAATCAGAGCATGTTTTACAATATTGCGCGGCACATGATATTGCTTTTATCCCTTATGCCCCTTTGGATCAAAAAGAATTTGAAGAGGGGATTGTCTTAAAAGAAATCATGATGAATAAGCAAGCGACTGCTCGTCAAATTGCGTTGGCATGGTTGTTAAGACGTGCCGAGCAGATTATTCCTATTCCTGGAACGGGTAAAGTCAATCATTTAGAAGAAAATGTGGCGGCGGTGAATATTCATCTGTCAGATGTCGAATTTGCACGCCTAGATCAAGAAGGTGCAGAAATGTGGGAAAAACGTAAAGATTCTGTTAAATTATATTTGAGAGAAGAGTAAGTTTTTAATCCTTAACTGATTTGGCTTATTTCAATTTTTGTTGAAAATCTGTATATATGACAGTTAAATTGAATTATTTATATTATTTTTGAGAATAGAGCCTGATTCATATGTCTCCTAAAACCCCTGATACGCGTGACTCTGAACGTAAAAATTCTACTGCTATTTCGCCTCGCCGTCGATACCGGTTCTGGCGAATATTAATTGGGTCACTGACTGGATTGATTTTATTTGTATTTGTTGGTGGGGGGCTTGCCGTTTGGATAAAATATCAAAGTGCAGTCAAAGGATTGCCAACCATTGTGGGGTTGCGCGATTATTCCCCCCCTGTGATGAGCAGGATTTATTCTGGTGACGATCAGGTCGTGGCTGAATTGGCTTCTGAACGTCGGTTGTTCGTGCCAATAGCGGCTATTCCCCAAAAAGTCAAAGATGCCTTTATTTCAACTGAAGATAAAAATTTCTATACCCATGGTGGTGTCGATCCAATGGCTATTGGACGCGCTGTGTTGCAAGATATCTTTCGAGTTCATGGTAAACGTTTGGTAGGCGCATCGACCATTACGCAACAAGTGGCGCGGAATATGTTGTTAAATAACGACCGCAAGTTGGAACGCAAGATCAAAGAAGCCATTTTGGCGATGCGTATTGAACAATCTTTGACCAAGGATCAGATTCTAGAAATCTATTTGAATGAAATTTATCTTGGTGCTGGGGCTTATGGGGTGGCAGCAGCGGCACAAATCTATTTTCATAAAAATTTAGACCAATTAACCACTGCTGAGGCTGCTTATTTGGGCGGGCTTCCAAAATCGCCTTATAATTATGATTTGTTTCGCAAGCCAGAAGCTGCCAAGCAACGCCGTAATTTTGTACTTAGTCGGATGGCGGAAACAGGGGCGATTACTCAAGAAGAAAAAATTCAGGCTCAAAATGAACCGATATCTTCCAAAAATATCAGTGGTCGACGTGGTCCATTACCTGGAACAGAATGGTATGCCGAGGCTGTACGTCGTGATTTGATTGATCGGTATGGTCTTGAGAAAACCATGCAAGGTGGATTGGAAGTTCATACCAGCCTTAATTTACAAGATCAGACTTTGGCAACAAAGTTAATGCGTCAAGCCTTGATAAAATATGATCGTAATCATGGTTGGCGTGGTGCGGTGACACATCTTGGCGAGGATACTGTTGCTGATTGGACAGAGAATTTAAAGAAACAAAAAGCCCCCGCGGGTATGTTGCCAAATTGGCGTTTGGCAATGGTATTAAATGCAAAAACTGGCGAAGTGGGCTGGTTGTCTGGCGCAGGAAAAACTCATCAAGGAACGATCTTATCCAAAAGCTTATCTTGGTCAAAACGGAAACCATTGAAAGATGGTGATATTGTCATGGTTGAACCTCAGTCAGAGGGTAATCAAGTGGAGCTGTGTCAGATTCCTTTGATCGAAGGGGCATTGGTCTCGATGGATGTTCGGACTGGGCGTGTTTTGGCAATGTTTGGTGGATGGTCTTTTGCTGAATCTCAATTTAACAGAGCAACACAGGCTATGCGT
Organism: Commensalibacter nepenthis; assembly: GCF_029953305.1. Taxonomy (NCBI): domain Bacteria; kingdom Pseudomonadati; phylum Pseudomonadota; class Alphaproteobacteria; order Acetobacterales; family Acetobacteraceae; genus Commensalibacter; species Commensalibacter nepenthis. The sequence goes on along the minus strand of NZ_JASBAN010000001.1, from coordinate 430,974 downwards.
CAACCCGGATCATCTTTTAAACCGATTGTTTATTTAGCGGGGATGGAAAAAGGGATTTTACCTTCACAGATTTTTATGGATTCTCCATTCTCAGTGGGGGATTGGCATCCAAACAATTATGAAAAGAATTTTTGGGGACCAACGGCGCTACATAACGGGTTAAGATATTCACGGAACTTGGTTACTATTCGTTTGGCGGCACAAATTGGTATGGATGCTGTTGCGAATCTGTCTATTGCATTGGGTGAAGTGGATTCAATGCCAAAAGTATTACCAGCAGTTTTGGGCGCTGTGGAAACGACTGTTTTGCGTCATGCGGGGGTTTATGCCAGTATTGCTGCGGGTGGGGTGGTCGTTCATCCGACAACTGTTGATTATATTCAAGATCGCAATGGTAAAGTGATTTGGCGTTCAGGTGAGTTCTCAGCTAATGACGTGAATGATCCTAATCATTTACCTACGCTTATTGATAATCGTAAACGCGTTGTATCAGCGCAAAGCTCTTACCAAATTATCACGATGATGGAAGATGTTATGCGTCGTGGAACGGGTTTTTCTGCAAGCAAAGGGATCGATACACCAATTGCTGGGAAAACAGGAACATCTCAGAATTTTAACGATGCTTGGTTTGCAGGATTTTCGCCTGATGTGGTGACCATTGTGTGGTTTGGATTTGATACGCCTAAAACGCTTGGAAAAGGAATGGCGGGTGGCGTGTTGGCAGGTCCAGTCTGGAATGCTTATATGAAAGATGTCTTGCCTACCTATCCAAAGAGAGATTTTATCAGACCTTCTGGCATTGTTATGGCAAGTTATAGCACCAGTAAGGGGATGGTTACCGATGCGTTTAAAACAGATCAAAAACCAGGGGATAGCATTAATTTAAGTCCAGGAGCTGCGACAGGTACATTAAGTGCTGCAGATACGGGGGCTGAGAATGTTCCAGATTCCGAAGATAATATGGGGGTTGGATATTCAGGCGATTACGTAAACGATAATGGTAAGATCAAGCCAAAAATAGCCCCATCACCATCTGGGGGTGGGGAGGATATTGGAATGGGTGGTTTGTATTAGACAGACTTGTATTCGTTTCAAAAAGTTGATATTAATATTGAGAACCATTTGCAATTGGAAGTTAAGAGGATATGTCTACAGAGAGTGAAGCCATTCATCAAGTGATTGAGCAGTCGTTAGAGCTGCTGAGGAGGCATCTTTGACTGGGATGTTGCGTTAGATCGACTTGCGGAGCTGAACCATCAGATCGAAGACCCTAATCTATGGGACGATGCGGATAATGCGCAAAAGATTATGCAAGAAAGAACCTATCTTGCTAATCAAGTTGAATTAGTACGCAAGTTAGAGCGTGATTGCCAAGATAATCTTGAGATGATTGAGTTGGCTGAGGTTGAAGAGGATCAAGCCATTATTGATGATGCTTTGAATAATTTAAAAGCATTAGAAAAAGAGGTGAAACGCCTTGAGATCGAAAGTCTGTTGTCTGGTGAAGCAGATCGTAATGATTGTTATATAGAGGTAAATTCCGGTGCCGGTGGAACCGAGGCTCAAGATTGGGCGGAAATGTTGTTGCGTATGTACACGCGTTGGGCTGAACAGCGTGGATATAAGGTAACATTTATGGAAAGCACGCAGGGGGAAACGGCTGGGATTAAATCCGCCACATTGCAAATCAGTGGGATTAATGCTTATGGTTGGTTAAAATCAGAAGCTGGGGTGCATCGTTTGGTTCGTATTTCGCCTTTTGATTCTGCGAAACGTCGTCATACATCTTTTGCGTCTGTATGGGTGTATCCTGTGATTGATGATTCGATACAAATTGATGTGAATGAATCGGATTTGAAAGTGGATACCTATCGTGCTTCTGGTGCAGGTGGGCAACATATTAACAAAACAGAGTCCGCTATTCGAATTACCCATATGCCAACAGGGATTGTTGTGGCTTGTCAAACGGATCGCTCACAACATCGTAATCGTGCGACGGCGATGGAGATGTTGAAAGCACGTCTGTACGAAGCTGAATTGAAAAAGAGAGAAGAGGCTGCTGCTCAAACAGAAGCTGGGAAAACAGATATTGGATGGGGACATCAAATTCGTTCTTATGTATTGGCGCCGTATCAATTGGTTAAAGATTTGCGTACAGAGGTTGAAAAAACAAATCCTCAAGCTGTATTAGATGGGGATCTGGATGAATTTATGGCGGCGGCTTTGGCATTACGGGTTGGGGCAACACGTTCGGAAGCTAGTGCTCAGGCATCATAAAATGTTATAGGGGTTGGGTGGTTATGGTTTTACAAAGTATAGGAAGAATTGATTAATGGTCAATTTGAATGAGCGTCATCCTGTTGAGCATATTGCTGGGTTCATCGGAGTTGTTATCTTTCACCTCTTGGTAATTTGGCTTTTGGTGGTGTTTTTATCAACCCCTAAAAAGGAACAAGCGGAAACGCTTCCTGTACAGGTTCAAGTTATTGATGTTGCTTCTTCGGCTTCATCATCGGCAACGGCGCAACCGCCAGCCCCTGAAATGATTGTGCCACCGCCTCCTGAAATAGAGCCACCACCAATTAATACCGAGGCACCACCGCAACCAAAGCCTCCTCCAATAGTCAAGAAAAAGCAGGTTAAAAAACGTCCTCCTGTGTCACCACCTTTACATAGTCAGCCAGCCACACAACCTGATGCGACCTCTGGTACGGTGGCAGGCACGCAAGGTCAAGGTCAGTCAAATGCGGGTGTTGGTAAGCCCGATCGCAGTGCAGGCAGTCGCCCTTTGAACGGGGCGCAGATTGAGTACCCCCCTGATATGGAAGCTGCTCAAAAGGAAGGGCGTGTAATTTTATCTTGTGACGTAGAGACAGATGGTTCAACCAGTAATTGTCATGTAATCAGTTCCTCTGGGGGCATGTCATTTACCAAGGCTGCATTGAAATATGTCAATAGTGCGCGATATCGCCCTGCGACTAAAAATGGTGTGCCTGTCAAAGAATTAGGACACCGTTATACGATTAACTTTAGATTATAAGGTAATAATTTTTATTGTCAGAGTTATATCATCTTCTACAAATGTTTTTTTCAGCATTATTATTTTTGTTAAGTTGTCTAGGGTCGTTGGGTCAATTCTTATATCCTTGGGCAAATAAAACGGAACAAAAATTGCCAAAAGCGAATATAGAGGCAATCACGCGTGCAGCTGGAAATCGTCCTGTTAACGGTGTCCAGCTGGAATATCCAAAGGATATGTTGGACGCTCGAAAGCAGGGAAGGGTTATATTATTTTGTGATGTAGAAGTCACAGGAAAGCCCGTCGATTGTGAGATAACGCAAACTAGTGGACATAAAGCGTTTGATGTTGCTGCTTTACGTTATATGATGCAAGCTCTGTTCGATCCAGCGATGGAAGAAGGTGTTCCTGTCAGAGAATATAAGCATCGCTATGTTGTTGATTTTAGATTAGGTCAATAAGTACTATGTTACAAAGAATGAATAATTTAATTGTGTTATACGAGAACATACAAAAATTGCGGAGCATGTCCTCTAAATCAACCAACACAAAAAAATATGTCTTTTTTGGTCGTAAATTGTCAAAAGAAAACTCGGCAAATCAGCGTAAGTTGACCGTTTCTTCTGACGCAATAAAAAACGAAGGCATTGAGGAGAACCCGTTTGCTTTGTAGTGCAAAATTACTCAGAAAGACTGTCAAAAGAGATGATGGTTTTTTTCTAAGTCAATTTCAATCGAGTATTCCGAGGTTGATTTACTTAAGATTCGTTTTGATTTTGTTACTGTTTATCCCGAGAGGGCTTGTTTGTAAGTCCATTTCTGAGATGCGTTTTCGTGTTTGTTAGTCCATTGAATATAAAGACTAGATTATCTTTGAACCATTTTGCTTTTTTGTTTTGTTGAGGAATATTTTTAAATTATGAGTAAGCGTTATCACTTTGTTCGTTATGTTGCTCCTGTTGCTTTTACATTAGCAATGGCGGTGGCTGCTAATCAAACAACTATGGCACAACAACCTAATCAAGCAGCACCTTCTCAGCCTGCTGCTGCACCAGCAGCCCCAGCAACAGCACAACCAGCAGCTGCGCGTGTACCTGCACAAGAACAGCCTGTTTCTGCGATGCCTGCCGCTGCGGATCAGGTAAAACCTGCTGAAAATCCTTATGGATTAAAAGCATTATGGTCAGGTGGAGATATTGTTTCTCGTATTACGTTGTTAATTTTGGCGATTATGTCGATTGGTAGCTGGTATGTGATTGTGATTAAAGTGATTGCACAAAATCGCGTTGCAGGTGCGTATAAAGAAGTCAGCCGCAAAAAATTCTGGCAACAAAAGAATTTACAACAAAGTGCTGAAGTTTTAGGTTCTCAATCTGCATATCGTTATATTACAGAAAATGGGATTGAAGCTGCGCAACATCACAAAGGTGCCTTGCAAGATTCTATCGATTTATATAGCTGGGTATCAATGAGCTTGCATCGTGCATTGGATCATGTTCAAGGGCGTTTACAAAGCGGATTGGCTTTCCTTGGAACAGTGGGTTCAACGGCACCTTTTGTTGGATTATTTGGAACGGTTTGGGGGATTCATCATGCGCTTTCTGCAATCAGCATTGCCGGTCAAGCAACATTGGATAAAGTTGCAGGCCCCGTGGGTGAAGCGTTGATTATGACTGCGATTGGTTTGGCAACGGCTGTGCCAGCAGTATTGGGATATAACTTTTTAGTACGTCGTAACAAAGTGGTGATGGATCAAGCCCGTAATTTCACAGCAGATGTTCAATGTGTATTGATTGGTGGAAATCCTCAATCTAAAAATCCAGCAACGAAAGAAAGTGACGCTGCATGAGCATTCACATAGGTGGTCCCCGCGGTGGTGGGGATTATGGGGGAATGGGGGGCGAGGAAAACGAAGTTGTTTCCGAAATCAACACAACCCCTTTGGTCGATATTATGTTGGTTTTATTAATTATTTTCTTGATTACAATTCCAGTTGCAACGCACTCGGTGCAGATCAACCTTCCTGAACGGATGAGTCATATGACGATTGTCAAGCAAGGGAATATTGTGTTGGCGGTTGATGCTCAGGGGAAAATGTTCTGGGATGAACAACCTATTGCAGATATTAGCACATTAAATACAAAACTTGCTGAAATCGCAGCGTTGAAGCCACAACCCCAAATTCAAATCCGTGGAGATATTAATGCACGTTATGAATTTGTTGGTAAAATCGTGGAAGCATGTCAACAAGCTGGGATCAGCCGTGTTGATTTTATTACGCAACCTCCAAAGCCAAACTAGGGGGAACAAGGATGATTAATGATGAATAATAATACATTAAGAACCCGACAAATGCGCCGTCTTGCTATGCAAAAAAGCACAGAAGAGGAAGAGGTTATTGTTGATATTAACACGACCCCTTTGATTGACGTGATGCTGGTATTGTTGGTGATGTTGATTATTACCATTCCTTTGCAAACGCAATCCGTGCAACTTGCACTGGGGAGTGGCGATCCCACCCAAGCTGAACCGCCACCAAGCCTAACAGTTGGTATTGATTTTGATAATACGATTTCATTTGATAATCAGACGGTTGCCAATGAAGAGGCGTTACAACAGAAATTTAAAGAGATCGCAGCGCTTCCAGATCAACCAACGATTTTTATCAAACCGAACAGGTTGGCAAGTTATAAAACAGTTGCCATTATTATGGCGGATGCTCAACGGTTGGGTATTAAAAAAATTGGGATTATGGGACAAAATTAAGTCGGGATAGAGTTGATGAAACAATCAGTTTGGATGCGTAATTTATTTGTAGCAACCATTTTAACATCTGTGGTCAGCATTGGTACGGTAACGCTTCATGCCAAAGATGTGGTAAGCAATCAAATGGCGGTGCCGTTGAAAAAAGCCGAGCAGTTCATGAAGCAAAGTAAATATGCTCAAGCTGATGAGGCGATCAAAGAAGCACAAGCAATCTCGAATGCTACCCCTTATGAACGCGATATTATCACACAGCTGCAAATTGCTTCTGCGGTCAAACAAAACAAAGTTGATGCTGCTTTGGCGGGATATACGCATTTATTGGCTTCGTCCCGATTAACCAAAGCACAACGTGTTCAAACGATGATGGCACAAGCCAGCTTGGCGTATCGTTCCAGAAAATATCCCCAGACCATCCAATATATTCAAAGCTATTTCAAAGAAGGTGGGGACAATCCTCACATGCAGACCTTGCTGATCCAGTCTTACTTTTTGAATAATGATTATAAATCGGCTTTGGCAGAACAACAAAAGCAAATTGACACAGAGCTTAAAAAGGGCTCTGTTCCTGCGGAAACGCAATGGCAATTTATGGTGAATTGTCAACAGAAATTAGGCGACAAAGAGGGGGTGCGCAATAGTTATATGGAGCTTGCAACGCATTATCCAAAACCTGAATATTGGTCGCATGTGATGAATTCTTTGGTGACGACCAAGGGTATGAAGCCTGCTGTTGAATTCGAAGTCTGGCAGTTCAGAGCCCAAGCAGGTTTATTAACAACAGCCGATCAATATATCACGATGGCGGAGATTGCTATTCAAGCGGGTTATCCTTATGCTGCACAACAAGCGATGGCTCAAATTCATAGTAAAAATCTGTTTGCAAGCAGCGATCAAAAACGTGTGTTGCGTTTTGAAGATTATGTCGGGAAAATTACGGCAAAAGCGAAAGCAGATTACTCAACTCAACTTGCACAAGCAGAAAAAGATCCTTCTGGTGATGCTTTATTTACGTTGGGATACGATCAATTCTGGAATGGACAAGTGACTGAGGCACCAAAGTTGATGCAACATGCTTTGTCTAAGCCTATTACAGATCGTAATCTTGCGTTATTGCAAAGCGCGATTGCCGAGCAAAATATAGGTCAAAAAGCCAAGGCAATCCAGATATTGAAATCCATCAAAGGAACAGGAGTACCAGCAGAGTTGGCAAGGTTGTGGTTGATGAGATTACAAGCAAATTAAGGGATAAAAGATATTCATAAGGAACTTTATGGCTAGTATTTTATATTTCACTAATTATTCAGAACGGTCTTTTAATATTGTGATTTGATTGCTCTTTGAGTAATGAAATAAGGTAATTGATGTCTGTCTATCGATATATATTAAATAAGTGTGAAAGTAATATATTGCCATGAATTCAGCAGTTTTACCTGATGTGTTACCTATTTCTCGAAAAATCCTCACGCTGATCGGGACGATTATTATTCAACTTGCTTTGGGGTCTGCTTATACGTGGAGTTTGTTTAACAGTTCTATTGCGCATCATTTACATGTTGATGTTTACAAAGTGGCGATAACGTTTGGTTTGTTTTGTCTAAGCCTATCCTTAGCATCATCCCAAGCAGCTTATTTGCAAAGAAAATTTGGCGTTCGTTATACGACCATGATTGCCGCAATGTTGATGTTTGCAGGGTTATTTCTTGCTTCGCAATCCACCAATCTATTAGGGATATATGTTGGTGCAGGAATTATTATGGGTGCGGCAGAGGGTGCTGTTTATTTAATGATTATCACCAATTGTGTTAAAATGTTCCCACAAATCAAAGGGGTCATTGCTTCGTTATCCATTGGTGCTTATGGGCTTGGGGGGGTGATTTTTAAATATGTTAATCATCATCTGTTGACCTCGTATGGGTTGGAATATGCTTTTTTTCTTTGGGGTATTATTGTTTTTGTATTGATGATTGTGCCAGCCTTTGTGATGGTTAATGCCCCAGAACAAATTCAAAATGCTGCCAATAGTTTAAGAAAAGTGGTGATTTATAAATCCTATTGGGGGTTTTGGGCAATTTTTTTAATGACGTCTATGACGGGTATTTATATCATAGGTGCCGCCAAAGATATTGGCGAACAAATAGCACATCTGGATGCGAATATGGCGGCGAATGCGGTGGCGGTATTAACATTTTTTAATTTATGTGGTCGTTTGGTGATTGGAAGTGCCTCGGATAAAATTGGCACTTTATTATCTTTGAGAATATGCCAAATATTGTTGTGTATAGGGGTTGCAACTATTTGTTACCTCGCTTTGAATACGCTATTCTTTTTTATTGCGGTGGCGTGTATTGCTTTTGCGTTTGGGGGAACGATTGCTGTTTATCCACCATTGATAGGTGATTTTTTTGGCATCGCAGGGGTTACCAAAAATTATGGCTTTATTTATTTGGGATTTGGCTTTGGCAGTGTGCTGGGCAATGTGATTTCGTTTGTATGTAATGGGTTTGAACGGACGATTCCTGTTTTATTGGTCTCGATGGTGCTTGCGGTGATTATTGTGATGTTTACCAAGAACAGAGCCTATTTTACTGAATGATTATCGTTGTAAAGTGAACAAGAGTTGATTATTTATCAAGAAAAGCATAAAAAGAATATCTGTCTAATTATATAGTATATCCGATACAGAGCGTTAAGGACTCTCAAGTAAGAATGATCCATACCGAAGAAACCCCGAATGTAAACGCATTGAAATTTATTTTGGGGCGAACCATTTTGCAAGAACATCAAGCGATTGAATTTGCAGATAAGGAAAGCGCTGTCTGTGCGCCTTTGGCACAATCATTATTTGATATTGCAGGGATTCAAAGAATATTCTTTGGCTCTGATTTTTTGGTGGTGACCAAAGATCATTCTGTGGATTGGAAGACCTTAAAAGGGTTGGTTGTATCCGTAATGATCGAATTCATTTTAATGCACAAGACGATGATTAAAATGGATGCCGCAACTTCTGAAAATTCTGAGATGAAAATTGCTGTTGAAGATCAAGAGATTGTCGAGAAAATCAAAGATATTCTTGATGACGAGGTCAGACCAGCTGTGGCGCGTGATGGTGGGGATATTATTTTTCATGGTTATAAAGATGGCAGCGTTTATCTGAGGATGCAAGGTGCGTGTCAGGGGTGTCCATCTTCATCTTTGACGTTAAAACACGGAGTAGAGACAATTTTACGCCGTCATTTGCCTGATCTTGTCTCTGTTGAAAAAGTCAATTTTTAGAAAAGAGATTTGCAAATGAGCTCATTGCCAGAGGAATCTTTGCGTCAATTATTTGAAGATGCCAGAACGCCAAAATTTTGGTCGGATAAAGAAGTTGAACCTGCTTTGTTGATTCAACTTTATAATTTGGTAAAGCTAGCGCCGACATCTGGTAATTGTCAGCCAGCACGTTTTGCGTTCTTAACCCATGTGGTTAGCAAAGAAAAGCTCCGTTCTGCATTATCGGGGGGGAATGTTGATAATGCATTGAACGCACCAGTAGTTGTTATCGTTGCTCATGATCCTTTATTTTACGAAGAATTGCCTAAATTATATCCTCAAACAGAGCTGCGCTCTTGGTATGCCGAGGATATTCCTTTTGCTGAGGAAACAGCTTTTCGGAATTCAACGTTACAAGGGGGATATTTGATTTTGGCAGCCAGAGCATTGGGGCTGGATGTATGGCCAATGTCAGGATTTGATAATTCCATGGTTGATACCTTGTTTTTTGAAGATCAAGGATGGCATTCTAATTTTTTAATTTGCTTGGGCTATGCCAAGAAAGATCAACAATCTGAACGGTTGCCTCGTCTTGAATTCCAAGATGCATGTTTGATGTTGTAATTTGATGAGCGACTGTAAAACGATTTTGGTCGTGAATGGTGCGTCTTCGTCTGAAACAGCGCCCAATTATATTGCGATTGTCCAACAGAATCACGAGAAATATTCCGTTATTGCACAAGAAAAAACAACGCTTAAAGGGGGTTCTGAACGGTTCCCACAGTATTTTCAGTCTTTTATTAAGCAAAATATCCTAACTGCAGATCAAATCAATTTGATTGCTGTGATGGTGGGACCTGGGTCATTTACGGGGCTGCGCGCATCGATTGCGTTTGCTTTGGGAATGCAGCTTGGATTAGGATGCCCTGCAATTGGATTAAGGCGTGGCGAGGTGCTATTTCCATTCTTGTCTGTTCATCATGGGTCCTCTCAACTAATTTGGCATGTTACACAAGCGCGTAGAGGGCGTGTTTTCGTGGAAACCAATCAGTCTTCACGAGTGATTGCGTATAATGATACCGAAATATTTTTTCCTGATGAGCCTTTTTTTATTACTGGAGAGGCTATTGCAACGATAGAAGACACGCTGCCAAGTCATGCGCATAAATTGCAAGATATGAATGAAGCAGATGCGCTTATGATGGCAAAAATTTCAGATCAGTACGATAGTAAAAGAATTATTTCGAATCAGATATATCCTTTATATGTAGACCCACCCGAAGCAAAATTACCACAAAAAGGGTTAAGAAAGGCTCCGATTTAGGAATGGCAGTCGAATTTTTAAGCCATAGCAATACAGAATTAGAAGTAGAATTGTCTTTGCTACATAGGGTGGCTTTTTCTGGAAAACAACGTTGGACAGAAAAAGATATTCACGAATTGCTTGAAATTTCTTTTCATCACGCGGTGATTGATTATGATGAAAATAATCAACTCAATGGATTTTTATTATATTCTTTGATAATGGATGAAGCAGAGATCCTTACTTTTTGTGTCCATCCTGCTAAACAACATCAAGGCATAGGAAAAAGCTTGTTCAGTATTTTTTTAGAAAAAATGAGGGAAAAACAGGTTCAAAAAGTGTTGCTGGATGTTGCAGAGGATAATCTGGTGGCAGTGAATTTATATCATCGATTGGGTTTTTCCCATAATGGGAGACGAGCCAATTATTATAAAAATAATGTGGATGCTTTGTTAATGTCTTTGACCTTATGAACATCATCATCGGCATGAATAAATAATTTGTTGTTTAAATGTTATTTTCTGTTTATCTTAAAAAAAAGCATAATTTATAAAATATCATTTGCATTCTGTGTATTTTATAAGCAACTTTAGAAAAAGTTTTTATTAATTGTTAAATTGGTTTCTATGACACGCGAAAATAAAGATATTTTATCCCATATAGAACGTTTATGTATTGAAAAAGGATTGAAAATGACAGGGCAACGCCGTGTAATCGCGCGCGTTTTGTCACAATCCCACGATCATCCAGATGTAGAGGAACTGTATCGCAGAGCCTCTCGTCTTGATGATAATATTTCAGTGGCAACCGTATATCGGACGGTGCGTTTGCTAGAGGAAAAAGGAATCTTGGAAAAACATGATTTCGGTGGTGGTAGAGCCCGATATGAGGTTACAGAACAAGGAACCCATTATCATTTAATTGATGTTGATACAGGAAAAGTTATTGAATTTGAAGATCCCGAACATGTTAAGCTGGTTCAAGTGATGGCAAAAAAACTGGGATTTGATCTGTTACAGCATCGCCTAGAGCTATTTGCACGTCGTATTCAAGAGAAATAAAAGCTAGAGAAAGGGAAATTGATTGTGGTGATAGAAGAAAAATCCACGAATAATTTATTAGAATTGAATTTACGACGTGATGAGCATGTTGAATTACGTGCTGGGAATTTAGGCGTGCGTTTGGCTAAAAATGATGAAGAGCGTGATGCTGCCAGAGCGTTAAGATATCGTATTTTTTATGAAGAAATGGGGGCAATCCCCAGCGAACAAGCAGTTCGTACCAAACGAGATTTTGATGATTTTGATCAATATGCGGATTATTTATTGGTAATTGATTACGATCAAAGCACAGTCATGGATCAGGTTGTTGGAACTTATCGTTTGTTGCCACAGGAAAAAGCGGATTTGGCAGGGAAATTCTATAGTGCAGGGGAATATGATTTGTCTGCCTTACAAGAATATCCTGGTCGGTTGTTAGAAGTTGGACGTTCTTGTATTGATGCAAAATATCGTGGGCGTGTGGCGATGCAGCTGTTATGGGAAGGGATTGCGCTTTATATTTTTATTCATCGTATTGATATTTTATTTGGCTGTGCCAGCTTGCCAGGAACCAATTTAGCCGATCATGCCGAAAGTCTGACCTATTTATATCATGCACATTTAGCCCCGCCAGCGCTAAGGGTGACTGCTGTTCCAGAAAGACGTGTTGAGATGGTGCATATGGATCTCCATAGTTTAAATCACCGTCATGCGTTGGTTAAATTACCACCATTAATCAAAGGCTATTTGCGTTTAGGTGGCTATGTGGGTGACGGCGCAGTGATTGATGAACAGTTTAATACGACTGATGTTGCGATTATCGTCAAAACAGAATTATTTGCGGATAAATATTACCGTCATTACGAACGTCGCTTGCGTGATGCCTTGGAATGACCTAGAACAGTGCATCGCATGATGAACAAAGTTTTTAATGATGAATGCACATAGTGTCTTGAATAAATTAACCACTATTACTGGGATCAAAGGGCTTTTGCTGGTAATAGGAATGGGGGGGCTTTCTGCACTAGCGTTCCCTCCGACTTATTGTATTCCGATGTTATTGTTTACGTTTCCTGTATTGCTTTTAAGGATAGAACAAGCTCCAAGCTGGAAAAAAGCCTTTGCTCAAGGATATTGGTTTGGGTTTGGGTTACATACGGTTGGCTTGTCTTGGTTGGTGAATGCGATACTAATCCGGGCACAAGATTTTTGGTGGCTTGTTCCTATTGTTTCCCCTTTATGTGCAATTTTACTGGCTTTTTGGACGGGATTAGTCGGGGCGTTATATTATTGGTTACGTCCCAATGGATGGCGAAAGATTTTTGTTTTCGCAGGACTATGGACCGTTTGTGATATGTCTCGGGCGATTTTATTATCGCCGTCTTGGTGGAATCCGATATTAACCGGTTTCCCTTGGAATCCTTTGGGCAGCGCTTGGGAAATCCCAGGTTATGTGGGCGATCTGTTAATACAGCCTGCGGCATGGGTTGGTGTAGATGGATTGACATTATTCACCGTTCTGTTGGTTTTATTACCTATTTATGGGCGTAAAGGTTGGATGATGCTTGGTATTGCGTTGGTATGCTGGGTGGGGGCTGGATTGGCGAGGGTTGCCCCAGCACCTGTTGCACACAAAGATACGCCGATTGTTGCATTAATTCAGGGCAATATTGCTGAGGATGATAAAATTAACAATACGGATCCTAGACGAATTTTCCAAAATTACTTGTCTTTGACAGCAGAGGGGATGCAAGAGGCATTGCAACTTCAAAAGCAACAATCCATTCCTGACCGTCCCGTATTATTTGCATGGCCAGAGAGCGCTTTTCCTGGCGACATAACCTATGATTCCATGGCGAGATCAATATTGATGCAAGAAGCAAAAGGTGCGGTTGCAGGAATATTGGGTGCTATTACGCGTGATGAGCAAGGGCATATTCATAATAGTTTGGTTGTGTTAAAGCCCGAAGATGGTGCAATTATTGCACAATATGACAAGGCAAAATTGGTGCCTTTTGGGGAATCTCAGCCTTGGTATATCCCATTTCATATTGTCCCAGGTTCACCATTAACGCCGGGAAAAGGTGTGCAAACGATACCGCTTTCTGGGGTTAGTGCTTTTGGACCTTTGATTTGTTATGAAGTTATTTTTTCAGGGCAAGTTATTGATTCCTCGCAAAGACCAAAATGGTTATTGAATTTAACAAATGATGCGTGGTATGGAAATTCAGCCGGTCCTCGTCAACATTTGGCTGCCGTAAGGTTACGGGCAGTAGAAGAGGGTATCCCGATTGTTCGTGTGGCGAATACGGGTATTTCAGCAGTATTTGATCCTTATGGTCGTGAATTATTACGGATTGGTTGGGGAATAGGTGCTGCGAAAGCGGTTGCTTTGCCTGGTTCATTGTCTGGAACGATTTTTTCATATGCAGGACGATGGGTTCCGTTGATCATTTCCTTGATTTATATTTTATTGGGGATCATTGTGCCCAACAATACAATGAAAATACTTAATAAAGCAGATGAATAATCTGTGGTTTTTTAAATAATATCTGGATGTGAGTTCAATTTTTGTGACTTTAGAGTGGATAAAAAACTTCAAACCGTTTGCATTGAATAAATTGAAATCATATTCATGGCTATATGCCCCCCCTAAGGAAGCAATATTTTTCACATTACGGACGCTTCTTGCATCATATTTGGCGTTGGCGATTGCGTTATGGATGGAGCTAGACAGTCCCAAATGGGCAATGATGACGGTTTGGATTGTTGCCCAAACGTCACCAGGGGAAACGATTTCCAAAGCAAGATGGCGTGTTGTTGGCACTTTGGTTGGGGTTAGTATAGCTATTTTAATGGCGGCTGCTTTTCCTCAACAGCCTGTTCTATTTGGGGTTGGTTTGGCTGTTTGGATGGGCTGTTGCTGTTGGATAGCCAGCTTAATGCGTAATTCCAGTTCTTATGGCGTTGTGTTGGCGGGGTATACTTGTGCATTGATTGGATTGAGTACATCAAGCAACCCTGATGGGATTTTTATGATGGCAATGTCGCGCGGAAGTTATATTATTCTTGGGGTGTTGTGCCAAACCTTCATCGAGCGTGTTTTTGCATTAAATATGCGTGAAAAAAGTCAAGCCATATTGTTTGACAAATTGTCTCAGGCTGTTTCAGGGGCTTTGACGGTGATTGGTGAAACTTTGAAAGGGGATTATCAAGCAGCATTTAAGGTACAAAAGATTTTTGCCGCAGTCTCTGCGTTTCAAAGTAGTGTCGAATTCCGCAAAGAAGAATTGATGCGAGATGATCGTACAATCGATCATGTATATGCGATTTTATCATCAATTAGTGTTGTGTTAACGCGTTTGATTAACTTAACCATCTATATGAATTATTTTGAAAAAGATATTCGGTTTCAAAATATTATTGCAAAGATACAAAAATACTTGGATCAGCTGATTGTATCAGTCAAGCAGGATAAAAATTTTCAAGATCATTTAAAATCACTCAGTCAGTTACGCTGGGATTGCCGACAAATCATTACAGATTATATTTATGAGGATACAAATGCGATACAAAATAGTAAAAATGAAAATAGTTTGTTGAATTTACGTATTTTATATCGCTCTTTAAGTGAGTTGTTGGGTGAAATAGAAGTCATAATTATACAATATCAAAAAGCAATTAACCCAAATCCAAAAGATAAATTTAGATTTTCTTTACCTTCTTTGTATAATTTTAAATTAGCGTGGGGGAATTTGCTGCGTGTGTTTATTGCTGTTATTGTAGCGTGTTTTTTGTGGGAAATTACCGCATGGGATGAATTATCCAGCGCGATTGGGTTGTTATGTGTTGCATGCGGGCGGTTATGTTTATTTGAAAATGCTTATAAGATGTGTATCGGCTTTTTCAAAGGGGTGATTGTTTGCGTTTTGGCTGCGTGGTTGATTGATGTAACGTTAATGCCGTTAACTACTTCAATAGAGATGGTATTTTTGATGCTGTTTATCCCTTTATTCATTGGCGGGCTTGCAATTTATCATTTACCCACGCGCGGTATCGGAATGAGCTTTACTATTTTTTTCCCCTTTTTGGTTATCGTGAGTAATCAAAGCCGGATGGATGAGGTAACTTTTTTAAACACAACCCTAGCTGTTGTCTGTGGGGTGGGCTTGGCGGCGATGGCTTTTCGATTTGTTGCCCCGTATTCTCCTCAGAAAGTCAGGCGCGAAATTCGGTCTCGTATGTTACATAGTATTCGTGAATTAACAACGGTTTCGCAGAATCCTAATCATCGTCGTTGGTTGGCATCGACAATGGATTGGTTCGTTTCGTTAATGCGTCAATTTGATCCTGTGAATGAAACGATTTTAATTCAAAAATATAATCATGGCGCATTGGCGGTGATGTCTATTGGGTTAAATATTATGGAATTACGCAGTATGATCGATCATGATGTATTGCCCGAGGATATTAAAAATGAGTTGCGGGTTGTGATGCGTCGTATTCAGCATTTCCAAGGGGGACGTTTAGGGCGCACGGTTTTAATTATTAAAAGTGCGGTGCGGCGATTAAGAGCAAGAGAAGGAAAAGAAAGAAATCTTGCCAAACGTTTGGAAATTACAGAGGCAATTGCGTATTTGACTTTAATTTTCTTTGCATTAGACAAAAATGCTGCTTTTCTTAACCCTTCGTATCGTTTATATAATCGAGATTAGATAGAATATTGAGTAATATGAAATTTATAAAAGGATCTTTATAATATTTTGTAATACTCATATTATGATATATATAAATTTTTAATAATTATTTGAAATAATCATTATTAAATACGATTAGGCATTTTTGTCCATGATTTTAAGTAAGTCCGTTTTTGAATCGTTACGGTGGTTATATGCCCCTCAAAAAACGGCGATAATTTTTGCGTTTCGCACGCTTCTTGCCACTTATATTGTGCTTGTGATTGCATTGTGGATGGAGATGGACAGTCCACGTTGGGCGATTATGGCGGTATGGATTGTGGCGCAAAATTCCTCTCGAGGAGAGGTCTTGTCCAAAGCCTATTGGATTATTGTGGGCAATATTACGGGCATTATTATTGCCCTTTGTATTATGGGTAGTTTTCCTCAACAACCTCTTTTATTTGAGTTATCGGTGGCATTATGGGTGGCATTTTGTTGTTGGGTTGCCAGTTGCACACGAAACTTTCGAGCGTTGGGGATGGTGATGGCGGGATATAGTTGCGCCATTGTGTTATTATCTTCGGTCAGTGATCCCAATGATACTTTTATGATTGCTATGTCGCGTGGTAGTTATTTTATTTTGGGGATTTTGGCAGAGAATTTTACCGCACGTTTATTTGACCTGAATTTACATCATCAAGCACACAAAAAGCTTAATGATGATTTGCAAAATGCAGTTGAAGAAGGTATTAAGTCCGTTGCTCAGATGTTGGATGGGGATGATTGGGCGGTGGCTCAATCAGATCAGCTTCTTTCTTTTATGATTAATTTGAATAATAATATTGAATTTCGAGAGCAAGAAATGAAGGGAACGGGGCATACTGGCGATCATGCACGCGCTGTGTTGGCATCTGTGTCTGGATTGTTGGTCAAGGCAACGGGCTTCTCTATTCACCTAAAGCAAATTCAAAAAGACGTTCTTAATTTTCATTATATTGTTCCATTAACGCAAAGTTATTTATTGAAATTACGAGAACAATTAAAGACAGGAGCACCCTTATCAGAAACATTAACAGCGTTGAACGCATTGCGCTGGGAATGTCGTCAACGCATTGCTGATAGTTTTTATAAAAATTTGGGGCAACCCCAAGCCACCAACGAAGATTATGCACGTAAAAGTTTAAATGATCGTATTTTATATCAAAGTTTACGAGAAATTTTGGCAGAATTAGAAGTTACTTTACGCGAGTTAAGTAAAAGTCGGGATTTTAATTTACATGATAAATTCCGATTTGAGGTAAAATCGAGTTTCGATTTTAAAAGAGCATGGAGGAACGCAATCCGTGCTTTTTTTGCGATTGCGTTGGGGTGTTTTGCATGGGAAATCACAGGTTGGGACAGAGGGTATTTATTCCTAGCATTCTTATGTATGGGATGTGCGCGTTTTTGCTTGTTTGAAAATGCAACTTTGGCGTGTTTGGGGTGGTTCAAAGGGGCATGTATTGCGATTATTGTCGGGGGTTTTTATAATTTCATTATTATGCCTGCTGTTAGTAATCTGAATTTATTATTTATTTTGATGATTATTCCTTTGGGGATTGGGGCGTTGGCAATGTGTGTTCCTCGTCTTGCACCGGTTGCGTCGACTTATGCGTTTTTCTTTTGCTATATGTTGGGGTTTGCGAATGAGGGACGTGTGGATGAAATTTCATTTTTAAACAATTCGCTTGCTGTGTTTACGAGTGGTGTGTTTGCGTTGGCGTCCTATCGATTATTTTTCCCCTATCGTGCCAGAAAGCTCAGACGCCAAATGAGAATGAAATTATTGCGCGGTTTGCATCAGTTAGCACAAGCATCATCCTTACCTTTGGCGAGGGAATGGGTTGGATTTGTTTCCGAAGCATTTGTGGTGTTAATGCGTCAATTAAATGAAGATCGTAACACGACATTGGTAAAAACCTATCGTCATGGCAGTATGGCGGTGATGTTAATTGGGATTAATATTATTCGCCTGCGCCACATGGTTAAACATGATATTATGACAGAAGATATCAAGGATATTTTAAGGGTTGTATTAAGAAGGATTGCGGTTTTTGATGGTCGTCGTGCGGAATATGCTCAACATGCTAGAACCGTCATGATTGCACATCGTGCCATTACACGTTTCAGACAGCGTGAAGCAACAGAGAAAAATTTGGCTGTTCGTGTCGAAGTCAGTGCTGCGATTTCATCGTTAATTTTGATCTCTTATGCGTTGGACAAAAATGCTTCTTTTTTAAGAATTAAGAAACATTAAAATAGACTATATTGATTATATTATAAAGGATTAGCAGTTTAATGACACAAGATCAACAACAAGCGTTCAAACATAATCAAGAAATGGCTGATAGAGGCAATGCAAAGGCTCAATATGGTTTAGGTTTGATGTATTTCACAGGGGATGGGGGTGAACAAAATTACCTCAAAGCTGCTGAATATTTTTTAAAAGCCGCAGGTCAAGGCGATATAGATTCTCAATTTTATCTTGGGTTGCTCTATGAACATGGTGCTGGTGTAGAGCAAGATTTTCAGAAAGCTGTTCAATATTATCAACAAGCTGCCGAACAAGGGGATACCGAAGCTCACTATAATTTAGGCATGTTATATTTTACAGGCAGTGCTGAGGTTACCAAGGATATTCCAAAGGCAATAGATTATTTTACTGTAGCGGCAGAATATGGCAATGCGAATGCTCAATTTTACTTGGGATTAAAATATCATTTAGGTGATGGTGTGGACGAAGATTTTGACAAAGCTGTTGTCTATTATCAGCAAGCTGCCGCTCAAAATCATGTGAATGCACAATTTAGCTTGGGCGGAATGTATTATTTTGCAGAGGGCGTGGCACAAGATTACCAAAAAGCTATCGCTTATTATGAACAAGCTGCCGAGCAAGGCAATGCTTATGCACAATTTAACCTTGGTGAAATCTATGAATATGGTCATGGTGTAGAGCAAGATATAGGAAAAGCAAAAGCATATTATGAGCAATCTTGTGCCAATGGTTATGAACAAGCATGTGATAAATTGCAACAAAATCGATAATTGTCTATCATTGTTGGAAGTTATTGATTAAGGATTTTTTTAGGATAATATCCATGCAAAAAAAAAGACGACTATTCTACATGATAGTTACGTTTTCAATGGGTTGTACGACGAGTAGCTTTGCGTATTCCAATTTATTACCCTCTTTAATCAATGCACAAACGCAAAATACGATTGATGAAAAAGATCTAATCACGCATTTTATTGATAAGACTTATTACCCTGATGATAAAAGTAATGGAATAGGCTGTCTGCAAGCAGGGAAAAGCTATTTAACAAAACCAAATGGTGTGGGTCTATATCATTTGGCACAGTTACACTTGATTGGCTGTCAGATGCCTGCTGATACAAGGGCAGCGATGATATTTTATAAGCAATCTGTGAAACAAGGCAATCAAGATGCTGTGGCGATGTTAAAATTGATCGATCAACAAGGTTTGGAATCAGTTCAATCCTTGTTAATGACGCTTCAACACATTCAAAACCAAGCCCATCAAGACAATGCCAAAGCGCAATATCAATTGGCGATGTTATATCTTTATAATCATGATTTGCAAACCAGTTTGGATTGGTTGGAAAAATCTGCACAACAAGGATATTTGCCTGCCCTCTATCAACAGGGTAATTTTTACTTTATGGGGATCACTGGTCGTGCTGATCCTGTTAAAGCGGTGAGGATATGGAGAAAAATTGCTGCAACTGATCCCGCGGATCAAGATAAAGCGATAAAACAAGCTATTATTGATGCTGATTTAATGTTGGGACAAATTTATTATACTGGAAGAGATGAAATAGTGAAAAACCCAACGCAGTCTTTTTATTATTATGAACATGCTGCCAAGTTGGGAAATAAAGAGGGAATGCATTATATTGCGATGATGTATCAGCAAGGGACAGGTGTGGCTAAGAACCTTGAGCAATCACAATTATGGTTTAATAAACTCAAAGAATAATTCATGAATTTTAAAAGATATATTACAAAACTCAAAATTGCATATTGTTTTTCATGGATGATCGTTGGGTTATTATTTTTAACTCATAACGGAATTGCCAAGGAAACATCTTTAACCAGTCAGTGGCGTGTTTATCAGAATTCTCGTTTTCACTATCAAATATGTTATCCACCCTTCATGATCCCACAAGGAGAAGCAGAGAATGGAGATGGTCAAATATTCCTTGCCAAGGATGGTGCCACCATACGCGTATATGGGTCAAATAGTTTAAATATTCTTTATCATAATGATTTCGAGAAAATGATCCTAGAAGTCAGTCATTCTGTGCTTGGTGATGCTGGTCGCATTACCTATCGTACAAGTCATTCTCGGTGGGCTATTGTCAGTGGGTATGATAAGGATGGGAATATCGTGTATATGAAATTGTTAAAAGGCACCGATGGTCAAGCAATGGTTGCTTTATTGACATATTCAGAAACGTTGGAATCACGTTATAATTCATTATCTGTAAAAATAGCGACGTGCTTTAAAGCAATAGAATAACGAAAAATTAAAGTAGAATGTTTTATTTATCACAAAATAACGTTTTTTATTTAATTGATGAAGAGAGACTTTGATTTTTACGTCATTTTAGTAAGATGCATTTTATTTTAAAATATAAGTAAGGCTGATTTAGTGCGTTTTAGCAGAATAATATCGTTTGATTTTTTTTCGTTTGAAAATTGGCGTTGGTTATTTTTTCCTTCTAAAACTGCAATTATTTTTGTATTCAGAACTATTCTCGCCTCTTATGCTGCGTTGGCGATTGCTTTATGGATGGAAATGGACAGCCCACGTTGGGCGATTATGTCTGTTTGGGTGGTGGCGCAAAATTCTTCTCGTGGGGAAATATTATCCAAAGCCTATTGGGTGATTTTGGGAAATATTGTCGGCATTATTGCTGTGTTATGCATTATGTCCAGCTTTCCTCAACAACCGTTATTATTTGAATTAACAGTCGCATTATGGGTTTCTGTCTGTTGTTGGTTTGCCAGTTGTACAAGACATTTTTTATCGTTTGGCTGGTCAATGGCGGGATTTAGCTGTGCGATTGTTTTATTTGCTTCTGTGAAAGATCCAAACACAACTTTTATGATGGCAATGTCGAGGGGGAGTTATTTTATCCTAGGTATTTTTATTGAAAATTTGGTGGCTCGTTTGTTCGAAGTCAATTTGCATCGCTATGCCCATCAAAAATTAAATAATGATCTTCAAAAAGCAGTCGAAGGCGCGTTGATTTCGGTAATACATATTATTCAGGGGAAAAATTGGGCTGCGGCACAATCGGATCATCTTTTAACGTCGATTATTGCGTTAACTCATAATGTTGAATTCCGTGAAATAGAGTTGAAAGGAACAGGACATACAGGCGATCACGCACGGGCAACCTTATCCCTAGTTTCTTCTTTGCTGGTTAAATCGATGGGCTTTTCAATTCACCTTAAGGAAATGAAAAATCAATTATTACATTTTGATCGAATCCTACCACAGGCAGAAAGCACATTACAATCCATTATCAAAGGGTTAAAAAATAACGATGGGTTAAAATTCTTATTGGCGGGTATTAATCAATTACGGTGGGAGTGTAGGCAAAAAATCTCTGATAGCTTTTATCGCGATGTTAGAAACGCCCAAGAGTTTGATGCGACTCATGCACAAAAATCTTTGAATGATCGTATTTTATATCAAAATTTACGTGAAATATTGGCAGAATTAGAAAGCACTTTATTAGAATTATATAAAAGTCAAGATACCACTCTGCAAGATAATTTTAAATTCTCTATAAAATTTCCACCCGATTATAAACGTGCCGCACGAAATGCGATCAGAGCCTTTGTTACCATTACGATTGGATGCCTGATTTGGGAGATTACAGGGTGGAGCAATGCCACTGTATTCTTGGCATTTTTATGTATGGGGTGTTCGCGATTTTGCGTATTTGATAATATTATTGTCGCATGTGTGGGATGGTTCAAAGGGATATGTATTGCGATCATAGTAACCTTTATTTTTAATATGTTCATCATGCCAAAGATTACTTCTTTTGAAATTTTATGTATGATTTTATTACCTCCGATGTCTATTGGTGCTTTGGCGATGTGCACGCCAAAATATGCGCCGATTGCAGGTGGATATATGTTCTTTTTTTGCTATTTATTGGGGTTCGAAAATAGTGGCAGAGTGAATGAACTGGCATTTTTTAATGATGCAATGGCATTATTTATAAGTGGTTTAGTCGCGTTGATTGCCTATAGCATTATTTTCCCCTATCATGGGCGCAGGTTAAAACTCCAAATGCGTCAAAAATTGTTGGATGGATTACATAATTTAGCCAATAAAGCCAAACCTTATTCGCCCAGAGAGTGGATTAATTTCGTATCAGGTAATTTTACGATCCTCATGAATCAACTTGGGATTAATAAAAGCATTTCAACAGCAAATGCTTATCGTCACGGCAGTATGGCGGTGATGTTGATTGGGATTTGTGTTATTCGCCTACGGTTAATGGTAGAGAATGATATTATCACCCAAGATATTCGTGATGTATTGCGGGTTGTATTACGGCGAGTTGCCAAATTTCAGGGACATAAAGCGCAATATGGACAACATACACGTACGGTAATTATTGCATATCGTGCGATTAAAAAATTTCGTCAAAGGGAAGCCATAGAAAAGAATTTAGCCGTTCGTATGGAAATCAGTGTGGCGATTTCTGCCTTAATATTAATGACTTATGCTTTGGATAAAAACGCATCTTTTTTACGTGTCAGATCATACAGGTCTTTATTTTATTAAGATACAGCTATTTTACGTGAAATAATTGTTTGAAGATCAATGAAAAAAGGGATAACTTAGGCAAGTTTTTCACTTTCATTTAAAAAGGGTTATTGTGACACGACTTCAAACAGTCACGTCTTGGATGGATAGGCATTTACTAATACGCAAAGAATTTATAGAATCTTTTCGTTGGATTTATGCGCCATCCGCATCAGCCTTTTTTTTTGCATTGCGGACAACGATTGCGTCTTTCCTAGCGTTGGCGATTGCATTATGGTTGCAAATGGACAGCCCAAAATGGGCGCCTATGACGGTTTGGGTATGCGCACGCAATACATCGCGTGGGGAAACGATTTCCAAAGCCTATTGGCGTGCGGTTGGAACGGTTTTTGGTGCGATTGCAGCCGTCTTTTTTGTTGCGATATTCCCTCAAGAGGCGTGGTTATTTGATATTGCGGTCACGCTATTTGTGTCGATTTGCGTATGGTTTGGAACTTGTATGCAAAGTTTCAAAGCATATGCCATGGTGCTGGCGGGATATACGTGTGCGATTATTGCTTTTGGTTCTGTGGATAATCCCAACGGTATTTTTATGTTGGCGATGTCACGAACGACTTATATTCTTTTGGGTGTTTTTGCTGATAGTTTTGTGGGTCGTATTTTTGATTTAAATCTTGATAGTCATGCGCGTAAGCAACTGAATGACAATTTATTGTTTGCAATCAAAGGGACGTTGGAATCTGTTTTTAAGATTGTTGGTGGGGATACCAAGGCGATTGTAGAGTCCCAAGAGTTATTTGATTCTATTGTAAATTTTAATTCTTCGATTGAATTTAGACAAATTGAAATGAATGGGTATGACCATACTGGGGATCATGCGCATGCTGCGTTATTTTCGGTGACAGCGGTTATTGCCAGAGGGATGGGATTGGCGACCCAGATGTCGCATTTCCAAAATGTAACGTCTGAATTCACAACGATTATTCCACAAGTTCAAGATCGTTTAGAAAAGCTATTGCGTCGGATCGATCAAGAGCAAGATTTTAAACATGAACAAAGGCAATTAAATAAATTGCGCTGGGAATGTCGACAACGTATTACAGATAGTTTTTATGAAAAGAACTATTCAGGCGATCCAGAGGATTGTGAAAAATATAAAGAAGCGATCTTTAACGATCGAATTTTATTTAGAACCTTAAGTGAGCTTTTGGGTGAATTGCAAGTGACGTTGGATGAGTATTATAAAAGTACACATCCTGTGCAAAATGATCCTTTTAAATTTCATGTTCATCCTTCTTTAAATTATGATTTGGCATGGAAAAATTGTATTCGCACGTTAATGGCGATGTTTGCAGCATGTATCATGTGGTATATTACCGGTTGGGATAAAGGGGGTTCAGCTGTTGCCTTGGTTGGGATGGGATGTGCACGTTTTTGCTTGTTTGAAAATCCATCTGCGACGACGATGGGATGGTTAAAAGGGTCTTTATGGGCGTTGTTGGCTGGGTGGTTATTAACCTTTTATTTTATTCCATCGCTAAGCGATATTGAGACATTATGTGCTGTATTATTTATTCCAACCATGATTGGTGGATTGGGAATTGCCAATCCGAAAACGCTATCTGTATCAGCGTCGTATGCTTCTTATTTGCCTTATATGGTTGGGTTGGATAATGGGGTGCGGTTGGATGAAATATCTTTTTTTAATAATTCATTATCTTTATTTATGGGAATTATTATTACTATACTTTCTTTTAAATTATTTTATCCCTATACACCACTTCATACTCGGTTACATTTGCGTCAGACATTACTAAAAAAATTACGTTTATTACCCAAAGTCACAAAAAAAAGTCCGCGTATTTGGTTATTTCAAACCACTGAATTATTGGTCACAATGATGCGACAATTAAATACAACCAAAAATACTAAAGTTGTGCAGGCGTATCACTTGGGTACCATCGCCGTTATGATGATTGGGCTGAATGTCTTGCGGTTACGCTCTATGATTGATCAAGACATTGTGACGAATGACATTAAAATACTCTTAAAAATTGTTTTGCGACGTGTTGAAAGATTTAACGTGCATGGTTCTTATGGTCGCACAGTCATGATGGCGCATAATGTGATTAGGCGGTTGCGTAAAAGGGAAAAAATTGAAAAAAATCTGGCAGTTAGGATGGAGATTATTGCTGCTATTTCAGGTCTGACCATTATTGCAGATTCACTAGAGAAAAATGCGGCATTTTTAGATGTAAATCATTATTTCCTATTGGATGATAAATGGAACGAGTAAAAAGATAAAAATTGGAATGAATGTGAATTCACTTAAAAATCACACTATTGATCGAAATGGATTATTCTTGATAAAAAGGTCTATTCAAACCTATTGAAATACAGTAAATAGCTAAAATAATTTGTTTTAACCGGGGTGTCTCTCTGATTAGAGGCTGAGAATATACCCGTAGAACCTGATCTGGATCATGCCAGCGAAGGGAGAGGAAAAAATGACACTTAAAGTCTCGTTATTCGTACGCGTATCTTTTGTAATCACACTCTTATTGCCTTGTATTGATGAGAAAAGTCTGGCTCAAGAAGCTTTGTCAGTGCCATCATCTGAACCTTATATTACAGATCAAAGAGATGGGGAACATATTACGGTGACAGGTAAAACCCCACGATATAAAACAGCTTATGGGTATGCAGGCGATCAAGCAGGCGGTGGGTTGATAAAGCCTGAAACCGCAAATAAATCGGTCAGCAATATTTCTCAAAATTATATTCAAATGCAGGCACCAACATCCAATGTGTTTAATCTTCTCAGTATGTTACCTGGGGCGAATGTGTCGAGCTCTGATCCTTATGGAATATCTTCGCAAAATGATATTACTGTGCGTGGAATGACGGGGAATTCGATCGGGTATGTAATGGAAGGAATGCCACTCAATGATGCCTCTGATGGATTTGGGTATTTAAATCAGTTTGTCGATAGTGAAAATTTACAAACCATTTCCTTGGCTCAAGGATCTCCTGATTTAGACAGCCCTGTTTATAATGCAGCAGGTGGGGTGGTTAATTTAAAATTACGAGACCCTGTGGATCATTTTGGAGGCATGACAGAGCTGTCCTATGGATCACACCATACAGGGCGTGCCTTTATGCGAATTGACACGGGTGAGGTCGGTAAAACGGGCATCAAAGGATTTATTTCTTATTCTTACACAGGTGGCAATAATTGGCGTGGACCTGGATATGACCACAGAAATCATATTGATTTCAAGTTCACCAAAGAATGGGGGAATGATAACCATGTTTCATTGCTTGGGGATTGGAACCACGCATTAAGCAGCAGCTATTATACGCCAACGAAATCTGAATGGATTACAGAAGGGCCAGGGAATGGTAATAATTATTCTGGAACATGGTATAAAGATCGTCTTGAAAATACAAATTATTGGAAATTATATCAACAAACATTCCAACAAATCTATGTTGCTGCACCCTCTCAATTTACATTAACTGATAAATTACAATTCAAAGTCACCCCTTATTTTCAATATGGGTATGGGAATTCACCATATGGAACCATATTAAACACAGATAGTTTATGGCAAGGGAACCAACCTGTTGATGGCAAGATGTCTATCCCAGGGGCGGTGGATGGCTCTGCACTGGTAATGGGCGGGTGGTTTCAACGCACCTATCGTTCAGGCTTTACACCGACACTGACTTATAATCTAAAACATCATCAGTTATTATTGGGATATTGGTATGATTATTCAGATGATGTTGTCACACAACCTTTTACGGCAGTATCATCAAATGGAAAACCATGGGATTTATGGAGTGGTTCTAACAATAACATTCATTTACCCAATGGTCAGCAATTAGCTGCCGAAAACGATCATACAATTACACAAACGAATGCCATATTTTTGGGCGATCATATGAATTTTATGGATCATAAGTTGTTTATCGATGTGGGGTTCAAGCAAGTATTTTTGAACCGTGCAGGCTGGAATCAATTACCTGGTCCACAATATCGCACGGGTGACAATGTTTCTAAACCTTTGCCAAGAATAGGAATGCGGTATCAATTTACCAAAGAGCATCAGATTTTTGCCAGTGTGAATACGAATTTTGCTGTGCCGCATAAATCAACTTTGTTTGATACATATGATCCCAATTCAGGCAATATTGTTCAATCAGGAACGAATAACTTAAAAACAGAATATTCTATCGAAGAAGAGCTGGGATATCGGTATAATGGATCAAGGTTCCTAGGCAGTATTACGTTTTTTAATTATAATTATACGAACCGTATGATTTCAACAATCTTGCGTCAAAATGGGGCTTGGGTAGGTTCCAGTATTAATGCTGGTGGGCAAACATCGCGTGGGGTTGATGCAGAAATTGGATTAAAACCTTGGCATCATTTCAGCCCTTATGTTTCTGGAGAATATTTATATACCAGAATGGATAATGATTTGCGCACCTATGGCGATTTATTACCTACTAAAGGCAAACAAGCTGTGCGTAGTCCACCTTGGCAATTTGCTGTGGGGTTAACTTATGATAATGGGCATTTTTTTGCCAATGGAAATGTCAAAATGGTGGGTAAGCAATATGCAACCTTTATGAATGATGAATCTATTGGTTCTTTTGCAACGGGTAATGTGGCAATTGGATATCGATTTGATAGTTATGGATTTATGAAGCACCCACAAATTCGTATGAATTTTATCAATATTACCGATCAAAAATATCTTTCTGGTGTTTCCAGCCCAACCAGTAATGCCCATGATACAGTGGGAAAATATGGTACAACCATTCCTGGATCGTCGCCTTATTATTATATTGGCGGTGGATTTGCGACAATGTTGACCATGACGACTGCGTTTTAGACAAGATATTAATTATGAAAAAGTAGTAATCATGTTGGATGATAAAATTAAAGCAAAATGATCTATATTATCTTTTCCTACAAAAATTATTGATGATTGGAAGCCATTAGCAAATCAATTCAATGCTGCTATTGAACGCACAAAACATAAGTGAGTAATGTATGTTGGTCTTGATTTATGTTAAGGATTTTTGATTTTATTTTCGATCAGTTTATCAATATTTATGGGTGGATATTGCCCCTGATTTTAGAAACAGAAATAAAATATAATCGCTTTTGGCATTATGTTATCATTATATTTACTGGGATATATCTTGTTGTTGTTTTTATGACCTCGTTAGCAGGCACAATTATTGTTTTTGCTTTCATTATAAAAACTTTTCTTTTTTGTATTAAGGCGTTGTTTTAAATCATTGTATTGTGTGAATAAGGAATAAAATATGATCAAAAAGCAATATTTGTTGGCTATTTTTATTTTGGTGGCTGGATGTTTCATTAATTCTGGTGCATATGCCAATGATAAAGTCACAGTGATTTTGGATTGGTTTTTAAATGCCAGTCATGAATCATTGTTGGCAGCACAATATAGTGGGGCGTTTCAACGACATGGATTGGATGTGGAATTGATCGCACCAGCTGATCCCAATGCACCACCAAGACTAGTTGCAGCAGGGCAGGCGGATATGGCTATTTCTTATCCTATACAACTAGGGATGATGGTGGATCAGCATATTCCATTGGTTCAAGTTGGATCTTTGTTGAATCAACCGATGGATGTGTTGATTACGAATGGCAATATTAAATCGATCAAAGACTTAAAAGGCAAGAAAATAGGTGTTGCGATTGCGGGAGATCAACAGGCTGTTTTAGGAAGTATGTTGGCAAGTGCAGGATTATCTTTGTCTGATGTTCAATTAATTAATGTGAATTTTCAACTAGAACAAGCATTAATGACAGGTGCGGTAGATGCGGTGATCGGGGCAGCACGGAATTATGAATTGATTGATTTGCAACAACGTAAATTTCCAGTTTCATTCTTTTATCCTGAAGATTATGGCGTACCAAATTATGATGAGTTAATTTTTGTCGCACGTCCTGACAAAGCCAAAGATCCAAAGATTGCTCGGTTTATGATGGCATTAAAAGAAGGCAATGACTATTTTAAAAACCATTCTGATGAGATGTTCAACAAAGCAATCAAAGATCATCCCGAACTCAATACACCCTTGAACAAAGCCGCATGGCTAGCAACATTGTCTTCAATCGCGCCAGAGCCAGGCAACATAGATGACGCAAAGATTCAGAATTTTATGAATTATTTATTTAATAAAAAAGTGATTAAGCAACAACATCCGTTATCTGATTATGTTGTACAGGTAAAGTAATAGAGCATGATAGATCAGGTGTGTTTTGATGAACCACCTGATCTTTCGAGATATATTCTGATTGTTTATTTTACTTGATTTTTACGTAAAATTCACATGGCTTTTCATTTTTATGTAAATAGCCCTGTGTCATATATTCCTCATATTTCTGAAGATATTTGGGAAATGAAGGAAATGGTAATATAAAAAAGATATTCTATTTTGAACTTAATGGCTAGATGAAGCCCAGAGTAATCAATAATTAAACTATATTTTATAGTTGTATATTTTAAATTACTTAAAATTATAGTTGCATGTTTAATAAAACATACAATATAGTATGTTTAATAAATATTAACAGAAAAGGTAATGATGATGGCTTCTTCATTAAATAGGCGCGGTGTATTGGGGGCTTTTGTTGGATTGGGCGTTGCGACGACGCTTAAAACGAAAGCAAATATTTCCCATCAAACCAAGCAACCAAATATTATTTTTATCTTGGCTGATGATTTGGGATATGGGGATATTAGTTGTTTTGGTAATCCAGGATATACAACACCTGCTATCGATCGTCTTGCAAATGAGGGTGTACGCATGATCCGTTCTTATGCTAATTCAGCGGTTTGTTCGGCAACGCGAACCGCATTGATTACTGGACGCTATCAAGATCGTATAGAATGTGGTTTGGACGAACCATTGACAGGCAAGGATAAAAGAATTGGACTGCGACCAGGATTGCCAACATTGCCTGCACAATTGCAAAAAGCTGGTTATCAAACTGCATTGATTGGGAAATGGCATTTAGGATATCCGCCTCAATTTGGTCCATTGAAAAGTGGATACGATCATTTTTATGGAATATTGGGTGGGGCTGCTGATTATTTTACCCATCAACAGCATAAAGGAGAAGACCAGTTTTATCGTGATAACCAAGTGATTCACGACCACGGATATTTAACAGGGTTACTTGGTAAGGAAACCATTCGTTTAATTGATGAATATGCAAAAACTGATCATCCTTTTTTTATCAGTTTACATTTTAATGCACCCCATTGGCCTTGGGAAGGTTCAGAGGATGAAGCTGAATCAAAACGGATAAATGGACATATTTTTGATTATGATGGTGGCACACAAAAGACTTATGGTAATATGGTTAAAGCAATGGACGACCAAATTGGACAAGTTTTAAAAGCATTGGACGATCACCATTTGGCTGAGAATACAATTATTGTTTTTACCAGTGATAATGGAGGGGAACGCTTTTCAAATATCGCCCCATTTACAGGTATGAAAGGGGAGCTATTAGAAGGTGGGGTGCGTGTTCCTGTTGTCGTGCGTTGGCCAGGCAAGATTAAAGCTGGATCTGTGTCCGAACAAGTAAATATAACAATGGATTGGTTGCCAACATTTATCAATGCTGCTGGGAAAAAACCAGATCCATCGTTCCCAACAGATGGTGTAAATTTATTGCCATTTTTGACGGATACAAACAAAAAAGGCAAGCGCAGTTTGTTTTGGCGTTATAATATCCATGACCAACATGCGCACTTAGAAGGTCAGTATAAATATTTAAAAATTGGTAAGAACGAGTTTTTATTTGATGTTGTTAGTGATCCCAAAGAACGGGCGAATTTAAAAGATCGTTTACCTGAATTATTTTCCAGATTAAAACAAGATTGGAAAAAATGGAATGCAACAATGTTGCCTTATACTCCTCAAAACTACAGCTGGGGTGCAGATGGCAAGCATTTTGCCGATCATTATGGTGTTCCTGCTGATAATGATGAGTAATATTAATAAATATAGAATATTTTGACTAAGAAGTTGTTTTAATCAGACAGAGCGTGCTTTAATGTTTTAAAATTAACGGTTTTAAGCTGTGGTTTCTTTTTATGCTGTAATTTTTAGTAGAAACTAAAGTATAAGCTCAAGATTTAAAATCAAAAAATGGTTTGACAAAGATTAATTGATCAAAATAGAGCAAATACATTAATTTTAATAAAGAAGGCATAATCAAGATAAAATTGTTTCAAATTGATTATCAGCTTAAGACTTTATTTAATAGTGGGATTTTTAAGAAAAATATTGTAGCTATATATGCTCCAAAAAAGGATATAAAGAAGAGAAGAGAGCATTTTAAATACCAGATTATTTTTATATCCTTGATATAATATAAAATGATAAATATGATTGCATAATGGAAAATATAGATTCCAAAAGATTTCTTACCTATATCATTTAAAAAATAAAGATTCATACAAGATAAAAGATATTTGAGTATAAAAAACAATGATACGCTAGATATAAATATAGGCAAAGAACTTCCGTACCAATGCATATTTATATTAGTATGCATATCTAAAATATATAAAAAACAAGTTGTTGAGAAAAAAGAAAGAATAGAGAAAATCAACCAAATTTTGTTATGTTTTATTTTAATATTGAATAAATAGTAACCTAAAATAAAGTAAGCAACATAGGGACCAGTAAATTCTTTCCCAAATTTGTTTAATGCTGTTTCTATATTAGCTACGTAAAATATATCCTGAATTTGATTGAAAAGTAGGCATAGAAAAATATAAAGCAACAATTCTTTGTTAGTTGAATTTATAACCATTTTCGATATAAAAGGAGCCATTAAGTAAAGAAGTATCAAAGGATACATAAACTATAATTGAATAGCTTTACCATCATCACCTTTATAGATACCGTTATAATGATAAATGGCTGATGATACAGCATGTATAATAGGCTTACCAGTTGTTATTAAGAAAATCGTGTTGGTTACAATCGCACAAAGAGCGATTGCGAAAATAAATCTTGGTATCCTTTTAATATAAAAAGTAAATATGTTTTGGTTATATGCTTTGGCGATAATAAATGCACCTGACAACATGAAAAATATAGGCACACCGCATCTATCGATAGAATAAAAAATACTAGTCCAAACTTTGGGAAGATCATATGTATTTTCATGGCAATGTGTAAAAACAACAAGGATCATACATATCGCTTTCAATTGATCTATCCATGATATTCTTGTTGTATTTTTATTTGTAAATTGATTAACATTCATTCTTTATAATGTTAGAGTATCTATTACTAGATACTCTTTGCCTTCTTTTATACACTGTGATAATAAGTTAATTTCGCCATTGCACAAGAAACCAATCGACTATCCAGACCACTGGCACGGCTGGTTAAAATAATTGGGGCTTTGGCACCTAAAACGATACCAGCACTGTCCGCATGGGCAGGTTGATCGCCAATAAAGCATAATGCTTTGAATAAAATATTGCCAGAGATCAAATCGGGTGGGATTAGGATTTGTGCTTTGCCTGTGACTGGTGTATCCAGTTTTTTCATTTGAGCTGCTTTTAAGCTGACGGCATTATCTAAGGCTAATGGACCATCTAAAATGCCATTAGTGATCTGCCCACGATCTGCCATTTTACACAAGGCTGCTGCTTCTAGGGTTGATGGAATATCAGGATTAACCATTTCAACAGCGGATAAAATCGCTACACGTGGCACGCCATAACCCAAGGCATGATGTAAATCGATGGCATTTTGGATAATATGCATTTTGGTGGTTAAATCGGGTGCAATATTAATCGCAGCATCTGAAATAATATAAGGTGTTTCCCAGTTTAAACCATCCATTAAAAAGGCATGAGTAATGCGTTTGCCTGTTCTTAAGCCATTTTCTTTATTCACGACGGCCTTTAGCATGACATCAGTGTGAAGGCTGCCTTTCATTAAGAGTTGCGCTTTGCCTTCACGGATTAATTGCACACTGGCTGTCGCTGCTGCGGCTTCGCTTTTTGCATCAACAATTTCATACCCATCCAAAGAAATATTATGTTTGGCAGCAATGGCTTTGATTTCATCTGTTGGTCCTACAAAAATAGGATTTAACAGCCCGAGCTTGTGTGCTTCTATGCCTGATTCAATGGCAGTATGTTCGCATGGATAACAGACAGCACATTTGGGGGCTTCTTTATCTTTTGCTTTTTCAATTAATTTTTGATGATGTGCAAACATAATGATTATTTTCCTCTGTGTTTAGATTGTAAATGTCCACCTAATCTCGCCAAAGCCTCTTGCAGGGGGCTGTGGGGAAAATTATCTATTTTAATAGGGGCGGGCGGACGAATAGGTAAAATCGGTTTTTTGGATAATGAAGCCAGTGCGTTTCTGTTTGATAAAAATTTGATTGTGGTGACAATGGGTTTGCCACAATAAATATTTATCTTTTGCATGATGTTATTGCTGATATAGTGCATTTCAGCAGCGGTTGTGCTGGAACAAGCGATCGTTAACGTGCCATTGACAAGCCGATAGGGAAATGTAAGGTTTCCATAATGATGACCGATAATATCGTTCCAATCTGTGATTAATTGAATAGTTGACAGTGTTTTTTGTTTGAAAATAGGGCGCGTGACCTTTTGAATAGAGCCAGCAATTTGATACATATCATGATTACGTTTTGCTGTTTTATTTACAGGATAGTCTGCACTATAATATGCATCATTGTCACTATTTTGTTCATCCATGTTTAAAGGCACCATTGATATATGTCGACTCAAATTCCATATGCCACTTTGATTTTACGTTGGTATGATCGTCATCAACGCATTTTGCCATGGCGAGCAAAAACAGGCACAATACCTAATCCTTATTACGTATTGCTTAGCGAGATTATGCTGCAACAAACCCAAGTTGCAACAGTTATTCCATACTTTAACAAGTTTATTGAAAATTTTCCAACGCTTAATGATCTGGCAGAGGCATCATTGGAAAAAGTAATGGCGATGTGGACGGGATTGGGATATTACAGCCGGGCTCGTAACCTTCACCGTTGTGCCCAAGAAATCGCACAACAAGGCGGGATGATCCCCAATGATTATCACGCATTAAAAGCATTACCAGGGATTGGCGATTATACAGCATCGGCAATTTTATCCATTGGGTATAACCAACCTTATGTCGCGGTGGATGGGAATGTAGAGCGTGTAACGGCACGATTATTTGCAATCCAAGAGCCTTTGCCAGCGGTTAAACCAACATTAATGAGCCTTGCAAAAATACTGAATGCAGGGCAAGAGGCGCAAGTAAGAGCAGGGGATTTTGCACAGGCTTTGTTTGATATTGGCGCAACAATCTGCAAGCCTAAACATCCATTATGCTTAATTTGCCCTTTATCAGAAGTTTGCAAAGCATGTCAGGAGAATATTGCTGATATTTTACCAATACGTCAAAAGAAAACGGCGAAACCGACGAAATATGGTATTTCTCTGTTTATCCAAAATGAAAAAGGTCAAATTTTACTGTGTAAACGTCCAGAAAAAGGTGTGTTGGCTGGAACAATGGAATTGCCTAGCACATTATGGTCAGAGCAATTTACGTCTTTAGAACAAGCACTTAATGAAATTGGTTGTCATGGAAATTTTAAAGAAAGTGGACAGATAAAGCATGTCTTTACACATTTTACTTTAAAAGTTAAGTTGTTTAAACTAGAGAATAATTTAAAGTTGCTTGAGAAAACACAGGACAATATATGGATTGATTTGAATAAGTTGAGCCAATATCCTTGTTCATCTTTAATGAAAAAAATGATTGCCTATATGACCACAATATCATCCGAAGATTTAAAATAGGAAAATATCATGAATAATAATCAGAATAATCGTCCCAAGATAGGTGTATTATTGGTGAATTTGGGAACGCCAGAGGGAACGGATTATTGGTCTATTCGTCGATATTTGTCCGAGTTTCTGTCGGATAAACGTGTGATTGAGCTATCGTCTTGGTTATGGCAGCCGATCTTACAAGGGTTTGTTTTAACATTTCGCCCACGTCGTTTGGGGCATTCCTATAAAAAAATATGGGATAAAACCAAAAATAAAAGCCCATTGGCGGTGGTTACACAAAATCAAGCCGAGACTTTGGAGCTCGAGTTCACACAACAACATATTTGCATTGAATGGGCGATGCGTTATGGCAATCCATCGATTAAAAAGAAACTTAATTTTTTAAAAGATCAAGATTGTAATCATATTTTTGTCTTGCCTTTATATCCACAATATAGTGCAACGACAACGGCAACCGTAAATGATGAAGTGTTTCGCACCTTGATGGGCTATCGCCAACAACCTGCTATACGTACATTATTTTCTTTTGCCGATCATCCTGATTATATCAAGGCGTTACAACATACGATCCAAGAGCAATTGCAATTACTGGCTGTGCAACCCGAACGTATTTTATTGTCTTTTCACGGTTTGCCACTTCGTTATGTGAAAGCAGGAGACCCTTATGAACGGGAATGTCAGAGAACAGCAGCTGCTTTACGTGCTGTCTTGGGTAAAACCGAACAAGAAATGCCGTTGGTTTTTCAATCTCGTTTCGGACCAGATAAATGGTTAGGACCTAATATTGCCGATGTTATTACAGAATATACCAAGCAGGGCATCCAAAATATTGCTGTCGTCGCCCCTGGATTTATGGCGGACTGTTTGGAAACCAGAGAGGAAATCGATTATGAGTATCGAACGCTTTTCTTGTCCAATGGAGGGAAAGAATTTACCTATATTCCTTGTATAAATGACCATCCTTTGGCAATTACTCTGTTAAAAAATCTGATTGACCAAGAAATTAAAGGGTGGGTTTAGGAATATTGATAGAAAATTATTGCAATTTAAAGTCAAATTTATTTAGAATGCGAACTTTATGGTTGAAAAACAAATGAGAATAATTGTGGTAAACAAAAAATATCTTTTTTCTATGATGCTGCTCTGTGGATTTTTTACAGCTCTTATTGTGCATGCAAAACCCATGAATACGCATTCTGTAAGTGAAATATCCCAAGGTAAAACTCAACAAAATACACAAGAAAATCCCGCTTCAGACACTCAAGAGGAATATGTTTCTCAAGCAACCATCAAAAAAATTAGCTTTACCGGAAATACAGCATTTACATCACAAGCATTACAAAAAGTGATCCCATTAAAAGTAGGGAATGTTGCTAATGCAGAGATCATTACGAATTCAATGGTAAAAATTGCACAACTTTACAAGACCAAAAATATCAAAATAACGATCACCCCAATTTTAGAGAAAAAAGCGCTTAATTCAACACAAATTCAATTCGATATTCATGAGCAACAGCCTGCGGTTAAAGCAAATTAAGATCGATTGAATTCATCTGTGTCTCTTTGAATAGCTTCTTCTAATGATTTATGAGCGTTCTCTTTTTGTGTCGATCCAATAATTTTAAGAAAAAACTGAAATAATGAAAAAGCAATAATTGTTAATATCATCATTGTTCCGTATATACCCATTATGATTACTCCTTTTTGTAGTATGTTGGTGTTTATATTATACTTAATATTTGTTAGAAAATGAATGTCTTATATATATTTAGTAATTGCAATCCTCTTAGAGATATGCGCAACCAGCAGTTTAAAAGCATCTGAGGGCTTTACGAATTGGGTTTTTACATTGTTATCTTTAATAGGATATGGTGTTTCTTTTTACTTTTTGTCAATGGCTTTACGTGAAATTTCTGTTGGAATTGCCTATGCGATTTGGTCCGGCATAGGAACAGTAGGCATTTGTTTACTTGCTTGGTTTGTTTATAAGCAAAATTTATCGCTTACTTCCATTATTGGCATCGTTTTTATCGTGACAGGCGTTGTTATTGTTAATCTTGGAAATATAAGCCATCACACATAAACTATTTAAATCCCTTTTATCCATATGATAAAAGGGATAAAAACTGATTAGCGGCTAGGAGGAGCCATAAATTCTGGTGAAATTGGTTCTTTGATATGTTTAGTTAAGATATCATTGATTGTTTCTAAATCTTGTTTAGACAGAGACCAGCCCAAAGCATCTCGAACACCCTCAATTTGCTCTGGCTTTCTGGCTCCCCATAATGGGATATTACCTTGATATTGATCTAAAACCCAACGAATAGCCAAGACTAGCAATGATTTATCGTAATTATCTTTAGCAAAAGCCTTTAGCTCATTGGTCGCGGCCAGATAGTTTTCGAAATGTTCAGCCGAGAATTTAGGATCGGATTTACGCAGATCATCGCCGTTAAATATGCGATCTTTGGTCATTTTACCACTTAATAAGCCACGACATAAAGGACCATAGCAAAGCGCCGCCAGATTATGTTTTTCAGCGTAGGGGAGAATATCTTTTTCAATTTCTCTTTCAAACAAATTATAAGGCGGCTGGATAGAGGATAATTCTGTATATTTACAAATATCTTCCATTTGTTGGACAGAAAAATTACTGACCCCAATGGCTTTGATTTTGCCTTCTTTATGTAATTTATTTAATTCAATCGCGGTTTGTTCAATAGGGGTTTTATCATCAGGCCAATGGATTTGATATAAATCAATGTAATCTGTTTTTAATCGCTTCAAAGATTCTTCAATTTCTTGGCGGATATGTTCAGGTCTAGTGTCACGAAAGACTTTTTGTTTATCATCTGTCCAATTCAGGGCGACCTTGGTTGCAATGACAACCTTGTCTCTTTTTCCTTGTAAGGCTTTTCCAACCACTTCTTCTGAATGCCCAAACCCATAGACCGGGGCTGTATCGATCATATTGATCCCATTATCAATGGCTTTGTGAATGGTTTTAATAGCATTGTCATCATCGGGACCTCCCCACATCCACCCGCCAATTGCCCAAGTTCCAAGGGCAATGCGTAATATAGGTTGGTCTATTCCCTTGATTGTAACAGTATCTTTTGAATTACTTGACATGAAATCTCCTTACACTATCAATATAATAATTAGGCGATTATTTAAAAATAAGTCGTGAATATGTTCTATGATATAGGGTTCGATCGATAGAATCATTCAATTGAGATAAATTATTGTTAAAGGAACAATGTTGTATCCCTGACATCACGTTATAAAGTAACAGTCGATATAATGATGCTAATGATAAATGGGATTGAATGCAACCCCAATATGGAAAGGTTTTTGAACAATTACCCATTCCTTTAATAAATAATTAATAAAGGAATGGTAGTATCGTTAAACAACAGTAGGGGAATTATCTTTTTTTAGATATTCTCTAAGGAAATGAAGCCCAACAATTGCAAAACATATAGCGGATACAGTAAAGGCATGTTGCATAGAATGTAAATGATCGGATACAAATCCTTGGATTGCAGGGACAACCGCACCACCAACAATAGACATGACAGTAATAGCACCGGCGATTTCAACGTATTTTTTATCAACGACCTCTAAATTATTAGCGAAAATCGTTGGCCAACAAGGCCCCATTAGCACGCTGGTTAAGATGGCTGCATAAATCGCGGAAAAGTCACTGGCAAAAGACACATAGAGCAGTAATATTGTTCCAATGATAGAGTAAATAAAGAGGACTAATTTAGGGTTAAAACGGGTCATAAAGACATTGGCTATGAATTTACCAATGAAAAAACAAATAAAGCTGTATAGCATAAAATTGGCAGCTTCTCTTTCATTGTGAGCCCCCAATGCCAAAGCCAATCGAATGGTAAATGACCATACCGCAGTTTGCATGCCAACATAAACAAATTGTGCGATAATACCGTTTCTGAAGCTGGTATTTTTGATTAAATACGAAACTGTTTCCCCAAAAGAGGCTTTTTCGACTTTATGATTTGCAGTGTTGGTTGGTTTACAATTTGGATAGGATGTTAAAATAAATAACAGTAAAACAACAGCAAGAAGAATAATAATATATTTATAAGGGGTTAACGTATATTGCAAATGCTCTAATTGAAAAGCTTTGAGCGCATCTCCAGAAAGATTTTGCACTTGGGAATGAAGGCTGGTGCCGTCCTGAAAAATTAAATATTTTCCCATCAATACACCAGAAATAGCCCCAAAGGGTTGAAAATTTTGACTGATATTGAGTCGCAATGTGGCGTATTTTTTTTGTCCTAGCATAGAGCTGTAGGTATTAGAAGCTGTTTCAAGGAAGCTCAGACCAAAAGCCATGGCAAGGATAGCCGCCAAAAACATTGTATAGGTTGCCATCGTCGAAGCAGGGAAAAATAAAGAACAGCCAATAATATAAACAGCCAGCCCAATAATAATACCTGTCTTATAATTTGTTTTTTTGATAATTAATGAGGCTGGAATAGCAATTAAAAAATAGCCCCCGTAGAATGCACTTTGGACAAGAGCGCTTGCAAAATCACTTAAATTGAAAATACTTTTGAATTGTGTGATTAAAATATCATTCAGGCTAACTGGGATGCCCCATAAGGCAAATAAACAAGAAAGTAAGATAAATTGAAAAATTGGTGTTTTATTTAAATAACCATCTGGAAGCTGTTCAATAGAATTTTTATTAGTCATGAGACTTCCTTTTTACTAATTTAATGCAATTATACTAATCAGTAAAAAAGAGTTAATCTAATCAAAAACAAGTAATTCAAACCGTTCTTTTTATAAATGGGACTCTTTTTCGCGCTCAGTAATATTTTTGTAACAGTTTAATCCAAAGGGGGTAA
Organism: Commensalibacter nepenthis; assembly: GCF_029953305.1. Classification (NCBI taxonomy): domain Bacteria; kingdom Pseudomonadati; phylum Pseudomonadota; class Alphaproteobacteria; order Acetobacterales; family Acetobacteraceae; genus Commensalibacter; species Commensalibacter nepenthis. The sequence goes on along the minus strand of NZ_JASBAN010000001.1, from coordinate 391,257 downwards.
TTTCTCTTCATCTTTAAGTTTTGGCGTGCTGGCATCCATAATTGCCAAAATCGCAGCCGTTAAAGGTGAAGCCAAAATCAATCCTGGCATCCCCAAGATCGTTCCAAAGACGGTTTGTGAAAGAATAGTGATCCCAGGAGGCATGCGTACAGCGTGGTTTTGTACTAATGGAGAAATCACATTCCCCTCTAAAAATTGAATAACACAATATAGAACCAAAACCAAAATAGCTTCTTGTCTTCCTTGGGATAATCCAATCAAAATTGCAGGCACCGCACCGATAATCGCGCCAATATAAGGGATAAAATTCGCCAAGCCTGCAACGACACCCAATGCCAACGCCAATGGGATTCCAATGATGCTCAGCCCAATAAAAGAACAGCTTCCCACAACCAACATGACGATGGATTGTCCTGCTGTCCATGACCACAATGTGTGTCCACCAATTAATAATAATTTACGCATTTGCGGACGTTGACGACTTGGGAATAAACGCAGCAATCCGTTTCCATATAAGGTCGGGGATGCTGCAAAATATAATCCCGCGATAAAGATTACAAAAATAGTACCCAAAACCCCAAAAACAGAGGTAATAAAGCCTGTCATTGAACCTGCTATACGTGATCCCAAAGAAGCACCTGAAGGACGATGCCCACCTCCACCAACAGAGTTTGGCAGATAATCCATAATAATACTGCCTAGTGGATTGGTATGTAATTGATCGCGAAGGCTGCCTACTTGTGTTGTAATGGCATGTTTTAATTTGATAATTTGTTCACTAATTTGTGGCCCGCTGGTTAACATTAATGCAATAAAAGCACTGATGATGACGATAATAATAATCGTTAAGGATATCCAATAAGGCAAGTGTGTATGTTTACGTAAAATAGACGCAAGGCCTTTTAAAATGATGGCCGTTAATGTTGCCGCAAAAACGATCATTAACAAATCACCAATTAACCAAATGGCCAGAATTCCAACAGCGGCGATGACCACGTTTTGAATCAAAGCGTAAAACCGTTCTTGTTGCGTTGGTTCTGTTGGAGAGGGCATAATAGAAGACATTTACAATTTATATTTCAAATAAGAGTAAAATTAAGCCATGTTATTTTATCTTGCAGTGATTATTAGAATAATACAATAGAAGAATTCAATTTTTAAGAGTCAGAATCCATTGTCATCGCATGTTTATAGTGTTCTAAAATCATTTCTGTTGGTCCATCAGCGATAATTTGCCCCGCTTTGAGCCAAATAAGTCGATTACACCATTGCTGTAAAATAGGCAAAGAATGCGTCGTCAACACAAGAATATCAGCTTTGTCAACGATTGATACCAATCGATTACGGGCTTTTTCTTGAAAATTGCTGTCACCCGCCATAAACCATTCATCCATTAATAATATATTAGGAACGATAGAGGTTGATAACCCAAAGCCAAGCCGCATTAACATGCCTGAAGAATATATTTTAATTGGCAGCTCTATAAATTCATTTAACTCGGCAAAGGCTTCGACATCTTTTTCTAATTCTTGGATTTTTTTTGTAGATAGTCCCAGCCTTTTCCCCCGAAGGTAAATATTTTCTCTGCCTGATAATAAAGGGTTCATTCCGGCATTGGTGCTGAGCAACGCTTCTATATGACCATGGCTTTGAATATGACCAGAATTCGGCTCATAAATCCCTGTAATTGCACGAAGTAATGTTGATTTTCCTGCGCCATTATGACCAATTAATCCCACTCTTTCACCAGATCGAATGGTCAAATTAATATCCCGTAATGCTTGAACAACGACATCATTATTGGCTGTTGTGACGATTTCAGCCCCTGTACGTTGGTGATGACGCTGTGGATTATTCATCATTTTCTTGACATTGGAAAATAATGTTTTTTTCAAAGAACGGCTTTCTAATTGAAATACAGGGAATTCAATCGATAGATGTTCAAGTTTAATAAAGCTGGCAGGGGCTGACATGTTCATTATATGCGCTTGGTTAAATCAGATCGAATCAAGTTTATGGACGGCATTTTTAATCATGTCGGCTGTTAAGACAACCCAATCAAGATCAAAGAATGTGTATTGCAATCGATTAGAGGATGAAATCAAATAAGGCCAAGCAGGCAAATAATTTGTTCTGTTTAATGAACGTGTGAATTCAATGACTTCTGTATCACTCTTGCAATATAAAAGATTAATTAACTCTGGTCTATGTGGTGCAATAATTAACTCAGCTTGAGAGAAAAGGATTCTTTGGCTTGTTAAATCCATTTTGTCTAAATCAATACAGGGTATATCTAGTTCTTCCAGTGTTTTTTGTATCAAATCAATATCCTGATTATTCAAAATAGGCTCCATATTTTGATCTTGATTGATGAAAAAACGAGGAGGAAAGTGATCATCATATTTGGTGGTTTTATTAATATGTGAAAAAACTGACTTTGCATCATGAAAATTAAAATAAGAGTGTGGTAAATAACTGTTTGGCCAGAAATAAGTCAATTTCTTGGCTTTATAAATTCCGTCTTTTAACTGAACAACGCGTTTATTTAATCCTGCTTTTTTAAGGGTGGCCTCATAGGTTTCCTTTGAAATTGGATGTGGGATAGACGTGTTTTCACGATATTCTGGAATTACAATTTGTACAGTTTCAGGGGTATACAGGCTTGCTAAATACGCTTTGGACAAGCAATATCCCATCCAGTGATTATAACGCATCCATTGTGAATCAAAAGAGAGAAAGACATGATCTAATAATTCAACATTTTGTAATTCAGGCAGATCGCTTGGTTGAAATTTTGTATCATACATACTTTCTGAAATGGCATGCAAATCATCGGTAATAATCAGACCGTCTATACCGTCTTTAATGATAAAATAAGCATTTTCCAATTCACAAAAAAACAGCATTCCTGCTGGAATTTCGTCAAGCGCTTCTAGTGGTTTTTCATTTTTGGGGTCAATGCCTTGCGCTAAACGCAGCATTTGTTGATTAGGGATAACTTCAACAGGTTTTAACCTTGGGCGAGGGGATGTTGAGACTGAACTCTTTAACACACCCGGTGGGCGAAAGGTGAATGAAGAATATTGACCCTTAATTTTCATTTTAAATACCTCAAAAATCTTAATTTTAGATCCAAAAAGCTAAACGCCCTCTGGCTCTGATAAAAACATATGCAGATGCCAACCATATTATCATACTATATCCAAGCGCATACATCCAAATAGTGCTATTAAAACCATTATTTAACAATGGTCCTCTGACCACTTCGATAAGAGGATATAATGGATTAAAAACCAAATAAGACATATGATGTTTTAATTGATGTGGTAACCAAATAATAGGCGTTATGTAAAAAATAATTTGTATAAAACTATTAATAATTTGTGGAATATCACGATATCGAGCACAGATACAGCCCAACAACAAGCAAATTGCCAATCCGTTAAAAAACCACAAGATAAAACCAGGGATTACCAATAAGGCATTCCAACCCACATGTATTTTGAATACAATAAAAACGATAATAGGAATAATCAGGTTTAAACATAAAATAATTATATTACGAAAAATTGTTCGAAGTGCCTGTAGGAAAAAAGGGAGCTTGATAGAGTGGATGGTGTCATTTGCCTGAAGGAAACATTGACATGCATCTGATAAGGTTAAAGCAATCCCCTGTCCCCACAAAACCGTTGATAAAGCAACAAAAGGTAAGTATTCATGAATATCCATTTTGAATAGTGAGCTGTAAATAACACCCATTGTTGCAGTCATAGCAGCCGAAGTCGATGTAATCCACAACGGTCCCAAAGCAGAACCTTTATATCGCAATTTAATATCAAACCAACCCAGAGAGAGCGCTAATCGCCATAATTTAAATCCATTGATAATATCTATCACTGCCTGATAGTATCGCGAATTTGTTGTCTTGCTATTTATTTTTGTAAGTAATGACATTCGGTTAAAATGACTATGCAATTAGAGTTGAAAAAGATCAAGATGTTTAAAACAATGACACACTCAAATGGTGAGATAGCTAACTATAAAGGATAGTATTCCAAGAAACAATCTTTATATTAAAGGCTACATATTAAGGCTTTTTTACAGATGTTTAGCAAAGATTTCTTTTTTAACGGATGGTGTGTATTTTTAATGGTTAATCCCGTAGCTTGTGCTTGCAAAAAGAATAAATCTCTTGTAAATGTTAGAAGATATTTATTGGATTTATTTTGATTCTTTTATTAAATATAATCTCATAAACACATCATAAAACATAGGATAAGTGCATAAATTTACTCAAAATTAAATGGAATTATTTATTTTTGAATGAATATTGATTAAGGTAAAGGCATGATGGCGCACTTGAGAAGCAAATTATTACAGTCTTCATTCGGTTGGTGTCAATTTCGTATTCCACACAAGCTGTCAATGAAATCGTCTACTGCCTTGATATTGCGCATCGGGAGCGTTGGTGGATTGGCAGCTTTAGTGGCCGGTTGCTCTTCCTCTGCTCCACGCCAGCAACAGCTCCCTATTGCACAAGAAGTTGCCAATTATAAAGCACGCGCTCGCTCTTATTATGCGCCTCCTGGTCCAGCAAGTGACCCATGGGGACCTTATATCAAAGAGGCATCTGAACGGTTTGATGTACCCGAAGCATGGATACGCGCTGTGATGAAGCAAGAATCAGGTGGAAATTCGTTTGCAACTTCTGGACCTGGTGCGATGGGATTAATGCAATTAATGCCACCCACTTACGATGAACTGCGGATCGCATATAATTTGGGTGATGATGCGTATGATCCACATGATAATATTGCTGCTGGTGCCGCTTATATTCGTCAAATGTATGATATTTACGGGTCTCCAGGCTTTTTGGCTGCGTATAATGGTGGACCGGGACGGTTGGATGATTTCTTAACCCGTAACAGAACATTGCCTTTGGAAACACGTCGTTATGTGGCTTCAATTGGTCCAAAGATTCAAGGAGCTAATCCAAAGCGTCGCTCTCAAGCAGATTTGTTGGTGGAAAGCCATAGTTTAGGTTCAGGTGTTGATCCAACCCTTTATGCGTCGGCTGCGCAACCAACATCCTCACGTCAGTTAGCTTTATCTCCACAAGCGAATTCAGTGCAACAGGCTTGGGCTAATCGCATGAATGGTGGTGGTCAATCATCTGCAGATAATTTAAATGTAGCGAGTTTAAACCGTGTTGGTACTGCGACCACGGAAGCATTAAATGGTCAAAGTTTAAATAATTCTGGACGTGTTGTGGCTTCGGCTAAATCATCATGGCGTAATGTTGATACAGGATATCCAACACAGTGGAAAAGTTTTGATCGTCAACCGACGACAGTGGCACAATCAGAAACACGCCAAGATATTAAATCAGCTTGGGCATCAAGGGGATATAAGGCGTCCTCACCACCTGTTTCTAGTGGTGAGCCACCTGTTTTCATACCTTCTTCTCAACCGGTCCAAGTTGCTTCGGCACCTGTTGGCAATAGCAGCCGTTATTATCAACCTGTTTCTTATCGTATGCCTTCTGCGAGTGCCAAAAGAGCTGTGACTGCCCCTGTAAAGACCAGTGACGTTTCTTCTTCTGGAGATTGGGGCATTCAGGTTGGGGCTTTTGCATCCTCTTCACTAGCGCAAAGTGCTGCTGGTAAAGCAAAAAGTAAGGCGGCTTTAAGGGCAGGCTCTCAACAAGTGCAGGCTGTTCAAGTTGGTAAAAATAAACTCTATCGCGCCAGAGTTACAGGGCTAAGCAAAGATGCAGCCCAAAATGCGTGTCAAAAACTATCTTCTTGTATGTTGCTTTCGCCTTCGAAAATCTAGTAATTATTGAACATATTATATTAAAAAGCAGCTATTAAAGCTGCTTTTTCTTTTACAATATATGTGTTGATTAAAATTTAATCTCTCTACTGACTATCTTATAAAAAAGTAAAAAGATCTTCTTTAGGTAGGCGTGATTTTGGTAATTTAGCAAATATATCATCATCGGCTCTATATCCCAAAGCAATGACAACCAAACTCATGTAACCTTGTGCTGTTAAACCAAGTTCTTTATCAAGAATCGCACTGTCAAAACCTTCTATAGGCGTTGCATCTATTCCCAAAGCAGCAGCACCCAGTAATAAATTGCCTAATGCAATATAACATTGTCTTGCCATCCAGCTTTGAGCATCTTTATGTACATTATTATGCAAATCAATAAAGCCCATATATTGATTGATTTGTTGTTCTACCCTTTCAAGGGAATCAATGCGACCATCTTTATGGGCTTTTTTAATCGTTTTAGTAAGATATTCACGATCTATGCTGGTTTTAGAGCAAATAACAATGGTATGAGAAGCATGAATAACTTTGTTATGGTTAAAAACAAAATGCCCATCAGCCATAGATGTTGCAATACGCTTTTTACCCGTAGGGGTTCCTGTTAAAACAAAATGATAAGGCTGTGAATTAATCGATGTTGGCGTATATTGCAATAATTCGATTAATTGTTCAATTTGATCTTCGGGTATTTTTTTGTTGGGATTATATTTTTTTGTTGAATAACGTCGATGAATAATTTGTTGAAGATTCATATTTTTCTCTTTTAAAAAATTGAGCTAGGTTTAATGGAATACATACAAAATGATGTAAGTAATCAAGTAATAAAATAAATGATGGGTTAAGGAGTTGTTGGGATGACCGCTAACATTGGGATGGTCATGTATGTATTTAATGATTGTATATGACGGTTGACTTCTACGTCAAAAGAAGTGTTTTCTCGCTTAGCAACAGGATTAAAAACGTAAAAATTAGTTCCGTAAGGTTTTTCTTGATACGACGGAGCTGCTTCGTTTCCTATAGAAATTGCTTTTTGTAAAAGCTGTTTTGCGCCGTTAACAGAAATACTATAACACCCCATACCAGAAAAAGAGAGCATTTTAAGCGTTTGAACGGCTCGTAAGTCGCTATTTTTATATAATGATACATCAATTAGATCGTTATTGGGTGTTTTGAGTTCTTCTGTGCCGTAACCTATAAATGTATAAATGACCTTAGGTAAGCTAGGTATTATCTCTAAACAAGGGTTCCAGTTTAAATTATATCCCCAAATCATTAAATCATATTTAGTTTTCAAGGATAAAGATTGTTTTTGATGGTCCAAAAAATCTTTGTGCGTAATTGTATTTGCTTCAAAGATAGTGATTGGGGATTGGGTTTCCACTGCTTGTTGCCATAATAAAATGTGGGCTTTGGTAAAAGCAAGGGTTATCAAATCATATTCATTATCTTTGGTAATAATATTTTTTTTAATTAATTCATCACGCAAATTAAGATTAGAAACAGGTGCTTTGACAGGAATAATATCTATTTCAGGTGCTAGATGTTGATTATTAGTTTTGAATTTTTCTAAATTATCTTTGTTGTCATCAGGATATATAACAAAATATTTCATCTTACTTAAATTAGTCCATGATTTGTGTATATTTTGTTTGTTATATTCTTTCTGATTTTTTGTATAAAGGAATATTCAAACATTGGATATACATTGCGTTTTATAAAATTAAAATATTAACGTGATAATATTATAAAAAGCAATGTATTTCACAAAAGATTTAAATTTCCACTTTATCTTCAGACCCATCTAGGTGATAAATAGGTGTTGGAATGATTTTGATGTTTTTAAATTGAGCAATCAATGTTAAACCAGAGATTATTAACAGTGTAGCCATATTAATGAGTGCTAAATAAGAAAAGCTAAGCCAGCTTACCGGCAGAGGGACGTGGATAAGTTGTTTATATTGATAAGGAACAAATGCGATTGAAAAAAAATCTATGGTTAATAGGTAAATTGTCCAAACAACAAGAGAACAAACAGTTGCTCCATAGAGATAACGATGAATTAAATACATGTTTTCTCTCCTTTCCACTTTATTAATTAGCGATTATTTCATATATGGGTTTTGCCGTAAAATTATTACACCGATCTTTAAGTATACTAAATAAGTAAAAGGATGTCAATCAATTATAAAAATATTAATGAATAATGTGCGCAATGATTTCTTTGGCTGTTTGTGCAGGTGTATTTAAGGTTTGTTTATTTTCGGCTGGGAAAAAAGATTGTCTTAATAAAGTATTCGTAGGGGATAGGGGAAGATAATGGATTTGCAATGAGGATAATTGTGCAATTTCTTGCTGCCAAGATTGAATCATTGCCCCCAGTGCTGCGTGTATAGCTGTAACGGGCGACCAAAAGGGCAGGTATGAAGCCATCGGTTGAAAGAAAAATGCATTGGCATTTTTAGTGGCAGAGAGTAATGGCGACAATGTGCGGATTAATCGCCAAGGACTTGATAAATTAACCTGTATGTTTTTGTCCCATGCCACATCGGTGATTTGTGTTACTGGTGTTAAGGGAACATATTGAAAAGCAGCATGGATAAAAATATCTAATCGTTTGAATTGAGCTGCAATCGATGGACCAATCAGATCAATTTGTTTGCAAGCATCTTGACTACCTAAATCCAAAGGCAATAACGTTGCCTTTTCCCCAACGGATTGTATTAGGTCATCTGTTTGCATTAATCCCATCTGAGTTCTGGCGCTGATAATACAATGCGCACCAGCCTGTGCCAAGGCAACAGCACAGGCTTGACCGATGCCACGGCTGGCACCTGTAATAAATGCGATTTTATTTTGCAATGGCAAATCCATTGCTTATTTTGATTTTACCAACTGCATGTCATGATCTGTTAGTGGGATTGGATAATCACCTGTAAAGCACGCGTCGCAATATTGTGGATTTGGATTGTTTCTTTTTTCCTCTTCCAATGCACGATAAAGACCATCAGCAGACACAAATCCCAACGAATCTGCGCCAATTAATTTACACATTTCGTCGATTGAATGGGTATGTGCCAATAATTTTTCTTCGGCAGGGGTGTCAATTCCATAAAAACAAGAATGTTGTGTAGGTGGGGAGGCAATGCGTAAATGAACTTCTGTTGCGCCAGCTGCTCTAACCATTTCAACGATTTTCTTGGATGTGGTTCCACGAACAATCGAATCATCAATTAAGATCACACGTTTACCGTTAATGACGGCACGATTGGTTGCATGTTTAAGCTTAACACCTAGATTACGGATTTGATCGGTTGGTTCAATAAAGGTTCGTCCAATATAATGGCTACGAATGATCCCTAGCTCAAAAGGAATATTGCTTGCCTCGGCGTAACCAATCGCTGCTGGAACACCAGAATCAGGAACAGGAACGACAACGTCAGCTTCAACATGGGATTCTTTTGCTAGTTCAGCACCAATTTTTTTACGTGCTATATATACGGATTTATTTTCAATGACTGAATCAGGTCTGGCGAAATATACATACTCAAAGATACAAAAACGACTTGACGTATTGTCAGAGAACGGATGGATGGAACGGACACCGTCTTGATCTATAATAATGACTTCGCCAGGTTCGATATCACGAAGAAAATCCGCACCCATACTGGATAAAGCACAAGTTTCACTAGCAACAACCCATGAATTTTTATCTTGACTATATGGTAGTTTTCCAAGAATTAATGGACGAACCCCCAAAGGATCTCTGGCAGCAATCAACATGTCTTTGGATAAAGCAACCAAAGAATATGCCCCTTGAACTTGTTTAATCGCATCAATAAAACGATCAATCACGTTGCTATATAAAGAAATTGCGATGAGATGGATAAAGACTTCGCTGTCTGTGCTGGATTGAAATAAGCATCCTCTGCGCACCAAAGATTGTTTTAATAATTGTGCGTTGGTTAAATTGCCGTTATGCGCAACCGCAAACCCGCCAAATTCAAAATCACCATATAAAGGTTGCACATTACGTAATTGTGTTTCACCCGTGGTGGCATATCTGTTATGACCAATTCCCATTCCTCCTGGCAAAGAGGCAATCACTCTGGGGTCATCAAAGACTTCTCCAACCAATCCTAGACCACGATGTGTGTGAAATTGATTCCCGTCATAGGTCACAATGCCACTGGCTTCTTGTCCACGATGTTGCAAGGCATGTAACCCCAATGCGGTCAAAGAAGCGGCATCTTGAGTGGTCCATACACCGACAACACCGCATTCTTCGTGGAATTCGTCATCGTCGATAAAATCAAGTTCATGAGAAGAAAGAGAGGAATGTGTCATGATAAATCCGTGGTGGTTAAGGGAAAAACAAAATAATCGTAAAAGAGTAATATGAGCTTAATAATCAGGGGAAATCCCTTGGTTGGTATTCTGTTGTCCAGTGGCAGGCATAGGCGCATTTGGATCAGTAATTACATTGGTGTTCGTGTTTGTATCTGCGGGATAAGAACTTCTGGGTGTTTTTACCTGTGGTACAACGATATCCCTTTGCATAGAGCTGGGTAATAATTCATTGATATAGGCAGCTCCTTGATAAACATAAGGAACCATTTGGCTTTCTTGCAACGTATCAGGCCATTGTGCAGCAGGGAAAATAATTCCACCCAAAATATAAATAATCGCTAGCGTGGCAAAACCTTTTACTGCGCCACAGGCAGCCCCCAAAATTCGATCCAACCTTCCTAATATAGAAAAACGAGTTGAATTCTGACCGACAATTACATTCGCAAGGGTGTTGATGACAATGCAACATAATAGAAAAATAATAGCAAATGATGCAATGTCTGCGAGGGTTTCATTGCTAATATAAGGGGTGATCTTTGGCACAAGATCAGGGTACCAACGATTAGCAAGGCTTGCAGCAACAACCCATCCAAATAAACCAATGAATTCTCGGGTAAAGCCCCTGGTTAATCCCGATAAAGCACTTAGGACAATCACCCCAAGGCAAACCAGATCAATCCAGTTCATATTATCTAGCACTTTATTAAGAGATCCCTTTTTAATGAAGTGTGTAAAACATATTCATAATTAAACACTGTCTTTATATCAATAGATAGTTATAAATTATTTTCGTTATATCTAGAACTTGGTTATTTGCCTGATCGTTATTTTGCTCGATGAATGATAGATAGGGATAATTGTTTTAAAATCAAATCTTGGTAAAAAATATTTTGCTATTTTTTGTACGAGCGTTAATTATTCTTGAAATGCTCGATAAACGATCAAGGCCTCATTAACTTCAATTATAAATTCGTTCGTCAAAGATTCGTTTAACGTCCCTTGCCACCAATAGGTATGGCTTTGTTTATCCAAAGGATACTTCAAGTTCTTTGTGGTAATCGGGGTAGGGGAAGGGCTGAATAAAGAGACTTGTTGTCCAGAATAGCTTTCAAAATTTGACGATTGTCGAATAGCATTGAAAACACCAAAGTCAGTAATCATTGTGACAGTTTCAATTATTGATAAATAATCCACTAACAAGGCAATATTGGCAATGGTATGATCTTCTCTTTTCCCTGTTGCGCCCAAAATAATCAAAGATTGAATGGATTTACTTTGGCAAAACAGAACGGCTTTGGTCAGATCATTGGTGTTTTGTTCTGATATCTTTACAAACTGATCTTGATATTTTGCCTGATTTTCAGATGATAAAGAATCGCCGTCCCCGATAATGGTCTGTGCAGTAAGATGATGATCAAATAAATGGTTAGCAGCCCCATCACAACAGACGAGCCTATCTTGATTATACTGTAAAATAGATACGGGAACAGGATGGCAAGGGAAATCACCATTGGCAAGGATAATGGTTTGTGCAGTGCTTTTTCCAGTTGGCATAGGATAGTATATCATATGGCGTTTCTTCTGCGGTGGACTAGAGGTCATGAGAGTAGATATGTTAAGAAATTGTAACTATAAAATGATGTGAAGCTGTGAATAGATCATTATTCATTATCTTCACTTTTGGATAACTCCTTGTCTACAGATAAATTTGCATCATCCTCAGGTTGTAGACGACTGGGTAACAACAATCCCGATTGATCTAACACTGGATAAGCTGCTGATGCGACGATATGTGTATTGGTGCGTTTTAAATCACGCGCAAGTTCCAACATAAATGAACCATAAAGTATCTGTGTTTTTTTGTTGGTGTTTTCCTCGCGCAAGCGGCGGTAATAAATAGAGTTGGCTTGATTCTCAGTTTCTCTGAAAATATCTTTTTCCTCAGCAAGTTTTCTGGCAATGGTTTCATCTTCATTCATCAGCAAAATCGCAGCAATCCGCAAGTTTTTGTGCATCCGTTTTAACATATCTTTTAACGGCTGCATCATTTCATCAGGCAATATAATCCGCTGTTTAGCCATTTTATGAACTGTGGGTAAGACATTGCGATCTAAGACATCACTGGCATTGGCGATTTGAGTACAAAAAGTCAATATACGTTCCGTTTGTGTTAACTCATGGCAGTTTAAAGATTCAGGATCCAGTGCTGTGACATAACTTTGGATGGAATTGCTTAATTTATCCAAAATAATGTCTACTCTTCGTGCTTCAATAGCGATTTGAGGGGTTTTGCTTTTTAAGGTGTTATCCACCCCATAGAGCATTTTTTCTAAGGAGTCACATAGACGCAAAGATTCTCTGATCGCATTGCTAATTGCAAGTATAGGGGATTGTTTAATTGCTAATTTATCAAGATATATTGGTTTGGATGGATCCTCTGTTTTTTCTTCTTTTGGACGTGGCATAATGCGTTTCAGGAACTCTGCATATGGGGTCAAAAAGGGTAAGAATACAGCCGCTGTAACAATGTTAAAAAACGTATGAAAATTGGCAACCGATCTGTTCATGTCAGGATAATAATAAATCAGCCAATGGGTTATTTGTGTCAGGAATAACAGACAGATCGCTGCACCAATCAAACGGTTTAATAAGTTACCAACAGGCAGGCGTTTGGATACGGTATCTTTGCCAGCACCTTCAAGCACTGGGTTCAACGCGGTTCCTATGTTGGAACCAATAACCATTGCAAAAGCAGTCTCTGGTGAGATGACATTGTGCGATGCAAAGGAAGCAATTAATAGAACCACAGCAACAGAGGAATGCATAATCCATGTTAAAACTAGCGCAATTAACACCGAAATGAATGGCATGTCAGCGATGCTTCCCAGCATCATCCGCAAAGAAGGCTGGTTGGTATAAGGCTGTAGGATTTCCAAGAATTGATGCAAAGAGATCAAAATCAATCCCAATCCAATGAATGATCTGCCCAAATCACGCACGGCATTCATCCATCGTCTGAACATCATCACCCCAATTAGAACGAATAATGGGGCGATACGAGAGACATCAAACGATAAAAGTTGAACAATCAAAGTTGTTCCAACATTTGCCCCTAGCATCACTGCTAAGGCAGAAGGAAGCCCAATCACTCCGTTCGCAGCAAAGCTGGTAATCATTAATCCCGTTGCTGTGGATGATTGCAAAACGGCAGTAATGCCCAAACCTGCAAAGAAAGCTTGAATTTTGTTTCGTAATGTTTTCGATAAAATGAGATTGAGCCTTGCACCAAAAGCGCGCTGTACGCCTGTTTGGACCATATGCACACCCCATAATAACAAGGCGACACTACCGGCAAGATCAATGATATTAACAAGATTCAATGATAAACCTCACTTAAATAAAAGAGTGATAATAACTTTTGAGAGGATATATAATGCGAGATAAAATAAAAATATGGTAAATAGCGATTAATAGAAATGCTTTAAAAATAAAACGGCATTCAAAAACGCAAGTATTATACCATTAAATTTTGATATAATGCAATTATATATTTTGCAATGGACATCCACTGATAGTGGCAGCAATATTCATATGTTTTTTTGTATTTATTGCAAGTATCAGAATATGTTAATACGATTATATAATAAATTGATATTGTTAAAAAATGTGGGTTTGGGCTATTATTCATCATGGCAATTTATTGAGGCAAATTCGTTATCGTCATCTTATCTCGATAGTAAAATTTGACCAGATTTTGTAGCCCAATCAGCAAAATTTATATCGTAGGTTTTGAGTTATATTTATATTCTATTGAATAGATATGGTGATATTATGATTATTCACATTAAAAGATAAACTATGTTGCTTTGTATTTTCTGAAGAGTAAATGGCTGGAATGGCAGTAAAAGATTCCCAACCTTGTGGCTTTGTTGCGTAATGTATACTTCCATTAGCATTGACCCCTATATAGTGCTTTTTGTCAGAAGTATGGATAAATATCATGTAACCAGAAAATGTTAATTTGATCTGATTGGGTATAGGATCATTTGTAAGGCTAGTTAAATTAAAAGACATATTATCGTAATATTCTAGCTCAAACAGATAACCATGATGGATACATACAAGTTTTATTCTACCATTTTGATTATAAAGCTGAATAGGCGCGCAGTTAGGTTTTTCATCAAGATTAATAGCTGTTTCGACTTTATTTGTGTTGTAATTATAAACCAAGAAGTTACCATGGAAACTTATAAGATATGGATAAGGATTCAGGCATCGTAATTGTTGATTTGGTTTAAAGAAGTTTTCCAAATTACCAGTTTTTGAAATAAAAATGCTTTGTAAGAGTTGTGAGCTTTCTTGTTGATATCCTTTATTTGTTAAACAGAAACATAATTTTAAAATTAATGTATTATTATTAAATAATCTGTGGTTATTTCTAACCTTTGACATGGACTGGCTCGTCAACATTTTGTAGATAAGATATGGATATTTTTCAGTTAACAAAAGAACTTTGGATTCAATGTTTGTGATATGATGCCGTCGTACGTAGTTGATAGTTTGAACAATATTTTGCTTATTTCCAGAAACTAAAGAATCAATAATAGATTTAAATACTTGTGATCCTAGTAGATGAAAAATGATGAGGTGTTCTGTAAAATAAGTAACGATGAAATTTACATGAGGGATTTGTTCTTTTAATAAACCAATATGTTCTTTATCTAACCAATGTGAACGACTTAAGGGGTCGTATACAATAAATATTTCCCCTTGCAAATCATCTTTTTTAATTGTTGTCTCTTTAACTTGCTCAGGGGTAAGTGCTGATGCTATTTTTACCGTTTCGTCTGTTACTGTACATATTTCTTGATCAAGCGTCGCTCTTGGTGCTAAGGCTAATACAACATCGGCATTTAGTTGTTTAGAGTATTTTATTACGGCATAGCCTGCCACAGACTGACCAATAAGAATAATTTTTTTGTAATTTTTAGTAATATCATTACACAAAGAAATAATTTCATGCATATCAGAATGTAGATAATAATTATCTACTTTAGGAGTAATCCCTAAACAAGATATATTATATTTCTCTACAATAGGCTTAAGAAAAAAGGTTTCTTTTGCTATATTAGTTTCGTGGGCTCCTAAAAATGAGATTATAATATAGTCTGTATTACCTTCATGATGATGCAGAAATAGTTCTTTGCCCTCATAAATAATCATAATATACCCCTTAAGTTATTACTTTTTGTTATATATTTAAGTATCATTTTGTATTATTTAATACAGGTATTGTTTTTAAAGATACCAGTTATTTGATTATATAGGTACGATACGTATTATTATGTGGATATAATCATTTGTTTTAAAAGTAATAATTTACTAGTATGATATATTTACAACTAGATTTAATTTTAAAAATGGCTGTAAATATATTTTGAATTTAAATCGCTTGAGAAAATCGTTTAAATTATTTCATTTTTACTAGACGATAAAATATTTTGCTTTTGGATGGAATAACACCAGTGCAGACGTGGATTGTTCTGGATGTAATTGCCATTCATCAGATAGAGAAATACCCAATTGTTCGGCTTTTAATAGCTTTAAGATATGTTTTTGATCTTCTAAATTGGGACAAGCTGGATACCCAAAAGAATAGCGTGATCCACGATAGCCCTGCATTAATAATTGGTTCATATCGGGATCATCTTCCCCCATATATCCTAATTCAGAGCGCATGCGTTGGTGTGTGTATTCTGCCATAGCTTCTG
The DNA here is from genome assembly GCF_029953305.1 of Commensalibacter nepenthis. NCBI lineage: Bacteria > Pseudomonadati > Pseudomonadota > Alphaproteobacteria > Acetobacterales > Acetobacteraceae > Commensalibacter > Commensalibacter nepenthis. The sequence goes on along the minus strand of NZ_JASBAN010000001.1, from coordinate 375,301 downwards.
TCATTTCAACGGATAATCCATGTAGATACAGATAATCTTGATAGCGATTATCCTCGAACCATACACGGGTTGTATCAGATGCTTGTTGACCTACGGTAACAACTTGTAACCCCACGACATCACGCACGGGATCATCAATATCATGAACGAAATCAGTCAAACAAAAACGATTGGCACCAGGCTGTCTGGGTAATGCAAAACGGCAAAGTTCTGTTTGACCATCTTCATCAAATAAAATCAAATCTTCGCCACAAGCAGCAGCCTTCCAATAACCGTAAAGAGCTTGGGGTTGCAAAATATTTTCTTTTTCACACTCTTCAATTAAACGATGTAAGATTGGGCGTAACTCAGTCTTGGCATTTTCAAGGAACTCTTCCAATGTTTTTCCTTGCTTTTTCATACCCCACTGGAGTTGATACAAAGAACGCTCATTAAGAAAAGGCAAAATCGCTTTCATTTTGGCTTCTAATTTCTTTACGCCCCAAAAAGGTGGAGTAGGGACATCTTCAGTAGGTGCCATTTCTTTGCGTCGTTGAGTGGCTTCTGCTTTGGTTAAAGGAATAGCTTCAATTTTCTCTTTTTTAGCATTACGTTTGGGACGTTTATTTTTGATTTTTTGTGCTGCGATATAATTGTCTAGATCTTTCGCAGCAATTTTTTCCATCAAGGTTAGCCCATCAAACGCATCTCGAGCATAGGCAACCAAACCATTATTTTTACTATAAGCCTCGGAGCAATCTTCTTCGACATAAGCACGGGTCAAGGCAGCACCACCTAATAATACGGGAATATCCAAACCGTGTTCTGCCATTTCTTCAAGGTTTTCACGCATAATAACGGTGGATTTGACCAATAGCCCTGACATACCGATCGCATCGGCTTTATGTTCTTTGGCAGCCACAATCATATCCGCAACAGGCACTTTAATCCCTAAATTAACAACGTTAAAGCCATTATTGCTAAGGATAATATCAACTAAATTTTTGCCAATATCATGCACATCACCCTTAACAGTCGCTAGAACCATGGTGCCTTTGGTATCATCGCTGGTTTTTTCCATAAAAGGTTCAAGGAAAGAAACCGCAGCTTTCATGGTTTCAGCGGATTGTAAAACGAAAGGCAACTGCATTTTACCAGAACCAAACAGCTCGCCAACCGTTTTCATTCCACTTAGGAGTAAGGTGTTGATGATTTCCAAAGGCTCATATTTTTCCATTGCCTTGTTTAAATCTTCTTCTAGCCCTTTACGGTTGCCATCAACGATACGATCATGCAGTTGTTCTTCGATTGTCGTAGCAACGGGGCGTGCTGCTGCCTGAGAAGCCTTACGATCTGCAAAGATTTCTAAGACTTTCTTTAAAGGATCATAGTCAGCTGTCCTGCGGTCAAAAATTAAATCCTCCATGACTTTGACTTCTTCTTTGTCAATTAGATGCATGGGGCGGATTTTTGAAACGTGAATAATCGCCGAAGTCATGCCAGCTTGTTGGGCATGATATAAGAAGACAGAGTTTAATACTGCACGAGCTGCAGGATTTAGTCCAAAGGAAATATTAGACAGTCCAAGCACAATTTGAATATCTGGGAATTTATCATGGATGGCTTTGATGCCTTCCAAAGTCCATAAACCCAGTTTTCGATCATCCTCAACGCCAGTTGCAATAGTAAAGGTGAGGGGATCGATCATTAAATCTGATTGAGGTAACCCATAACGATCACATGCAAATTCAACCAAACGTGAAGCAATGCGTAATTTATCCTCGGGCGTTTTTGCCATGCCGACTTCATCGATAGTTAATGCAACCACGGCAGCACCGAATTTTTTTGCCAATACCATGCGTTCGGCAGCAATCTCTTCGCCATCCTCGAAATTGATGGAGTTAATAATAGGCTTTCCGCCATGTAACTTCAAACAGGCTTCAATAACATCAGTACCCGTAGAGTCGATAACCAAAGGTGCATTAATAGACGAGGTAAAGCGTGGGATAATTTCTCCCATTTCTGCAATTTCGTCACGTCCTACAAACGCCATACATACATCAAGTGCATTTGAGCCTTCTTTTAACTGCTCACGTCCAATCGTAACGCATCCATCCCAATCCTGTTCCGCTTGTAAGTCACGCCATTTTTTGGAACCATTAGCATTACAACGCTCACCAATAGAAAAGAGACTGTTTTCTTGACGTAAAGGCACAGAGGAGAACAAGCTAGCAACAGAAGGTACTGCAATATGCGTGCGTGGAATGGTTTTAGGACGATCCGCAGAACCTTCTTTTTGCGCTCTTTCACGTAATACTTTGTCCATCGCAGCGATATGATTAGGGTTTGTCCCACAACATCCGCCCAGCATATTGATTTTTTGTTCCTCAATATATCGTGCCATCCAATGTCCCATTTCTTCGGGGGATAAAGGATAATGGGTCTTGCCGTCCAATAATTCAGGCAAGCCAGCATTAGGCTGCATAGAGATCAGGCGAGGCCAATATTGTGACAGCCATTTGATTGCTTCGGCCATTTCGCGAGGACCTGTTCCGCAATTCATTCCCATCATATCCACGTCAAGCGCATCAATAATGGTTGCAGCTGCGGCAATATCGCTGCCAACCAACAAGGTTCCTGTGGTTTCAATGGTGACTTGCACGAATATAGGCAAGGATATTTTAGCTTCGCGTTGTGCGAGCTTAGCAGCATTTACAGCGGCTTTGATTTGCAGTGGATCTTGACATGTTTCAATAAGAAACCCGTGAACACCGCCATCTATCAATCCACGGCATTGTTCTGCAATCGCAGCTTCCAATGGATCATAAGCAACATTACCAAGCGAGGGCAGGCGCGTTCCTGGACCAATAGAGCCAACAACAAAACGTTCCTTGCCATCTTTGAATAGATTCGCTGCTTCATGGGCAATTTCAGCAGCACGTTTGTTGATTTCATAGGTTTGGTCTTGAAGGTCAAATTCGCTAAGGGTAATCGTGGATCCGCCAAAGGAATTGGTTTCCACCATATCTGCGCCTGCTTCGAAATATTGCCGATGGATATCGCGAACAAGGTCGGGTCTGGATAAGTTTAGGACTTCGGTACAATTTTCCTTGCCCCAAAAATCTTTTTGGATATCAAGGTCAAGCATTTGAACGATCGAACCCATGCCACCATCACATAGCAGGATTTGTTGTTGAAGTTTTTCGAGAAGTTTACTTTGTCCAGACATAAATAAAAAAAGCCTAATGATCGGTTAAGATAAAGAGTGAAGATGTTTGATTGAAGTTTGTAAGTTAAGTTTTTTCAATTTAAATACTACTTTATCATGACAAGATATAAAATTAAAAAGATTAATATAAAATAATATTGTTTTGTATATAAAATTATTTTATCATCTCCATTTTGACTTAATATTATAAGGTAAATAATTTACAATATTTCGTTTTTTAAAATACTTAATTTTTAAGAATATCTGAAATGGTTGAATTATTAACAAATTATTGATATGTTCCGTTGTGTTTCTTTGGAAAAGAGTCATCTAAGAGTAATAGTCTAGGTAATTCAATATCCAATAAGCATTGAGTTTTAGTATTGTAGAGATTTTTGATGAAAGATGATCCGTGGATCAACCATTAAACACTCCCCTTCAGTCAGGATCGGGGCAAAATAAAGACGGTGCGTCTGAAAAAACTGAGCGCCTTTCTCCGATGATGATCCGTATTCGTGCCGTAATAGCAGCCGCAAAATATCATGGTGTTGATCTTGATATTCGGGATCTTGCTACGCAACCAGACGAATCATCTCCTTCTCCAGCAACTCTTGCTCGTTGGCTCAATAGTCAGGGCTTGGTTGCAAAAGGTATGCGTTTAAAGTGGCGCTATTTGATTCGTTTGTATAATTCTCCGCCTGTCGTGTTAATGTTCAAGGATGGTTCTGCGGGATTAATGGTTGGGGTTAACCCAAAGAAACGGGTTGTCTTTCTAAGGGATCCTCTTGGAAAAGAAACAGATGCCCCGATTGCGGTTGATGAACTGCGATTGCGCCAAGCGTGGACAGGGGATGTGTTGTTGGTCAAAGCCAACCGGAATCTTTCTGAGGGTGATGCTGTTATTAACTTTACGTGGCTTGCCAAGATGGTGTTACGTGAACGTATGCTATTACGTGATATCAGCTTTGCTTCGATGATTATCAGTATTTTACAAATTTTCCCAGCTTTTATTGTGATGCAGGTTGTTAACCGAGTCATTGCCTTTCATTCAACTGCAACACTGATTTCGATTTCGGGCTTGTTGATTATTTTATCTTTTTATGAAGTTTTAATTAGCTATGCGCGTCGTGAATTAACCGCTGTTTTAGCTACGAGGCTAGATTCTCGTATTTCTATTCATACTTACAATCGTTTGTTGGCACTGCCATTGGAATTTTTCGAACGTCAACAAGCCGGTCGTATTGTTGGGAAGGTATCCCAAATCTATATGGTTAGGGATTTTATTACAGGTAAATTGCTGACGACGTTTTTGGATTTGTTTACGTTGGTCGTGATTTTGCCGTTTTTATTCTATATCAGCCCTACTTTGGCGTGGTTGACGGTTGCAGCTGCCGGTTTGATTGGTCTTATTGTCATTTTATTCCTGCCGGCTATCACTAAGCGATTTAGTAACCGTATTGAAGCTGAAATGACACGGGCGTCAATGATGTATGAGACTGTGGCTGGAATTAGAACGGTTAAAACATTGGCATTGGAACCTGCACGTCGACGTGAATGGGATGAGGTTATTGCCGTTGTTTCTAAGTGGCGTTTATCAACTTCTCGTATACAAAACTGGCCAGAAACATTGGTGATGCCACTGGATTTCTTCATTAACCGTGGTATTATTTTGATCGGTGCGTTTTTAGCAATCACAAATCCTACATCTGGAATTGATGCAGGTGTGGTTGTGGCATTTATGATGTTAGGAGGGCGAGTTGCCACGCCATTAGTTGGTATGGCGAAATTGACTTCATCCATTACAGAGGTAAATACGTCTCTTGGTCAAGCAGGTGAAATTTTAAATAATCCTACAGAAACTAAAGCATTAACAACGGGATTACGTCCTAAAATTGTTGGAGCTTTATCATTCGAAAATGTCAATTTTACATATCCTGGGGGCAGTAGTCGCGCGTTAAAAGATTTAAGTTTCTCTATTCCTGCCGGAACAATGTTAGGGTTGGTTGGACGAAGTGGTTCTGGTAAATCAACAATTACCCGTTTGTTGCAAGGTGTCAGTCGTGAATATACAGGTTTTTTACGGTTAGATGGTGTCGATCTGCGTGAGATTAACTTGACACATTTAAGACGTTCTTTTGGTGTGGTGTTACAAGATAACTTCTTATTTAGAGGAACGATCAAAGATAATATTACAGCAGGTCGTCCAGGGTTAACAATGGATGATGTTATTCGTGCCGCACGTTTAGCAGGAGCCGAAGAGTTTATTGAGCGTATGCCTGCAGGCTATGATACCTTTATTGAAGAGGGGTCTACTAATATTTCTGGTGGACAACGTCAACGATTGGCTATTGCACGTTCTGTTATTCTAGACCCTAAATTCATGATTTTGGATGAAGCAACGTCAGCATTGGACCCAGAAAGCGAAGCTTTGGTTAATGCGAACTTAGAGCGTATTGCAACTGGGCGTACAATGGTTATTGTTTCGCATCGACTTTCTTCCCTAGTAAATTGTGATAAAATTTTAGTGTTAGATCAAGGGGTAATGCAGTCAATTGGTAATCATGAAGAGTTATTGGAAAGTTGCGAAATCTATCGTACTTTATGGTTGCAACAAAATCGGCATACACAAGAGAAATCTAGCAAAGAAAAACAAAGCGGCGATGGTTTCGTGCCTGAAGGAATGTAATGATGGTTGATGATAATAAACATGATCAATTACCAAAAGGCGCTCAACCTGATGGAAAAAACGATACAGATAACGCAATTCTATCTAAAGAAAATCGGCAGTTGACCGAGAAAGGTGTAAAAGCATCTGAGGTCGCCGACGGTCAGAATGATGATGAACATGTGCCAGATGGGTATTATTTGCCTGAGGCAGATTCTGATGATAGTTTCCAGGCCGATATGCCTATTGCATTGTTGGAATTTCATTCTCCGACTTCTGCAGCGATTAATATGCCTCCAACAGCTTCTGCCCAATATATTACATGGTTGATTGGTGGTTTGGCGCTTTTTTCATTTTTAGGAATGTGCTTTTTTCCACTTGATAAAGTGGTGTCGGCAGACGGTCGGTTAATTTCTACAGAAACGCCCTTGTTAGTACAGCCTTTGGAACAAAGTATTATTAAATCAATTGATGTTAAAGAAGGTGATTTTGTTGCTAAAGGACAGGTTGTTGCCCATCTTGATCCAACATTATCGGACGCAGATCTAGACAATTTAAAAGTTCAAGTTGGTGCTGATAAAGCAGAATATGATCGTTTACGCGCAGAGGCAGATGAAAAAACTTATACCGTTGACCCATCAGATTTATATTCTGTTGAACAAGGAAATTTATTTCTGAAACGTAAGTTGGAATATGACGCAAAGGTTGATGGTTTTGATCAAAAAATTGCTGAACAACAAGCTCAGTTAAAAAATGCTATTGCGAGTATTGCAGTGTTACGAGGTCGTGTGAAAGTGGCTACTGATGTTCACCAAATGCGTCAAAAATTACAAAAAGAAGAAGTCGGTAGCAGATTATCCACATTGGGTTCACAAGATACGTTGATGGATGTTGAAAATCGATTGATAACAGCGCAACAAACAGCAAATGCAACGGTCAAGCGTATTGAATCCTTACAATCAGATCGTAAGGCATATATTGAGAATTGGAAAGGGACGATCTTTAAAGAATTGAATATCGCCATTAAACAATATGCACGTGATGATGGCGACTACAAGAAGGCACTCTTGCGTAAAAATAAAGTATTACTAAGAGCTGAAAAGGATTCTGTTGTTTTATCTATTACCAAAGGGTCTGTTGGTTCGGTATTAAATGCTGGTGTTCCTTTTATGACTCTTGTTCCAGTTGGCACGGGGTTAGAAGTTGAGGCTGTTGTTTCTGGTGACGAGATTGGTTATTTGAAGCTGGGAGATAAGGCAAAAATTAAGTTTAATACTTTTCCATATACTCAATATGGTGGTGCCGAAGCAGTCCTGACAAATATTAGTGCTGACGTTTTCCAACCAGGTGATATGACACAAGAAACAAACCGATTGGGGGCTGCACCTATAACCTTTAGGGATAAACCTTTTTTCAGAGCGCGTTTAAAAATTGAAAAATATACATTACACAACGTTCCTAACTTTTTTCATCCAACACCAGGATTAATTGTTTCTGCTGATATCCATGTTGGTAAAAGAACTGTTGCGCAGTATTTGATGAATGGTATTGTTCCCCAATTAACCAATGGTATGCGTGATCCTCAGTAATAATTGAGTATTTACTGTTGAATTTACAGGAGTTTAAAATGCGCAGATTGTTTAGAATAGGCGGTGAAAGTCGTCAATCTAAAAAAATTGAGAAAATATTGGAAAAGGCTAAGAAATCATATGAAGATGAAGATTATGAAACAGCTTTTAACCAATTTTCTCAAGCTGCGTCAATGCAGTCTCCTGAGGCACAATATTGGTTGGGGATGTGTTACTTAAATGCACATGGGGTTCTTTTAAACCTTAGTGAAGCGGCTTTGTGGCATGAAACCGCAGCAACAGCAGGCTGGATTGATTCAGCATATATGCTGGCATTGCTATATATGAGGGGTGTGCCAGAAGCGCAAGAAATAACGGGGCAAAATATTTTTGAATCGTCTCCAGAAGAAAATTACGATAATTTACAACCTGATTTAGATAAATCACGTTATTGGGTCAAACAAGCTGCCGAACAAGGTTTGGCTGAAGCCCAAGCGTTATATGCTTATTTACTTTCTTCAGAAACAAAAGACTCCGAAATTGTTTCTGAGGCGTTAAGTTGGTATGACAAAGCAATTGAACAAGATTCCGCCCAAGGTTATATGGGTAAAGGATTACTTTTATTGCGAATGGGCGAAAATGATGATGATTATGCTGAAGCTGCTAAATTTCTAAATGTTGCTGCAGAAAGAGATATGGCAACCGCATTATACAAATTAGGGGTGATGTATCAAACAGGTAGAGGGGTGCCTCTTGATATTAAACGTGCGGCGGAATTATACAAAAAAGCAGCTGAAAATGGTGTCAGAGCGGCTCAAGCATTGTATGGTGTTGCGTTAAAAAATGGTCAAGGCGTAGAACAAAATTTCATTCAAGCGGAAACGTGGCTAAGAAAGGCTGCATTGGCAGGGGATATAGAGGCGGCTGTTGTATTGGCTGATATGAATGGTCAGGGAAATGATGATATTCCGCCTAATTATGTAGAGGCGGCACGATGGTATGTGGTGGCAGCCGAAAGTGGGCATGTTACGGCAACAAGGTCGTTGGGTTTATTGTATCTGAGGGGAATGGGTCTTCCGCAATCGACAGATAAGGCAATAGATTTACTGAGTTTTGCAGCTAAAAAAGGGGACGTTATTGCGACGGTCACCCTTGGTGATATGGCAATTCAATTACCCGATAGTAAGTTGCAAATAGATGATGTTATTAAGGAGTATTTAACGCCTGGTGCCGAACAGGGCGTGCAGCCGATTATGTTTAATTTGGCAGTGGCTTTGTTGAAAAGTAATACCATTAATTTTGATATCGAAAAAGAAGAACAAGCCAGAGAATGGCTGAGGAAAAGCTGTCCAGAAGTGATGCAAGCACGATATTGGTATGGCAGAATGCTGCTTGAGGGCGCCGGAGGAGAGCAAAAACCTGACGAGGCATATGCTTGGATATCATCTGCAGCAGAAGAAGGGATTGTAGATGCACAAGTTTTATGGGCTCATATTTTATTAGAGGGTAAATCTAATAATGGACAAGTCCTTGCCGAAGAGGCCTTAAAATTCTATCAAATGGCGGCAGATCAAGGCAGTGTCCCAGCAATGTTTTCTTTGGGTGCTATTTATGGTGGGGGTAATCATTTAGAACCTAATCGTGAAAAAGCACAGATTTGGTTCAGAAAGGCAGCCGAAAAAGGGCATTCAAAAGCTCAATTAATGTTAGGTCGCTATTTGGCGCAAGGTTTGGCTGGACAACAAGATACAAAACAAGCAAAATATTGGTTTGAAATGGCTTTGAAAGCTGGGGAAAAAGATGCTCAAAACGATCTGAAAAGATTAGAAAACCCTAATTTCGTTCCAGAATCCAAAGAGGCTAAAACAATTCAGGAAGTTTCTGGATCTCAAGAGCAAGAATTACCTGTTTTTGAAGGAATAACGCAAGAAAAACCAACCCATAAAGTAGAGGTTGCTCCTGGTTTGTTCTTTGTAAAGAAAAAGTAATATTTGAAAAATGATGAATCCTGTAATTTAACTTTTGAAGAGTGGTTCATTGTCAAATCAATATAAAAAAAGACTATTAGAATATACTAAGAAAAAAAAAGAGGGGATTGAGCGTATACGTCAAAGTGCTCAATCCGCTTTTATACGTGCTCTGGATGAGCAAAATAAAAACAACATTGTAGAAGCTGTTCGTTGGATGGATCGTGCCCATCGATTGGCAGAACATAATCCAAATATTACTTTTGATTTGGTGATGTTGCTTTTAAAACAGCAACGATATAATGATGCATATCGATTGCTTATGCCTTTAATTAAAAAATTTGATTTTTATCAAGGGTGGGTCGTATTAGCAATCATACATGTGCACAGAAATGAATTTCCTCAAGCCATTGAAGCGATACAATATTTATTGTCTCGTTATTGCCCAGCGAAGACTTCATGGTCAACCATTAGAGAAATTGTTAGGGATGGCGGAGAAGAAGGGTGCTGTGGTGTTATTGGCTCTTTGGGACAGGTGTGGATTGATAACAGAAAACGCCAAACGCTTTTTGTATTTTTAGATGATATTTTAATTTTAGAAACAAAAGACCCTTTTTTTTCTCTACCAGAGGGGTGGGAGCATTTTTCTTTCCTATCCATTGAAACACAGGAAAAACCACTGGTTGGCAGCCCTATTGATTTACAAGCAATTATACGCACAGAAGGTTTTGTCGAAAGTAATGATCACTGTGTCAAAGGCTGGTTATGGTATCCAGCAGAAGCTGATCGCGTTTCAACGATTGACGTGTATGACGGGCAAAATACTCTGTGTAATCAGGTGCAAGCCGAAACAGAATTCGATGTAGCAACTTTGGAATTTCCTCTTTTTAAAGCCAAGCAATTTTTTATTGATATAAAGGAATTCTCACCAGGGTCTTATTCTTTTACGGATGCGTATGGCAGGCATTTAACTGGTAGTCCAATTGATCCATTATTATTACAGTGCAAAACGAATCGATATAGGAAAAATAATAAAAAACATGAACATTATCTGCCAGTATCTGCATATTACAAGGGGAGTTATCCTCAAATATCGGAATATCTAGGATTAGGTATTGTTGTCATTATCCCTGTTTACAAAGGAAAAAAAGAAACAATATCCTGTGTGCAATCAGTTTTGAAAACATTGCCCAAAGGAGTGAAGATACAGATTGTGAATGATTGCTCGCCAGATATCGAGTTAATAGAATGGCTGGAATCCCAGGTCAATCACGATAATGTTTTCATGATACATCATTTGAAAAATCTTGGCTTTCCAGGTGCTGTAAATACAGGAATGATGGCTTGGTCTGGGTATGATGTGGTGTTATTAAATAGTGACACGTTGGTGCCAAAGGGATGGCTTAAAGGTTTACTGGATGCTGCCTATAGCGATCAGGCGATTGGAACGGTTACGCCTTTTTCGAATGATGCTAGTATTTTCTCGTATCCTTATCATGACCAAGCAAATCCTGTTCCAGACTTAAATTCCGTTACATGTTTGATGAATGTCGTCAGAAAAATCAATAAGAAAACAATAATTGATGTGCCGACAGCGCATGGTTTTTGTATGTTTATTCGTCATGATTGTTTGCATCAAGTGGGGCTGTTTAGAGAGAATTTATTTGCACAAGGATATGGCGAGGAAAATGATTTTTGCATGCGCGCTCAGCATTTAGGCTGGCGACATGTTTTAGCAGCAGATGTTTTTGTGGGTCACAAAGGGGGCGTTTCCTTTCAAAATAATAAAAATGCATTATTAAAACGTAATATTGCTATTTTGAATAAATTTTACCCCGACTATGATGAAATGGTCATGGCGTATATTGATCGAGATTTTTTGCGTATTATACGTCGTCAAATCGATTTGTATCGGTTAAAGGAATTTGAAAGAAAGCAAGAGAAACTCGGTAAATCCTTGCAATATGGTTTGTTTATTACCCATACTTATGGTGGGGGTGTGGAACGAGCCGTACAGGAACGTGCCAGTGATTGGCGTTTAAAAGGAGGAATAGCGTTATTCCTGCGTCCGACATTATTAGGTGATGCGTGTCGTATTGAAATACAATTCAAATCAACTCTATCAACTAAAATTGAGATTGAAGACCTATATCCTAATCTTGTGTTTAATTTGCCATCGGAATATAGTATTTTATTACAATTTTTAAAGAGTATAAATATTTTAATAATACAAGTTCATCATTTTGCGGGTCATCATGTAGCTGTTCGTAATTTATTACAAGATTTAGAAATTGAATATGAGGTATATCTGCATGATTATATGTCTTTTTGTCCTAGAATATCTTTGATTAATCCGCAAGAACATTATTGTGGTGAACCCGAGGATATGGATGTATGTCAGCAATGTATTGGTAATGATCGCTTTGACGAAGAAAACCCTATTAAAATACGACAATGGCTCTCGCGTTCACAGAAAGAGTTAAATGCAGCACGATCGATTATTGTGCCTTCTGAAGATACGAAAGACCGAATTTCAAAGCATTTTCCTAAATTAAAAAGGATACAAATCCAAGAATTAGAGGATGATCGCCCTGATTTATCGATCGAACAGCTCGCCTATTTTTCTCAAGTTGCCGAGGCTGATTTATATTTACAACCTATCATGAACTCAGGTCGATTTAGAGTCTGTATCATTGGTGCGATTGGTATTGAAAAGGGATTTAATATTATCAAAGCGTTGGTCAAAGATGCGGATCAAAGGGCGCTGCCTTTGGAATTTGTTTTGGTTGGTCGAACGGTTGATGATCGTATCTTTGAGCAATCAGATCGTTTGTTTATTACAGGTACTTATAAGGAGGAAGAGGCAATTGCTTTGGTCAAACAACAAAATGCAGACATGGCTTTTTTTCCAGCGATTTGGCCAGAAACATGGTGTTATGCGCTTAGCATTGCATGGCGCTCGGGATTGTCAACCGCTGCCTTCGATATAGGTGCAATTGCACAACGAATAAAAAATACGCAAAGGGGATGGGCTTTATCGCTTTTAATGACTATTCCTGAACAAAATGATATGCTATTAACTCTTTGTAAACAGTTGCGGTATAATAGAAAGGCAAAACATTTAGATGATGGATAATTATGCCGCAATGTTGTACTGGTTAAGTTAGATAATAAAAAAATAAAATTAATTCAAATATAATAATTACTGCAAAATAGGGAAATATAAATGTCAGAAGGCAAAGATCAAGGAAGGCAAGGGCAACAACAAAGAGTGATTGATTTAAATGTCAACGGTCATTTGATGAGCTTAGATGTGGGATTGTATTGTATTTATCATGCACCAGAACAAGCCCCAGCAGATGATTTTGGTTTCCCTGGTTTGCGTATTTCTTTGCCGCCATTCAAACAGTCGGCACATGTGTCAATTGAAACTTTTGAAAAAGATGGCTGGTTGGGTGCCGAAAAAAATGCTGCTCTGATCCGAATTTCAGGGGGGGCTGGTTTGATTTTAGTGACTGTTTATCAAAATCCGTCCAGTCAATTGCCAGCACCTAAGTTACAAGTCGTGCGTTTAAATGACGCACCCGAAATTATTGCTCTAAATAACAATGATGTTGTTCCAGTTGCCGCTGTCAAAGAATATGCCAATATTGCTCAACAAGAACAACAAACAGCTGTCAAACAAGCCGCAACAGATTCTGAAAATAGCATTTCTATTTTTGCTCATATTCAACGAATGGGTGACGTTTCTGTAAAATTGGGCGATTGGATTGGTATTCCAGATAGCAAAACTTGGATCGAAGGGTTTGGATTGAATATCAATAATTATATCAAACCAGAAGACATCGAATATCAAGCTTTGTTGGGAAAAGGATGGATGTCCCCTTGGCATCAAGGCAACCAGTTCTGCGGTAGCCGCGGTATGGGATTACCATTATGTGGGCTCAGCATTAAATTGAGCGATGAGGCTGCGAAAAAATATCATGTTCGTTTAAGTGCTACTTTTGTTGATGGTACAAAAGTTGGACCTGTAGAAGATGCGACAATGTTGTCTGCGGAATCTGTTGCCCCCTTAGAGGCAGTCCGCGTTGAATTAATCTCTATTGCTGATGGAAAATCTTTTGGTGTTTCAAGCACGGCTTCTGTTCCTTTGGAAACCGAGGCACCGAAAAAAACTATTAGAAAAATAGTCCCAGCAAAATCAGTGCGAAGCAATATAAAATTAAAAACATCAACATCGAAAGAAGCCGCTTTAAAAGCGATGGAGCGTAAGGTAACGACAAAAGCCACAATTAAGAAAACAAAATAAAATTTTGTATTTGTTTTTTATAACTTTAGTGTGACAATTTTACCTTGTGCTTGGATCAAAGGATATAGGGCAAGGTAAAATATTACTGAATTGGTATCGTCGTGAAATATTTATTTATTCATCAGAATTTTCCTGGGCAATATTTACATATCGTTCAACATCTTGCCAAGCAACCTGATAATGAGATTGTGTTTATCAGCCAACCTTCGAACGCTAGAATTGAGGGAGTACGCTCAGTTTTTTATCAAGTTCCCGAGCCAGCCAAAGGGTTGCCTGCTCCTTTGGGAGAGCTTGATTTGGCAATGAAAAGAGGGGATGCTGTTTATCAAACGATCAAAACCCTTAAAAATCTAGGATTGACCCCTGATATTATTATTGGGCATCAAGGGTGGGGAGAAATGTTAAATTTACAAGACATATACCCCGATGTTCCTGTTTTAAGCTATACTGAATTTTACTATCATTCTTCTGGATTGGATGTGGATTTTGATCCTGAATTCCCAGCTGATGAAATGTTGCCTGCGCGCGTGCGAATTAAAAATACAATTAATCTGGTTTCAGCAACCAATCCAGGTTGGGGGCAGACGCCAACATTATTTCAACATTCAACCTATCCCGATTGGGCTCAGAAAAAAATTACGATTTTAAGGGAAGGGGTTAATCTTAAAAAATGTAGTCCTGATCCATCGATTTATAAAACCGATTTGGAATTAAAGGATTTTGTTGTTAAACCAGATGACAAGCTGGTGACTTATGTCGCCAGAGGGCTAGAACCCTATCGTGGGTTTCATATTTTCATGCGGGCATTGCCAAAATTACTGCAAGAACGTCCAGACGTTAAAGTCCTCATGATTGGTCGAGAACAGGTAAGTTATGGTGCCAGTTTGGAAAGTGGTATGTCTTGGCGTGACTACATGTTAAAAGAAGTGCATAAAAAACTTGATATGTCGAGGGTGCATTTTTCAGGGCAAGTTCCGTATAATGTGTTTAATAGTGTTTTAAAACGCTCTGATGCGCATATTTATTTGACGTATCCGTTTGTTTTATCTTGGTCTTTAAGAGAGGCAATGGCAACGGGGTGTCCGATTATCGCTAGTGATACACAACCAGTACAAGAATTTATCGCAGATCGTGTTACGGGAATATTAACCCCATTTTTAGATCATGATGCATTAGCGGATCGGATTCTAGAAGTTTTAGAGGATAAAAAACTTGCGCAATCTATTCGTAAAGGGGCACGGGCTGAAGCAGAACGTAGCCTGTCCATGGATGAATATCTTAAAAATTATGAAACATTGATTGATGATTTAATTCATCATCGAACGCCGTCCTTGAATCTAGGGAACTCGCCTGCGGATAGAGCTATACAAAATTATAAAAAATAATATAAAAGCCTTGTTCATTGAAAAGAATAAGGCAATTTTTTGCTTAATTTATACTTAAAATTATAGTGCTTTTAATCTTTGTACTTGAAAATAAGATTGTATTTTTGAATAAACTAATTACATACTACTATTAATCTATTTTATTCTATATTTCCTTTTCTTTTACAATTTAACATGGGGTTTAATCTTATGAATCGGCGGCAATTTTCACGTTCATTATTAGCTGCTTCTGGGGCGGCATTATTGGTTAATCCATTGCGCCATGCAATGGCTGCAGAAATGGATACAGCATTTCCGAATATAGGCGAGCCTATTAAAATTGAAGGGACACCGCGTAAGGTAACCTTGGCATGGAGTGCGGATTCTATTTGTACAGCAGCATTTCCAGTGGCTCAACAAAAAGGGTTCTTTAAGAAATATAATCTTGATGTGAATTTTATTGATTTTGCGGGTTCCGTTGATCAAATGTTGGAAACCATGTCTACTGGTAAAGCAGACGGTGCATCAGGCATGGCATTAAGATGGTTAAAACCTTTGCAACAAGGGTTTGATGTGAAATTAGTGGCTGGATTACATTCTGGCTGTTTGCATTTATTGGCACCGCAAAATGGTGCTATTAAAACGCTTGCAGATTTAAAAGGGAAGACCATTGGTGTTGGCGATATTGGTGGACCTGCCAAGAATTTCTTTAGTATGCGTTTTAAAGAAATCGGCATTGATCCTGAAAAAGATGTCAATTGGCGTCAATTTCCAGAAGACATGTTGCCGCTTGCATTGAAACGAGGGGCAATACAAGCCGCAGGTTTGGATGATCCATTGGCACATTTATTCCAAACAAAAAACCAATTAGTATCCATTGATTCCAACATGGAGGGTAAATGGCAGCATATTGCTTGTTGTGTGGTTGGGCTACGTGGATCATTAATTCGCAAAGAGCCAATGGTTGCCAAAGCCATTACACAAGCTATTTTAGAAGCTGGGCAGTGGGTGCATCATAATAAAATGGAAGCTGCGAAGATGTTTGAACCTTATGCACCAAAAGTATCTGCTCAAGAATTGGCTGCTATTTTAGAAACAGAAGGTACGCACGAACAATCTGTTGGAAAACAATTACGTGACAATGTGGTGTTTTATGCGAACGAGCTGAAAAAGATTGGTGTATTTCCACAGAGTCTAAATTCTGAAACTTATGCTAATAAAGTGACACAGGATCTTTTTATTGGATGAAACAAGTTGTAAAGAACGCATATTGGTCTCAAATTGTTGCTTCTGTGGCTTGGTTGGTGACGGCAGGGCTGACTTATTTTATTCCAAATGCGGATGATTTTCCAAGAACAGCTACTTTTGCGTTATGTTGTTTGGTGATTGCGCTTTTAACCGTCGTCACTTTGCCTTTGAATAAAGTGCGCTATTATGGCGCATGGCTATTGGCTTTGGCGGTATTTATTGGTGTTTGGGAACTGATCCAAGCAAAATTATTATTGTTGCCAAGACCGTTCTTTGGTGCGCCCCAAGAATTACTGGATGTATTTATTACCGATTGGGCTAAATTGCTCAATTCCTTAGCACATTCCATGATGTTGCTGGTGGGTGGGTATATTCTTGGTTGTGTCATTGGATTTATTATTGGCGTTGGGATGGGATGGTCAAAGCTCTTTGGCTATTGGGCACATCCCATCTTGCGTTTTCTAGGTCCTTTGCCACCTGTGGCGTTTTTACCTTTATTGTTCGCCGTGATTCCATCCAGTTTTGTCGCGGGCGAGTTATTGATGGCTTTTGCGGCATCTTTTCCTGTAGCAGTATTGACTTGGTCAGGGATAGCTGGGGTTAATCCCAGCTATTACGATGTTGCCAAAACAATGGGGGCAAAACCTTTGTTCCTGATTCGTCATGTGGCTATTCCCGCAGCATTGCCTTTTGTGTTTGTTGGGATGTTTATGGCATTGGGATCATGTTTCTATATGCTGGTTGTGGCGGAAATGCTCGGGGTAAAGGCAGGTCTTGGGTTCTATATGCAATGGGCGCAAGGCTGGGCAGCTTATCCCAATATGTATGCAGCTTTGTTAATTATGGCGGTGATGTGTACTTCCTTTATGACATTGTTATTTAAAGTTCGTAATCGTCTTTTAGGTTGGCAAAAGGAAAGTATTAAATGGTAAATTCTTTGGTCAAACAACAAAAAATCGAAATTACGAATGTCAGTCATAGTTATAGTTTAGATGACCATGATTTGCCTGTGTTGGAAGATATCGATTTAACGATTGAACCCAATGAGTTCGTTGTGATTTTGGGACCTTCAGGATGCGGAAAATCGACGTTGCTGCGAATGGTGGCGGGGTTGGAGCATCCTGAACAAGGATCAATCAAAGCCAATGGTGAAGAAATTATTTCTGCTGATCCGTCTCGCATTGTTGTGTTTCAAGATCCAACCTTGTTTCCTTGGTTAACCGTTCGACAAAATGTGGAATTGGGCTTTAAAATCCAAAAGAAAAAGGATGATAAAGTCATATCCGATATGTTGGAAATGATTGGACTGGCAGGGTTTGATAATGCGTATCCATCACAGCTTTCTGGTGGGATGGCGCAACGTGTTGCGTTGGCTAGGGCGTTGGTCAATGATCCGAGTGTATTAATTTTAGACGAGCCTTTGGGAAAACTGGATAGTTTAACCCGTATTACCATGCAAAAAGAGTTGGTGAATTTGTGGCAAAATAAACAATTTACAGGTCTGATGGTCACGCATGATATTGAGGAAGCCTTGTTGCTTGCAACTCGCATCATTGTGATGCGTCAACGCCCAGCGCATATTATTGGAGAGTTCAAATTGGATATGGATTATCCAAGACATCGGGATGCTAAGGAGCTTTTAAAAATCCGTCGAGAGATTTTCGGTTTATTGGGACATACGTCCGATTGGTAGTGAGAAAGGGCAGTTGTTACTGTCCTTTTTTATTTGTATATTTAAGTAAAAAATAATATAGTCTATTTTTTATAAAATATTATGATATAATAATAAAAGTAATAATATATTAATAACTATTTTATTATTACAATTTTTATTTAAAATTAAATAATATAATATTACATTCAGGATTATTTTATGAAAAAAATACTTTTAGCTTTTGTTGTTATGTCTAGTTATTTAACTGGATATACAACTTCTTCTTATGCGGAAGATGGATATCAGGTTATTCCATTTAAAGCAGAATTAACAAAACAATCATTAAATTTTGATAAAAAAAATCTTTTTGCTGTAACTTTGCCAGATTATGTCGTCGAGGGAACAAAATTTTACGGTATTAAAGGTAGTTTTACAACAAAGACACTGCAGTATATTGTGTCTGGTAAAGACAAGACAAATTCAGAAACGTTGTTTAATCTTTTATCTAGTACTACAGATGCTTGCCCTTCACAAGGAGAGGTAGCGGATGGTTATAATGTTATCTTTAATAAATATGGTGGGTATTCGTATAATACAGCAATTGTTAAGCAAAATGTGGCTGGTGTACAAACATTCAATTATGATTATAAATTATCAGATGGTATACCAATGAAATTTGGTAAAGGTAGATGTGTATTTTTATCTATGGATGGATCAGACTTTGCTAATCAAAATTATACGATGAAAGCAGATTTAAATTTAATTATTAAAGTGCCTAATCCAAAAGCTGTAAAAACATATTCTTTAGATGGTGAATTTTCGCCTGGTATCTATCCTTTAGTATCTTATGTGGTAATACCAGTGACAAAGGATGGGGCTAACAACACAGTTCCAGCAGGGACTTTAACAAGTGTGTACGGTAATGCAAGTATGATGAATCCTCTGGCAACATTGAAAAATTGGCAAGGTCATAATCAGATTGCTGTTTATAAAAATGGAAGCTGTCAAGAAGCTTTCTTAAATCATAGCCCTACAAAGTTTATGTGGCAAGATACTGAAAGTAGTATGCATGGTTTAGGCAATTCTATTAACTGGTCAACAAGCAATGTTGTTTCTGATATGACATTAAGTGGTAGTGGCCGTGGTGTTGATATAAAACAAATGTCAGGAAACAATAAACTACCTATTCATTTAGAGGCAGGAGATTGTGTTGCTCACGCTATTGTAAATACTTTTGATCAACCAACAGATAATACTTTTCAATTTAATCAAGAAACACAAACGCATTTTACAGTAATTCCTGATTAAATGATACTAATGTTATCGATTAAGTTTGTGTATTATTCATAAGTTATTAAATAAAAATGTTTAAATACATAAAATAACTGAACGTTAACATTGAAATCTATTTCTAAGAAAAGAAGCTATAAGTAGCTTCTTTTCATTAATGTTCTTATTAACAACGATTTACCAAATTGTGAGTGATGCTAAGGTTAAAACAATATTTAAATAAACGTAAATATTTCCTCTTTTGGCAATCGTGATTTCGGTCTTTTGGCATTGCTGTCGTTATCGGCGTGATAACCAATACTGGCGACGACGATACTTTTTAAACCTTTTTCTTTTAATCCTAACAGTTCATCCATTTTTGGTGCATCGAACCCTTCGATTGGGGTTGAGTCTATTCCAATAGAGGCTGCTGCAAACATAAATTGTCCCAAAGCCAAGTATAATTGGTGACTTTCCCAGCTGTGTAATTGTTCATCCGTGGCACTGTTTAATCCAATGAAATAACGGCGATCCTTATCCATGCTTTGGGCTATTTCTGGCTTGGTAAAGCGACCATCTTTGATTTCTGTATCAAGAATATGTTTTAAATAATCATTGCTTAGTGTCGATTTGATACAAAAAATAATTGTATAGGATGAATCTGTAATACGAGCATGATTAAACTCTAAAATAGCTGGCAAGATTTTGTCTTGTGAAGTCGCATTATTGACCACAATAAAATGCCATGGCTGTGAGTTCACAGAGGAGGGACTGTTTCTAAGAACTGTTAACAGTTTTTCCAGATCTTGATAGGAAACAAGCTTATTTTTGTCATAACGTTTTGCGGTATAACGTTGTTTTGAAATATTAACAATATTCATAGAGGTATCCTTTAAAAATTTTAAATCTAGGATACAATACAGCTTTATGTAAATATAAAATCAAGATTACTGGGCGACTACATGAGTAAGAAACTTAAGAAAAATACACGAACACAATAGATATTTTAGATTATTAAGTATCGATGATATTTGTAATTAACGTGCAAAAGTTCTAAAGTCTGGTTTACTGTTAAAGTGCAAAAAAGAATTATTAATCATTTTATTTGAATAAGGATTAGCTTCTATTATCGTTTGTGCTGACATACATCAACATTTTGTTACCATATCGCATAAAGACTTCTTCAACTACCATTCCTATTCCACCTAACACACGTCGGGATGGAATGTTATCTTCTTTTGAAATTGCAACAATACGTTCATATCCTCTAGCATGAGCCTCCATCAATACAGCATAGGCAGCTTCACGGGCATATCCGCGCCCTTGTGCCCACGGCCATAAAGAAAATCTTAACGCATACCCGCGATCATCTTGACGATGATGAATACCAGTTATCCCTAAAAAACGAGAACAGCCAGATCGTATATTTTCACGAACAACATACATACCAATTCGATGACAGCCCCAATATGTCGTATCTTCTGCCATTTCCATTTCAGCTTTTAATCGTGTTCTGACCCCCCCTAACATGTGACCAAATGCTTGGCTGTCCGTTTTCAAAGAAACAACATCTTCTAAGTCTTGCCATCCGACAGGGGATAAAATTAATCTTGGTGTATATAACTGAGACGAGATCATGACATTTTCTAGAAACTCTTACAAATGAAAACACCCATCTCATTCTATAATGAAATGGGTGCATCTATTTCACATGCTAAAATAGGAATTACCGTGAAATAGGTTTATATTTAATACGACTTGGTTCAGTTGCATCAGGACCAAGACGACGACGTTTGTCCTCTTCATAAGCCTCAAAGTTCCCTTGGAACCATTCAACGTGACTATCCCCTTCAAAAGCCAAAATATGCGTTGCCAAACGATCCAAGAACCAACGGTCATGGCTGATAACCACAGCACAACCTGCGAATTCCTCTAACGCTTCTTCTAATACACGTAATGTATCCAAATCCAAATCGTTGGTTGGTTCATCAAGCAATAAAACGTTGCTTTCTTTTTTCAACATTTTTGCCAAATGCACGCGGTTACGTTCACCCCCAGAAAGAATACCGACTTTCTTTTGTTGATCGGAACCTTTAAAGTTAAATGCACCTACATAAGCACGAGACGCAATAGAACGCTTGCCAAAATAAAGCACATCTGTTCCGCCAGAGATTTCTTCCCATACGGTTTTATTAGGGTCTAAATCATCACGAGACTGATCGACATATCCCAATTGGACTGTCTCACCAATACGAATTTCACCTTGATCGGGTTTATCTGCGCCCGTAATCATTTTGAATAATGTTGATTTCCCTGCACCATTTGGACCAATCACCCCAACAATGCCCCCTGGTGGTAATTTGAAATTAAGACCATCAATCAATAAGCGATCGTTAAATCCTTTACTGAGATTTTCTGCCTCAATCACAACACTTCCCAAACGAGGACCTGGTGCGATATTGATTTCAGCTGTTCCACCAGCTTTTTCTTGGCTTTGTGCTAGCATTTCTTCATATTTTGCAATACGTGCTTGGCTTTTGGCTTGTCTTGCTTTTGGTGAAGCGCTGATCCATTGTTGTTCAGCAGCCAATGCACGTTGACGTGCACTTTCTTCTTTTTCTTCCTGAGCCAAGCGTTTACGTTTTTGATCCAACCATGAAGAATAATTCCCTTCGAATGGATAGCCACGTCCGCGCTCAATTTCCAAGATCCAGTTTGTCACATTATCCAAGAAATAGCGATCATGGGTGATGAGGATGACGGTGCCAGTATATTCACGCAATGTTTGTTCAAGCCAAGCAACGCTTTCTGCATCCAAATGGTTGGTTGGTTCATCAAGTAACAAAATATCCGGTTTTTCAAGCAACAAACGACAAAGTGCGACGCGACGACGTTCACCTCCAGAAAGTTTTTCAACATTCATATTTGCAGGCGGACAACGCAATGCGTCTAACGCAATTTCAATTTGACGGTCTAAATCCCAACCATTTCCAGCATCGATGATTTCTTGTAATTCTGCTTGTTCAGCCAGCAAATTATTCATTTCATCATCATCCATGGGTTCTGCGAACTTCATAGAGATTTCATTAAAACGATCAACGGCTCTTTTTAAAGGACCAAACCCTTCGGCAACATTTTCGCCGACATTTTTAGTGTGATCAAGCTGAGGTTCTTGTTCTAAATACCCAACTTTAATTCCTTCGGCAGCCCATGCCTCACCACCGAATTCTTTATCTTTGCCAGCAATGATTTTCAAAAGGGTTGATTTCCCCGCACCATTCACCCCAAGCACACCAATTTTCACACCTGGCAAAAAGGATAACGTAATCCCTTTGAAGACTTCACGCCCGCCAGGATAAGCCTTGGTCAAATCTTTCATTACATAAACATACTGAGGACCAGCCATCGTCGAGAAGCTCCCTTTAAAAATCCATCAAACATATACTATAGGGGGGAAATGATGCCCGCCCAATTCTTTGCTTCAGGCGAAAAAATATATAAAAAGCGTCTGCGCCCGGCAGGACTTGAACCTGCAACCAGACCGTTATGAGCGGCCGGCTCTAACCAATTGAGCTACAGGCGCATAGACGCTACACTTATTTGCCGTAAAATGATCTTTTTTGCAAGGGTTTTATCTAAAAAAAAATAAATATTTTCTCAATTTGTTCCTATGCCAAAATTAGTACAGAATATTCGCAAATTACGAATAGAAATTTTAACAAGTGAAGCAAATTATGCCAAGAAAAAACAAAGAGAAAATTATTGATCTAATTAAAGAAAACAAAATTATTGGTATCAGCGTTGATACTTGTATCTTTCATAAAATGGGATATAAATTCGATTCACCTTTTTTACAAGCTTTGCAACAATTTTCTTCTGTAAGCATTCCTGTTATTTTTTCTGAAATTGTTATCAATGAAATCATTTCTCATACTAATGATAATACCAAAAACGGTTTAGATAATTTGCAAAAAACTTAAAAGAGTTTCAAAGAAAAATTAGAACATCTGACAAATTAGCAAAATCAGTTAATTTTTTAACTTCTATAATAAATAAAGAATTTGCTGATATTAATAAAAATTCTACAGCAGCTTTAGAAACCTATTATTCAAACTATACCTGTCGACGAGCATAATATTTTACGTCAATTCCTACAACTAACCAACTTTAATCAACCCCGTAAACCCACCGTTTTCTGATTTGTAAATTACCTTCTTCTCTTTGGTTTGCAGGTCAGCTTGATATACATGCCCAGTCTTATCAGAAACAAAAGCCAGTTGATTATCTGCATCGACCGTAAACCCTATCGTTTCATCAAACCCACGAATAACGACTTCCTTTTTACTTAAGGTTGATAGTTGTAATCTATTTAAAGAGTTTCCATCAGGTTCGGCGCCTCTGTCTGACCAATAAAGATAGTCATTTTTATAATCTATTTCTAAATCAATCGGTTCTGGTAAATGATCGTAAACGACATTAATCTGAAAAGGATCAATAACAGCTTGCTTATCTTTAAAATCAAAAGGCGCGCAAAGCAAACGACCTGTTCCGCCTTTGGGTGGGCCTTTCATTGTCCAAAAGACGCGGTTATTTTGAATATCCAATGCTATCCCAACGCAATGTCTGTTTTTATTATTTTCATCCAAATACATTTCATGTGTATCTAGTAAAAATTCGACCTTACCCGTTTCAATATGACAGCGTTCAATTTTCATACCCTCACGATCACACCAATATAAATAGTTTGTTCGATGATCTAATTGGATTTGTTTAGGAGTATGGGTCTCTCCCATTTTAACCGTAATACCTCTATCTTTGCCATCCAAAGTACAATGTTGAATATAACCATCCCAAATATCGTAATCTGCACCCATATTTGTCCAATAAAGTAGCTGATCATTTGGATTAAATACAAGACCATCTGGAGTTCCAGATTTATCCCCAATAAGTATTCTTGTTGAATAATCATTCGGATTAATAACAATAATTTTTCTTTTAATGGCTTCTAATACAATGAGTTTATAATTTAAATGCGTTATTGTCATTGATGAATATTCCTTATATTATGCATAAATTTTTTATCAAAAAAATTAATTTTATAAATATTCTCTTAATTCATTTTGGCAGTCTCTTTTAAATATCTCCCTTATAATATTACTTTAATAATTCTTCGAAAATCAAATTTTTGTATCTCTATCTATAAATCATAAAAGCACATGGTGACAAACAGCTTATATATATTGAAAATGTTCTTACAATTCGCTACAGTTACCGTATTTTTCATATAGATTGGAATTACATTATGGATTTATCTAAAATTGCTGCTGGCAAAGATGTGCCAAACGATATTAATGTTGTTATTGAAATCCCCAAAGGTTCAAAAGTAAAATACGAAGTTGATAAAGATAGCGGTGCTGTATTTGTTGATCGCGTTGTCTTTACCCCAATGGTTTATCCAGCTGCTTATGGATTTGTACCCAATACATTGGCTGCTGATGGTGATCCGATTGATATGTTGGTGCTATGCCCAGAGCCTGTTATTCCAGGATGTGTTATTCGTGCACGCCCGATTGGTGTCTTAAAAATGGAAGATGAATCGGGAATGGATGAAAAAATCATCTGTGTTCCACATGATAAAATCCACCCTTTTTATACCAATATCAACGAAGTTTCAGAAATTCCAGAAATCACCCGCCAAGAAATCGAACATTTTTTTACCCACTATAAAGATCTTGAAAAAGGAAAATGGGTTAAAATCCAAGGATGGGATAATAAAGCCAAGGCATGTGAACTCATCGAAACTTCGATTAAAAACTATAAAAAATAATGTAAAAAAGGAGCATTTTTGCTCCTTTTTTAATTGATTAACATACTTTCAGCAACCACTAGTAATGTTAGAGTCTGACTTATAATTATTTTTGTAAGCGTTGCGGGATAGCTCGTGTCATTTTTCGGATTGAAGCGGTGAAGGTCCGTGTTTCGGACAAAGCAAGAGTGGCTGCCCAATCTTTTGCCAATAGCCGACAGCGGTTGAGCCATGAGAAAGTATGCTCTACCACCCATCTTTTAGCGATAACAACGAAGCCTTTCATACAGTCCAAACGACAAACTATCTCAATGGAGGAGTCTTTAATATGCGCCACAGCGGTTGCGAGTTTGTCTCCTGCATAGCCTCCATCGGCAAAGAACTTTATCATGGAGCGATAGTTCCCTTTAGCTAGCTCGATGACGTGAGTAGCACCGTCGCGGTCCTGAATGTCAGCATTATGCACAATAGCTGTCAGCAAGTTGCCTGCTGTATCGGTCAGAATATGGCGCTTGCGCCCCTTGATTTTCTTTCCAGCATCATAACTGCGCGAACCGCCGCTTTCAGTCGTTTTCACCGACTGGCTGTCGATAATATCCGCTGTTAGTAAAGGACTATGCCCTTCAAGAATGCGTTTTGCTTCCACCAAAGTCTCGTCGATCAAGACCAAAAGACCGTTGTCGCGCCAATTGTAGAAATGATGTTGTACCGTCGAGTAAGGCGGAAATTATTTCAGAAGTGCTCGCCACTGACAACCTGTTGACACGATGTACTGCACAGCATCCCATATATCATGCGGCTTATGCGTCCATGGACGCCCAACGGAACTGTAGCGTTGAAGAAACGGTTCTATAATTGACCATTCATTGTCTGAACTATCGCTTGCATAGCGCATTGAGTTGCGTTCATATTGCTTGCGAGTGTTTTTGGTCCACGTCATTTGAGCCTCCGTCGTTGTGCTAACAACAGAGAATCATAAATAACTGAAATCACTCAAATTAATTATCGGTCAGGCTTTTAGATAATAATACAAATAACATATTGAATCCTTGTGATTTTTATCAACATATATTGACAGCAAAAGATTTCTATAAAGTATAAAAACGTTTTTTTACTTAATTTCAGGGCATATCAATCAAATATTGTTATAAACAGCAATGTTATTCTTGCTATTTATTACATAAATTGCATAGTATAAGGTTTATTTTAAATTTAATTGCTTTGTTCTGTTATAGCAATTTATTTTAAAATGCTTTTGTAATATTTCGAGAAGTTAAAGATGTAATTAATGGATCAGTTAAAAAAGAGTAAGAAGCTATTATCATTATGGCAAGTCGTTATCATTGGTGTAGCTTATTTGACGCCAATGACTGTGTTTGATACGTTTGGTATCGTGTCTGAGCGTACAAATGGTCGAGTGCCTTTGGCTTATTTATTGACGTTAGTGGCTATTATGTTAACCGCTATGAGTTATAGTCGACTAGCAGCCACCTTTCCTGAATCTGGTTCTGCGTTTACATATACAAGTAAAATATGTGGTAAAGCGAATGGTTTTATTGTTGGATGGGCAACTCTGCAAGATTATATGTTATTACCAATGATTAATGCCTTGTTGTCTGGTGCTTATTTAAGTGCATTATTTCCAGATATTCCCAATTGGATTTTAATAACTGTTTACGTTGCTATTGTGACCTTTATTAATTTACGTAACGTCAGTTTATTGGCAAATATGAATTTTATATTTGTGGGCGTACCCTTAATTTTAACGATTTATTTTATATATTTGGTCATTCATATAAAATTAGGACAAGGTGTAACTGCTGTATTAACCATGAAACCCTTATTCAATGGTGATAATAGCTTGGAACCACTTGTGGGTGGTGCGGCTGTTTTATGTTTCTCTTTCCTAGGGTTTGATGCGGTATCGACTTTGGCGAATGAAACAAAAGATTCGAAAAAGAACATACCCAGAGCCATTATGATTACCGTATTATCTGGTGGGATAATTTTTTTCATCAGTGCTTGGTTTATTCAATTATATTACCCAACAAACGAATTATTAAAAAATTATAAAGATTCATCCTCTCCTGAAATTGCATTATATGTCGGGGGAATCATTTTCCAAAAATTCTTTATGATTGCGATGTTGGTGAATACGTTGGCTTCTGCATTGGCATCGCATGCTAGTGCCGCAAGACTATTATACATCATGGGCATTGCCAGATTTATCCCTGGTCAGATGTTTAGATATGTTCATCCCAAGTATCATTCCCCTTATTTCTGTGTGTTGTTAGTTGGATTTTTATCTTTAGGTGCTATTTTTTGTAGCTTAGATACAGCCGTGTCCTTTGTGAATTTTGGCGCGATGATTGCATTTAGTGCAGTCAATGTCTGTATTTTAGTCATGTTTGTTTACAAAAACAAAGAAATTGCAACCATGAAGCAAATTTTATTAAATCTGATCTTCCCAGTCTTGGGTTTGGTAACAGTTGCGTATATGTGGTTGAACTTACAAGAAGATTCCTTTATATTTGGCTTATCATGGACATTTTTAGGATTGCTTTATCTTTTTTATCTAAAGAAAATCAACAAATCACTTTTCGTTCCAGATAACGAAAATTACGAATCAAAAGTCTAGAATCCTTATCATTAATATATATATATATATATCGAGTTATATTAAATGACTGTAAAACAAAAGATTGAAAAACCAGTATTAATTGATGATGCATTGATTGCTCCAACCAATAACACAGATAAACAAGAAGATTGGAGTTGGGTGGATGGCGATCAAAAGCCAGAACATCCAGCAAATTATTACGAAGCAACCTTATCTAGTTGGGCTGGTTTTCCCAAACTGGAAGAAGAAACAACTTGTGATATCGTGGTAATTGGTGGGGGATTGCTTGGTGCTTCATCAGCATTACATCTCTCAGAATCTGGTGTTGATACAATTTTGTTAGAAAAAAATCGCATCGGTTCTGCGGCTTCGGGTCGTAATGGGGGGCAATTAACCCCAGGGCTAGCCCGTTGGGAAGCCGAAACTATGATTGAACATTTTGATTATGACGAAGCATGTCGTTTATGGCGTTTTACATCTATTGAATGTTTTGACTTAATCAGAGAGATCGTCAGTAAATATGATTTATCTGTTGATATGCGCAAGGGACATTTAACCGCTGCAATTCATCCTGGTCATATTGGTGCATTGGTAAAAGGTGCAGATGCTCGTAGATATCTTGGCGATGATTCCGTTAGCATGTTAGGTGAATATGAAATTAAAGAGCATATTAACTCTGAGATTTATTTTGGCGGTGCCTTAGACAGTATGGGCGGTCAAATTCACTCGTTGGCACTCGTTCGTGGGATGATTTATGGCTTTGTGCAAAATGGTGGACAGGTTTTTGAGGATAGCGAAGTCCTTGAAATTGAAGAAACTCCCAATGGAACCAGAGTTAGAACAGAAGCAGGTAGTGTCTTAGCCAAAAAAGGCATTGTGCTTGCTGTGCATGATTCTACATTTAAGTTATTATCTGAGGCTGATGCGACCATTCCATTTTATACATATGTGGCTGTAACAAATCCAGTTGCAGGGGGTACAAAAACATTATTGCCAACCGATATGGCTGTATATGATACACAATTTCAAATTGATTATTATCGTCCTGTTAAAAAACAGCGTATCTTGTTCGGTGGGCAAGGGACAGGGACTCGTTGGAACGAAGAAAAAACCATTGCATATTTAACGTCTCGTCTTGAAACTGTATTTCCAGAAAGAAAAGATTTAAAATTTGATTTTGCATGGAGTGGTACCACAGACTTAACTCTCAATGGTGCGACTGATTGTCGTAAAATTGAAAAGCAAGTGCCTATTTATTCTGTTAATGGATGGAGCGGCCATGGTGTTGCGCAGACAGTTCGCATCGGTAAATCTATACGTGATGACATTCTAAAAAATAACGATGATTTTGCAATGTTGGCAGCGATTGAGCATCGTTCTATTTTGTTAGGTAGACAATTATCACCAGTGGCGATCCCACTAGCAAAATCTTTGTTAGGACTACAAGGAATGATTACACCTGGTAAAATGATATCTTTCTAATGAATATGATTTACTAACTTATATAAAGCAGCTTAATGATTTTTTAAATCAAAAGGCTGCTTTTTTATCTTTGTGGCATTGTGAAATGACAGTAAAACAATGCGATCAATTCCTACAACTAATGCTTACTGGACAACATATTATTGTCCAGTAATATAGTTATTATTGTTTTGTAACTGTTTTAGAAAGATTGGCACCCCTTAGACCGTAATATAGAATATAAAAATAACAAAGGAGTGGCAATAAGAAAGCGTGATGTAATCCGATGCTATCGGCAATAAAGCCTTGAGCAAATGGGATTACAGCGCCTCCGACGATTGCCATTACTACCAAGCTTGATGTTTGTTCAGTTAAAATTCCCATTCCAGTCACTGCCAAAGAAAAGATAGTGGGGAACATAATAGAGTTAAATAATCCAATGGAAATAATCGAGTAAACGGCAAGGTTGCCAGAAGATGTCAATGTAATAACCAGCAAACAGACATTAACGATTGCACAAAGAGATAGCAATTTTCGTGGGGATATTTTCACCATTAATGCTGACCCTATTACACGCCCAACCATAGCGCCTCCCCAGAAAAAAGCAACATATTGAGAGGCAACTTGTTCTGTCATGCGACCAATATCGGGTAATGTTAAATAGCTAATCATAAAACTGCCGACCGATACTTCAGCACCAACATAAAAGAAAATCCCTAATGCCCCCAAAACTGCATGAGGATATTGAAATACATCTTTCAAAGAATGTGGTGTATCTTTATTTTCCTCTGCTTGATCTTTATTTTCAGGAAGTTTAAAAATGGCAACGAAACCAGCCAGTAACAAAAGAATGAGCCCTAATATTGCATAGGGTTTTTGCACTGATTTGGCTTGATTAGTCCGATATGCTTGCATCTTTTGATGCGTGGCGGGTGTTATTTCATTTTTTAACTTTTGAAGCATGCTTGTTTGGTTTGTATCTAATGAAGTCGTAACAAGACTATCCATTGACTGAACAAGCGCATCAGCAGGCAATTGATCCAACTTTTCTGTAGAAATATTGCTAAGGATAAAGAGTTTTTGCTCAGTAGGGATATCGCTTAAAACGGTTCCTAATATTTCAGGGGGAAGGCGATTGGATTGTTCTAATAACACTTCATTCGAAAGTTTATTGAATATAAAAGGTGGAATGTTTTTAAGGGCATAAGCAATATTTTCTGGTTTTGCTTGATTGAATGCTGATTGAATATCGGGGAGTGATTTATTTTCAAGTATAGAAATTAATTGCACTGTTTCTGGAGCTGTTGCAACGTCCTTTGGCAATGTATAAGACGCACCTACAAGAATTAGAACCCCGCCAAGATAGGGAGCTACGGTCGTTCCTAAAGAGTTGAAGGCTTGTGCCAAATTTAATCGGCTAGAGCTGGTTTTTTGAGATCCTAGTAAAGTCACATATGGATTGGCTGCGACCTGTAAGATTGTGATCCCAGTCGCCAAAATAAACAGAGCAATCAGGAAAATATAATAATTCGAAGAAATAGCCGCAGGCCAAAATCCAAATGCACCAATGGCTGCAATAATCAGACCTGCGACAATGCCTTTTTTATACCCTAATGAAGAGATAATTTTTCCCCCCGGTATAGACATTAGAAAATATGCACCAAAGAATGTAAATTGAACCAACATTGCTTGGGCATAGTTTAATTCAAATACGGTCTTTAAATGTGGAATAAGAATATCATTCAAACATGTCAGAAATCCCCACATGAAGAAAACAGTTGTCATGACGCTTAATGCGACGGGATAGTATGTGAATGAATTTTGATGGGCTTCAGGTGTGTCAGAAACCCTTAGTGAAGAATTGCTCATAATCGTCCTGTTTCTGTATTTTTATAAAATTGGAGCATTAAATTTCGCTTGTTACATATAAAATTATAGTAAGCAAAATAATATACCTATAGAAAAACACACAAATATAAAAATCAAAAGATTTTTATCAGATCGAGTAGAGATTATTTATATATGATGTTTTGATGGTTCTATTTAATGATCCATTGCTGTCGTTCTGGATTGCGTTTTTCCCAGCCTTTTTCCTCTAGTTCTGGGATTATGTTTTGAAATTGTGGATATCCAACACATAAATAGGCTACAAAATTCCAATCTTTTGGAACGGTTAAAATTAATTTTACTTTTTCAGGAGGTAAAATTGAAACCCAACCCACACCAATATTATAGGCTCTGGCAGCCAACCAAAAGCTGAAGATAGACATCACGGTTGAGTAAGCAGTGGTTTCTGGCATAGTCTGCCTGCCTAATCCTTTGCCTTGTTGTGGGTTTGCCTCTGAAAAGACTGCGATATGATGAGGGGCATCGTTCAGACCAGAAAGTTTTAAATTAGAGTAAAGCTGTTGTTGTTCAGACGCATATTCTTGTGCAGCTTGATGGTTACATTCC
The DNA here is from genome assembly GCF_029953305.1 of Commensalibacter nepenthis. Classification (NCBI taxonomy): domain Bacteria; kingdom Pseudomonadati; phylum Pseudomonadota; class Alphaproteobacteria; order Acetobacterales; family Acetobacteraceae; genus Commensalibacter; species Commensalibacter nepenthis. The sequence goes on along the minus strand of NZ_JASBAN010000001.1, from coordinate 343,729 downwards.
TGAAAGAGGGTATAAATTGCTTCACGAAGTGCAGGGGTTTCAACCTTAATATACCGCCAAGGTTGGCTGAGACCAACAGACGGAGCCAACGAGGCAACTGATAAAAGTTGGTCCAGAATTTGGTTATCAACCGGTTTAGACTGGAAATGCCTGACATCTCTGCGCCAAGAAAAGAGCTGTTCAAGCTCTAGAATGAAATCATTGGAAAATTGAGGAGCGGTCATGATATTAGATCCCCCGTTTGTTTAGTATAGATTGAAATAAAAAAGCCAGGAGAATAAGATTTCCTGGCTTTTCACTAAATATATTTATCTTTGAAATGAATGATTATGGATGTTTTGAGATTTGACGTTTTAAAGCATCAATCAATGCAGACACATTATTACCATGTCGAGCAATAAAGGACGTATAGTCACCTCTTTGTGTTACGGATAAGGACGCATTTTCACCAATAATATCCACCACTCTAGGGGATCCGCTTTCTGTGCTGATAATCCATTGTATTGAAACATTGGGTTGTTTTGGACGATGAAGGATGGTTTCTATAGAAAATCTACCGCCTTCAACGTTGGAAACCTTGCCAATGTCAAAAGAAACGCCTTTATATTCACCCAAACGGTCAGTAATAGAGTTAATTAAAACCTGATGGAATAATTGGACATACTCTTTTTGTTGCTCTGGTGTTGCAACACGCCAAAAGCGACCAAGGCAGAATTTAGCGATCGTATCTACATCAACATCTTGATTTAAAATCGTTAAAAATTGTTCTTTTTTCTCTTTTGCTGATTTGTTGCTGTTTACAACAGAGACCATTTTATTGCCTGTGGCTTCAAGCCATTGACGTAATTCTGCACTTGAATAAGTTTTTTGCGCGTGCGCAGCTGGAATAGCAAAGGGAGCATGAGGAACTATAGTACTAGATAATAATATACCTGAAACTGCGGCTACAGAAAAAAGAAAACGACAAGAGTAACTCTTCATTGTATAATTCCTAACTTATTTTATATACCAAGCTGGTGTTGTGGCTCTATGGTCATTAATCAGCTCTTTGATTTCAGCGCTTTGTTGTTGTTGGTATGCACTTCGAACTGTTGCATAAGGATCCAATGAATCTCTTTGTAACTGATCCAACGCATCCATATAGTCAGCTCTAGCACTAATCACACCTAGGATATTATAGGCCCAGTTAAAAGTAATCAACCCATATCCTCTGGGGACATAGTTAAGCGGTTGCAAACCAACAGCGATGATAGAGCCACCGGCTTCACGAAAGCTCGATGGTCCCATAAAGGGTACAAATAAATAAGGACCTGATTTAATTCCCCAAGAAGCCAAGGTCATGCCTGGGGTGGTATCGTGATGTTCATACCCAACCATCGAGGCAACATCAATAAAACCACCAATACCAGCAACCATATTGATACACCAACGGGCAAAGGTATCGCCTGCGCGCCTTGGTTTGCCAGCACCTACATCAGAAAAGAATACAACAGGTTCATTCATTGTTGTAATCATATTGCTCAGAGATTTGCGAACCACTTTGGGAACCGCCCATACATATGCCTTTGACACAGGGCGTAACGTATATTTATCCACTGTCATGGTAAAATCATACATTTCACGGTTTGTGGGTTCGTATTTATCATTATTGCGTTTATATTCAGCCAAGGCTTCTGGATCTTTGGGAACAGGTGCTGTGCAAGCACTGGCAAAAAGAGATAAACCAACAGTCAAAGTGATATAAGAGAGACGACGCATTTTTTGTTTTTTCTTTGTTAGAGACTGTAAAGAATGAGAAATATTCGTGTAATTCAAATCCATTTTGCCTCTCAAGTGACCTTAATTAATTTCATAGATTATATTAAACGTACCAAATAATATTTCAAAGATGATTCAAAATATAATGGTTATTTATTTTGCACAGAATGCGTTTCGACCATAGCAGATTCATTTCTAAACAACAGAAAAAAGGTTATGGATAGAATAAAAAATAATCGTATCTTGATGAAATGTTGTAATATAATCACAATATTATTTTAGTTTTTATTGTAAAATATTGATATAAAACAAGAATTGCACATAAGAATCGTTTATGTAAAAAATGATGAATGAACTATTTGGTGCCTATAGACCGCGATTGCGTTTGATATAATCCCAAGCAGCATTGATTTTAACGATTTTAATGGCTGATTTTGCCATTTCTGCCTCTGACGCACCTTTGGATGCCATGACATCTGGGTGATGTTCTCTGACCAATTTGCGCCATTGATTACGCACTTCTTCATCTGTGGCATTACTGTGGATTTCAAGGGCTTCGTAAGGGTTTTGTTCTTCTGTTACACTACGTAAAGTTCCACCATTTAATGCATAATCCCATGCAGATTGAGGCAGTTCAAAGATTTTATGAACTTGGCGTAAGAATTTTTCTTCTTCGTCATGTAATGGCGCTGATGGATCTAAGTCTGCTTTGGCAATGGCAAAGAGCAAGATTAAAAGATTTTCGAGTTTGCTCTTTTCGTCTTTAAAAGCAATAGAAAGCTCCTCTGCAAATTTTGGATAGTCGTCAACGCGTTGGCGTGCTTGGTCAAATAATTTTCCAATTGCTGCTTGCTGTTGAGCAGGCACTGCAAAAAAACGTTTAAAAGCATCGATTTCTTGACGATTAACGGCGCCATCACATTTGGCGATTTTTGCGGATAGAATAATCATACAGAGTGCAAGTACTTGATCTTTTTTACCTGTATTGACAGCCATTTTTACAGCGATATAGCTGGCAGCCCCCATAAAATCTGGAGAGATTTTACGTTTCCATTGTTCTGTCCACCCACCAGGAGGGGGATCCAACAAAGTATTTTTGTCCGCTGCATGTCCTAATGCTGCGCCCAATAAAGCACCCATAGGTCCCCCAGCAGCAAAGCCAGCAACGGTACCAAAAATTTTTCCAATAAACGCCATATGCTCAACAATACAAATTACAAATAGACTACAAGTCTACTATTTTTGCAGCAAAAGGCAATGTTTTTATCCGTTTTTTGACTTTGATGCAAAATCCAATGCTGCCAATCGTAATGCAGATGAAAGCGGTCGATTGGGGTCTCTGTCTGTGTCAATAGACATGATTAATGCTGCTAAAGAACATTGTTGTTTTTGAGCATATTGTTCTAAGGCTTGCCAGAATTCTTGTTCTAAGGCTACGCTGGTTTTATGACCAGAAAGCCTGAGGCTGCGTTTTTGTAAATAAGGATTGCTCATAATTGAAGTTGTTGTATCGCCCACTGGGCTGTTTCTTGGACAATAGCATTCTCATGATTTTTCCATAATAATGCATGAGATAGCAATGACTGTTGTTGTGAATTCCCGATTGCAATTAAAACATTGCGTATAAAACGTATATATCCAATCCGTTTGACAGGTGAGCCAGAGAAAAATTGTCGAAATTCCTCTTCTGAAAATTGTATAAATTCCTGTAATAAAGGGCTATTAAGCTCTTGGCGTGCTTGTAATTTTATATGGCGACTATGTTGCGCGAAACGGTTCCATGGGCATACCGCTAAGCAATCATCACATCCATAAATGCGATTGCCAATGGCTTTTCTAAATTCAATCGGAATGCTGTTCCCATATTCGATGGTAAGGTAAGAGATACAGCGTTGAGCATCCAATTGAAAAGGGGCTGGAAAGGCTTGCGTTGGACATGCTTGTAAACATTGATTGCAACTACCACAATGGTTTTTGGGAATTTCAGATGAGGGGAGCTCTAAGGTTGTTAAAATTTCTCCTAAAAAAAGCCAACTGCCAAATTGGCGCGAGACTAAGTTGGTATGTTTGCCTTGCCAACCCAGCCCTGCTTGTTGGGCAAGGGGTTTTTCCATAATGGGTGCGGTATCGACAAAGACTTTAACCTGATCTGTTGGTATTGAATAGGGTTTGGCTTCTTTTAAAAGATATTGTGCCAAATGTTTTAACCATCCTTTTATCATGTCATGATAGTCTCTGTGGCGTGCATAAACGGAAATATTTCCCGTTAGAGGACGGTTCAAATTGGCGAGTGGATCAAGGTCAGGTCCATAATTAACTCCTAAAACAATAGCAGATTTGACTTCTGGCCATAAATGGTCTGGGCTAGACCGTTGAAAAGCACGATCTTCTAACCATTGCATGTCTCCGTGGCGTTTTTTTTCAATAAATTCGTTTAATTGTTGTGCTTTTTTTGGCGAAAGTTGTGCTTTACAAATACCAAACTGATCAAACCCCAGTTCAAATGCTTTATTCCGAATAAGATGCGTGAAAGATACAGGTAACATGAGCTATAAAACAAAAGAGTTTGATAAAGGAAATATGTTAAGAAAGCACTAACCTATCAGAATTAAGCGTAAAGAAAAACAAAAGAGTTTATTGGGATTATTGAAATCATTAAAAGAATAAATATATTGTAAAATATTCAACAATATGAGTATCTTATTTTTGTAAGTTGATTTTTTGTCAGCAATAATTTTCCATCAAATGTAAAGGAATGATTAAGGATGAAGGCTTTTTCTTTTTTACCAGCACTTGCTGTGGTGGTGGCAATTTCTGGATGTGCATCAAGCACTCCTTTATCGTTTAATCAGCTTGGTGATTTTAGCGCATATCCCTTAAATAAACAAACATTTCGCATCGCTTATATAGCAAATGACAATATCAGCTATTCCGCAGCACAAAATATTACGTTGATTAAAGCCGCCCAAACGACGATTCAAAATGGGTATCAATATTTTATTGTGATGAATAGCTCTAGCAACGTTCATAAACAACCACAAAGAGAGGTAACTTATGCTGGCGGTGGATATGGCGGTGGTTATTGGGGTGGCGGTCCAGGTTTTTGGGGTCCTGGTGCTTGGGGGACACCTGTGTGGAATGACCCATTTTATGGAGTGCCACAAGTGGTTACAACAGGACCCGCAGAAATCGCTTATAACATAGAATGTTATGCGAACGAGCAAACTGCGCCACAAAATGCGTATAATGCAGCATTAATATTAAAAACGATCGGTCAAAAATATGGTGTCAGCCCAACAGGGCAGGTGATTATCCAACAGCCAGAACAACATAAATAATATGTAGGAATTGATCGTGTTGTTTACAGTGATATTCCATATCACTGTAAACAACATTTTTGTTTTATACTAAAAAACAAAAATAGAGTACATCAAATGCTTTAAAGATTAATGTGTGGTAATCGATGCATAAAATTGATCGTTAATAGTGTTTTTTCTTAGATATTTAGCAGCATGAACCATATGTTCAAGAGCAGGAATGACCTCTTGCCATTGACGTGTTTTCAGCCCACAATCTGGATTGATCCATAAATGCTTGACGGGGATAAGTTGTTTGGCTCTTTCCATTAATTCGGTGATTTGCTTGGTTGATGGAATGTTGGGGGAATGAATATCATATACGCCTGGACCAATTGAATTTGGATAGTTGAATTGTTCAAACACCTCTAATAATTCCATATTAGAACGCGAGGTCTCAATGGTAATCACATCAGCATCCATAGATGCAATGGCAGCAATAATATCATTAAATTCAGAATAGCACATATGGGTATGAATTTGGGTTTCGTCTTGCACGCCGTTGGCGGTGATACGAAAAGATTCCACAGCCCAATTCAGATATTCATTCCATTGTGAACGACGTAATGGCAACCCTTCACGTAATGCAGCTTCGTCAATTTGAATGATTTTGACGCCAGATTTTTCTAAATCCAACACTTCGGCTCTGATTGCCATAGCCAGTTGATAGCAGCTTTCTGATCTTGGTTGATCGTCTCGAACAAAAGACCAATTTAAGATGGTAACGGGACCAGTGAGCATACCTTTGACAGGTTTATCCGTTAAAGATTGTGCATATTTAATCCAATCAATCGTCATAGGAGTGGGACGAGAGATATCTCCGTATAAAATGGGTGGTTTTACACAACGAGACCCATAAGATTGCACCCATCCATGTTGGCTGATTGCATATCCATTCAGTTGCTCGCCAAAATATTCCACCATGTCGTTACGTTCTGCCTCACCATGAACAAAGACATCAAGTTCTAGTTTGGTTTGTTGTTCAATACAAAAGGCAATTTCTTTATGCATTGCCGCTTGATAAGTTTCGTAATCAATGAATCCTTTTTTGAATTGATTTCTTGCTTTGCGAATATCTGCAGTTTGAGGAAAAGATCCAATCGTTGTAGTAGGGAAGTAAGGAAGATTCAAAATGGCTTGTTGCTTTTTAAATCGTTCAGCATAATTGCTTTTTCTTTGTCCAAGTTTTGGTGTAATTAAAGAGCGAACATGACGCACTGCTGGATTATGGGTGCGATCAGAGTTTTTACGACTATTGATTGCAGATTGATTTGCGTCCAAGAATTGTTGGACAGAGGCTCTGCCTTGGTTTAAAGCGGTGGCAAGAATGTTAATTTCTTCAAGTTTTTGTAACGCAAAAGCCATCCAAGACTTTAATTCTTGATCTAACTTTTGTTCGTTATTTAAATCAACAGGGACGTGTAGCAAAGAACAAGAAGGGGCAATCCACAAACGCTCTCCTAATTGTTGGGCGATCGGTTCCAGCCATTGTAAAATTGCATTTAAATCACTTTTCCAAATATTACGCCCGTTAACAACCCCTAATGAGATGATTTTATTGTCTGTGATGGCATTTATCAGTGGATTAATTTCTTCAAAAGCATTGATTGTGTCTAAATGAACCCCTTGCACAGGCAACTCAGCCAGCAAAGGAAGATTATCTTGTAATTGTCCGAAATAGGTGGCAATTAAAATATGAATATTAGGCGTATTTAAGACTTGATAGGTTGAGATAAACGCATTTTTCCAAGCCTCAGAAAGTTCAGTGACTAAAATTGGTTCGTCAAATTGCACCCATTTCACTTGGTGTTCAGCAAGTATTTTTAGTAAATGTTGATAAGTTTCAATCAATTGTGGCAATAAGCTAATTTTGTCAAGATCACCATAGGTTTTACCAATATATAAATAACTGACAGGCCCTATGATGACAGGTTTAACATTGGGGTTAATGTGTTGGGCTTCTTTGATTTGTTGTAATAAATGTTCTGGATTTAACGAGAATTTTGTATCATTGGTAAACTCAGGAACAATATAATGGTAATTAGTATCAAACCATTTTGTCATTTCCCCTGCAAAAGTTTGGTTACCGTCCGCAATATCATTGACCGAGCGTCCTCTGGCAACACGAAAATATTGATCTAAAAGCGTATCTTGTTGTTTGATCGAACGGGTTGGAATATTTCCTAATAAAAAGCTGGCATCCAGAATATGGTCATAAAAAGAAAAGTCCCCTGCTGGGATGTAATCTAAATGACTTTGATGTTGCCAATGGGTTTGCCTTAATTCTTTGCCTGTTTGCAAAAGTGTTTCTTGTGTTTCTGAACCATTCCAATAGGCCTCCAGTGCAAATTTTAATTCTCTTTTAACACCGATGCGCGGGAAGCCAAGATTATGTGTCGTTACCATGTGTCTATTTTCCTGTTGAACGTGAATTACAAGTATAATAGGTAAAACAAACTTGAAATAAAAATGATATTAATTCATTGAACTATGAATATAATGCATGGTTCAATGAGTGTATAATATTGAGAGGTAATGATACTAAATGATCGAAATTATTCATTTGCAGATTATCAAAGAACTAGATAAGCAAAAATCTTTGACAAAAGCTGCGGAAACATTATGCCTTAGCCAATCCGCATTAAGCCATACAATGAAAAAGCTAGAGCAACAATTGGGTGTGGTATTGTGGGTCAGGGATGGTCGATATTTACGGTTAACGCAAGCGGGGTTATATCTTTTATCATTATCCAGTCGTATTTTGCCTCAGTTGAATCATGCAGAAATGATGATACAGCAATATGCCGAGGGAAAAGCGGGTAATTTACGTATTGGGTTGGAGTGTTATCCTTGTTATCAATGGTTATTAAAAGTGGTTTCTCCTTATTTAGAAGCATGGCCAAACATTGATATTGACGTAAAGCAAAAATTCAAATTTGGTGGTTTGGTTGCGTTAGAGAATTATGAAATTGATTTGTTGGTCACACCTGATCCAATTTTCAAAGAGGATTTATGGTTTAAACCTGTGTTTGATTATGAACAGATTTTAGTTGTGGGTAAAAATCATCCCTTAAAAAGCAAGAAATATATTCAACCCTCTGATTTGTTGAGCGAAGTCTTGATTACCTATCCAGTGCCAGTTGATCGTTTAGATATTTACAGCCAATTTCTGATTCCAGCGGGGATTATTCCGCATCAACATAAAACCATAGAAACAACAGATATTATCTTGCAAATGGTCGAAAGCCATCGTGGCGTAACGGCTTTACCTTTATGGTTAGTCAAAGAAAATATGAAGCAATTTAAGATTGCTGCCGTTCGATTAGGAAAGAATGGCATATCCAAACATATTCATGTTGGAATACGTAAAAAAGATCAAGAGCTGTCATATATTCAATCGTTTATAGACCAAGCAATGGCAGTGACATTATATTAAAGCGTGTTTTTTTAATTATACTTTTCACTTAAGGTTATTTTTCCTTTATTAATAGTATTCTCATCATACTGAAATGTTTTAAATTTAATCTTCTTATTCTCAATTGCATATTTGATGGCTTTTTGAATTGTAGAGAGGTGCGCAGAATGAGTTGTTTTAACTTCGAAGAATATAATTTCTACATCTTCTATATTTTTTTCTCCATCACGGTATCCATCTAAATTATTAAAAATGATATAGTCAATTGGATTGCCTACAAACATGCAATCCTTTGGATGATAGGGGAAACCCTTATGAAACGGGCAAAATAATTCTCCCAACTCTCTTTTGAAAGCATTTCTTGAACTGGTTAGTGCGTGTTCTATCGGCAGCTTAATCCCTTTGTAATATTCAGTTCGTAATTTATGTAAATTTTCTTCTAAAATTCGTATTTCTTTATTTTTTTCAGCTCTTAATACATTCATATCTTTATAGGGGTTTATTTTGAGTGCATTGATTTCTTGCTGATGATGCTTTTTCAATTCAGCAATCGTTTCGATTTTTTTGATATAATAGAGTAATAAAACAATGATGATAAATAAAGCGATTATGATGGTGGTATTCATAGGTTATGAACTCTTTTTTTATTTTTATTTATAACAAGATGACTATATAGTCTTATGAAATTATAAACAATTCGTTAAAGAGTAAAATAGGATGAGCTTAATTATAGACGGCATTATAATCGGGTTTGGTGCGACTGTTGTTTTAGATATCTGGGATATGATTTTTGGCTTTTTGCCAGGACAGTCCAGAGCCAATTGGGCACCCATAGGGCGATGGGTTTGGAACCTCAAAGATGGTAAATTATTTAATGATACCATTGATGATTTGACCCCTTATAAAAATGAACTCGCATTGGGATGGATTTTTCATTATGCGGTGGGGATTATCTATGGCGTTATTTTTGCGCTTTATGGTGGTCACGAATGGTTTGCCAATCCAGCTTTCCTGCCTGTATGGATTTGGGGGATTATCACATTGGGCGCAGGTTGGTTTATTCTACAACCAGGTCTTGGTCTTGGTTTTGCAGCCTCTAAGTTACCCAATGCGTGGACTGTCCGCGTTTTGGGGATCATTGCACATACATTTTTCGCAGTGGGTATGTATGGAACGGCGTTATTGTTAGGATCATTTGTCTAGTGAAGAGATCGCTGCTAATCAAGGGTTACCATTAAGTAAAATGGATAAGCATTCGCATGAAGTTTATGGCGACATAATTCAAGTTTCAAAAGAGCAAAGAGTTAAGTGTAGAGAAGTTATGGTGGATTTAGTAAAAAAATTATAGTTTTCTTAAAACTGTGAAAAATTAAACCGAATTTCACCAACTTTCCCGCCAAATTCTTCTCCTTTGGCGATGGTAATGTTTTGGCTTAGCCAGTTTTGTAAAATCCTTGGCATGTCTTTGATTTTATCCTCATGAAATTTTGCATAACAATATAATCCTCCTTGAAGTGAGGTAAAAGATAAATCATCTTTATGATATTTTTCTAACCATTGGCATAGTTGCGTTGCTTTGATAGAAAGTTGTTTTCTTAAATTTTTACAATGTGGGTCTAATTGATACCGTAAATAATGCTCTGCCAATAATTGAGGTAAAACACTTAATCCACCATCAATTTGCTGTCGAATATGTGCGAGTTGAGTAATTATGGCTTTGGGGGCAATGATCCAACCAGCTCGAATATTCTTTCCCATATATTTAGATAACGACCCCATATAAATCACTTGCTGGTGGGTATCATAGGTTTTGATTGGGGTAATATTGATGTTTGATGAAAAAGACAACATGCTGCACGCATCGTCTTCGATCATTGGAATTTGATGATGACGACAATATTTTAAAATCTGTTGCTTACGTTTTTGATCCATACAAGAGCCCGTAGGGTTTTGGAATAAAGGATTTAAGAACACCATTTTTATCGGATGTTTTTGCAGTAACGCTTTTAATTCTTGTAACATCACGCCATTATCATCCATAGGTAATGCACAAATTCGTAATCCAGCGGCTTGAAAAATCGGTAATCGATAGAAAGAAGAGGGGGCTTCCACGCCAATGCGATCTCCAGGCTTTAATAGGGTTTGAGAAATTAAAAACAACGCTTGTTGCGTGCCTGTGGTAATCAATATTTCAGATAAATCTACTTTTAATCCCAATCGTTTTTGCATGTGGCTTTGCACTGCTTGGCGAAAAGAGTAAAGTCCTAGCTGTGTGGTTTCATCATCTTGTTCAAGGGATAAGAGGTCTTTGATAGGCAAATCCATAAAGTTTAAATCGGGTAATAAAGTTGGGGAAAGATCGCCTGTTGCCATGTCTTTGATTGATTTTTGATGTTCATTGCTTTCTTTACGAAAATGCTGAACTTGTAAGGTATAATCATCTTTAGGAAACTGGGTATAAGCCGATTTCAAAGGCTGCCAGTTCATCAAAGGATGTGTTTGTAATCCCCATTTGTCGGGATTAACAAAAGAGCCACTGCCAATCTTGCGAATAATCACGCCTCGATCGGTCAATTCATTTAATGCATGAATAATTGTAGAACGATTGACTTGCAACAGAACACTCATTTTACGTTCAGAAGGTAAACGCTCTCCTGGTGATAGCTGTCCATTCATAATCGCTTGTTCGATTAGGTTAATAACTTGTTGGTATAAAGGCTGGGATGAAGATGAAGATAGGTTCCACATAGTGTTTGTTTATAATGTTGATTGAAACGATTTTTTATCTATTTTATCAATTTGTAATTTAAGTGATATTATTTTTTTATTTGTTGAGTTTGGGTCAGTGAAGATGTTCATTATCAATAATATATTCATGTTCAGTAATATGTCCTTCAAGCACATCTACCATCAACCCATTCACAGCACCTCGAATTGCAGCAATATGTTGAAGGATATTTAAGCAATCTTCTTCCAATTCTAATGCTTTTTCTAAAGATTCAGATTACCCTTTGATGCGACGAATGCATGGCAGTAGCTTTTTTTATTGTGGAGACTATGCATATTATATCTTTCATTAAACTATACTGGGGTATAGTTTAATGAAAGATATAAAATCCAAATGTTATATTTTTAAGGTAAAATATTTAAATAAATTGGATGGGTAAAAAACAATCCAATTGGTTGTTGTCATTTCTTGCTTTTTTTTGCATGATGGGGCAATTCTGTAAATTGGAGAGAAAAATGAATAAAAAGATTGGTTCTGATACCGTAAAGCGCGGCATGGCTCAAATGCAAAAAGGCGGCGTGATTATGGATGTTGTGAATGCTGAACAAGCAAAAATTGCTGAGGCAGCAGGCGCAGTTGCGGTTATGGCATTGGAACGTGTTCCTTCTGATATTCGTGCGGCCGGTGGGGTGGCTCGTATGGCTGATCCAACCATTGTTGAAGAAGTTATGAAAGCCGTTACTATTCCAGTCATGGCAAAGGCTCGTATTGGTCATATTGCTGAAGCACGTATTTTGGAAGCAATGGGCGTTGATTATATTGATGAAAGTGAAGTATTAACTCCAGCAGATGATGAATTTCATTTGTTAAAAAGCCAATATACCGTGCCTTTCGTTTGTGGGTGTCGTGACCTTGGCGAAGCACTTCGTCGTATTGGGGAAGGGGCTTCTATGCTTCGTACCAAAGGCGAACCAGGAACAGGAAATATTGTCGAAGCTGTTCGTCATATGCGTATGGTGCAAGCTCAAGTCAGAGACGTTGTTGCTACCTCTGATGATGAGTTAATGGTTGTTGCCAGAGATATGGGGGCACCTTATGAGTTGTTAAAACAAATCAAAGATTTGGGTAAACTTCCTGTTGTGAATTTTGCAGCAGGCGGTATTGCAACCCCAGCAGATGCAGCATTAATGATGTCTTTGGGTGCGGATGGTGTGTTTGTTGGTTCAGGTATTTTTAAATCTAACAGCCCAGAGAAATTCGCTCGTGCAATTGTTCAAGCCACAACGCATTTTGAAGATTATAAAATGATCGTAGAACTTTCAAAAGGTTTAGGTGAACCTATGAAAGGGATCGAAATGAAGAATTTAAGCGGTTCAGACCGTATGCAAGATAGAAGCCAATAAAATGACCAAGAAAGTTGGAGTTTTAGCCCTGCAAGGGGCGGTCAGTGAACATATCAGTCAGATCAATCAACTGGGTGGACAAGGCATTGCCATTAAAACTCCAGCTGATTTGGCACAGGTTCAAGGACTCATTATTCCTGGTGGTGAATCAACAGCAATCAGCCGTTTGATCCAACAAGTAAACCTATATGAACCTATTCAAGCATTCGCCAAAACCAATCCTGTCTTTGGAACATGTGCAGGATTAATTTTATGCGGTTCTGGCATCACGGATGGTGGAGAGAAATTAAAGCCATTGAATCTGATTGATATTGCCGTGACACGTAACGGCTTTGGTCGTCAGGTTGATAGCTTTGAAGTTGATCTCGATATTGAGAATGTTGGCAAAGCCATTCCTTCGGTCTTTATTCGTGCGCCCTTTATTACTTCTGTTGGGCAAGGCGTAAAAGCTCTGGCAACTTACGAAGATAAAATCGTCATGGCAGAGCAAGGTAATATTTTGGTATGCTCATTTCACCCAGAATTGACCGATAATAACGAGGTCATTGGATATTTTATGTCCAAAATTATCCTACAAGATTTAAAGTTTATAACAAAATGATAAGCATGGTTAATTGTATAAAAATAATTAACCATGCGATCATCAGTTTACTTTTTTAGATATTTTTTAAAGGTTTTCTGATTATTATTGTGTTCAATAGTTTCTAATATTTTATTTAATTTATTTTCAAGCGCCTCCAATTTGTTGTCAGCATAATGGTCTTTATGTTCGGATAGAAGAACCTCGATTTTTTCATTCAGGATGTTAAATCGATCATTAGCCCATCCCTCTTTTTGTTGAGATGTGAGCGCCTCGATTTTTTCATTCAGGATGTTAAATCGATCATTAGCCCATCCCTCTTTTTGTTGAGATGTGAGCGCCTCGATTTTTTCATTCAGGATGTTAAATCGATCATTAGCCCATCCCTCTTTTTGTTGAGATGTGAGCGCCTCGATTTTTTCATTCAGGATGTTAAATCGATCATTAGCCCATCCCTCTTTTTGTTGTGAAAATAAATGATCTAATTGTTCTTTAATAGCATAAATTTCATTATAATGAGATTGAGATTTACAATGATGTAACTCACCTTCTAAATTATTAATTTTGTCGTATAAAGCTGGTATTAATCCCAGTGCGTAAGGGGTTTTTCCATCTGAATCCATAAAGGGACGGTAACTACGGAAAAGATTTCTAGCACTATTTCCACTTAAAAACATTCCAGTATTTAATACGCGATAATAAAACAACGATTCTGGAACAACTTCTAACTGATATCCTTTGAACACCGCCTTGGCGAAGAATTCCCAATCTTCATGCCCAATACCGTAATCTTCAGTAAATCCCCCAAGATCAGCAAATACTTGTGTTTTTATAAATGCATTTGCATCTCCAAAACAGTTTTGAATACTGCCGGTATTCAAATCCCCACCTATTGGCAACCAATATGTAGTTGTATCTTCTAAATCAGAAGGATATTTCTCTGTATAAAAAATTTCGCTAGGGGTCGTTAGAATATCGCATTTAGAATGCAAAGCAGCCTTTACAAATGTGCTGATTTCATGGGGTTTTGCAACGTTATCATCATCCATGAATAATAAATATTCACCCTGAGCATGTTGTGCGGCAAGATTACGAGCAGCGCCAAGATAATTATTGGTGCTTTTTATGATTTTCCAGCCTTTTTTGTTAAAATAGGGTTGAATTAAGTCTAAATATTGATGTGTTTCTTTGCTTCTACTACCATCATCCACCAGAATAACTTCAAAATTTTCATAAGTTTGGTGTTGTAAAGAGGTGATGGCTTGCTGTAACAATGTGTGACGATTATGATGGGTCAAACAAACACTTACTTTTGGAGTTTTTGTTGGGGTATTTGGTGAGGGTAAAATAGAGACTGGTTTGTCTAATTCCTTGAGCCAATTTTGATGAATAGTGTTTAAATCTTGAATGAGTTCAGCGTTGACACGCAAGGAATTTATTCTATATGAAAGTTTTTTATAAAGCTCAACGGGTGTTGTTTTAAACAAGATATTTTCACGCTGATTTGGTTTGATCAGTTCAGGAATTCCACCAACATCAGCAGCAATAAAATTAATCTTGTTTAATAAACATTCATACACAGTGTAGGGAGAATTCTCAACCAAAGAAGGAATCACCACAAGCACATTCTTATTTTGAATATAATCATGTGCTTGCATCCGATTATAAGTATTAATAATATTAATTTTTTTGGATAAATCAGGCTTTAAATCTTTGGATATTGTTGATTTTTCAAACTTATCTGACTTTTTAACTTGGTTATTTTTTTTACTTTTTAGTAAAAATTGTTTAAGTTGCGCAGGATCAGTATTTTCAGTGATTTGTTTTTGTATATGTTTGATTTTATCACGAATATAGGTAACAGAATCAACACCATGAATATTTACATTTTTTCCAAGAAAAGTAATTTTAGAAATAGTGTCAATTTGTTCTAAAGTTAATAATTCTAATGATTTTAAAAATATATCTAAACCTTTTCTGGTTTCAAGGCGACCAAAGAAAACAATTTCAACTTTGGTAGGATCAGTTTCGCTTATGTCTTTTTTTAATTCTAAATAGGACTCTTTATTAGTTTTATTTTCTATCGTTTTAGGTTCTTCTAATAAAAAAGGTTCACAGTTTAAAATGACTTGTGTGTTTTGTGGAAGTTTCCATTTCTTACTAGTCATCCAATCAAGCAAATATTGTGAAGGGCTAATAACTGCATCTGCCATTTCGACAACTTTTTGCTCCATAAAGTAGAGTTCGATATTATCTTGCCCATAGGGAAGTTGATAATTTCCTTCATCTGCCCATAAAGTCGCGCCATGTGTATTGATAATGAAGTTCGTATTAAGAAAGTTGAGCCCGTGTTTTTTTGCAAGTAAACTATAGTAAAGTAGAGCTTGCCATTCACAACCAATAATAGTCTGATAATTATTATTTACCAACCATTTATAGACAAGATAGCTAATATTTCTAAAATGTGGGCTCGTAAAAATTAAATCTTTTGGAAAATCGAGTTGAATAAAATTAATGTTATTTTTTTTATAAATTTTTTCCCAATATTCAATGGGTTTATCTGCAACTTCTGACACTGGTGTTGTGTACAATATATCTATCGAGTGCTCTGTTGACGCAAGTAAGTGCGATAATGAGGTAAATGCAGTTCCAATGCCACCATTTCGAATTGGACCTTCTATATCAGGGGTAATTATTAATATTTTGTTCATAATTTACAGTACTTTTATCTAATTTTGGTCTAAATGTGATTTTCATAGAGATATTTTGCGAATTCATTTATACTACAAAATAGTAACTATAATAGTTTTTTATGTCGGGATTTGTCATATGCTTTATAACGATACTTTATCGAATATACTAAATGACTTTCATTATAAATATCGCTTTATATACAAATCTAATCCTGGGAATGCTGGGGACAGTGTTATTGCTGCAGCCACTTATGACTTTTTCGAAAAAAGAGGGTTTTCATTTCATTTTTGGAGTAATAAGGAAAGTTATGATTCCCAGCGCGATATTTTACTATATGCTGGCGGTGGAAATTTGATTGAGGGATTATATTTAGATGGGTATAATTTCATTCATCAACAGTATAAATTATTCTACAAGACAATAATTTTGCCTCATACGATTCGAGGCTATAATGATCTATTTACTTACAATCAAGATCGGTTTATCATTTGCTGTCGTGAAGAGGTCTCATATAGTAAAATACTAAGTTTAGGATATGTTGCGAATAAATCTGTATTATTAACCCATGATATGGCTTTTGGATTAATTTTAAATAAATATCTAGATAAAAAAGCTCCTGTTGGTTTTAAGGAGGAGGTAAATTGTTTTAGAACAGATGATGAATCTAAAACCAAGGCAAATCATGAAAATAATCACGATATTTCATTATCTTGGAATGGCGATTATTGGGCAAATATCAGTCTAGCAAGAAACTCTACACGTTCATTAATCAGTTTTTTACGAGAATATAAAGTGGTTAATACAGATCGATTACATATAGCTATTTTAGGATCTTTGTTAAATATGCGTGTAAATTTTTACCCGAATTCTTATTATAAAAATGAAGCTGTATTTAATCACTCTATTCAAAACATGTTTTCAAATACTGTATTTATCAAATAATATAAACTTCCCTCTTATCACTCCTGTAACCGAAATGTACAAAGAGATGGAGAGGGAGAGTATTCAATCTATTTTAAAAGCGAGTATAGAGAAAAAGATGGTTGAAATTGATCAAATTTCATCTATAGTTTTGTCTTTTTGCTCGTCTTTTTATTATAGAAGAACTATTCTTTTGCGCCAGATTTAATCAACAGATCAACCATATCTTTATAACCTTTTTGTTTGGCATGTTGTAATGCACTGATCCCTTCATTATCAGGAATATTGACGTCTGCACCCCCTTTAATTAAAATTTCGGCGATTTCTGTGTACAAAGGCGATCCATTACCTAAAATAATCGTTTCTAGCAATGCCGTCCAACCTAATCTATTAATATGATTAGGATCAACACCAGCTTTTAACAAGATTTTAACAGTTTCTGGATGACCTTTTTCTGCTGCAGGGATAATGGTATTTCCACCAAATCGATTGGTATCTTTGATATTTGCACCATGTTCCAAAGTCAGTTTTAAAATATCATTATATCCTTGTGCGCCAGCCAGCAAATAAGGTGTATCCTGGATATTATCTTTGGCATTTACGTCAGCTCCAGCAAAAATTAATATTTTTGCAATCTTTGTATGATTTTGCTGTGTGGCCATCATTAATGCTGTTCTGCCTTGTCCATCGCGTGCTTCTATTGCTTCTGTTTTAACAAGCTCCATGACCTTTTTGACATCATGATTACGAACAGCTTCATGTAATGGGGTGGCTTGTGTTTGTGCGATATTCATAACGATAACTCCTAAAATAAAAAATAACTCTACTAATTTGGAAGATAATTTCATCAATATGCTCCTTTTTATTATAGAGTATTCATCCATATTATCTATATTTTATATAATGAATAAAATACATTATCATCACTTTTATAAATATTATTCATCAACAGACCAATCGCCTTTTATCCAATTGGCACGCAAACCTGCTGCAACTTCTGTTAAATCATCCTCAATAATTGCTTGGCGGATAGTGCGCATAACGCGTTGATAGTAAGCAATATTATGCCATGTTAATAACATTGCCCCCAATATTTCTTTGGCACGGAATAAATGGGTCATATAGGCGCGACTATGTTTGGAACAAGCTGGGCAATCACATTCTGGATCAATGGGGCGAGGGTCATGAATATGACACGCATTTTTCATGTTTAACGTGCCTCGTGAAGTATAAGCTCGCCCTGTGCGCCCTGCACGCGTAGGCATCACACAGTCAAACATATCAATCCCTCGTTCAATGGCACCCAGCATATCGTCCGGCGTGCCAACACCCATTAAATAACGAGGTTTATCGGTAGGCATTAAATGTGTGGTAAAATCAAGGGTAGAGAACATTTGTTCTTGAGGTTCACCAACTGCCAGCCCGCCAATAGCATATCCTTCAAAACCAATATTGGTTAATGCCTCGACACTTTCAGCACGAAGATCAGGTTCAATACCACCTTGCACAATTCCGAATTGTGCATAGCCAGGACGGTTTTTAAATTGCTTGCGAGAACGCTCTGCCCACCGCATTGACATCCGCATTGATTTAGCAATGGTTTCATAAGTGGCGGGTAGGGCAGGACATTCATCAAAACACATCGTAATGGTGGCATCTAATAGATATTGAATATCAGTAGAGCTTTCTGGGGTTAATCGATGTGCAGACCCATCAATATGAGATCTAAATGTTACGCCGTCTTCATCAAGCTTCCGCAAATCTCCAAGGGACATGACTTGAAATCCACCTGAATCCGTTAAAATTGGACCAGACCAATCCATAAATTTATGTAACCCACCCAACTCATGAACTAACTCTGCGCCTGGACGTAACATCAAATGATAGGTATTTCCCAATATAATTCCTGCACCCGTAGAGCGCACGGCATCCATCGTCATGGCCTTGACAGTTCCAACAGTGCCTACGGGCATAAAGGTTGGGGTTTGTACGTCGCCATGTGCAGTATGTAAGGTTCCCGCACGCGCATTGTGATGTTGAGCTTGTTTAGTCCAGTGGAATTTTGGTTGGGTCATATCAGTTGTTTGCATAAATATTGAATGGATAAGGTTCTTTATATAAATTTATGCGTTGAAAAGAAAGTAGAGAATGCGCTTTAAATAAAAAACAAGAATATTTTGTATTTGACTAAATATCTTATTTGTAGGAATTGTCTCTTTTTTCTGATTTCGTTTAAAAAATGTGAAAAAGACTTTCTTACATTAGTAATAGCTTGTTTTCTTTCATTATTTTTATTTGCAAATCGTTTTTCAAATCTGTCGTTAATACAGCAATTGTAATCATAATATCCTCCTTAACTTTTAAAATGATTATGAAATTATGATTTGATATTTATAAAAACAAATTAACAAATACTTGTATTTACATCAAATAAACGTGCACTTACTTTAAATATAACGTAAATTACAAATACTAAAGAGGATTTGTTTCATGAATAAATTATTATTTTTATCTATTGGAATGTTTTCTCTTGGATTAGATGCGTATATTACCACAGGATTATTACCTGATATTGGACAAAGTTTTGGTACAAATACTGTACAAAATGCACAAACAATAACTGTTTTTACACTCTGTTATGCACTTTCAGCGCCTTTCTTTTCTACAATCTTAGCAAAATGGTCAATACGTAAAGTATTAATTTTAGCATTATTTATATTTACTCTTGCAAATATACTAAGTGCTCTAAGTATCTCTTTAGAAATGCTTTTATTTTCCCGTGCTATTGCGGGAATAGGGGCGGGTTTATTTTCACCAATGGCTTCTTCTGCGGCTGTTGCATTATCAAAAGAAAACAATAAGGGAAAAGCTTTGGGATTTATTTTTGCAGGGATGAGCTCTGGGGTAGTTATTGGTGTTCCTGTTGGGTTAAACATTGCAACTTATTTAGGTTGGCAAAATTGTTTTTGGATTATAACATTTATTGGTATTCTAAGCCTTTGTGGTTTATTATTTAACTTTCCCAATCTTTTTATACCACCACCTCCTTCATTAAAAAAACGATTATCCTTATTAACACAAGCTTATACAGCAACAACGGTATATATTACTTTTTTAATTGCCATGATTAGCTTAGGACTTTATTCATATATCCCTACTTTATTACAACAAACTGTTGAAGCACCTCATACTATTTTATATTTATGGTCTTGGGGAGTTGGAGGAGTTATTGCAAGTTTTACAATCGGTATAGTTATTGACAAAACGGGAAAACCTGAATTGTTAATGATTGGAATTTTAATAATATTAACATTAACATTCTTTTTATTACCTACAGGATTAAGTTTTAATGAACCTTGGACTTTTTTACCATTTATAATATGGGGTGCTATGGGATGGTCTTATCTTCCATCACAGCAGCATATTTTATTTTCTATCAACAGTTCTAATGGTGCAGTTGCAGTGGCACTTAATAGCTCTTTTAACTATTTAGGTAGTTCAGTAGGAACGTTCTTAGGAGGCTTATTGTTAGTCTCCGACTTCAATCCATTACAATTACCTTATTTTTCAGCAGGAATCTGTTTTATAATATTATTAATACAAATATTTATAACCTTTAAACAAAATTAGATAAATAAATATATTTTACTTAAATAAATGCAACAACTCTTGTATACCCTCTAATGTCAGGACTCATTCATTGAGATAAAAGATGACACTTGTAGGGATGCATATTGCGGAGAAGAAGGTATGAGCGTATCGTTCCTATCTCGTGTCGATACTCTCCGATCCTTGAATTTTGCAAATATATTCATAACCTTATGATATAATTTATAGATTGTCTTGTTAAAGAGGATGGTTCCTGTTCTAGCTTTTCGAAAAGGAATGCAAGGCTTTATGTTTCCATTATTCAAGGCTTGCCTGAACTTGTCCGCATCGTAACCTTTTTCAGCAATGAGCTCTTGCGCAAGACGATCTTGCACAGCTTATCCCTCAAATGACTTGTGAAAAAGATCGACACTATTATAAGCATAAATTAAAATAGAATCTGTTTTAATTTATGCTTGGAAAAAATATAAAGATTATAAGTTTGAAATTCCATTTGATGATTGGTATAATTAACAATCGGAATATCAGGAAAACCCTTTAGAAAAAGGAATTACCGTTTATTCCAAAACCAAGAAAACCAAATAATTCTATATAGTTATTCCTATATCTCTATCGAGAACTCCTCATGAAAAAAACGCTTTTAGTCTTAACCGTTCTATTATTACCCATATCAGCCAACGCACAAATATATTCAAAACAAATGTCTCCACAGACTGCACAAAAAGTCATCGATCGATATGCGCCTATTGTGTGTCAACAAGGCTTGAGTGGGCTGATTAAAGATGTGCAAAGATGCTATAAAAAAACAAATATCAATAATGCTGATATCGAAATCTGCGTTGCTGGAGATTTGATCTTGACCATGGCAACTGATGGTCGGCAGCTGCCTCCTGATCTTGATAAATCTTTTATCAATGAACGCGCCTTTGAGGAACGGATTAAAAAAGTTGCTGATTCATCTTATTTCTTTGGTGGGCAATCTGCGCAATACGCAACGGACAAAGGGGTTGGATTGCTTTATTATATTGGCGATGGTCTGGCACCTTATGTTGACGATCATAATCCATTACAAAGCTTGGCAAAACATTGCCAGAAATAAGATCGCTCTTGATTAATTCTTATCATTCGTTATCTATAGGCATAGTAACTCTCCGCCAGATGATAATGGATAATTTAGAATGACTAACCAAACGGTTGATTTTGATTTTGACTTACCAGAGAACTCTATTGCGCATCATCCTATGCGCCCCAAAGAGCTAGCTAAGTTACTTTATATTCCTGCTCAGCATGATCTAGAAGATAAAATCATCCGTGACCTCCCTTCTTTTTTTCATAAAGGTGATATTCTTATTGCGAATGATACCAAAGTCATTCATGCAAAATTATCCGCCATGCGCGGTACAGCCCATATTGGAATTACGTTGGATCGCCCAATGGGTGATGGACGATGGCATGTATTAATCAAAAACAGTAAAAGATTAAAAATAGGCGATAAACTCGATTTCCCTGATGACAAAGTTTATGCAACAGTTGAAGAATTAGAAATTGGTGGCAGTGGCTTCATTCGATTCAGCATTGAAGGTAATGCTTTTGATGAATGGTTACGCGCTATTGGTCAACTTGCCCTGCCCCCTTATATTGTGCGTCCAACGGGTCCGACAGAACAAGATGAAAAAGATTACCATACGATTTTCTCTCACCATCCAGGTGCCGTGGCAGCCCCTACAGCAGGATTACATTTTACCGATGATCTTTTAGCGCAATTTGATCGTATTGGCGTTGAACGATTAACCCTAACCTTACATGTTGGGGCTGGGACGTTCTTACCCGTACGTAGTAATAATATTAACGATCATCACATGCATGCAGAATATGGCATTATTACCCCTGAAGTTGCCAAACATTTAAACCAAGCCAAAGCAGACAAACGACGTATTATTGCAGTTGGAACGACCTCTTTGCGTTTATTGGAAAGTGCTGTTGATGAACACGGTATTATACATCCATTTCACAAAGAAACCTCTATCTTCATTCGTCCAGGCTATCGTTTTAAAGTTGTTGATATGTTGATGACAAACTTTCATTTACCCAGATCAACATTATTTATGTTGGTTTGTGCATTTGGAGGAACAGAAAAAATGCGGCATGCGTATCAACATGCCATTCAAAGTGGGTATCGTTTTTATTCTTATGGAGATGCGTGTTTGATTGAGAGAGCGCCTATATAAAGAAGGTTATTTTAGTTTATCAAGATCAAAGCAGTTTTCTTGTTTCATATTATATTTTTCTTTATCTTGATCCACTTTTGCGACACCCTTCAACAACCTAAATCGCTTGCTTTTTGCTAGATTGAGCATGTGCTATTCATAGAAACAACATTAAAGATAAAGTCACAATATTTTTTTCAATTTGTTTTCTTTTTATTATATAAATTCATATGAATTTTATCAATATTCAAGTAAACCTCCTGATATATCGCAATTAAAAATCTGTCAAATATTTGGAATGGTTTTATTTTTAAAGCAATTCATGTTTGATTGAGGATACGTTGGGAGAGTGTCTCTACTCTATGATTAGATACTAATATTTCAATATAGCTATCATTTTCTGTGATAATATAATGCTAAAGATCACTCAGAACTTTTAAAATATCATCAGAAATCATGATATTTTTACTTTTTTGAAGATTGAAATGTTCCCACTCTTGAACCTTACTACAATTTACCTCTACGGATGCTGTTACTTTATCGGCTTTTAGAGGAGCGCTGGAGTAAAAAAGACCAGTTTCTTTACTTTGCAATGCATATGTTGTAGGATTTACAAGCACAAGATCGACAGTTCGAAATATTTTAGACTTATTATGAATAACCCCTGTTTTCATATCTATTGTTGAAAGATAAACCTTTGGTTTACGCTTTGAAACTTTGGTCATAACCAATTTATTATCCTGCAACTCTAAGATTGCATTTTCTGTTTTCTTAGTAATAAAAAAATGTTTAATTGTCATTTTGCTTAACCTATATCTTTTGAACATAAAAATATAATATTATTTTTGTACAAATACAATAGAAGGATCAAACTATTCAAATATCACCTAATTACTCTGAAAATAATAAACAATTTCCGATTAGGGTCAAGACCTATTAATTTTGTCAGTTCCTATTTTAATTGCCTTATGATTCATTGATGTTATGGAGGTAGCCGATGAGTGATTTATTTTTATTGAGTGAAGAGCAGATGGCGATGATATCGCCTTATTTTCGATTGTCGCATGGAGTTGCACATGTTGATGATAGGGGCGTTATTAGCGGCATTATTTATGTTATTACACATGGTTTGCAATGAAAAAATGCACCAGTTAGTTGTGGGTCACATAAAATATTATATAATCATTAAATGTAGAAATTGATCGCGTTGTTTACAGATTTTGTTTAAAATAACCATCTAAGACCTCATAGGGTGTTTTTCCTTGAATGCCTTTATGGGGTTTAACAATGTTATAATAATTTATAAATCGTTTCAACTTTAACTTTCGATCTTGAGCATTGACGAACCATTCACGCTCATGCCACATTTCCATGAGTGTGCGAATGACGCGCTCTGCTTTGCCATTGGTTTGAGGGCAAGCTGGCTTGGTAAATTTCTGGTTAATCCGATTGGTATAACAGGTTTTAACAAACAGATGCTCAGGTGTTCCTTGGTATTCTCTGCCATTGTCAGAGTAAACACATTCGATCATATAAGGGCATTGAACCAGCACATCGTCTTGTAGGAACTGAGCTGCACTAAACTGAGATTTATCGTTGTAAATCCCAGCATAGCGTTCTCAAGAAAAATCATCAATACCTACAAAAAGATACTCTCGAGTTTGCAGTTTAGTCTCATTTTTCAACAAAGGAAGCCGTTTTGTATCAACATGCAACATCTCCCCAGGATAAGAGTTGTTATATTTTTTGGCTTGCCGTCTGAGGTTGTCCTCAAGTGTTTTTTCAATCTTAGCAAGGCGTTTAATGCCATATTTGATCGTTTTATAACGCTCATTTGTGCTGACCATCGGCACAAATAATTGCAACCGAGCTCGCCTTAATACAACATAAATCGTAGGTCTGCTGACCATAAAACGCTTAGCCAGATCCGTTACCATGGCTTTCTCTTGATGATATAATCGCCATATCTCCTCTCGATGATACAGCGTAAACTTCGTTTTCCTATGCATGTTCATTACAGTAATATTCCATATCACTGCAAACAACGCGATCAATTCCTACAGATTATAATTTTGATTAATGAGCAAATTATGTCATGGGAAGCCGCCAAATGAAATGGCTTTGATGCGATTACATTATCTTATGCAAATGATGAAAGACAAGTTACCTGTTTCTTTGATAAAGAATTGGCATAATTTTATAATAAGCAAGATACCTAAAAAATGCTCTTTATAATAAAAAAAAATTATTTAAAAGAGCATTTTATTTTACTTTATGATTTTAATTTATTGGTAATTTCAGCTACATGTTTACCATAGAATTCAGCACCATTGAGTTCATTTTGAGAGACTGCGCGTGAACCATCTGGACCAGCAATGGTTGATGCACCATATGGCGTGCCACCTGTAACCTCGTTAATTTCTGTAAGTCCCGCAAAAGAAAATGGGAAGCTGGCAATTGTCATGCCGTAATGCATCAAATTGGTTATGAGAGACATCAATGTTAACTCTTGACCAGCATGTTGTGAGCCAGTGCAGGTAAATGCGCCACCAACTTTTCCTATTAACGCACCTTTTGCCCATAATCCACCTGTTCGATCAAGGAAGCTTGCCATTTGAGAGGAAATACGTCCAAAACGAGTGCCAGTGCCAAGAATGATGCCGTCATAGTTAGCAAGTTCATCGGGTGTTGCAATTGGAGCAGCTTGATTGAGCTTAAAATGATTGGCTTTGGCGATATCTTCTGGAACTGTTTCTGGAACACGTTTTATAATGGCGGTAGCTCCTGTCGCTTCGATCCCTTTGGCAATGGCATAAGCCATTGTTTCAATATGACCATAAGCAGAATAGTATAAAACTAAGATACGTGCAGACATTATATTAATCCTTCATAGTAATGTATTTTGTAATGATTTTATCTTAACGAATATGTTCGAAAAGATAAAAGGTCATTTAATAAAAACATCTTAAACTAAGAGTAGGAAGCGATAAAATATAATGAGCTTAAATCTTTGTTGAGATACTGTATTATTTAGAGTTTTTTTTATTCGTGTTTCTTACGAAATGCATCTAGGCTGATAACTGGGGCTTCTTGGGTATCAGGAATGTCGGATGTGGGTAATGCTTCGACATTAGTGTCTGTATGTTCTTTGATTAGTGAGGTCGATATCGCAGAAACAGGTAATGGCAACGGCGAGAAAGTAAATAGCAATTTGGCTTCTGGATCGGAAAAGGCGGTTATTGCCCCTGAAGGGATGATGAGGGTGGATGTTACGCCACCAAAAGATAAACCGACTGATACAATATGTTTTTGTTCATCAATCGTTAAATCCCAAAATTGATGTTGTAAAACAATTGTAATTTCTTCGGGATATTGTGCTTTTAAACGAGCAGGAATTGAAACCCCAGGATAAGCAGTAAGAAAAGTTAAGTAAAAACTGTGATTACCAGGCATTCCATTTAGAGCAACATGTTTCAATGCATTGATGGTTACTTGGCGATAGGCTGATTCAATCCATCCTTGATAAGGTAATAAGTTTGTGGGTGGGTTTTCACCAAAACCATCAGAATGCGTCATATGTTACAGTCTCTTTAAAACTTTATATTTAATATATGTATTTATAATGAGGGGCTTCTGTTGCCCGGCGCACCCTCAGCCGCGCTTGTTACATTGGCTTATTAGGCCGCAACAGCGTGTGCCTCGAAATTATCGTTGGCATTTGTAAAATATAGCCCGATAACGGCGGAACCATGCCGAGTAAAAAATATATCTTTACTACGCGTGTCGAGCCTGTTTCATCCCCATAATTGGTGGAGATGCCGGGTACTGCCCCCGGGTCCACTACGCTTATTCCATATACCGTTTATTACCATAGTTAACGAATTAACGTAATTATCATATCTTAAATTTCAAAATAAAAAAAGGGGGGGGGCAAAATAAATAAAACTATAGAT
This sequence comes from Commensalibacter nepenthis, assembly GCF_029953305.1. Lineage (NCBI taxonomy): Bacteria > Pseudomonadati > Pseudomonadota > Alphaproteobacteria > Acetobacterales > Acetobacteraceae > Commensalibacter > Commensalibacter nepenthis. The sequence continues at coordinate 317,105 of NZ_JASBAN010000001.1, read as the reverse complement.
TATATGTAACGATTATCATTTTTTTTATAAGAGGAATTGTATAAAGTAAAACTATATTTATAATGACGCTAGTTTAGTTTTAGTGAAGGATAGTTTTAATGAGTAAAGGCGCCGTTGTTGGTATTGTTATTATTGGTATTGGAATTATTGGTGGGGGTGGTTACTATTATGCCTCTAATAAAGCAAATGAGGAATTGCATAAAACCATTTCATTAATTGAAAAATCAATACCTGGATATTCATTAAAATATGAAAGCTCTAGTGTTAGCCCATTTTCTAAATCTGCTACTTTGCATAAAGTTGTTTTCAAAGATGATAAAGGACATGAATATACAGCCGATACATTGGTAGCCAGTGGCGTTTCTCAAGACAAGTTGGGCGATGTTTCTTTGGATAAATTTCATACTGCGATTGATGATGGAACGATTGACATTAATCATATTGATATTAAAAACGCCGTCGCTGCCAAAGATGCTGTGATTATAGAAGATGGTAAAATTAAGAATTTTTTTCCTTCAAAGGTTAGTTTTGATTTATTAAACCTTCAAGGCATCAAAGCTGTTGGACCAAATGGACGCGAAACCATTACGGTTTCACAATATGAATTAAAAAACTATGGTTTAGATCGTAAATCCGATCAAAATTTAAAACAATTTGAATTGAAATCGAGCTATAGCGAAGGAGATTCAGAAGATTTAAAAGTCAATCAAATGCAAATAGATGGCTTGGATTTTGCAAAAATCGTTGCTACGGTTGAACAAGGAAAAACACCGCAAGTATTACTACCAGGTCAACCTAAAAAAGGCACGTTGGAAGGTCTAGAATTTAATTCTAAAGGTCAAGGCTGGTCTCTTGCTAAAATTGAAACTGAAAATGCTATCGATCAAAACGGCGACCAAAAAAGCTCTGCAACATTTTCTGGTTTAAAAATCGATACAGCACATAATCCTCAATTATTTGCGCTCAAGGAAATGGGATATAGCCAACTGGATGGATTTGGTAAAATTTCAGCTAGTTACAGCAAAGCCAAACAACAATGGTCTTTTACCCCTATTGAAATGACGATCAAGGATATGGGTAACTTGAATGCTGATTTACAATTCAATGGTCCAGCAGCGATTTCAAATACCAATCCTCAATCAGTCATGACGGATTATAAACTAATTTCTTTGAAAGTTATTTTACAAAACCAAGGATTGCTTCAAAAAGTCATTGACCAAGAAGCCAAAAAACAATCTGTATCCGCTGATAAAGTCAAAGAAAATATGATCAATGAGCTGAAACAAGATGAAGCAAATGCAACAATTCCTGTTCAAAAGCAAGCAGATGAAGCGGTTATTGATTTGATTAATAATCCTAATAAACCACTGGTTGTTACAATGAATCCTACAGCACCTGTGAGTGGTATGGAACTGGTAGGGATTTCTCCATTATCAATAATGGAGAAATTGAATTTGACCGTTAAAACAGAAGCGGGAAAATAAGTTAACGAACCAGTTAACATCATTCTTTTGACTGTATAAAGCTGTAGAAGTTCATATTTCTACAGCTTTTTTTGAATATAATGAATATTTTTGGTGGTTGATATGAGTAAAGTTGCGGTTATTGGAGCTGTTGTTGTGATCGGTGTTGGCGTTGTTGGTGGGGGCGGATATTATTACGTTTCTCAACGAGCAGAGAAGAAATTTCAAGAAAAAATTGAATTGATTAAAAGCACGTTTCCTGGTTTGACGATAGCATATGCAGATCACAATATTGGTGTTTTTTCACAAGAAGTGACAATGGATAAAGTTGTTGTAAAATATATAGATGGTAAAGTTTACACAGCTGATAAAGTCAGTGCCACGATGAGCTCTGATAATGAAATTAAAAATCTAACTATTGATAAATTGGCAGTTAAAGAAAAAGAAGGTTCCTCAGAAGCGCCTTTGACCATTGAACACACAGAAATTGCCAATGCCAAAGCAGATGCTGGGTGGATTGTGATTGAAAATGGCAAGATTAAAAAAATTGTTCCATCAAAAATAAATTTCGGGTTGTTAAACCTACAAAATCTTGAATTTAAACCAGATTCCAGAACACATTTTAAAATCGCCCATTATCAAATGAAAAATTATGGGTTAGGTCAGAAAACGGATATTGTTTTAGAAGATTTATCTGATAAAAATCGTAATAATTTTTCAATTAGATCTTTTAAAATGGATCAAGTGAATTTAGCTGATATTTCAAAAAAGCAAGAAGAATTTGTTTCAGATAAAAATAATCAAAGATCATCGGATGCTGGAAATAAAGCTTTGGTTCAAAATTTATCAATGGTGCAATTTGATTTATTGAACATTGATGATTTGCAATTCAAAGATAAATATGGTTCTGCGTTTAAAATCGCTCACTATCAGACAAAAAATTATGGGCTAGACAAAAAGACAGATATTTTGCTTCAGGATTTATTAGTTAAAGATTCCAATGATACTGTATCTATTGGCGCTTTTAAAATTGATCAAATCAATTTGGCAAATATGCTTAAAACTCAATCAGAGTTTGCTACTGATAAAGATTATAGCAAATCTACGAGTGAAAAAATCAAAGAATACATTCAATTAATATCGGAAATGCAATTTAACCTTTTTAGTATCGATAATTTGCAAATAGAAGAGTATAAATTTGTGTTTAAATTGGCTCAGTATCAAATGAAAGATTATGGCATGAATCGTAAAACCAGCCAGTCTATCAAAGATTTTTCTGTTGTTATTCCCTATTTCAATAAAATAAGTCTATCCTTAGCCTCTTATGAAACTTCTGGAGTGGATGTGGCGGTACTTGTCAGTATGCTAAAGAATCTTGATTTCAATAATCCTAATACATTTAGTAAAGATATTGCTGGTTTGCAAAAAGAATATATCCAAAAGGTTGGAGGCATTCAAAGTGAGGGTAAGGTTTCAGGTTTAAAATTCTCTATGGGTCATGACTTTATTTCACTAGGGGCATTAACCATTCATTCAGATGTGAGCAAAGAAGGGAGCTCCAATGGGACATATGCGCTTGATGGTTTAGAGTTTTCTATTCCTAACACAAGTTATAATGAATTATTGCAAGCATTGAAACGGATCGGATATCAAAAAGTTTCTGTTTCAGGTAATTTGAATATGCAATATCAAATGGATACAAACGTTTTATCTGCGTCGTTAAAGGATTTGACGTTTAAGGACATCGGTAAAATTAATGCAACATTACAAGCAAATATGCCATTATATATTTCTTATAATTCCCCTGAAATAATGCTAACAAACCCTAATGTAAAATTAAAAGAATTCAGCGTTATTTTGCAAAATCATGGTGTTGTCGAAAGATTATTAAAATCTGCTAGCCAAGAGCAAGTAAAAACGGAAACAGAGCTAAAAGAGGAACTGGTGACCTCGGTCAAAGAAACCATGCAAAAACAGAAAGAAATTCCTGCTGCTTTTGCGCAAGATACTGTGAAAACACTTGAGGTCTTTTTGCAAAATCCACAAACGACAGAAATTAAACTGTCCTCCACACCAGTAACGCCTATTTCTGGGGCTAATTTTAAAGAAAAAACCCCAGCAGAGCAGTTTGATTTGTTAAATCTTAAAATCCAAGCGGTTCCTGTAAAGCATTAATTTTTAATTAAGCCATGGAAGTCATTTCATGGTTTATTTCATTGGATTGAGAATGCTGGATTAATTACCCCCTGGAAACCGATGAACAGAGGTGATAATTTTGTTTCTTTGTTTTTTTATTATGCTTTATAGATAAATAAAGTTTAATATAAAATGGTTTTATTAACTATTGTGAATTTTGCCAGCAGTATGAAAAAGAAATTAATATTAATATTGGTTATGTGCTCACTCTTTATATGGGTTGGGGTTAAAATTTACCAAGTCGCTCATACGCACGCACAGGATGCTTTGCTTCATGTGCAAAGCAGGCTGCAACAGCTAGTTGGCGTTAATGGGCATTATTCTTATTCAAAGGCTCATATTAATTGGTTAACGCAATCGGTTGTTATTTCAAATGTTAAGCTGATATTTCCTCAGAATATAGAAATGACGATGAGGAAAATATCCGCAACGCCAAAAGATACGCGCAGTGTCAGCAACTTAAATATTAAAGATTTTCAATTAAAATCACCTTCTTTGTCAGCATCTATTGCTTTTTTAACATTTGACAATTTAACTATACCAGCATTTACAAAGTCAGATAAAAAAACAGGATTTTCTTTGGCTGATATTCGGAATATTTCTTTTGAACAAGGCAATATGAAAGGGGCTTATTTTTATACAGAATGGGGAAAGTTACGTCTAGGAAGCTGGCAAATTACCAGACAGGGTTCTGCAAAAAAACGCCCCTATATTTTTTATAATGTTGATATTGACCCTGCAAATAAAACAGGTCGATCTGCATCTTTGGACGCTTTGCATTTTGATCAATTTATTTTGGAAATGTCTAATGATCGCAAGTTCAATGAAATAGAAAGCATTGCTTCTTTTTTATCCAACACAGATTTTTTCTTTAAAGCATATGGTGTGGTTGGTTATCGTGCGCATCAGAATAGATTGTCAATTGGACAGTTAAATATTCATCTGTCACGTCAAGATACTACGTGGGACGGTGAGATTTTAGCAGACAAATTTGATTATGACTTAACTTCTTCTTATAGTTTATTTGCAGAATATTTGAAAAGATTGGGATATACGCATATTAACGGCGCATTTCACTCGAATTTTACTTATTATCTCAAAGATTCTTTATTTTCATTGAATAAATTAAATTATTTCGGATATGATTTTATAGGGTTGTATTTGCAAAGTCGTTTTTACGTGGATCAAAAAATGTTCGATCCCTATATTGTCAATTGGTCGGATAGTATTTTATTGAAAGCTGTTAATTTATCGGTCTATGATGCAGGTTTAAAAAACAGAATTTTCACAATTCTTGCACAGAACACCAAGCAGACCACCAGTCAAGTTTACGCGGACACACTTGATAAATTTATAGAGTTTTCTAAAGGAAAAGATTTTGAGCTTGATCGCCAACTTTATACAACATTGGCAGATATTTTACAGTATCCCAAGCATATGATGCATTTATCGATTATGTTTGAAACGCCAGAGCGTGTTAATAGTTTATTAAATATGAATTTTCTGGACTTCTTTAAGTTAATTAATCAAAATAATATGACGATCACGGCGATCCCTAAAAATTAGTTGCCCTATGGGTGTTCAGCGCTGTGTTTGTGGTTTATAAAGAAATGCACTTTTGCGACTTTATTTTTTAATCAGAGTGGGATTATCATGCCTCTTACAGCAGAACAACAAGCAGAAATAGATTCTCAATCCAACATTCAAATTCCAACCAAACGCCCTGTTTCCCCTGGATTAGAGGCTATATTATTTAAAGCATTACCTGTCTTGGATCATGGGTTTGTGCGCGTGGTGGATTATATGGGGGATGATTCTTCTATTGTTCAGGCTGCGCGGGTTTCTTATGGTGCTGGGACAAAGAAAGTCTCTGAAGACCGTGGGTTAATTCGCTATTTAATGCGCCACCATCATACGACACCTTTCGAAATGTGTGAGATCAAATATCATGTGCGTTTGCCTATTTTTGTAGCACGTCAGTGGATCCGCCATCGTACGGCAAGTGTTAATGAATATTCAGCGCGTTATTCTATTATGGATCGTGAATTTTATATCCCCGAACCTGAAGTATTGGCAGCACAAAGTAAAATTAATAATCAAGGAAGAGGGGATGTTTTATCCTCTGAGCAAGCTGCTGCGGTCATTCAATTACTAAAACAAGATGCTCAACAATGTTACGATCATTATGAAACATTGTTAAATCCAGCCAAAGAAGGTGGATATGGTTTAGCACGTGAACTTGCCAGAATGAATTTAACGTTGAATAGTTATAGCCAATGGTATTGGAAAATTAACTTGCATAATTTATTCCATTTCTTACAATTGCGTATCGATCCACACGCTCAATATGAAATCAGAGTCTATGCCGAAGCGATGTTAAAAACCCTTCAAGCATGGGTGCCAATTGCTTGTGAAGCCTTTGAAGATTATCGTCGTGGAGCCGTGACTTTTTCTGCATCTATGATGCAGGTTTTGGGTAAAATGTTAAATGGTGAAACGGTTGAACAGGAAAATAGTGGTTTAACTAAAAGAGAGTGGACAGAAATGATGCAAATGTTGACTCCTTATCAAAGCAAATAATGACTTAAACGAGCGGGAAAAGACGAAGTGCAAAAGTTGATTTATTTATCAGCCATCGGATTGTTATTTATTCTTGTGATGCTTGGCATGTGGTTTTTTCCTGTTGGACGTGACTTGGATGCAGATCAACAGTACCTGCATCAAGAGGCAATTCCAGTGCCAAAATAATAAGCTGTTTGTTATCTTTCAAAAAATATCATAGTTTTAGGATAAAGACATGTTGAATAATCTTGATGTGGTTCTAATTTCTGTATGATAAATAATAATTAACGAAAAAACTTTTGATGGTTCATCATAAAAATAAGCGTATAGTAAAAATATTTCTATATTTAACGAAACAGAGGCTATAAATGGGTGTTGGTTTATTGTTAAATGATTTTTTTATGGTTCCGACCACAATTCCTAGAGTTGCGTTTATTACGGGTGCGACTATTCGTTTAGGACGTGAGATTGCGTTAACATTAGCCAAGGTTGGTTTTGATGTTGCGGTTCACGCACGAAGCTATACGCCCGAGGCTGATCGAGTCTTAACAGAAATCAGAGCGTTGGGGCGTTCTGCGGTCTTATTGACAGCAGAGCTTTCTAATCCTGATGAAGTGGCTTTTTTAGTTGAGCAAGCAACACAGCAATTAGGTCCGATTGGTGTATTGGTCAATAATGCCAGTGTATTTGATCGTGATGAATGGGATAGCGTGACGCTGGAAACGTGGCAACACCACCAAAATCCGAATCTTTGGGCACCTTTTCAACTTATTCAAGATTTTGCTAAATTGCTGCCAACCGGTGGCGAGGGGTGCGTGATTAATATGTTGGACCAACGAGTTTGGTCGCTAACCCCGCATTTTGTTAGTTATACAATTTCCAAAGCAGCTTTGTGGACATTAACGCAAACGATGGCGTTGGCGTTGGCACCAAAATCTATTCGTGTGAATGCGGTTGGTCCAGGACCTGCAATGGCACATAAGCGCCAAAGCGATGAACAATTTGATCGTCAATGTAAATCGACACCTTTGGGGCAAGGAACGACTTCACAAGAAGTTGCAAGGGCGGTATTAGGGTTACTTTGCTTACCATCTGTGACAGGACAAATGTTAGCTTTGGATGGTGGGCAACATTTACAATGGTCTCCTGCCGTAGGGGCATATACTGATGAGTAATAGAACTAAGAAATGAGCTTTTTTCCTGCATGGTCAAACAGACCACCATTAAGACGTATTTTTATTAAGAATTTGATTTTACAAGCTCGAATTGGCGTTTACGATTTTGAACAAGAAACAACCCAACGATTACAGATAAATATCTCTGTGGGAGTTACAGAGGATAAAGGGATCGGTATTGACGATCTCGCTCGGACTGTATCCTATGAAGATATTACCAATCAAGTGAAGACAATCGTTAGCCATACCCATTTTCATTTGGTTGAAACTTTGGCGGAAACAATCATTGAAACAATTTTAGAGGATAAACGTATTCATGTGGCGCGAGTTACACTTGAAAAGCTAGATATCATTCCTGAAGCTCAAGGGGTTGGTGTAGAGATTGAGCGTTGGAGTAAAGAAGTATAAGTTTTTATTAGCTTAAATTTATACCATAGAATAATGTATTCTACGAATTTTTAAGAAATACTTGCAGTGTCGGAATTCGTTCCTGTTCTGGCAGATTGAGTGACACTGGTGGTCCATTTATTGATGGCGTCGTCCTCAGGGTATGTTAATTAAAAATATCACCATATTTAACCGCAATAAAATTGATCATATTGTAAACACATTTATTAACTCATAATATTGCTAAATGGCATTATTTAGAGGGTCCTTCATTCAGCTGGACGAATGGAGATGCCTCTTTGCCATTAGGTGATTATTGTAAAGAAAATAACTGTATATTGATATTAGAGATCGTCTCTGCTGGACCGTATTTTATAGAAGAGGAAGGGGACATCAAACTGACAGTTTAGTATATAGACCATCTACATTTCATAAAAGTGATTTTGTTATTTAGATGCTTGTCTCAAGTATTTTGTAAAAACTTTGTCCTGTATTGTCGTGATATCAATGACAGGCTCTGTTTGAATTTGTCACCCAGCCCTTTATAATGATCTTGTTTTTTAAAGATTAAATATGAAAGCAGTTTTGCAAGTAAAACAGGTGTGGGTAAATATCGTCGTGAATTAACTGATTAGTTGATAGCAAGATTGAATGAGGTCTGAAAATTGCAAGACCTCATAAAAGCTATTTTTTTTAAAACAACTAAGAATCGTCGTCTCTGCCATCATCTTTGATAACTTCGATTTCAGATCCGATGGTGTCTACATCATCTTCTAGATCAGAAGTATCTTCGATGACATCATCGACATCGGTGCCATCTGTATCCAAATCATCAGTATCGATTACAGTATCCAAATCTTTATCACTCAGTGTATCATTATCTTCTTCGGGTGGGCGACCACGAGGTAACTCGATCGGTTGTTCTGTGCTGCATTTGGGGCATACAGGTGGCATTTTGTTAAGATCATAAAAACGAGTTCCACATGAACAACATACTCGTTTAATACCCAACTCTAATTTAACCATTGATTTATTCTACCTCTAACCAATAAAATATACATAGGCGACATGCCAGTTTATAAGGCTTATGTCAAACTTTAAAATGACAATTTCAATATTTCTGATAAAAGTTTTATGACCCGTAGTGAATTATTTAGCAATAATTTATTTTAGAAAGTAAAGATATGACCAATTCTTCTGTAATAAAACCGCTTATTGTTTCTTTTTTGCCAACACCCTTGAATGGCAAAATAAATGTGCCTGGTGATAAATCCATCAGCCATCGCGCATTGATGTTTGCAGCCCTTGCAACAGGGGAAAGTCATATCACGGGTTTGCTGGAGGGCGAAGATGTGATGCAAACAGCCGCAGCGATGCAGGCGTTGGGTGCACAGCCAAAGCGGATTGCTGAAGGGGAATGGCATGTTGTTGGCAAAGGGATTGGTCAATTAACAGAGCCTGAAGATGTTTTGAATATGGGAAATTCGGGGACTTCTGCACGTTTATTGAGTGGGATTTTGGCAAGTCATGGTTTTTTAAGTATTATGACAGGCGATGGCAGCCTTCGTAAAAGACCAATGAAACGTGTTACGGTTCCTTTGTCAGAAACAGGTGCAAAATTTGCTACGCGTGATGGCGGAAAGCTACCAATGGCAATTATTGGAACGGATCATGCCAAACCTGTAACCTATCGTTTACCTGTTGCCTCGGCACAAGTAAAATCCTCTATTTTGTTAGCAGGCTTGAACGCCCACGGCGTGACCTGTGTAGAAGAACCTGTAGCTACACGCGATCACACAGAAAATATGTTGCGTCATTTTGGGGTAAAGATTGATGTTGAAGATTTACCAGAGGGTGGAAAGAAAATAAGCCTTAAAGGACCAGTAACATTACAAGGTAAAGATATTAATGTGCCTGGTGATCCTTCTTCTGCAACCTTTATGTTGGTTGCTGCGGCAATGATTAAAGGGTCAGAGATTTGTATTGAAAATGTGGGATTAAATCCATTACGCACAGGGGCTTTTGACGTGTTAAAATGGATGGGGGCAGACCTTAAAATACTGAATGAACGTATTGAAGGGGGTGAACCTGTTGGGGATTTGGTGATTAAAGCAGGGGCTTTAAAAGCGGTTGACGTGCCAGCTGCACATGCGCCATCTATGATTGATGAATATCCGATTTTATCAATTGCTGCTGCTTATGCAACGGGTGTAACGCGTTTCAGAGGATTAGAAGAATTAAGAGTCAAAGAAAGTGATCGTTTCACCAGTATTGTTGAGATGCTACGTGGAAATGGCGTGCAAGTCGATATTGACGGTGATGATTTAATCATTCACGGCACCGCAGGTAATATTCCTGGTGGTGGAGTGGTGGTAACGCATATGGATCATCGTTTAGCGATGAGTGCTTCTATTTTAGGTTTGGTCGCTCAAAAGTCGGTTAACGTTGATGATATTACTTTTATTCGCACCAGCTTTCCAAATTACTTTCCATTAATGAATGTGTTGGGGGCAAAGTTTGACCTATGAGTAACAATCTAATTATTGCGATTGATGGATTTTCTGGTGTAGGTAAGGGAACGTTAGCCAAAGCTTTGGCTGATAAATTATCGCTTCCTTATCTGGATACAGGGTTATTATATCGTGCCGTAGGCAGGAAAATGCTCGATGCTGGCTTATCAGTTAAAAGTAATGAGGTTGTTCAGATTGCAGAGCAATTAACGCAACAAGATTGGAATCGTAACGATTTGCGAACGCCAGAAGTAGATAAAGTTGCCAGTCAAGTGGCTGCACAACCTAAGGTTAGGGCGGCTTTGCTAGATATGCAACGTCATTTTGCCACGCAACAAGGTGTGGTTATGGATGGTCGTGATATTGGTACTGTAATTTTCCCTAATGCGAATGTAAAATTATTTGTAATTGCTTCACCTAGAGTGCGGGCAGAACGACGTTGGTTACAATATACAGCCAACCCCAATGATCCCGTCAAGGAAGAACAAATCAAGCAGATCGAGCTCGAATTGACACAACGTGATGAGGCAGATGCTTCTCGTGCCGTTGCACCATTACGCCCAGCAGAAGATGCGCACATTATTGATACAGATTATTTGAGTGCGAATGAAGTTTTAGTACGGGCGTTAGAAATTATTCAGCGTTAGATTTATAATGTTTAATAGCAAAAGCAGGGAAAGATGAAAATAATTGGTTTATTGGGTGGGGTGAGTTGGGAATCAACTGTCACTTATTATCAACTTATTAATTGAAAGATTAAAGAAAAGCCTAGTGGGTTACATTCTGCTAAAATTTTCTTATATAGCGTTGATTTCAGTGAGCTTGAGCAATGAAAACCCGCTTTTAATTCAGCAACAAGATACAAAAGCGCTACTTTATGATACGATATTTTGCTTTAAAAGCATTCAACAATCAATAAAATATTCGTTACTTGAATAAGGAAGATCACTATTTAAAAATTTAGGTTTATTTGTATAAATCTGATTGGTAATTTTAGAAAAATTAAGATTTTTTTGAATTAAGGATAGGGCGTTAATCTATGATGGTTTGATACTATTTTTCTGGTAGTGATTTTTCAAATTTTTATCAAATTAAGTTGCTTTTTATCATGAAAAGAAAAAAAATAATTTATCATCCCAATGGCTTTAATCAATTTTGAAGATTCTTTTAACTGTATTCACATTATGTTTGATCAAATTTTTTGAATTATTTAATAAGAAATGATTGAATTACTTATATAATTCCTATATAATCCCCGCTAATATTTTTAGGAAATATTATTTTTTAATCATTTGTTTTTCAAGAATGCTTGAAGAAAAGTCGTATATTTATTTTTATATGGATAAAATAAAGGCGCGCAAATTTTAAAGTCTATATAAAACAAGGATTTATTCCTTGTAAAGATGACTAGGATTACAGGTAGCACATGGCTGAAGCCACACAAAATCACCAAGATCATTTTGCTGGTGAAGATTTCGCAACCCTTCTTGAAGAAAGCTTGGGTCAAGATATTGGGTTCGAAGGTTCCGTTGTAACAGGAAGAATCGTTCGTTTAACCGATGATTATGCAATTGTTGACGTTGGTTTAAAAAGCGAAGGACGTGTTCCTTTAAAAGAATTTGCACCTGTTGGTGCAAAGCCAGAAATTAAACCTGGCGATATGGTGGAATTATATATTGAACGTTACGAAGATCGTGACGGTTTAATTCTGCTTTCACGCGAAAAAGCACGTCGTGAAGAAGCATGGTCTGCTCTTGAAAAAGCTTTCGAAAGCAATCAACGTATTAACGGAACAATTTTTGGTCGTGTTAAAGGCGGATTTACTGTTGATTTGGGTGGCGCAATGGCGTTCTTACCTGGATCTCAAGTTGATATTCGTCCAGTTCGCGACATTAACCCAATGATCGGTGTTGCTCAGCCTTTCCAAATCTTGAAAATGGATCGTGCTCGTGGAAATATTGTTGTGTCTCGTCGTGCAGTTCTTGAAGAAACACGTGCAGAACAACGCAGCGAATTAATCCAAGGTCTTGCAGAAGGCATGATCCTTGACGGTGTTGTTAAAAACATTACTGATTATGGTGCATTCGTTGATCTTGGCGGTGTTGATGGTCTGTTGCATGTGACCGATATTGCTTGGAAACGTGTGAACCATCCTTCAGAAGCATTGCAAATTGGTCAACCTGTTCGCGTTCAAGTAATTCGTTTCAACTCTGAAACACATCGTATTTCATTGGGTATGAAACAACTTGAAGCAGATCCTTGGGAAAATGTTGCAAACAAATATCCTTCAGGCTCTCGTTTCACAGGTCGTGTTACCAATATCACCGATTACGGTGCATTTGTTGAGCTAGAAGCTGGCGTTGAAGGGCTTGTTCATATTTCTGAAATGTCATGGACAAAGAAAAACGTACATCCTGGTAAAATCGTTTCTACTTCTCAAGAAGTTGACGTGGTTGTATTGGACGTTGACAGTTCAAAACGTCGTATTTCATTAGGCTTGAAACAAGTTCAACCTAACCCTTGGGAACAATTTGCTGAAACACACAAAGTTGGTTCAGAAATTGAAGGCGAAATCCGTAATATTACAGAATTCGGTTTGTTTATTGGTTTGTCTGCGGATATTGATGGTATGGTTCACATGTCAGATTTATCTTGGGATGAAGCTGGTGAAGCAGCAATGGCCAACTATAAAAAAGGCGATGTTGTAAAAGCTAAAGTTCTTGATGTTGATGTTGAAAAAGAACGTATTTCATTGGGAATCAAACAACTTCAAGCTGATCCTGCTGCTGATGCGTTAGCAAGTGTTACCAAAGGTAGTATTGTTACTTGTACGGTTACAGGTATTCAAGCAAATGGTGTTGATGTCAGTGTGAATGATGTTCTTGTTGGCTTCATCCGCCGCACAGAACTGTCCCGTGACAAAGCAGAGCAACGTCCAGAACGTTTCTCTGTTGGTGAACGCATTGATGCAAAGGTCGTTACTGTTGACAAAGCAGCTCGACGTTTGACTTTAACCATTAAAGGTCGTGAAGTTGAAGAAGACAAGCAAGCAATCTCTGATTATGGTTCTGCAGATAGTGGAGCCTCTTTAGGGGATATTCTGGGAGCAGCTATTCGTCGTCGTAATGAAAATGATACAGACGTAGAATAAATATTTCTCCTTAAGAAATAAGTAAATTAAAAGCTAAGTACGTATAAATTACTTAGCTTTTTTTTATGATTGAGATCGATTAAACTATTCATTAATTTAATAGTAAGTAGCTATTGACTATTTTATTTATCAAGATATTTATGAAGTAATAATTAATTAACAATTGAGCGCGTAACTTCTGTTTTTAACGATCGTTACGTTTTGAAATATCAACTGGGTGATAAAGATTAATCATGGCCGTTATTTACAACACAAACTATACACATAATTCAAATTCCTATTTGACGCTTGCGGTTGCACGAGCAGCAAAAGAACTTTGGGGAGATGAAAATGTTGTTGTCGCTGATAATATGAATTTATTATCAATTGCAGCCACACACGAACATGACGTTTTGATTTGTATTGATGGTCAGCGTACTGATTTTGAATTAATCAAACGGTTAAGACCTTGTTTTAAGACGATGATATTTTGGGCATTCGAAGACCCATTTATGTTGGATTTTAATGTTCATGTAACCTCTAACTTTGACTATGTATTTACTAATGATCCGAGCTGTATTGATGCCTATCAAGTCGAGGCTTATTATTTGCCATTAGCTGGTAGTAAGTCTATTCATTATAGAGCCGTTAAAAATACACAAGACCTTGATTATGATATTTTCTTTGCTGGGACGATGTGGCCTAATCGTGTGGAGGTTTTGCGTCGTTTGCTAATTGCTTTCCCAGAAGCTCGTTTTAAATTAATATGTCCAGGTAATGAGTATTTGCCTCCTTTACCAAAGGATTTAATCAAACGTATTATTCCAAGACCCGTCAGCATTGAATCTTTTATTGATTTCGCAAATGCCAGCCAAGTGACGCTGACGATGTTTCGTAATTATGCAAGCCATGGTGATGTAGGGCAAGCGACAGCTCCTGGACCAAGATTATATGAATTGGGTTTGGCGGGAACTGCACAAGTCGTTGAGCTGCCATTTGAGATGGATGAAAAATATCTTAAAGAATTAGATGGCGTTTCCATTGCACGGAATACAGATGAAGTAATAGAAGCTATTGCCAATATCTTAAATGAAAAAGAATTAAGAAAAAAACTAGCAACAGAGACACAAAAAGCTGTTTTAAACAAACATTTATATAAAGATCGTTTGAGTGAAATTGCCAAGATTACTCAGGCAGATTTTCAAAAGAAGCAAAAGCAAGAAATATTGCCTGAAAAGCCACGTCGTCAAGCGAAATTACGTGTTTTATTTGTAACGCATTCTACGGTGCATGAGCATGTCTGGGGTGGTATTGAAGTTTACCAACAAATCTTGTCTACCAGTCTAGTCAAAGATGTTGAGTTTTTTTATTGGTTGCGTCGACGTGGTGCTTGTTACCTTACAGATGTGAATGGTAAGGAAATTGAACGGTTTGATATGCCTGATGTGGGTTGGTTGGATTCAATGAATGATGCTGGCGAAGAAACCGCATTTTCAAGTGTTGTCAATCAATATAGTTTTGATATCGTTCATATTCAGCATTTAGGGCATCATACATTATCCATACCCATTATTGCAAAAGCATGTGGGGTTGGGGTTGTTTTCTCTTATCACGACTTTTTGGCAGTTTGTTCTCATTATAATTTACTGAATTATGAACAACGTTATTGTGAAATTGATAAAAAGAATATCGGTGCTTGTGATATTTGTTTGAAAACTTCCGAAAAGTTAGAATTCGGTGTGCAGCAGACAAGACGTGCCTTTGTTGCCAAAATTATGAAAAATGTTGACGTTTGTTTATTTGGAACAAAACATTCTTATGAATTGGCGTTGAAGATTTATCCTGTTTTAGAAACTAAGAAAAACTATGTTATGGGTATTCCTTCACCTGATACGTCCATTCCATTGAAACAGAAGAAATATGAACCTTTAAACGGTCGAAAACTCAAAGTAGCAACGGTTGGGAATTTTATTCGTTCAAAGGGTGCAGATACAATTTTGTCCATTCTGCAATCGGCTAATCCTGATCTTTACGAGTTTCATATATTTGGATATATGCAACCAGATTATGAAAATGTTTTAAAGGAAATGAAAAGAGACAATGTGATATTGCACGGAGCCTATGGATTAGGTGAAGTTGCGGCATTACAGGTTGCGGATGTGGCAATGACTTTGTCTATATGGCCCGAAACATATTGTATTTCTTTATCAGAAGCATGGCAAAATGGATTAATTCCAATTGTGACTGATGTCGGGGCATTAGGCGATCGTGTAAAAGACGGTGTGAATGGATTTAAAGTTGAGATTGGTGCTGTGAATACGGTGATTGATCGTCTTGAACTGATCCGTTCAGATGAAATGCTGCGCAAACAAATTATGGATAATATTACCCCTGAATTATGGGTA
The DNA here is from genome assembly GCF_029953305.1 of Commensalibacter nepenthis. Classification (NCBI taxonomy): domain Bacteria; kingdom Pseudomonadati; phylum Pseudomonadota; class Alphaproteobacteria; order Acetobacterales; family Acetobacteraceae; genus Commensalibacter; species Commensalibacter nepenthis. The sequence continues at coordinate 301,277 of NZ_JASBAN010000001.1, read as the reverse complement.
ACAGCGGCTGATTATTCAAAAGAATTATTAAAAGTTTATGAGGATGTTGTTCCATATGATAAATTAGGTGTCAGTAATTTAAAATGGGATATTGGTCGTTTACATTATTTGCCACATGCATCATGGAAAGATCAGGCACCGCCTCGTCATATTTTCGACCCACCAACAGGCAATGATTTACATGTTGAGTTGCCACAGACTGTTGATGATTGGGCAGTTGTTCAAGGAGCAAATTATTATTTAGATGATATTTGTTATCATATACTGAATATTGACGATAATAAAAAGTTCAAGCCTGCACATGAGTTCCATATTCGTGGTTGGTTTATCTCTCCTGGATTATCCAATGCGGGCTCTTTATATACTGTTTTAATTCATGCAGATAGTGATTTGACAATATTCTTAGAATGTCAACGTGAAAACCGTGCCGATGTGGCTGAAAGCTTTGCCAATGCACCTATTCGTAATGGTTTTGCTGGACAGGCTGCTTTAAGAGGAAAATGGTGTGAAGGTCGCTTTAGAATTGGTTTGATTAATATTGTCAATGGTTCTGCTGCGTTCCAATTGACAACCAATGAAATTGAGGTTGAAGAAGGACAAGTTCAGAAAATTCATACGGTTTTACATAGCAATCAAGTTATTTTAGATGATTTTAGTCGTATTATTGAAAAAGATGGTTTAATTCGTGGAATCAAGCTGGATAGTTTTGTAGAGAAAAATATTCTTGCCCAACGTTTTGGAGAGTTGGAATATTGTATTGAACATTTCACCGGGTTTATTCAAGAGGAGGGTACAGTTGAAAATGATACTGTTACAGCTGATAAAACGATCTTGAAAATCGCTGGCTGGGCATTTAATCGCAATAATTTAATGGCTGGTCGGATGTATATTGTATTTGTGAACGATCAATCAGAAGATTGCTTTATTGTTGGTACATCACGACTTATGCGCCATGAAACTTCAGATATTTTTCAGTCGGCACCGTTAAATAATGGTTTTATTGCTGATATTCGTTTGAAGCAGGGATGTTTTAAACAGTTTAATGGACATTATCATGTGTATTTAGTTAACATCGTAAACAATGAATATCAAATTGCCAATACGGGTATTCTTGTAAATATCGTTAATAATGCTATTGAAGAGGTGAAAGATAGCGTTTTAACTGAGGATATTATGGAGAAAAATATTCGAATAATCGATGATAAATTTAAATAACTTGTTTATCGTTTTTTGAATAAAATAGGTATTAATCTGGTTTATTATTTAATAAACCAGATTGTTTTTATAGTATAGTTGATTGATAACATGGTAAAAAAAGATATTTTGGCTCCAAAATGGGAAAAATTTGACAATGAGTGGTATCGTAAACGTTATGCTTCCATTCTCCCTATAATTGAGGATATTTATGCTGGAGATGTTTACTTATACTATCAAGAAAAAGGAAGAAAAGTAGGGCATTCACCCAATCCATATTTTGATGAAAAATGGTATTTAAATACATATCCTACTATTGCCGAAGCTGTTCAATCAAATCAATTTCTGTCTGGTTTTGATCATTATTGTCGTGAGGGATATAAGGATCATTCACCTCACTGGTTGTTTACAGAAGAATATTATCAACAACAATATAATGAATTGACCAATCATTTTGCTGGTTATAAAAATGGTTATGATCACTATTTAAATGAAGGCGATCAAAAGTTATATTCTGGAAGCCTTTTCTTTAATCCTCATCTTTATTCGTTGCAGCAAGATAATTATGAGCCAATATCCTCAACTGGTGGGGTTTATCAGTTTTTTTTGAAAAACATGACTGATAATGCTGGCGAAATAAGGCTTTCTTGGTTCTTTGATGAAAAATGGTATTTAAATACATATCCAGAGGTTCAAAATTCGATTAAATGTTTTGAATTCTCTTGCGGATTACATCATTATTTATCAAACTCAACACCTTTTAATTATTCCCCTTTGGCTGACTTTTCGGAAACATTTTATTGTGAACATTATAGCGATGTTGCTGCCTCTGTTGGTGTTGGTCAACCTCTAAGAAATGGATATATGCATTTTATTTTGTATGGTTGTCAAGAAAAGCGAAAGCCAAATGAGACTTTGGATTTAGAGCAGTTTGGATTACAAGAGGAAGTCATCAACGCTGTATCGTCTCATATGTTTCATAATATTTTTGAATATTGGGTTGCAAAAGAAGATCACGTACTATTTGATCGTTATTGTAATGAACTAAAGGTAAATATTACCGATTTTAGAGACGCTCAATCACCTGCAATAAAAGAAGAAATCAATATTGTTCCTGAAAATAATCTTCAGGCGACACCAGAATCAGTTGCACAGAGAAATGTATCTGAAGAAGTAACGCATGTTCAAGGTAACGATTCTGTTCAAAAAGTAGTAGAGGAACCAACCATTAATGAGGATGAAGATTTTCCAGTTCTGACGGTAGAGGAAGATCAATCCCTATTTACAGTGGAACCTCAGAAAGAAGATATTAAATTTGCGGAATATCAAAAAACCTCTGACACTGAGAAAAAAGAGCAATCCCCCCCTTTTTTATCTGTGACGGATTCTAAAAAAGAGCCTCGTCCCATTGCTACGTCGAATGTTGGTAAGGCTTTTTGGAAAGATTTTGATGAGGAATGGTATGTTCGCAAATATAGTAATGTCACATCCGAGATGAAAGCCTTGGAGGTTGATAATGTTGAAGAATATTATCACTCTTTTGGATGTTACAAAGGGCATTCTCCTAATCCATATTTTGATGAACAATGGTATCTTAAAAATTATCCAGAAGTTCAAAACCAAATCGAACAGCAACAATATATTTCTGGTTTTGAACATTATTGTCATTTGGGATATCAAACATATTCACCGCATTGGTTATTTTCCGAGGCGTATTATCGCCAAAAATTGACACATTTGACAGATGAAACCCTGGCAAGAAATGGTTTTGCAAATGGCTACGATCATTATTTGCGTGCGGGCGATAAAGAGGGAATTAGTGGAAGTGTATTTTTTGACCCTGCTTTTTTCGTGGGTCATTACAATTTTCCAATACAATCGGGATTGGGTGCTTATTCCCACTATTTAAAGTATATCGATACGATCAGCGGTTTAACCAGAACATCTTGGTATTTTGATCCAGATTGGTATATGCAACAATATCCTGATGTACAGGTATCAATTGACGATGGTTGTTTTATTAACCCATTACATCATTATTTAACGAATGATGATCCAGAAAATTATTCACCTTTGCTTTGGTTTGATGAAAAATTTTACAATAATGAGTATTCTGACTTATTTAAAGAATTAGGATCAGAAGAAAATTACAGAAATGGGTATGCACATTTTATCGATAGAGGGATTGATTTATTATTACAGCCTTCGTTACCGATTAATTTAGACCTATATTCTTTTAAAAAAGAGGTCAAACGAGATATCAATAATGGCGTGTATCCGAATGTTTATGTTCATTGGCTAGCCAGTCATGCAGATATTTATAATGTCGCAGACTTGCAAGAGGATGATGCCGAAAATTATATGCATATCAGCGACATTCTCGTAGATGAAAAATCATATCAAGGTGCCATATGGGCACAATTTGATGAGAAGTGGTATTTGATGGTTTACCCTGATGTGCCACAAAAGATGGAGATTTGTGGCATTGATAATGTTCAAGAATATTACGAACAAATTGGTGGTTTTTTGGGGCACTCGCCTAATCCATATTTTGACGAACAATGGTATCTTTATGAATATGGGTTTGTAAAAAAAGATATTAAAAGAGGAAAGTTTAAAGCTGGTTTCGATCATTATTGTCGTATAGGGCATAAAAAATGCCAACCGCACTGGTTGTTTTCCTCTGATTATTACTTGTATCATAATCCCGAGTTTTCTTATGAAATTAATGCGTCTTCTGAGTATGTAAATGCTTATGACCATTATTTAAAAAAGGGGGATGCGTTACGTAAAACAGGATCACTCTATTTTGATCCGTTAGTTTATGAGCGTCATTGTTACGAAGCGGGTGATGTGGAAAAAACTTTTTTCCCATTTCGTAATTACTTGCTAAATATGAGTAAAGCTGATCTTAGGGCAACGGTTTCGTTGTATTTTGATTCAAGATGGTATTTAGATCGATATCCCGAAGTTCTAGTTGAAATAAAGGCGGGGAAATATACGAGTGCTTTACAGCATTATTTTATGAATCCAACACCAACTTTATTTGAACCTTTACCATGGTTTTCTGAGCAATTTTATGTAGAAGAATATCCTGATTTAGCAGGTGTAATTTCAACAAGCAAACGCAGTAAATTCCGTAACGGTTATGAACATTTTCTGTTACATGGCTCGTTGGAATGCAGGAATCCTCATCCAGATGTCAATCTAAGAAAATATTATCTGTCTGGCTCTGTGCGTGATGATATTGAAAATGGGTTTTACAGGGATGCTTTTGGGCATTGGGTCTTTGATAAACGTCTAGAAGCATGGATCGATCATCTTCCAGAAGATTCTCATTATCGGTTAAGCAATAAAACTGTTCAGTCTAGGGAATATTTTCGGAAAAAAGCACATTTTATGTTGCCTACGGTAGCGCATCAAAAGTTGGACTTTTCTTATGAGGGAAAACCTGACATCAGTGTCATTATGTTGGTTAAAAATAATCTGGCTGTGACATTGACCGCGTTGGCTTCTTTGCGTGCGAATTATAAGGGCAAGATTCAGCTGCTTATTGGCGACAATAATTCAACAGATGATACGCGTTTTATACAAAATTGTTTGATAGGTGCTCATTTAACCAAATTTGCCTATAATTTTGGTTATGGTAGAGCCTGTAATTACTTGATTGAGCAAGTCAAAGCACCGATTACAGTTTTCTTGAATAATGATATTTACTTATATCCTGGTGCGATTGATATTTTATGTAAGCACTTGGTTTCGAAAAATAATATCGCAGCTGTTGGGGGGAAAATTATTCATCCTGATGGTAATTTACAAGAAGCGGGCTCTATTATCTGGCGAGATGGGACAACAATTGGCTATTTACGGGGGGATGATCCGTCAATTCCTGAGGCGAATTTTGTTCGTGATGTCGACTATTGCTCTACTGCGATGATGGCGATTAAGACGTCTATATTGTTACAATTAGAAGGGTTTTCGCCTATTTATTATCCAGCATATTTCGAGGATACTGATTTATGTGTAAGGATACTTAAAGCAGGATACCGTGTTGTTTATCATCCTGATGCTGTTGTGGAACATATGGAATATGCTTCCAGTGATCCTATTGTATCAAGTGGTTTGACACGTCGTAACCATCAGAAATTTGTAAAAGCTCATGCTGATTTTTTATGTTTTCAACATCCAAGGCATTCTGATAACGTTGTTATTGCTCGTGAACGGATAGGGAACAGCAAGCGTATTCTATTTATAGAGGATAGAGTTCCCCTGCGCAGTTTAGGTTCAGGATATGTGCGCTCAAATGACATTATTCGCCAAATGGCAAATTTGGGGTACAGTGTAACGGTGTATCCAATTAACAATCAATATCCTCATTTGTTCCAAATCTATTCTGATTTACCTGAAACAGTTGAAGTGCTTTATGATAAAACGATTGATGATATATCTGAATTCTTTTTCAAACGTGCTGGCTATTATGACGCCATTTGGATTGGGCGCACCCATAATTTACAGCGTATTTTGCCAATGATGGGCGAGGCCAATCGTTATATTCCTCATGATTGTTTGATTTTAGATACCGAAGTTATCGCAACACCAAGAACATTACTGCGTCAAGATGTCTTGGGTCTTAACAAGGGTGAAGAGGATACATTAGAGGTTGGTTTGGAACGTGAACTTTCTTGTGCAAGACATTGTCAGATAATGGTCACGGTGAATAAAATTGATGCCAATTATGCAAAGGCAACGGGCTTTGATCAAGTGTCAGTTTTAGGGCATATGGTAAATGTCCGACCAACTCCAAAAAAATGGGAAGACCGAGCTGGGTTATTGTTTGTGGGTGCTTTGCATGATTCTCTATCGCCGAATTTTGATAGTTTGGAATGGTTCTTGAGTGAAATTTTCCCCATTGTTATAAAAAAAATGGGTCACGACTTTACTTTCACCATTGCTGGATATGTGCATCCATCAGTTGATATGTCGGTATTTGCAAAATATCCTCAGGTTAAATTATTAGGCGCTGTAGAGAATTTAACTTATTTATACAATGACCATCGTGTTTGTATCGCGCCAACACGTTTTGCTGGTGGGATACCCTATAAGTTACATGAGGCAGCATCTTTTGGTATTCCAATTGTGGCAACTGAATTATTGGTTGGTCAATTGGGTTGGACAGACGATACAGATATTTTGGCAGCATCAATCTACAATCCAGAATTTTTTGCATCACAAATTGTTCGGCTTTATCAAGAGGAAAAATTATGGAATACACTGCGTCATAATGCATTGTCACGTATTGATAAAGAATGTAATGAACAGCAATTTAGAGACAATCTTCAACAAATTTTAACACAAGTAATTTCTCACCAATAGGGAACGGGCAAAATGGCAGTAAGAACAACCCCAAAAAAGGCTTCGACAAAAGCATCGAATGCTACTGAAGCATCTAAAAAGAAAACAACTAAAAATCTAACCAATGCTGATACAACACCCAAAAATGTCGCTGTGACCAAGGTTATCAGTGAAAAAATGAGTGGAAAAGTATTGGTTTGCAGTGGCGGAAGATATGAATCCCAAGCAAATGCGCAAATTCGTGAAGCCATCATGTCTGGTTGGGAAAGTGTCTTTGGTAAAGGAAATGTAATTTCAACAAATATCGCGGGTGCTTCTGCAGCAATTGATTATATCAAACCTAAAATCGTATTCTCTATTGGTTCTTATTTACCAGAAAGCACTTATTTTGGTGAAGTTTGTCAAAAAGCCAAAGCTGTTGGTGCAATAACGATTTTCTGGGCAACAGAAGATCCTTATGAACAAGATGCCAATTATCGTGTTGTTGATGATTTTGATGTGATTTTCTCGTGTGATCGTTGGGGGACTAATTTTTACGAGCATCCACATGCACATTTCTTGCCTTTAGCTGCATGTGAGAAATTACATTACCGACCTCTCGATGAAACGCTTGAAAAAAACATTGATGTGATGTTCTGTGGCGTTGCATTCGGTAGCCGTAAAGATGTAATGCGCAGTATTAAACCTGCTTTAGCTGATTTGAATATTAAAATTGTTGGTCCAGGTTGGGGTGAGTTCGGAATTGGGTTTTCAGATGCACGTATCGAAAAAGCTCAGTTGATTGAATTATATCAACGTTCTAAAATTGTATTAAATTTGGGTCGTAGTTTGCATTTTGAAAATAAACGCTTTATTATTATGCCTTCTAATCCTGGTCCCAGAACGTTTGAGGTTGCTGCTGCGGGTGCAATGCAGTTATTTCATGAAGACAATTATGCAATTCATGATTTTTATGAACGTGATGAGTTACCAGTGTTTTCAACCTGTTATGATTTCCAACAAATATTGGATAAATACTTAAATAATCCAGAATTAATCCTTGAAACAGCTAGAAAAGCACAAGCCAGAACTTTAAAAGACCATACCTATTCTAAACGCATTGAAACGGTATTATCGATTGTAAAACAGGATGGTTTTTTAGATTAATTTTTAATCATTAAAGTTAAAAAAAAGCATGCTGTATAAGTAGCATGCTTTTTTTTTGTATGTCTTTTGAAATATTATACGTTGCAGTTATTCTATGTACAATATTCATTTCAAAGGTAAGTTCACAAAATGATAATCGAACACGTAGCCATTACACAAGTGCATGTTTTGCAATCTATTGCTCAAAAAAGTTTCTTTGATACTTTTTATATGGTGAATAGCAAGGAAGATATGGATGATTACTTGCAAAATAATTTATCAGTAGAACGGTTGAGTTCAGAGCTAAATAATCCTTTTTCACAATTTTATATGGTCAAGATAGAAGAGGAGTATGTGGGATATATCAAATTAAATTTTGGTATGGCTCAAAATGAGTTTAAAGAAGATCATGCAATAGAAATAGAGCGGTTATATATCCTGCACGAATATCATGGGCAAAAGATAGGGCAGGCGTTATTTTCACATGCAATGTCGATTGCAGCATCAAAAAAGGTGGATTATGTGTGGCTTGGTGTTTGGGAACATAATCATAAAGCGATTGCATTTTATCAAAAAAACGGTTTTGTTGCTTTCAGTAAGCATCCGTTTATACTAGGGCAAGATGAGCAAGTTGATATTTTAATGAAAAAGAAAATAAAAAATCAAAATGGTTAAGTTGTTTAAACCCTCTTTGAACTTTGAAAATTTAATAGCATGCGCAGAACGATTAGAAAGTCTGTTAAATGAATATAAACAAGAAGATGTTTTTCTGAGAACATTTTATGAAATATTAGAACCATTATTCAAACAGATTTACAAAAAACAATTAAATGTAGAAATTGACGCTCCTCTTATTGATGGAATTATCAGTTGTGCTGGGTATCAAATAAGTGATTCTGGTTTAGACATTTAATATCCTGATCTAAGCACACTTTATTCTGATTTTTACTGGGAAGTTCAAGGGTTAGGTAACCATCCAGACAGAAAAGCTGGACGATATTCTAGGAATAATAAGAAAGAAGAAGAGCGTAGACAATCATAGTTGTTAAAGAATGATATGAACTCTTTCTGTATAGGTTTCTTATTTATTTCTAGAAATGTATTTGATTAACTAATTAGGATTTTCCTATAAAATAAGATAATTTGCCAGGGTCAATTGAAATAGAATGTAATGCGTTACGCCATTTTTGCGTATAATGAGGACTGAATAACATTTCTTCATGGCAAGGCGCGATGTGCCAAATACTATTCTTTAATTCTTCTTCTAATTGGCCAGGCGCCCAGCTGGCATGTCCTAATGCTAATAAAGAATATTTAGGACCTTTTCCAATTGAAAGGTCTCGTAAGACATCAAGACTTGCATTTAACAAAACCTTGTCCGTCACGGGAATACATCCGTTGGTTTCCCAGTCCGTAGAGTGTAATACCAACCCATGTGCATTTTCAACGGGCCCACCAGCGCTGACAGAGAATGCAGCGTCTGGAGGAATGGGGGCAATGCCGAGTTGTTGTAACAACTCTTCGGGAGTGGGTTTTGTAAGATGACGGTTGACAATAATCCCCATTGCTCCCTCTTGTGGAGAGTACGCACAAAGAAAAATAACCGTTTGTGCAAAAGGCGGTGCGGTAATGAAAGGGCTGGCGATTAACAATTGACCCGCAAGACCGTTGGATAGATCAGAGAAATGCAAAACTATATTACCTTGTTTTTATAAAGAAACAAAATACGATATTACTATAATCATTTTATGGGAATTATGAAGATTTTTAAAGAGTATAATGTAAAGTTGTTTTAAATGATGATTTTTTCAGTGGCGAATTATCTATATATTTTATAATTTATTATAAATATGTTAATAACAAGGAAAAATATAATGGCAGAACAAAAAATTGCTTTGGTGACGGGGGCTTCTGCTGGATTTGGTAGGGCAATTACCCGTCGGTTGGCGCATGATGGATATAAAGTGATTGCCACAGCACGTCGTCAAGATAAATTAGAACAGTTGGCTCAAGAATTGTCGGGAAATGTGTATCCTGTGGTTATGGATATGGCTGACTCTAAAGAGATCGAAAAGACCCTACAAAATTTACCTGCTGAATGGCAAGAAATTGATGTATTGGTTAATAATGCAGGACTGGCTTTGGGAGTTGATCCTATTCCTAATATTTCCTTGTCAGATTGGGATCAAATGATTCAAACAAATGTGATTGGGCTTATTCATTTGACACAGCTTACAATCAGTGGGATGCTGAAAAGAGAGAAGGGACATGTTCTTTCACTTGGTAGTATAGCAGGGACGTATCCTTATCCTGGAGGGAATGTTTATGGTGCAACAAAAGCATTTATTGCTCAATTTATGTTAAATTTAAAAACAGATTTATTGGGTACTTCGATCAGAGTGACAAATATTGAACCTGGTCTTTGTGGTGGGACTGAATTTAGTGAAGTTAGGTTGCAAGATCCTCAAAAAGCCAAAGCGGTTTACGATGGAACAACCCCCTTGACTGCAGAGGATATTGCTGAGACAGTCAGTTGGATTGTTGGATTACCATCTCATGTAAATATAAATAGGATTGAAATGATGCCTGTATGTCAGGCACCTGCAGGCGTTGCCGTAGCAAGAAAAATTAATTAAAAATTGAAATAATTGGAGAATAATAATGGTTGATAAATCCGCTCGTGAAATTCTAAGATCAAAATATAAAGTTGAACATGGTAAGAAATTTAAACTTTCTGATTATGATCCTGCTGATACGGCAGGACTTTCTTTAACTAAAAAAGAAGCTAAAAAAGCTCTGAAAAAACGGGTGAAACGTTTATGTGAGTTGCAAGAATTATTATATGCTAATGATAATCGTACTTTGATTGTAGCTTTACAAGGAATGGATACATCAGGCAAAGATGGCACCATTAAACATGTAACGTCAGGGGTCAATCCACAAGGTATCTTTGTGGCTTCTTTTAAACAGCCTGGTCCTGTTGAGCTGGCACATGATTATTTATGGCGTATTCATGTTGCCGTGCCACCAAAAGGGAAAATCGGAATATTTAATCGTAGTCATTATGAGGAAGTATTAGTGACCAAAATTCATTCAGAAGTTTTGGAAAAACAAAGACTTCCTGAAGAAGTGATGAAAGATAAAAATTTTTGGAAATACCGTTATGAAGATATTTGCAATTTTGAAGCCTATTTGCACAGACAAGGTTACGGGTTTGTTAAGATATTTTTGAATATCTCTAAGGAAGAGCAACGTTTACGTCTTTTGTCTCGTTTGGATCGTACGGATAAACAATGGAAATTTTCGCCAAGTGATCCAAAAGAAAGAAAATTCTGGGAACAATATCAAGATGCTTATCAAGAAGCCATTGAAATGACAGCAACTTCAGAAGCACCTTGGTTTATCGTTCCTGCAGACAATAAATGGTTTGCACGTCTTGTTGTGGTTGAATTGATGATAGCTGAGTTAGAAAAATTTGAAATGGTTGCGCCTAAGCCCAACCCTGAAATTCTAACATCCTTGAATTTACTTAAGGTAGAGTTGGGTGGGGATCCAGATCATAAAGCATTAATGAAAGAGAAAAAAGCAAGGAAAATTGCAAAGTTAAAAGAAATTGAAAAAAAGATTAAAGAAGAAAAGCAAAACATTAAAAACCAATAATCAAAGTTTACCTAGAATGATTTGCTGTTCTTAATGTAACGAGCATAAAAAAAGCCAGTCATATTTGACTGGCTTGGGAAAAAATTAATTACTTAAGAAGATTCTAAAGCAGCTTTTTTTTGTCGTTTAAGTTTTTGCAAGGGCATTGCTTTATATTCAAAACTTAATTTATCGTTCTCCACATGAATATGAACCTCTCCACCATTAACAAGTTGACCAAATAAAATTTCTTCTGCTAAAATTTTACTGATATTATCTTGAATAATTCTGTTTAATGGTCTCGCACCGTAAACAGGGTCATATCCGTGCTTAATTAACCAATCTTTTGCTGGTTGGGACAGGGTGAGAATAACCTTTTGCTCATTTAAACGGTCTTGTAATTCTTGAATAAATTTATTGACAACTTTGGTAATTGTTACTTTTGACAATGCAGCAAATGGAACGATGGCATCAAGACGGTTTCTAAATTCAGGGGAAAAAGTTTCTTTAATTGTTTCGTTATTATCAATATTAATTTGATTATTCACAAATCCAATAACAGGCTTGCTGAACTCTGATGCTCCTGCATTGGTGGTCATGATAATGATGGCATTTCTAAAATTAACCACTTTGCCATTATGGTCGGTTAACGTGCCATGATCCATCACTTGCAACAAGATATTATAGATATCAGCGTGTGCTTTTTCGATTTCATCAAGTAACAAGACACAATGAGGATGCTGGTCGACAAAATCGGTTAATAACCCACCTTGGTCGAAACCCACATAACCAGGAGGGGCACCAATTAATCTGGAAATAGAATGTTTTTCCATATATTCAGACATATCAAAACGGATTAATTTAACCCCAAGGACATGTGCCAATTGGCGTGCGACTTCTGTTTTACCCACGCCCGTAGAGCCACAAAATAAATAGCTGCCGATCGGTTTTTCAGACGAACGCAACCCAGCTCTGGACATTTTGATGGCAGAGGTCAATAAATCAATCGCTTGGTCTTGTCCAAAGATCGCTTTTTTGAGTTTTGCGTCAATTTGCTTTAATGATTTTTTATCATCCGAGGAAACTGTTTTTTCTGGAATTCGAGCCAGCTTCGCGATGGTTTTTTCAATATCATGGACGTTGATAATTTTCTTTCTTTTATTTTCAGGCAAGAGTGCTTGGATTGCACCAACCTCATCAATAATATCCAGTGCTTTGTCAGGTAATTTTCGATCGTGAATATATTTAATTGATAACGTAACCGCTGTTTGAATCGCTTCTTTGGTATAGGAAATATTATGATGTTTTTCATAATTTTCCTTTAGTCCAAGAAGAATTTGGAATGTTTCATCTGCGGTTGGCTCAATGACATCGATTTTTTGAAAACGCCTGACCAAAGCATGATCTTTTTTAATATGTTGACGATATTCTTTATAGGTTGTGGAACCAATGCAACGTAAGCTGCCATTCGCCAAAGCTGGTTTTAATAAATTAGACGCATCCAAGGAAGCATTAGAAGTCGATCCAGCACCGACGATCGTATGGATTTCATCAATAAAGAGAATGGCTTTTTCTTCGTTTTGTAGGGCTTGGATAATTGCTTTTAACCGCTCTTCAAAATCCCCACGATAGCGCGTGCCAGCCATTAAAATTCCCATGTCGAGGGCATAGATGGTGGATTTACGTAAAACCTCTGGAATGGTCCCATTGATGATTTTAAGTGCCAGCCCTTCGATAATTGCCGTTTTACCAACACCAGGATCGCCTACTAATAATGGATTATTCTTGGTGCGTCGGCAAAGGATTTGAATGGTTCGTTCGATTTCAGCATCCCGACCAATTAAAGGATCAATTAAACCCGAAGCTGCTTTTTCATTTAGATTAACGCAATATTGGTATAAAGGGTTTTCATTATTGCTGTTTGTTTGTTCTTTTTGTTCTTCTAAAAAGAAATCTTCAAGATCGTCATTTTCTTCTGATAAATGAGGATAATGCGGAGGGGAAGATTTTTTTGTGATTTTGTGAGCCAAAAAGTTCAAAACGTCTAGTTTAGTTAGGTTTTGAGATTGTAAAAAATAGACAGCATGACTCTCATGCTCAGAGAATAAAGCAATGATGACATTGGCGGCATTCACATCTTGGGCTTCATTTGATTGAACATGGATGCTGGCACGTTGAATGACGCGTTGGAATGCGGTGGTTGGTTTTGGATTGGTCTCGATATTCGTTGTTAAGATAGAGAGGTCATTTTGCATAAAATATTGGATGTCATGGCGTAATTGTAGGATATTTACACGGCAAGCATCAAATATAACAATTGCATCAGGATCTTCGGTTAATCCATATAACAAATGTTCAAGTGTTGCGTATTCATGGTTATATTTCCCCGCTAATTCAAAAGCCCGGCAGAGGGAATGCTCTAAATTATTGGATAACACAATATTACTACCTTAAAAATTATACTCTATAAATCGATACAAAATTCATTCTATTGCAAGAAATATAATTTTCAAACAATATTTATCAAAAAAAAGATGTATTATATGCATAATCCCACTCATTTTGATATGTTATTAAATAAATAGAGTTGAATTATTCTTTTTCAAGGATAGTTTGCAAAGGATGTTGATGTTTTTTTGATAATTGCATGACTTGATTTTGTTTTGTTTCAGCAATTTCATAGGTAAAGGCACCACAATTTCCCATGCCCGTATTGTGTATTTCATACATAATCTTAATGGCTTCTTCTTTTTCTTTTTGAAAAATGCTTTCAAGGACGTAAACAACAAAATCCATTGGTGTAAAATCATCATTTAGCATGATGATTTTATACATTGGTGGTTTTTTTGTTTGTTGTAATGACAAACTATCGACGTTTTCGAGTATCTGAGAATCGGTAGAAGAAAACGTGCTTTGGGTTGTGTGATGATAAAAAGGTAACAAAACAGACATATTCACGGACATATTATAAAGGGATATCATTCTAAGATAATGGATAGTTTTACTTCATTTGAAAGTAGTTACAGAGAAACTAAACACATCTTTTTTTCATTTACAAGCAGTTATTCCTTTGTTTTGACTTAAAAATAAGTTCTTGCAATGTTTTTTCATATTTTATCTATACCCTAGTGACTTACGATTATACTTTAAACAATTGTAATATATGTTTATATTTTATGTTTTTATAAGATTCTTTGATTGATAGAAGGAAATAAAAATGCTAACCTTGACGGATGCATAAAGATGAGGGCTATGGTTGATTATGTTTAAAGAAACAGAACGGTTTCTTTACATAATTTTTACTAAAAATAATCATTAATTTATAAGTCATTCGGGCAGTATTAGGGGAGCAAAGTGATAGGATATATTTCTGATTATAATCACGATCGTTTAATCAAAAGAAAATTTTCGATTAAAAAATCATTGTTAACGTTACATACAAAGAAAGCAATTGGTTTTTTTGCGTTTTCAGTATCGATTTGTGCATTTCTTTTATCTCCTATGGCACATGCTCAATATGCTGGTCGTATTAGCACCATTGTGACGGATATTAATGGCAAGGTCATTTCCAAAGACGACCCTGATTTACAGCGCTATCCTGCCAGTCTGACAAAGATGATGACATTGTATATGACGTTTCGTGCGTTACATGCTAATGCGATTTCTTTAAATCAACGTATTCCTGTTTCTATTCATGCGGCTTCTATGGAACCTTCAAAATTGGGGTTACGAGCAGGATCAACGATTACTGTTCGTGAAGCTGTTTTGGGACTGGTCACGAAGTCTGCGAATGATGCTGCTTGTGCATTGGGTGAATTTATTGGCGGTGGTGACGAGCCACGTTTTGCTCAAATGATGACCCAACAAGCCAGAGTCATTGGGATGAATGATTCTACTTTTCGGAATGCATCAGGATTACCAGACCCAGATCAGGTGACTACCGCAAGAGATATGGCGACCCTAGCGCGTCATTTGATTTTAGATTATCCCGAATATTACCCTTTCTTCAAAGTTCCTTCCTTCAATTTTCGCGGTCGTACGATACCTAATCATGATCCTTTGATTAAAGGCTATGCTGGGGCTGACGGTTTAAAAACGGGATATACTGCGGCGGCTGGACATAATTTAGTCGGTTCTGCAGTGCAAGGGAACGTGCGTTTGGTTGGGGTTGTGATGGGAGCCCCCAGTAACTCACGACGTAATGCGGTGATGATGAGTGCGTTGGATGATGGGTTTTCAAAATATGGGGTAACACCAGCTGAAAGACCTCTCGTTTTAGCCAGAGCAACACAACGGGGACGGTCGCATAAACGCTCCAAAGTGATTTTGGCCAGAGCGACGCGTTCTTCAAAAGGTGGCGTTGTTCAGGTTGCTCAATTGCCTGTTAAATCGAAAAAAGCGAAGGCTTCTAAGGCAACGACAAAACATACTGCTAAACATAAAAGAAGATAAAAAATCTCCTATAATTTTTAATCTTATTAATAAATGTTATTAAGAATGAGTTTACCTTGCCCAACTAATATGTATTATTGGTTGGGTATTTTATTTTAAGTTTATTTCATTTGGAGGCTTATATGGCGGATCGACGGATGGTATTTTATACTCAAGAAGATTTTGTTGGGTTAAGAGCCGCTGGACGTCTAGCTGCTGAAACGCTAGATATGATTACCCCGTTTGTTAAAGAGGGCGTAACCACAGAAGAGTTGAATAGAATTATTCATGAATATACCATAGAACATGGTGCAATTCCTGCTCCTTTGAATTATCATGGTTTTCCAAAATCTTGTTGTATTTCGATTAATCATGTTGTTTGTCATGGTATCCCAGGCGATCGTCGCTTAATGAATGGCGATATTTTAAATATCGATGTGACCCCGATTTTAGAGGGGTGGTATGGTGACAGCAGCCGTATGTATGTTGTGGGTAAAATATCTCGTCTTGCACAAAGATTAATTGATGTGACCTATGAATCTTTGATGCGTGCGATTAAAGAGGTAAAACCAGGCAATACTTTGGGTGATATTGGACATGTGATCCAAGAATATGCCGAAGGACAACGCTTTTCGGTAGTCAGAGATTTTTGTGGTCATGGTATTGGACGTGTGTTTCATCAAGAACCAAATGTCTTGCATTATGGAAAAAGAGGGCAAGGGTTGGAATTGAAACCTGGAATGGTGTTTACTATTGAACCGATGTTAAATGTGGGTAAACCCGATGTTAAGATCCTTGATGATGATTGGACAGCTGTCACACGTGATCGTTCTTTGAGTGCACAGTTTGAGCATATGATGGGTGTAACTGAAGACGGTGTTGAAGTATTTACTTATTCTCCTAAAGGAATGAATCAACCTCCTTACGAATTATGATGATTGTAACAGTTTTTTTTTGTGATTAGGACAGTTTATTAGACAATTTTTTAGTGCAAATCATATTTTGTCATAAAACTCTGTTATAAGCAGAGTTTTATGTGGCTATAAAATCATCTTAAATCTATCGATCAACAATATCTATTTAATTGAGCGAATTTGATTATTTTCTTGCTTTAAAATTATGTTTGTTTTTGATAAGCAGTTTTTAATAATCAAAGAAGGATATATTTTGTTTGAATTTTGAGAATTTAAACAATGTTCAAACGAAATCTGATTTTGTTGGGATAAATTCATAGTAGCAACCGACCAGATATAATGTTGAAATAGATGTCGCTCTGGATCGTAATAATGATTACGATAATAATGAATAATCAGAAAAATCAGCAATACACATAAACAAAAGATCATTGCCCAATAAATTCGAATTGCTATCAAATGTAGGTTGGAAGCCATTTGGATGATACTCATGGGATGCGATGTATACATTTTTTTAGGGCGTCAAAATGTGTAAAAGCTTTAACGGTTTTAATACATTCATTGAATCTCTTTTCTGCTTCAGATTGTCGGGAAGGCGGAATATCTAATTGAGCAGTATAGATAATGATAGTTCGAAATTCTTGATAATATCGGCTACTGGTATCGAATGCTGTTATGACAAGCATCCAATAACACGCAAAGCATAAACAAGCCATTAAAAGCAGGCGCAATATCCATTGTAGTGTTATTATAGTGATATTTTTAAGAAGCATAGTTTTTTCATTATCGGCAAATATTAGAATAATATTCATTGTTTACTATGAAAATACAATTTAATATTGATAACAACTATATATTTTCACAAAAACTTGAATAGTGACTTGTCATGTTTGTTTGCCTTGGTGCATAGTAGTAGTTGTTGTTTAATAATTTTTAAAAATTTAAGGATGGATCATGTCAAATTTCTTTTTTAATGATCGTAAAGAACTTGTAAATGACGCTATAGAAGGATGCTTGGTGACAGCTCCTCATAAAAATCTTGCTAAACTTGATACAGACCCTTCGATGCGTATCGTTGTGCGTAAAGATTGGGACAAGCAAAAAGTAGCCGTTGTTTCTGGAGGCGGTGCAGGGCATGAGCCAGCACATCTTGGGTTCGTTGGAAAAGGAATGTTGACGGCAGCTGTATGTGGTGATTTATTCGCATCCCCCAGCGTTGATGCCGTATTAACAGCAATTATTGCTGTGACGGGTGAGGCTGGATGTCTGCTTGTGATTAAAAATTATACGGGTGATCGTTTAAATTTTGGGTTGGCTGCTGAAAAAGCAAAACATTTGGGCTATAAAGTTGAAATGGTCATCGTTCGTGATGATATTTCTTTGCCAGATAATAAACAACCTCGCGGAATTGCTGGGACAGTCTTTGTTCATAAAATGGCTGGATATGCCACAGAAGCAGGATATTCTTTGGCAGAAGTTAAAGAATTTGTGGATTATGCAAATAAACAAGTATTCAGCATTGGTGTGGCGATGTCTGGCTGTCATTTACCTCAGGCAAAAGGGGATGCACAACGTATCCCAGAGGGTTCTATTGAAGTAGGTTTGGGTATTCATGGTGAACCTGGTGCTAGTAAAGTGGCAACGCAAAATAGTCGTGAAGTCATTGAGCTGATGTTATCAAAATTAACACCTCATATTACCAAGAATAATCGTGTAGCGGTGATGGTGAATAATTTAGGTGGTGTTTCTGCTCTAGAGATGGCGATTGTAACCAAAGAGCTTTACCATAGCACATTTGCTTCACAAATTGATTATGTGGTTGGACCAGCATTGGTTGTGACTGCGTTGGATATGAAGGGCTTTTCTTTGAGTTTGTTGGTTCTTGATGAGAAGATTGAAAAAGCATTAACAGCACCAACAGAGGCATCATTTTGGGTTGGTGCTGTCAAACCTGAAAAAATGTCTGTTGTTTCTTTGGAAACAGTCGAAACAAAAGTTCAATATACCCCTTCTGATGACAAAGTTACGGGTAAAATCGTTGATGTTGTCACCCAGACGTTAAGTGATTTGGAGGATGAATTAAATGCGCTTGATGCCAAAGTGGGTGATGGCGATACTGGTGCAACTTTTGCTGCTGGTGCACGTGGGATTGCAGCATTATTAAACGCTCAAAATCTTCCATTAGCAGACCAATCTAAACTTTGTTTAGTGATTGGTGAACGTTTGGCTGTGGTGATGGGTGGCTCCAGTGGAGTATTATTCTCTATCTTCTTTACAGGTGCAGGGCAAAAACTCGCTGAAGGTAAATCTTTGGCTGAAGGACTATTATTTGGTTTGAATCAAATGAAGCATTATGGTGGTGCTGATCTTGGTGACAGAACCATGATTGATGCGTTGGAGCCTGCTTTAGAAGCATTTAAAAAAAATAATAGTTTAGAAGCCGTTGCAAAAGCTGCTGGTCAAGGCGCCGAAGATACCGCAAAATCAACCAAAGCAAATGCGGGTCGTTCTTCTTATTTGAATAGTGAAAGCTTGGTTGGAAATCCTGATCCTGGCGCTGTGGCTGTTGCCAAAGTATTTGCAGCTTTGTTCGGTCAATGCGGTAATTTAGGTCAATAAGATTAAATCAATTTTGCTTTAATTTTGTAGAAAGCTGTGTTGTTTTTTAACAACATAGCCTTTTTTATCATATATGATTGATTTTAAATTATAAAATTATTTTAATTATATATTTATTTATAATAATTATAATTTTTTATGAAATAAAATCATGAAAAATACAAGAATTTTTATAAGTGCTTTATTATTAACTTTGACAAGTTGTGAGGCGTTTGTGAGATGACAGTTATAAATATGGTAATGTAACACAAAAATCTAAAGAAGGAGCATGGGATAGTCTTGATATTTCATCAGATGATGTCGATTTTTTTGTTGTCTATATTTATTTGATTTATTTACATTTATGAGTGACAATCAATTTATTATGAATAAAATCAAATAATATATCATATAGTAACTGAAATATTATGCTGCGCCATGATTAGGATCAACAATGCTTAAAACCAAGATTGTATGGCTGTTGAGAAATATTGATTGTCTAAATTAAAATATAATTTTACTTGATGCTTTGTAACTAGAATAATTTGTTGAGTATTTTGGATTTCTGTAAACTGAATTTTCATATCATATAAATATTTTTGACTTGTTGAATGGTGGTACCTTTATGAATAAGATGGTGATTTAAAGTTATATTTTGTATGTGATTAAATTCATATTGTCTTAACCATAATTGATGATGATCGAAGCGTAAATTGATTTGATGGTAAAATAGTGCAAAAGACCCAGCCTCATCATTGATTGGGCATGTTTTATAATATTGTAGTTTTTAGAAATCTTGTCGATAAAATCTTCAAAATTAAATGTTGTTAATCTATCTTGGACAAGGTTGTTAAAATTTAACGTTTCGAATTGTATTTATTGAAGAATCAAACAATATTAATACTCGTTGCTTATAGACATTTTGATAAGGAATAGATTACTATTTTTAAAATATATAGACTTTAATTTATATCAAGAAAGAATTGCCGTGGAAACTATTTCTTCAACATTAAAACGACGTGTTTTACAATCCGCCTTTGGTGCATTATTGTTGTCAGGCAGCTGTTTTTCTCTTTCTGCTTATGCGCAAACTGGAAACGGGGTGGATGCGCTGGCATTTGGTGGAACGCCTGCGGCGAATATTCCAACGCAACCTGTTGCAGCCTATAATGGGATGGTGGTTTCTGCCAGTGATTTGGCTGCCAAAGTGGGCGCACAAGTTTTAAAAGATGGTGGAAATGCTGCGGATGCTGCGGTTGCGGTGGCCTATGCAATGGCGGTGACGTATCCTGCGGCGGGGAATATTGGTGGGGGTGGTTTTTTAACCATTCGCTTGCCAAATGGTCAGGCTCATTTTGTTGATTTCCGTGAAAAAGCCCCCAGTGCTGCCACTGAAAAAATGTATCAAGACAAAGATGGTAAGGTCATTCCAAACGCATCTGTTCTTGGATGGAAAGCCGTTGGTGTTCCTGGAACTGTGGCAGGAATGGAGTTGGTTCGTGAAAAATGGGGTAGTAAATCCAGAGCGGACTTGATTGCCCCTGCGATCAAGCTTGCAAAAGATGGATATGTTTTAACCAAAGAAGATATTGAACTTTTCTCAACTGCAACGGCTGATTTTGCCAAAGATACAGAAGCGGCAAAGATTTTTTTAAAAGCAGATGGTACCCCTTGGAAAGTAGGCGATATATTTCGTCAAGAAGATTTGGCAAGAACACTGAAATTGATTGCTGAAAAAGGGAATGATGCGTTTTATAAAGGAAAAATAGCCAAACAAATTGTTGCTGCTAGTGTAAAACATGGTGGTATTTTACAAATGAAAGATTTTGAAACCTATCAACCGCGTATTATGCAGCCTTTGACATGTTCGTATCGTGGGTATGTGATTGATACAGCACCGCCTCCAAGTGGTGGTGGGGTGGCATTATGTGAAATGCTGAATATCATTGGTGGTTATGATATGAAAAAGCTGGGATTGCAAACATTACCAGCAGCTCAAAGAGAAATCGAAGCCATGCGTCGTGCTTATTCTGATCGCAGAGATTTAGGAGACCCAGCGTTTGTGCAAAATAATATTGAACGTTTTTTAAACCTACAATATGCAGCTGATATTCGTAAAGCTTTGAATTTTAAACACGCTGTTAATTCTGCTGCTTTGGTTCCAGGACAAGTGGAATTGGCTAAAAATGCGAAAGCTGGCGTGCAACAAACACATGAGAAAAATGAAACCACGCATTTCTCTATCATTGATAAAGACGGTATGGCTGTTTCCATGACTTATACGCTGAATGGTTGGTTTGGTGCGCGTGTGGTTGCTGGAAACACAGGAATCGTTATGAATGATGAAATGGATGATTTTGCCACCGCAGCAGGTCAAGCCAATATGTACGGGATTGTTGGCAGCAAAGCCAATGCCATTGCCCCTGGTAAAACGCCTTTATCTTCTATGACACCAACCATTGTGTCGAAAGATAATCAACCTTTTATGGTGATTGGCAGCCCTGGTGGTTCTCGTATTCCAACGATTGTGTTATCCGTATTAACGGGCGTTATTGATTATGATTTAAATATTCAACAAGCGATTAATTTGCCGCGTATCCATCAACAATGGGAGCCTGTTCCTGTGCAATTGGAATTTAATGCGTTAAGTCCCGCAGTTCGTGAAGGGTTAAAGAAAAAAGGGTATCCTTTGGATTTATACTCTACATGGGGAATTGCCGAGGGTATTGTTGTCGGTAAAGACAAAGATGGAAAACGGATTTATTATGGCGGTACTGACTATCGTCATTCTGGCGGTGCCGTTGTGGGTGAATAATTTTTCATAAAATAAAAAAAAAGACTTGTCATCTACCCACCCTTTTGTGCTAGAAGAGGGGTGGGAAGTCATGAGTGGACGAATACCTTGTGAACTCGGTCAGGTCCGGAAGGAAGCAGCCATTGCGAGTATCATTCGGGTCATTTGTGGCTTGCCACCTTACATTGATCGTTAAGGGTAAAGATGCAGGTCTTTGATTAAATGTCCTGATTTTATTATTTTATTTCCTGGAATGAGTTGATGACAGATCTTCCGGACGAGAATTTTCCTTTACCTGATGAGACACAATCCGCTGGTTTATTCGAAGATTTGCCTCAAGCTGCACCAAAAGTCGAAAAATCGTATCGTGTCTTAGCCCGTAAATATCGCCCTCAGAATTTTGATGATTTAATTGGTCAAGAAGCAATGGTACGCACGATGCGTAATGCTTTCGCCATGGGACGAGTGGCACATGCATTTATGCTGACGGGGGTGCGTGGGGTTGGAAAAACAACGACGGCTCGTATTATTGCACGTGCATTAAATTGTGTGGGAGAGGACGGTAATGGCGGGCCAACGGCTGACCCTTGTGGTGTTTGTCCAAATTGTAAAGCCATTTTAGCGGATCGTCATCCTGATGTTTTAGAAATTGATGCTGCCTCTCATACAGGGGTGGATGATGTGCGTGAGATCATCGAAGGGTCTCGTTTCCGTCCATTACAAGCACGGATGAAAGTCTATATCATTGATGAAGTGCATATGCTTTCTCGGAATGCATTTAATGCCCTCTTAAAAACGCTGGAAGAACCCCCAGAGCAAGTTACCTTTATTTTTGCAACAACTGAAATTCGTAAAGTTCCCGTGACGGTATTGTCCCGTTGTCAGCGCTTTGATTTGCGCCGAGTGCCTCAAGAACAGTTACAAGATCACTTTGCGAAACTTGCCGAGCTGGAACATGTATCGATTGCTCCAGAAGCCATTAATTTAATTGCCAGAGCTGCGGATGGGTCGGTCAGAGATGGGTTGTCTTTACTCGATCAAGCGATTGCGCAAAGAGATGGCGAGGATGAGGCTGAACAGATCAAAGCTTCAACTGTTTCAGAAATGTTGGGCTTTGCCGATCGTGCCTTAGTATTTGATTTATTCAAAGCAATGATGGCGGGCAAGCCCGATCAAGTCTTAGCATTAACCGATCAAGCCTATGCCAGTGGTGCAGATTTAGGAGTGTTACTGGCAGATTTATTGGATATGGTGCATTTAATCTCAAGGATTCAATCCGTTCCTGCTTTAAAAAATAGTGCCGAACTTTCCGAGATTGAGCGTATTCAAGGGGGAGAGCTAGCAGACAAACTCTCTGTGCCTGTTTTGGGACGCACATGGCAAATGCTGTTAAAAGGAACGCGTGAGGTTGATATGGCACCTAATCGCAAAGCTGCGGTTGAAATGGTGCTGATTCGTTTATGTTATGTTTCCGACCTGCCGTCTCCTGATGAGTTAATCAAGCAAATTAAAAATGGGGGCGGTAATGCTCAGATGAGTGGTGGAAAAGTTACTGCTTCTTCATCCTCTCTGGCATCTCCTTCAGTTTCAGGAGGCGGAGATAAATTTTTATATGCTGTGGGGCAAAATAGTGCTGTTTCAACAGGATATTCTCAGCCAGAGGTGGCGCAAGCCTATGCTGTGCCAGAAGTCCAAGAGCAAATAGAACCTGTTCACGAAAAAACAACTTGGCACAGTTGGCGTGAAGTTGTTGTGTTCGTCAAAGAAAAGCAAGAGCGTTTATTACATGCGCATTTGCGAAATTCAGTGCATTTGGTTAAGTTTGCTCCGCCCATGATTGAGTTTAGGGTGGAAGACAAAGCTCCGAATAATCTCGCGCAACAGCTCTCTAAACTCTTGAATGAATATTCGACCCAGCGTTGGACGATTGTGTTGTCTCAACATCAAGGGGAACCCTCTTTGATGGAGCAAGAGGTGCTTCAAGCCGAGGCAGATTTGAAAGAAGTCGGACAAGATCCCTTTATTTTGGGAATTATGGAAATATTTCCTGGTGCAAAGCTTGGGAAACTTGTCAATCCTCAGTTAGATGAGTATGGTTTGTTTCCAGAAGATATTCCATCAATGGATGGGGATGAAGGGGCAATGCGTTTTGATGATCCTGAAATTCCGCCCTATGATCCTGATGAATAAAATGATTTTAACGAATGGAGTTTATAAACTATGAAAAATTTTGCTAATCTTATGAAGCAAGCGTCTCAGATGCAAAGCAAAATGAATGAAATGCAAGAAAAATTAGCACAAATTACCGTTGAAGGTTCCTCTGGAGCGGGATTGGTAACCGTGCAATTGGCTGGTAAAGGGGAGATGAAATCAATTAAAATTGATCCTAAACTTGCTGATGCGAATGAAATGGAAATGTTACAAGACTTAATCGTTGCTGCTTATACCGAAGCACGTCGTCAACTTGACGAAAAAACCAAAGAAGAAATGCAAAAAGTAACGGGTGGTATGAATCTTCCTGAGGGGTTAAATTTACCTTTCTAAATGATTATATATTACGAAGTTGTAATTCAGTAATATATTATTAAAGGACAGAAGAATGGGTGGCCCTGAAATAGAACGATTAATTGCTTTATTAAGCAAATTACCAGGATTGGGGCCACGTTCTGCACGCAGAGCCACTCTGGCGTTATTAAAGCAACCTCAGTCACGTATGGTGCCTTTGGCACAGGCTTTGCAACAAGCGGCTGACCATGTTAAGACATGCTCTGAATGTGGGAATTTGGACAGCTCTGACCCTTGTATCATTTGCAATAACCCCGATCGTCATGCCGAACAAATCTGCGTTGTGGAAACCGTTGGTGATTTGTGGGCGTTGGAAAAAACGGCAATATTTAAAGGGCGATATCAAGTGTTGGGTGGGTCATTATCTCCTTTGTCGGGGATTGGACCAGAGGATTTAAATATTGCCCCGTTATTACGACGTTTAGAAAAGCAACAAGTCAAAGAAATTATTTTAGCATTGGGTGCAACGGTCGATGGGGTGACAACAATGCATTGGTTATATGACCAATTGCTGCCTTGGGGTGTTAAAATTACGCAGGTAAGCCAAGGAATTCCAATGGGTGGCTCATTGGAAGTCATGGATGAAGGTACGTTGACCGCAGCCCTGACAACCAGACGATCTGTTTAGGCGATCATTGAGCGCGTAGAACCATAATTCTAGGTTTATGTTTGATATATTCTAAAAAAGAACTATTAATGGCTTTACCATTTTTCTATAATGAAGACGCGTTACGAAAATAAACTTGATTGCCATTTTGATTGAGACGTTTGAAAATAGTCACATTATTGAGACTGATTTTCTGCGTGATTTCTTCGGCATTTTTAGCAACAATATAATATCAGTCCGAAAAGAAATGTTTGCGATGAAAAAACTGATAGTTTTCGTCAATATATCTGATTTTGATTAAATCTTCGATAAAACCATTTGCGTTACGCGATTGTGATAAAGCAAGGATATAGTCAATAAAAGTAAAGCAATCAATAGTTTTTAAATTAACGACTAATTTCTTGGGATGTGTAAAGAGGAACCCATTAATATATCGCTTTGATAAGGTGTATTTAAAAAGTTTTAGAAATATCATCGATGGAATGATTTTTACTTTATCAATATTGGTTAATTTCTTGTTGTGTGTTGTTACTTAAAATAAGGGTGATAAACAGCATGTGCGTTGGGTAGTACAATATAAAAACTGCTTAATATCAAAAATAAGGGAATGAATATAAAGTAAAGCAAATATTTTAGAAAATCATCAAATCTCTGTGCAAAAAGAATATTTGATAAAGATAATTCTTTTATGCCTGCTAAAAAAGATTAAGATTAACAAAGCATGGCGTGCGTTGCTATGATTTCAGCAAGGGGTTAATAATGAGTAATGATCGATTTTATCAAATGATTCAGATGCTTTCTGATAGCATTAATTTAACTATTCCTGATGAATGTAGGGAAGGTGTACAAAATAATACCAAGCTTTTGCATCAATATAGCCAACTTATTCATCAATTTGATATTCCTGAAATAGAAGAATAAGGACGAGACTGTGAGCATTATCAAAGAAATCACAACGAATATTCGCTCTGGACACTATTCTGCACAACAAGTTATTTCTTCTTATCTAGAGATAATATCTCACTATGATTCCTCAATTAATAGTGTGACACGTGTTTTACAAAATCGTGCGCTACAATCAGCCAAAGAAATAGATAATTCTATCTCGCAAGGTAAGGATATTGGCTCTTTGGCAGGGGTGCCGTTTGGGGTTAAAGATCTATTTGACGTTAAAGGTGAAGTTACAACAGCAGGCTCTAAGTTTTTGTCCAAAAATCAACCTGCAAAACAAGATGCTGAAATCATTCGTCGTTTATGTGCGGCAGGGGCTATTCCAGTTGCCACGACCAATATGGATGAATTTGCGTATGGGTTTGTCACCGATAATGCTCATCATGGTATAACGCATAATCCACATGATTTTTCAAGATTTGCAGGGGGATCATCAGGAGGATCAGCCGCAGCAGTTGGTGGTGGATTATTTCCATTTGCTTTGGGGTCAGATACGAATGGGTCTATTCGTGTGCCTGCTTCTCTTTGTGGAGTATGGGGTATTCGCCCCACTTATGGAAGCATCCCGATGCAAGGGGTTTATCCATTTGCAGAGAGCTTTGATACGATTGGTCCTTTTTGCCAAACAATAGAAGATTTAAAAACTGTTTTTAATGTAATGGCTGGAAAGGAAGAGTCTGTTTTTTTTCCATCTATTCCATCTGTGAAAATTGCACAAATCGGAGGATGGTTTGAAAGAGATGTCGATCAAGATATTCTAGATTCTATCCAAGAAATTACTGGTTTATTTCGATATAATAAAAAAATAGAATTACAGTATATTGAACAAGTACGTGCAGCATCGTTTCTCATAACCGCTTCAGAGGGAGGGAAACTCCATTTGCCCTCCTTACGTGAACAACCCTTAGAATATGATCCCGCCACCAGAGAGCGTTTAATGGCAGGCGGATTATTACCTGTTTCGACATATCTAAAAGCTAAAGAAATTCAACGATGGTTTGAACAATATTTAGCGAGGATTTTTAATGATTATGATTTGTTAATTGCTCCAGTGGTTGGATCTGTTGCGCCTCAAATTGATAATCCTGTTGTTATGGTGAATGGCAACCCTGTATCAGCTCGGGTGAATTTAGGAATTTATACGCAGCCATTAAGCATGAGCCACTGTCCTATTTTATCTGTACCTTTAAACCGAGATGGGAAATTGCCAGTGGGTTTACAGTTAATTGCGAAACCTCATCAAGAGGAATTATTATTTGCTGTAGGGGCGATGTTAGAGCAAAAGGATATTGCGAAATCTTCTATTATTCAACGTAATCAGATGAAATAATCGATATGGTTATTGTTTAATCTCAAAAAATTACACTGAGCTATTATTAGGCGGTATTCTAGGTTTTGGGTCATTTTGAAGCCTAAAACATGCCGTGATGGTCGGCTGTTTCGCAATTTACAACTAAAAAGCAGGGATTGCATTCGGCCGCAATTAGAGTCTTTCTTTATATTTTAATTTACATACATATTTTATTGATGAATATCATATAATAAGACATTGTTTCATATAGTTTTTTTTTAATCTTTTGAAGATTGGTGACAGTCTTTGATTTATCACAATACTGTTATCATTCTACTATTTTATTGACCAATTCTAATAAACACGATCATATCTAATTATGAATATATTATCATACATTGAATAAATATTCATAATTAAAATTTGATTTATGATTGGGGTTTATTTGATGACTATAATTCAAAAATGTTTACAAAAAGATGATCCAGAAAGAATTGCAAAATTAAGTCAAATTGCTTCTGAAATTCGTGTTGATATTGTCAATACAATTGCTGCTGCAAAAATGGGGCATATCGGGGGGGATTTTTCTGTTACCGATATTTTAGTCTCATTATTTTTTGGAGTAATGAATTATAAATCACAAGACCCCCAATGGGCAGATAGGGATAGATTCATTTTATCAAAAGGACATTGCGCTGCGGCATTATATTCTGTGATGGCCAAAGCAGGTTATTTTAAGCATGAACAATTAAACGAATTTATGAAGCCTTTATCTTTTTTGGGTGGGCATCCAAATCGTCGTAAATTGGCAGGAATAGAAGCAAATACAGGTCCATTGGGGCATGGATTGCCCATTGGGGTTGGCTGTGCAGTTGGTGCTTCTTTGGCTAAAAAAACATATCGAACTTTTGTTGTCTTAGGGGATGGTGAATTACAAGAAGGGTCAAATTGGGAAGCAGCAATGTATGGTGGTCATCGTAAATTAGGGAATTTGATGGCGATTATTGATCGAAACAGATTACAACAAGGCGCAAGCACAGAGGAAACCAATTCACTGGATCCTTTGGCAGATAAATGGCGTGCCTTTGGTTGGGATACGTATGAGTTAGATGGGCATAATTTTGCGGAATTATTAAATGTGATGGAGGCTCCAGATACAGGCAAGCCCAAAGCGATTATTGCCAATACGATCAAAGGAAAAGGGGTTTCCTTTATAGAAAATAGAGTGGAATGGCACCACAAGGTTCCTTCAGCTGAACAAAATATTCAAGCAATTAAGGAGTTAACACACTCATGACATCTTTATCTCAACCAGAAACATTTGATTGTCGTCAAATATTTGCACAAACATTAATAGAGCTGGCACGTCAGGATGAGCGTATTGTTATTGTTTGTAATGACTCCGTTGGTTCTTCAAACTTAAATGAGTTTAAAAAAGAATTTCCTGATCGTTTGGTGAATGTTGGTATTGCTGAACAAAATATGATTGGTGTTGCAGCGGGTTTGGCGAATAGTGGATTTATTCCGTTTGTCAGTTGTGCAGGTCCCTTTTTAAGTGGTCGTGCATTGGAACAAGTCAAGGCTGATGTAGCATATAATATGTATCCAATTATTTTATGTGCACAAAGCCCAGGGATATCTTATGGTGAATTGGGACCAACCCACCATTCTATTGAAGATTTTTCGTGGATCAGAGCATTAACAGATATTACCTTGTTAAACCCTGCCGATCCAAAGCAAACCAAAGATGCTATTCATTGGGCTGTTCAAGCGAATAAACCTGTTTATATGCGTATTAATCGTTTTAAAATCCCTAAAACAACGCCAGAAACTGCTTCTTTTGAAGTGGGTAAAGCATTGTTATTAAAAGAGGGGAATGACGTCACATTAATGACGACGGGCATTTTAGTTCCCAGAGCCTTAGAAGCAGCAGTTATTTTGGAACAAGAGGGCATTTCAGCTAGAGTTTTAAATATCCATACGATCAATCCTATTGATAAAGAAGCAATTATTGCAGCGGCTTTGGAAACACGTGGAATTATCACGATGGAAGAAGCAATGACAACAGGTGGTTTGGGAGCAGCTGTTTCCGAAGTTGTTGTTGAAAATCATCCTACAAAAATGCGGATTTTAGGTGTTTCTCATTTTGCACCAACAGGGTCAGCTTCGTTTTTGTTAGATTATTTTGGATTAAGTGTTGAAAATATTGTGAAGTCTGCTTCTGAATTAGCGGGGTAATATAATGGGTGATCCTTTAGTTCTTGCCATCGATCAAGGTAGCAGTTCAACCAAATGTGTTATCGTTGATTATAAAGGCAAGATTATTGCTTGTGACAAAGTGGAAATTGGTGAAACGCATCCTTATCCTGGGCATGTGGAACAAAATGCTGAGGAAATATGGAAGAGTGTTGGATTAGCTGTATCAAAAACATTAAAACAGCTAAAATCGCCTTATGACGTATCTGATGTGATTGTTGCTGGAATTAGTACTCAGCGGGAATCTTTTCTTTTATGGGATCGCCAGACAGGAAAACCTTTGCATCCATTGATCTCTTGGCAAGATCAACGTCAAGTCGATTTGTCTTTAGAATGCTTTGATGAAAGCGTGCAAAAAAAGGTAAAACAATTGACAGGTCTACCATTAGACCCAATGTTTTCTGCCTTCAAAGCAAAATGGCTATTGGATCATTATGATCAAGATCGCAAACGCTCTTTAAAGGGAGAGCTTTGCCTTGGCACGATTGATTCATGGTTGCTTTTTAAAATCTATGGTGAGCATTTAATTGAGGCAGGCAATGCGTCTCGGACTCAATTAATGAATGTACATCGAGTGGATTGGGACGATGAGTTGCTTTCTTTGTTTAATGTACCAAAAGCATGTTTGCCTAAAATTATTGCATCAAATGGTCCTTTTCCAAAAGTCATAAAAAATTCTTTGGGCTCTTTAATGATTCCTGTCGGGGCGGTGATGGGTGACAGTCATTCTGCATTATTTGGTCATCAGGCTTTTAACATAGGACAAGTTAAAGCAACATATGGAACAGGCTCTTCGATTATGGGCTTAATCCATAAAGAAGATGACCTTCATTCTGGTTTATGCCTAACCATTGGTTGGATGGTTGGGGACAAGGTGGCTTATGCAGCAGAGGGTAATATACGCTCCTTAGGCGCAACGCTTAGATGGATGTCGGGTATCTTGAATATAAGTGTTACCGAATTGGTAGAATTGGGAATGGCGGGTCACAGTGATTCTGTTGCGTTGGTTCCTGGTTTTGGTGGCTTGGGTGCGCCGTGGTGGGATGAGAAAGCGGTTGGGTTGATGACGAACCTTACTTTGAGTACGACCAGAGAAACAATAGCCAGTGCTACGGTTGAAAGTATCGTTTATCAAGTAGCAGACGTTGTAAATGCAATACGCAGTAATGTTGGTGAAATCTATCAATTGTTTGTTGATGGGGGTCCCACCAGCCACGATGGATTAATGCAGCTACAAGCAAAAATATTGGGATGCTCGGTTCTTAGAGCGGCAAGACCAGAGTTATCCGCTTTGGGCGTTGCGTATATGGCAGGGCTGACCAAAGAAATATGGACACAGTCAGGTTTAGATAAATTAAACAAAGCATATGATTTATTTGAGCCTGTTTCAAAACAAGATCAACCAGATATTGGCTTTCAAAACTGGCATAGGGCAGTGAACCAATCCCGTCGTATGTATTCGTAAAAATAAACCAATTATTTTGTTTGATGTGATAAAGGATTTGTAAAATGGAACTATTTTCTCTTGCTGGTCAAAATGCTTTTGTAACAGGTGCAGGCAGCGGTATTGGACAAAAGATCGCGCTTTACCTTGCCAAAGCTGGGGCGAATGTTGGGTGCTTTGATTTACCCAATAGCGTAGGTTTGGCTGATACAGCAGAACAAGTTAAAAAACTTGGGCGTCAATCGATTAGATTAACGGGCGATGTTACCAATCCTGATGATTTGGAAAAAGCAGTTAATCAGGTTGAAACTGAGTTAGGAAATTTATCGCTTGCGGTGAATTGTGCGGGTATTGCCAACGCTAATCCAGCAGAAGAAATGTCGATAGAACAATGGCAAAGACTATATGATATTAATGTCAAAGGTTTATTTTTGTCATGCCAAGCTGAGGCAAGATTGATGTTAAAACATGGTCGTGGTTCTATTGTAAATATTGCTTCTATGTCTGGTGTCATTGTTAATCGTGGATTAATGCAAGCGCATTATAATTCTGCAAAAGCTGCCGTGATCCATATGACCAAAAGTATGGCAGTAGAGTGGGCAGAGCGTGGGGTGCGGGTTAATGCGATCAGCCCAGGCTATACCGCAACGCCAATGAATATACGACCAGAAATGGTGGATCAGATGAAACAATTTGCTTCAGAAACCCCCATGCAACGTATTGCAGAACCCGATGAAATGGCTGGACCAGCTATTTTCTTATTATCCGAAGCAGCATCCTTTTGTACGGGTGTTAATTTGCTGGTTGATGGTGGGTTTTGCTGTTGGTAAGTGCTCGCTAAAACAAAAATATAACAAATTCATAAGGCTGGTTTTATTTTTTAAAAAGAAACAGCTTTATCCAAAAGGGGACAAGAATAATGTGTTTTAAAGCAAAACTATTCTTGAAAGGGAAGCTGTGCCTTCTTTGTGAAGAAACTACAAATTTGCTTCATGTTTATATGATGTATAGGGGATAATTATGTGGCGTAATTTTGTAGAAAAAGTATTCATCTCACCCAAATTAATGTTGGGGTATATTGGGGTGATGATTTTTATGGCTGGAGAAGGGTTAGAACAAGGTTGGTTATCCCCTTATCTGATTAAAAATGGATTATCGATTGAACAATCCTCATTATTATTTAGTGTATATGGGTTAACAGCTTCTTTTTCAGCGTTCCTTTCTGGCGTTCTAACAGAAATGTTTGGTGTCAGGCGCGTTATGTTTGCAGGGCTGATTATGTTCTGCATTGGTTCCGTTTTCTTTTTAACATTTGGTATACCCAGTCATAATTTTGCAGTGATGTTACCATCTTATGCGCTTAGAGGGCTCAGCTATCCTTTGTTTGTTTATGGATTTCTCGTATATATCACTTATGAAGCCCCAGTGGATAGATTATCAACAGCAGGGGGAATGTTCTGGTCATGTTATGCATGTGGTTTGAGTGTTCTGGGTGTGATGTATTCCAGTTTCACGCTTCAATTTATGACCGAAATTCATGTGTTATGGAGTGCTTTAGCCTTTGTGTGTTTGGGCGGGTTCATTGCGTTATTTGTGGATAAAGATGCTATTCAGTCTAAGAAAAGAAAGAATTCTGACGAAAAAACATCTATTTTATATCTAATTAAAGGTATTACGATTATTTTTGAAGTGCCCAAGCTTGGGCTTTGTGGGTATGTGAGAATTGTTAATACGCTTGCAAGCTATGGTTTCCCAATTTTCTTGCCGGTCGTACTGCAAAATCTAGGCTTTACCATAAGTCAATGGTTACAGATGCTTGCCTCTTTATGGATTACCAATATGATTACCAACTATTTTTGGGGAATCTTGGGGGATAAATGGGGATGGAAAAATACAGTTGCATGGGGCGGATGTGTTGGTTGTGGATTAACCACACTTTTATTTTTCTATATTCCGACGTGGGGCGGTGGGTATTTTGTAACTTGGTTGGCAGCATGTGCATATGGGGCTTGTTTGGCGGCTTATACTCCGATTAATGCAATCATGCCAATGTTAGCACCAGAAAATAAGGGGGCTGCTATGTCGGTGTTAACGCTTGCTGCGGGTCTTAGTACATTCTTTGGTCCAGGAATTGTTGGGTTATTCATTCATTCCATTGGTGCGGTTGGTGTGATTTGGATTTATGCTATGCTTTATTTCTCTGCGGCTATTGTGATGGCTTTTGTTCATATCGACCATCGTAGCTTTATCAAAAAAAAGCTAGTGGATCATCCTGTTTCATCGCCAGCAGTGGCAAAGAGTTAATTCATTCTTAGTTTATCAATAATTTTAATAATATTTAAAGGAGAAACCCCATGGGTCTAACAAATAAAGTAGCTGTTATCACAGGCGCAAGTCGTGGTATTGGCGCAGCCATTGCAGAGCGCTTATCGCAAGATGGTGCAAAAGTAATCGTGGCTTCGAATGAAGCGAAAGTTCACGAAGTTGCTGATAAAATCAATGCAAATGGTGGGCAAGCAGCTGCCTTTGAAATGGATGTGACGAATAAAAAGGATGTTGTTCATTTATATGATTTCGCCGAAGAAAAATTTGGACGTGTTGATATTTCGGTGCAAAATGCAGGAGTAATTACCATTGCTAAGGTTGAAAATTTAACCGAGGAAGAATGGAAAAAAGTGTTAGATGTTAATACGACGGGTGTATTTTTATGTTGTCAGGAAGCCATTGCAAGAATACGCAAGCATGGTCAAGGTGGACGTTTGATTAATACTGCCTCTGGTCAAGCACGCCAAGGGTTTATTTATACACCTCATTATGCCGCAAGTAAGTTTGGGGTAATGGGAATTACACAAAGCCTAGCACATGAGGTCGCCAAAGAAGGCATTACAGTAAACGCATTTTGTCCAGGGATTATCGAAACAGAGATGTGGGCATATAATGATGAACATTGGGGTAAAATGCTAGGAGATTACAAGCCAGGTGAATTAATGGCTGAATGGGTTTCAAAAATCCCGATGGGTCGTGCAGGAACAGGTGAAGACGTTGCGAATGTTATTTCATTCTTGGCAGGTCCAATGTCTGCTTATGTGACGGGGCAGACGATTAATATTGATGGGGGTATGTTTATGTCTTAACATTACTGATAATGATTTGGCTGTATATTGTATTCAAGTCAAATCATTATTAAATATACTATATTTTTTCGGCAATGCGTATGGCTGTAAATTGGTCTGTGATTAGTATATTTACCAGACGCCCTGATAAAGCACCAAGAATAGCATCCATTTTAACTTTACCCCCTGCGATACCAATAACACGAGGGATTTTTTGAAGCTGTTCCAGAGTAATACCAATAATTCGTTGATCGATTGCTGTTTGCAACGGGCGACCTTTGTGATCGTAAAAATGTAAACAAATATCACCAACGGCTTTTTTTTGAGTAATTGTATTCATTTCTTTTGGGGTTAAAATATTACCGCTATCGGCTTCTAATTTAGCAAGCGAAATTGGACCAATGCCTACTACTGCCATTGTGATTTCTTTGAATTGATCGAGTGTTGCTTGGACGTAGGGGTCTGCCATTAGAATAGTTCGGGCTTCTGTGGAGCCAATAATTCCTTGCGCAGGGAGTAAAACTTGCTCTGCGTGGGTAATTTTTGCGAGCTTAGAACTAAGTATGGTGGCGTGTTTTTGCACGGTTGGGCTGCCAATGCCACCTTGAATTTGAATGATTTTTTTTGCTGAGATTTTAAAATTATTATTTAAATGATTTACCATACTTAACAAAGATTCACTCCAAGATGAAATACCAATGACCTCATCTTGTTGCATCGTAGCACAGAAAAATTGGGCTGCCGCTTGTCCAATACGGGATAAGATTTGTGTTTCCTCGTCTTGTTCACACGAGGCGATAATTACTTCAGACAACCCGAAATGGTTTTTAATTTTTTCTTCAAGTTCCAAAAAAGTATCTTTGGGTGTGTTAACGGAAATTTCTACGATACCTTTTTTTGAGGCTTTTTTTAGTAAACGAGAAACGGTTGCTTGTGAAATATATAAATGTTTTGCAATATCAGGTTGTTTCATATTATCGAGGTAGTACATTCTGGCTACTCTTGCGATAAATCTTAGTTCATCAGATGTTGTCATAGGTGCTTTTGATAAAAAGAGAAATGTTTAAATAAAATAATTATTCTATTTTCGAAAATGCTGTATACTTATTGATATATCTTAAAACACAAGATTATCCTATCATAAAATAAATATAAAAACTTAGCATTATTTACAAATTGCATTTCTAGTTAAATATTATAATGTTATTTATTCTCATTCTTAATAAACCGAAAATCCTATTATGATCCAAAAAACATTGTCTGTTTTAACATTAATCCACCGTTGGGGCGGTTTAATAGGGGGTGGTTTTGCTTTTTTCTGGTAATCACAGGAACCATTTCGGTTTTTGATTTAGAGATCTCGTAGTGGATGCAGCCAGAGCTTGCAAATTATACCAATAGAAGCTTGATTTCTGACAACTCTATGGAAACGTCATATCAACTATGGTAGGATAATACACAGTAAAAAACGCTTTATTGCCCTCTGAAAGATACCTTTTTATTCATGTATTATTCAGCCAAGAAACCTTGTTTAGTTGGCAAAATATTAATCCAGTCTCAGGGAAAGAAATACACACCCAACAACAGTTGGGGGATATTTTTTTGACAGTCTACATAATCGCTTTATTTTAATAACGCCTCAATGCCTCAATGCCTCATGATTGATGCCCCCCATCTCAATAGCACATCGCATAGCAGCGAGCCTTTTTAAAAAGAGGATGTGCCCCGTCGCATAGGACGCACGAAAGAGGGGGGGTGAACTCAAAGTTGCATACGGTTTGTGTTCAAGATGGAAAGCTGATATGCTTGCTATTATTAGAAGGGCAAAGGAGTGACCACAAAAATACGGCTCTTCTGTTACCAGTTCTATTAGATGCGCAAGAGCTCATTGCTGACACAGGTTACGATGCGGACAGGTTTGGACAAGCCTTGAGTGATAGAAACATAAAGCCTTGCATTCCTTCTCCAAAAGCTAGAACAGGAACCTCCTCTTTAACAAGACAATCTATAAATTACATCATAAGGTTGAGAATATACTTGCAAAATTCAAGGATCGGAGACGTATCGACACGAGATAGAGCCGATACGCTCATACCTTCTTTTCCGCAATATGCATCCTTGCAGGTATCATCTTTTATCTCAATGAATGAGTCCTGACATTAGATTAGCTTTTTTCAATATCGACATTAATAATTAAAAAACAGGTTTTAATGCACGGTATATATTTTTAAACTGCTCGTATTTTTCTTTATATAAAGCACTAATTTGTGGATGTGGATCATAAGATGTTTCAACAGAAGGCTCTGGTAACATATCTCCAAACGAAGCTTCTGGATTAGCACTCAACATCGCCAAACGCGCAGCCCCCAACGCAGGACCTACATCACCACCCTCACGATAATCCAAACTATGTGCCGTCACATCTGCCAATAACTGTCTCCAAAAAGCGCTTCTTGCACCACCACCAATTAAGCTGATACGATCGGGTTTTATCCCAGTAGCATGTAACACTTCCATTCCTTCAGCCAACCCCAAGCTCACCCCTTCGACAACAGCACGAGCAATATCTTTGCGATCATGTTTATGCGTTAAACCAACAAAACATCCTGTTGCTTGAGGATTATTATGTGGGGTACGTTCCCCAGATAAATAAGGTAAAAAGAAAATAGAGGTTGGGTCTTGCCCCGTCGTTTCAGCAAGTTGCAAAAGTTCTGGCACAGAATTAACACCCGTGATTTTCGTTGCCCAATCCAGACAAGAAGCAGCACTGAGCATTACAGACATTAAATGCCACGTATTGGGTAAAGCATGACAAAAACTGTGAACAGCTTTTTCAGGATTACTCAAAAAACCATCACTGGCAACAAAATAAACCCCAGAAGTCCCCAAAGAAAGCATGGCTTGACCTTTACGCCAAATACCAACACCAATCGCTCCTGCGGCATTATCACCCGCACCCGCTGTAATCGTTACTTTATTAGACATACCCCAACGGCTTGCAAGTTCTGGTTTCAAAGTTCCTGTGACCTCATTGCCTTCAAATAATTTTGGCATATTGTCTTCGGATAAACCACAAGCATTTAATAAGGGTTTATACCAACAACGCTTACCCATATCCATCCACATGGTACCAGCAGCATCAGACATATCCGACGCAAATACACCATTCATCAGCCAACGCAAATAATCTTTGGGTAATAATACTTTATCAATTTGGCTATAAGTTGCGGGTTCATGTTTACGCACCCAACAAATCTTTGGTGCTGTAAAGCCCGGCATCATTAAATTCCCTGTAACTTTACGGGATTCTGGTACTGCTTCTTCAAGCGCAATACATTCTTTATAACTACGCCCATCATTCCATAAAATAGCAGGGCGTAATATGTTTCCATTTTTATCCAATAAAACAGCACCATGCATTTGCCCCGTTAAACCAATCGCTTGCACCTCTTTTAATGAAATTTTGCTGCCCAAAGATTGAATCACTTTATCAGTCGCTTCCCACCATGAATGAGGATCTTGCTCTGACCATAATGATTGAGGTCGAGATACAGTAAGTTTTTCAGTATGGCTGGCCAGTATGTGGTGATTATCATCTAGCACAATTCCTTTAATACCGGACGTTCCTATATCAATCCCTATATACATTGGTTAAACTCCTGTTTTAACGTTTAGAATTAATGACTGAAATATTATCTATCACCTAATATATAAAAAACGTAAAAATGGCTAGCAAATAGACACCTTATGCTTTTATTAATGCGTCGTTTTTGGGATATGACAGGCATTTTTAAAACCCTTTTGGCAACTTTGAGCAAGCAAATCCAATCCATATTTGGGTTCTTTTGCTACATGATTACCATTCAAATATAGACTTCCCAGAATAAATATTGCTTCTGCATCACCATTTTTAGCAGCCTCTTGTAAATACGACAACGCAGCTTGCATATCAGGATTCTGAATATGTTCGGATAACTCAATTTTTGCAAACTCTCGTTGAGCTTCTACAAATCCTTGTTGCGCAGCTTGTTTGAACAATTTTCTAGCCTGCTCAATATTTTTAGCCGTTCCCTGTCCATTTTTATATAATTGACCCAACGCATATTGCAAATCAGGATTATGGCTGTTTAAGCCTTTATTGTATATTTCAAATGCTTTTTGATAATTAACGGAAACACCCAACCCATGTTCATTTATTTGTCCCAATTGCAAAATAGCTTGAACATTTCCTTGATCGGCAGCTTTTTCAAACCACTTGATTGCTTGATTATAATCTTTGGTAACATTTAAATAAAATGAAGCCAGTTTAAACTCAGCATCAATATTTCCTTGATCTGCGGCTTTTTGATAAAATGACAGTGCCTTTGGTATATCTTTTGGTGCGTCCAATCCTTGGGCATAAATATCCCCAAGTGTGCATAATGCCTCTATATTATTTTGATCTGCAGATTTTTCGTACCATTCAATTGCCTTCTTATGATCGATCGGAACGGTTATTCCTTTGTAATACATAGACGCAACTTTACATTGTGCCAACGCATTCCCATTTTGAGCACTTTGCTGAAATAACTTAAAGGCTTCGGAAGGATCTTCATTTACCCCTCTGCCGTTTAAATACATCTCTCCAAGCATGTAAGAAGCATTACTGTCGCCTTGTTTTGCAGCTTTGTCATACCATAAAGCCGCCTTGGCACTGTCTTGTGGGATATTATCCCCTTTGTCATATAATGTTGCCAACACATATTGAGCCTGAATATTATTGCCATTTGCTGCTTTTTTAAGAAGCTCAAATGCCTTATTATAATTAACTTCGACCCCTAATCCATCTCTATATAATCTCGCTAGATTGTAAGCTGACGCAGGATGTGTTTTTACCGATTTTTCGTACCAATAAACTGCTTTTGAATAATCACGTTCAACGCCTTTCCCTTCTTCATACATCAATCCCAAATAATATTGAGCATCATGGTTTCCCTTGTAAGCCGCTTGCTCAAAATAAGAAAAAGCCTTTTTAGGATCAGCAGGCATGTTTTTACCTTCAAAATATAAAGATCCAAGGTAAACCAACGCTTTGACATATCCGTTGCTTGCAGCCTTTTGCAAACAATCTAGTCCCTTTTCAGTATTCTTAGCGGTACCTATGCCATTATAATATGCAAAACCCAACGCATATTGTGCCGCTGCATTGCCAAGTTGCGCCGCTTTTTCGTACCATTTGACAGCCTCAGCGTGATCTTCTGGAACGCCACGGGCATGATCATACATGCTACCCAATGCATATTGTGCTTTGGGGTGATTTTTCTGAGCTGCTTTTTTATATAATTCGATTGCTTTTTTAAAATCCTGAGAAGCACCTTGTCCTTTCTCATACATAACCCCCAACATATATTGGGCATCATCATTCCCACCATTGGCGGATTGCTCTAAATATTCACGGGCTTTTTTAAAATCTTGGGGATTACCTTCATTTTGCATATACATACTTGCACGATTAAATTGTGCTTCGATAAAACCAGTACGAATTGTTTTATAAAAACAAATACACAGAATAATAAAAACAACACACGCAAATGCGGTAATTTTACCAATAAGAGCAATATGAGATCGAGACATAAGAAACCAATATAAACAAAGAAATCATTTAATATTTAAAATTCAGCGACACTATACTGCTTTTTATCATCTCAGGATAGGAAAAAGAATGTTAAAAATGATAAGTTCTTTAATCTGTTTCACTTTTTGCAATTAACGCCATGCCTTTGTCATGATCGTGTGGAACGCCTTGCCCTTCTAAATACATTTTTCCCAAAATGAAACTGGATTTTTTATGTCCCTGAGCATCGGCTTTTTGAAACCATTCTGCGGCTTGTAAAAAATCTTGTGGAACACCATCACCCTTATAGTACATAATTGCCAAATTAAATTGAGCCAGCACATATCCATTTTGTGCTGCCTTGTAAAAATATTCATAGGCTTTTTCTAAGTCGATTTGGACAATATGCCCAGTCAAATAAATATAACCTAGGCTATATTGCGCCTGCACATCATTTTGCAGCGCAGCTTGTTTATACCAATATATAGCCAATTTATAGTCCTTTGAAATTCCTTGCCCTTCGCAATACATATACGCAATCATATTTTGGGCAGAAATATGTTGTTGACGTGCTGCCTTTTCATAAAAATAAGCAGCTCTTTTATAATCAATCGCCGTTCCTTGACCGTGATAATATATATTCCCCATAAAATATTGAGCTTCTGCTTCGCCTTGATAAGCAGCCTTTTCAAAATAGCCTCTGGCTTTGAAACGATCTTGCTCGCCACCTGTGCCATCCCAATACATTAACGCCAAATGATACTCACCTTCCATATTTCCTTGGCGTGCGGACAAGGCATAATATTGACGGGCTTTTTCAATATCTTGTTCGACCCCTTTGGCATGAATATACATATAAGCCAAACTATTTTGTGCTTCAGTCGCCCCCTTCTGAGCTGCTTGTTCCAAATATACTCTGGCTTTGCTGAAATTTTGCTCTACACCAACACCTTCATAATACATCATACCAAGATTCAACAAGGCATCCACTTCGCCTTGACGTGCGGACTGTTCAAAATATTCGCGGGCTTTACCGTAATTTTGCTCCACTACATGCCCAGCCAAATTGATTCTGCCCAGTGCAAACATTGCTTTGGCATTGCCTCTTTTCGCGGCTTCTTCGAAAAACGCAAGTGCCTTTTTATCATCTTGATCTGTGTCTAATCCGTCATAATAGATCAGGGCTAAATATAAAATCGCTTGAACATTTCCACCAGCAGCAGCCTTTTCAAAGAAATCTCTGGCTTTTGAATAATTTTGAGGAACACCATCCCCTTTGAAATACATTAACCCTTTATCCATAGGGCTGCTAGATTCCACAGTATCTCTTTCTGAAACCTCTTCAGTCACAACCGTGGAACTTGATTGTTTCATATTAAAATTGGCAAAATATTTGCGTAACCATATATCATAGACAACATATGCAATACAAACCACACATATGATAATCAGTATAAAGAAAATATATTGATACATATAAATCCTACCAATAATAACAAAAATAAAAGTAATAAATTAAAATTAATAAGAGTATATAGGATAATCAATCTTAAAAATTAAGAAAAAATTTTTCTGGACATATTGTGTCTCTAATCCATATTAGAAACCATTTCACAAGCTGAACTATTATTTTGTCGGCAAGATTTTAATAACCAATCTTTTGCCTTGTGCTTATCAGCTTTGATCCCATGCCCTGTTAAATAAGAGATTCCCAGTGCCAACTGTGCTTCGGGAACATTTTTTTTCGCAGCTTGCGTATAATAATAAACAGATTTTTTGATATCCTTTTTAACCCCTTGACCAGTATCATACAACATTCCCAACATCGTAATTGCATGTTTATTACCTTGTTGCGCGGATTTATTAAATTCCTCAAATGCTTTATTATAATTCTGAGTGACCCCTTGACCGTTGTAATACATCCGTCCAAGGAAATATTGTGCATCGCTATTGCCTTTTTGAGCTGCTAATTCAAAATAATCTTTAGCTTTGAAATAGAGTTTAGGAACCCTGAGCCCTTTATAATATAATAATCCTAAATAAAAATAAGCCTCTGGCTCTTGTTGCGACGCAGCTTGTTCTAAATATTTTCTTGATTGAACATAATCACGCTCAACACCAATACCACCGCCATAAAAAATCCCCAATGCTAATTGTGATTTTGCATTGCCGCCCGCAGCCGCTTTTTCAAACCATTTTATCGCTTTATCTTGATCCTGAGGGACATTTTGTCCCTGTTGATAACAAAGGGCTAGATGATATTGCGCCTGAACATTCCCTTTTTCGGCATTATTCGTTAATTGTGTCAAAGAATATTTAGAGTCTGGCTTATCAAAATTTACTGTATGATCCAACACTTGCAAAGCTCTTGATTGTTGTGGAGTTATCAGACAAATCGTCAACATCAAAAACATCCCAAGACCGATAGATGTTGGATTAAACTGCTTCATGGGAACTCCCTTTGCAAATTATAAAATTTCAAATTACACTATCAATTAATCAAAAAATTACCATATAATGAATACAGTAATTATTACCAACATTGGAATAGTATTATGACACCGTATCATATTCATCAAATTCAGCTAGAAGATTGTTTGCCATTAAGAAGGGATATTTTATGGCCCTCATTTGATCTTCAAGATTGTATAGAACCCGGAGACGAGAACGCAATCCACTATGGTTATTTAATCAATAACCAAGTGATTAGTTGCTTATCAGTTTTTTATCGCACCCCTAGCCGTCGACAAATTCGAAAATTTGCAACAGCTTCAAAATACCAAAATCAAAGGATCGGCAGTACATTATTTAAAACAGTTTTGCAAAAATTAAAAAATGATAATGTAAGCTCAATATATTTAAACGCCAGAAGCACAGCAGTTCGATTTTACGAGAAATTTAATTTTACCTATTTCGATACAGAGTTCACCAAAAATAATGTAACTTTTTTTCCTATGGAGCTTAATTTAATCAACGCACAGATTGAATAGATCACTGTTGATTAAATAATTCTTTTTGCTGTTGTTGTAACAGATTATCTTTTTTTTCAATGAATAGTTGAATGCCTTTTTTCTTCTTCTCATCCGTTTCTTTTAACAGATCTTGTGCTTGTTCATCCGCACCCTGCATGATCGTATCAAAGCGTTGCTGGGCACTAAAACTATTATTGCTGTTATAAGATTTAATATATATTCCAAGTGCTATACAAGCAACAACAGCCATAACCACGACAATAATTTTTTTAATCATTTATACACCCCACAGTACACAAAACAGAAACTTTGTTTTGTTTAATATAAAATAAAGGAAAAAGATATATATTCCACCAGTATAAAGGTCTTGTCGCAAATTTAATTATGTATTTTAGTATGATATAGAAATGGATTGATGATTATCCAAGCGGTAATCGTTCCTAAATATAAATAGTCAACTTCATATCTATAACAAGTTAAACTCAATGAAATCAATTCCTACATATCAATTGTAAAAATTTCGTCAAATATTTATAGATAAATTTTATAATCAGAAATTTACCTATAAATATTGAGGTAATTTAAAGTATATCTTAGAAGTTATAAGT
This sequence comes from Commensalibacter nepenthis, assembly GCF_029953305.1. Classification (NCBI taxonomy): domain Bacteria; kingdom Pseudomonadati; phylum Pseudomonadota; class Alphaproteobacteria; order Acetobacterales; family Acetobacteraceae; genus Commensalibacter; species Commensalibacter nepenthis. Next base: position 257,830 of record NZ_JASBAN010000001.1, on the reverse strand, counting down.
AAGTCCAAGCATGATATCTTGGGTTACGACTTTTATCTTTGATTTTTCGGAACTTCCATAAAAATATGTAGATGGGGCTTGTTTCCAGGTCGTAAGAGATGATTTGCCGGCGCCTAAATATCGATAACTGAAATCCAAATCAAAATCTTTGTTAATTTTATATCGAACCCCAGCTCCGGCATTCCAAGCAAAATTATTTGTTGTGCGTGATGCTTTGATACTGTTTTTAAAATATCCTGTAATTTGATTTGTAGAATCATAATCTATGTATGAAACATTTGGTATAGATGTATGTTTAAACGATGCCAAACCAACACCAGCCATCAGATATGGGGTAAAAGCTGATTTGTTTTTAAAATCATAAAAAGCATTAAACATAAAAGTGTTTAACCGTACTTTATTATTAATTCTATTTTCATAATCGGTTTTCCCTTCTAACCAATAATTATGACGTGATTGACAATCTCGTAGATAATTAGAACTGTCACCCATACGAGCCATCACGTCAATTTCAGCTCGAATAGGAACTTTGAAATGATTGTCAAAATTATAACCAATCGCAATACCACCGCCTAATTTAGCATTTGTATGTGTGCCACCTGATTTGCCATAATTATATTGATAAGAGAGACTATCTGTATCATAGTCGTAGTACTGATAGCGTTCCAAATATTTCTGATTTTTCTGTTGCAAGACTGATGCTCCAACTTTTCCAGTAATATAAAAACCACTTTTGGGATTTATGGTCTTGTTGCAAATTTAAAACTAGGTTGTTTTTTTAGTATGGAATTGGTTAATTTAGCAAGCGAGAGGTTTATTTAAACCGAATAAATTTTTAATGAGCTTTATTTGTTCGTTGATTGTCCATTTTTCTTTAAAACCCAGTCCTTTTTTAATCCAGAGAATGGCCTCATATCCTTTGAGTGTTTTCCTTGCGGTATGAAAAGACTGAAAGCAACCATTCTTTGGAATAATTCTCTTTACTCTAAAATGATCATTTTCTATTCCCTGTTGTAAAGATTTCTTGGTTTCATGAACGCAGTGATTGGGAAGGATATGCTCATTCTTCATGGTCTGTATGGTTTTTGGAAACGGTAATGCTTTATCTGTTCCAATATGGGTTGGAGCGAATAGACCATCTTTTTTAAACGCCTTTCTAAAGAAACGTTGTGCTGCTTTGATATTTCTTTTAGCTGTTAATAAGAAATCAATAGCAGTTCCATTCTTATCAATGGCTCTATATAGATACTTCCACTGACCTTTTACTTTGATATAGGTTTCATCAATCCTCACCTCACCACAATGGGGTTTTCTATAGCTTCTTAATCGCTTTTCTAATAGTGGTGCATAACGTAATACCCAACGATTTAACGTGCTATGATCTATATTTATCCCACGTTCTAAAAACAATTCCTCAATGTCTCGATAGCTAAGACAATAGCGTAAATACCAGTTTACCGCTTGGATAATCATCAATCCATTAAAATGACGACCTTTAAAATCATCCCTAGATCTTAATATAAGCTTGCTATAGATACCAATAGACATAAATCGTTCCTAAAATATAAATACTCACTCCATTTTTATATCATACTAAAATACATAATTAAATTTGCGACAAGACCATAAATTTGAATATATAAAAATTTTAATGGGCCCCTCTTTAAGTTCAATAGTAAAAAAGGAGATATTAATCCTCCTTTTTTTATTAGCTATTACTCAATCGTCATCAAAGACGCATTACCACCAGCGGCAGTTGTATTGATACTAACCGATTGTTCTTCCATTAAGAAATCACTTGGGTTGAGGTCTTCATCAACATCAAATGAAGGCACAATACCATGATCGGTAAATGCCAATGTTTGACGAGCCTGTTCAAATACTGGGAAATCTTTTTCTCCTAAAATAACAACACAAGGTTTTTCATCAGCTTTTTTGACTTTGGTAATTTGTGTTGCTAATTGATGAGGTAATTGATCCATCCATTGCGTAAGTTCATCAGAAGCAAGCAGTAAAACAGAATTTCCACATCCCAGAGCCAATGTGATTTGACGGAACAAGATATCTTGTGTGTTTGCAATACATAATATAGCTCCACGAGGGGATAATTTATAGATATTTTCTTCACCGACTGGACCTTTTAATTCTATATTTGTACTGACGATACTATGGGATAAAAGCTCATGAGCAGTTTGTGCAAAAACAGGGTGATATTGTTCAAGCCATCTGAGCCATTGTTGTGCAACGGTTGGAGGGGTTTGTTTAGGTAAATCTGTATAAGCAGGGCATTGTTTTAATAATCTTCTGATAATAAAAGGCGCCCCAGCCTTTGGACCTGTTCCAGAAAGACCACGACCACCAAAAGGTTGAACCCCAACAATCGCACCGATAATATTACGATTAATGTAAATATTCCCTGCGTGGATTCTATTGGTGGTATTTTCAATCATTTCACCAATACGAGAATGCACCCCAAAGGTCAGACCAAATCCAGTATTATTAATGGTGTCAATCAATTGGTCGAGTTGGCTGCGTTTATAACGAATAATATGCAGAACAGGACCAAAAATTTCGTCAGGAATATCTGAGATTTGATTAATTTCAATGATAGTTGGCATCATGAACGTGCCATTTTGAGCTTGTTCAGGTAAAGGCAATGACCAGACTTTGAAGCCTTTTCCTTTCATATACTCTACATGCTTATTCAAACGATCTAAGGCTTCTTGACTAATCACAGGTCCAATATCCGTTTTCAAGCTTAGTGGATTGCCAACGATTAATTCATTGGTCGCACCACGTAACATGGTAACAACACGATCTGCGCAATCTTTTTGAACACACAAGACACGTAATGCAGAACAACGTTGACCCGCACTGTCAAATGCAGACGCAATAATATCAACAACAACTTGTTCAGCAAGGGCAGAAGAATCTACGATCAGAGAATTTTGCCCACCAGTTTCCGCAACGAAAGGAATAATATCACCCGCAGGCGATCTTCTGTTCGCAAGGTTTTTTGAAATTTCACGTGCAACAGCGGTAGAGCCTGTAAACATGACACCATGAACATCTTTATGAGACACTAAAGCCGCCCCAACATCCCCTTTGCCAGGTAATAATTGTAATACACCATCAGGAATGCCTGCTTCATGAAGAATTTGAACCGCTTTTGCAGCAATTAACGGGGTTTCTTCTGCGGGTTTGGCAATTACAGGATTACCCGCAGCCAAAGCAGCAGAAACCTGTCCAAGGAAGATAGCAAGAGGGAAATTCCAAGGGCTAATACAAACGACTGGACCACCCAAAGCAATATGTGTTTTATTATCATATCCTTTTTCAATGGTTTTTGCATAATATCTTAAGAAATCGACAGCTTCTCTGACTTCTGCCAATGCATTAAGGAAAGACTTCCCAGCTTCACGAACAATTAAACCTAATAATGGATAAAGTTGTTCTTCTAATAAATCAGCTGCCTTTAGTAATGGAATAGCCCTTTGTGCAGGTGCTGTTGATGCCCAATCTTTAGCTGCCTTAACAGCAGATTGAAACGCTTGGTTCACGTCTTCCGTGGATGCTTCAATGACGGTTCCAACCTTATCTTTATGATTGGCTGGGTTTAAAACTTCTAGAGGCTTATTTTTGGATTGGATCGCTTTTGCAGCAATAATCGGTAGTGATTCCCAACTTACTGGAGAGGCGTTTAATGCTTCAGATAAGGCTTCTAGGGTAAATTCATTATTAAAATCGACCCCTTTAGAATTGACTCTATCTTTGCCATAAATAGACAAAGGTGCCTTGATCCCCGCATGTGGACTGCCAACAGGATTGATTTTTAATGCTTCAGCAACTGGGTCAGCAATAAGTTGATCGATTGAAATTGTATCATTACCAATTTGGTTTACAAACGAAGAATTGGCACCATTTTCTAATAAACGACGGACTAGATAAGCGAGCAGCGTTTCATGTGTTCCAACTGGTGCGTAAATTCGACAAGGTCTGGATAAATGTTCAGCTTGAACGACTTTGTTGTATAATTGTTCACCCATGCCGTGCAAGCATTGGAATTCATATTGTTCTGGGTCGTAATTTTTCCCTGCAAGGGCAAAAATAGTAGTCAAAGTTCTGACATTATGTGTTGCAAATTGTGGAAAAACAGCATCACGATGGGCTAATAATTTACGTGCGCATGCAATATAGCTGATATCGGTATAAATTTTTCTTGTATAAACGGGGAAGTCAGATTGTCCTTCAACTTGAGATTTTTTAATCTCACTATCCCAATAAGCCCCTTTTACCAAGCGAATCATTAAACGACGATTGGTTCGACGAGCCAAATCAATTAAATAATCAAGAACATAAGGGCATCTGCGACCATAGGCTTGTACAACAAACCCAATACCATTCCAGTTTTGCAATTCTGGATGATGGCAAATGGCTTCCATCAAATCGAGTGAAAGTTCAAGGCGTTCGCTTTCTTCGGCATCAATGTTAATACCAATATTATATTGGCGTGCTAATAGAATTAAATTGGTCAAAACAGGTAGCAATTCCGCCATCACTCTGTCATGTTGGGCGCGGGAATATCTTGGGTGTAATGCTGATAATTTGATAGATAACCCATTACGTTCGTAAACTGTGCTACCTTGCGCAGATTTACCAATAGCATGAAGTGCTTTTTCATAGTCAAGGCGATATCGTTCAGCATCTTCTTTAGTAATTGCAGCTTCTCCAAGCATATCATAGGAATAGCGAAAGCCAATCTTTTCAAGTTTTTGACTATGTTTCAGAGCTTCTTCGATTGTTTGTCCAAGGACGAATTGCTCACCCATCATACGCATTGCTCTGTCAAGGCTAAGGCGAATAACATTCTCACCACGACGTTGTGCAAGTTTCGCAAGCGCAGCAGCCAAGGTGTTTTCTTTAACTGGTGTGACGAGTTTACCTGTAATTGCTAGTCCCCAAGCAGCAGCATTGGTGAAAATAGGTTTCTTAAAACCAGTATGAGATGTCCAATCTCCTGTACTAATTTTATCACGAATTAATGCATCTCTTGTTTCAACATCGGGAATACGCAATAACGCCTCTGCTAGGCACATCAACGCGATGCCTTCGGCAGAAGAAAGCGAGAATTCCTGAACAATGGTTTCAACACCCTTTAAATTCCGATGGTTCCTTAAATATTGCGTCAAGGCTTTGGCATGGTTTGTGATTTGCTTATTCATTGCATCTGATACGGTTGCTTGTGGAATAAGTGTTTGTATACATTCAATTTCAGAGCGGCGTGTTGCCTCTGTAATTTTGTCTCTTAATGGAGTTTGTGAATGTAAAATATCATCAAATTGAGAGAAAACAGACATAAGGATCCTCGATGTTGAAGTGCAAGCTGTGCATAATTACCATTATGCTGGTTATTACACGAAATATTCATTTGATAAAGCAGAATTTGAAGGGATGGGAGTCAGTTTTATTGCACACTTTAAGTTTATTTACTGCAAACGAAAATTGGGGATAATATCAAGTCATATTTTACTAATATTAAGGATATAAAAGGATTATGTTCGATATTTATGGTGGCCCTGTATTTGGCATGGCACGTCAGCAATTTTTACAAGCAGCAGATATTTTGGAAATTCCTAGCGATCAGCGCGATCGATTACTATATCCAAAAAGAGCCATTGCCGTGACTTGCCCCATTCATCGGGATGATGGATCAACTATTGTTTATGAAGGCTATCGCGTACAACATCATTTGAGCTTGGGACCAGCAAAAGGCGGGGTGAGGTTTTCACCTCATGTGGATATTGGTGAAGTTGCAGCATTATCTTTGTGGATGAGCTGGAAATGCGCATTAATGAATTTGCCTTATGGTGGTGCAAAAGGTGGCGTTCGCGTTGATCCTTATTCATTATCTCCTAAAGAATTAGAAGCATTATCAAGACGCTTTATGCAAGAGCTAATTCCTTTTGTTGGTCCGCATGTTGATGTGATGGCTCCTGATATTGGCACGAATGAACAAGTGATGGCTTGGTTTATGGATACTTATTCCAATGATGCTGGTCAAACGGTCACCGAAATTGTTACAGGCAAGCCCGTCAGCTGTGGTGGAACCGTTGGACGTAGAGAAGCCACTGGGCGCGGTGTTACCCATACAATTGTTCGAGCAGCCGAAGAAATTCATTTAGATCTTTCTCAATCAACCGCTGTCATCCAAGGATTTGGGAACGTTGGTTCTGTTGCTGCAAATGAATTATATGCTTTGGGGGTTAAAATCCTAGCTATCAGCGATCATACTGCTGCTTATCATGATCCAAAAGGATTAAATATTCCCGAAATTATCGCCTATGTTACAAAACATGGTGTTTTAAAAGGATATTCAACCGAATGTCTGACTGATCCAAGCACAATCTTGACGATTAAATGTGACGTTTTGGTTCCTGCAGCGGTTGAACGGGTCATTACCGAAGAAATTGCAAATAAAATTGAATGCAGAATATTGGCAGAGGCTGCAAATGGTCCTACCACTGTAGAAGCTGATGTTGTATTTGCACAGCGTCCAGAGATTTTTATCATTCCTGATATTTTATGTAACTCTGGTGGTGTCACTGTCAGTTACTTTGAATGGGTTCAAGATTTACAACAATTCTTCTGGGAAGAAGAAGAGATTATTAATCGTATGAAAAAAATCATGGATAAAGGGTTTTATGATACGGTTAAAAGTGCCAAAGAATTGAAAGTAAGCAATCGCATGGCTGCTACTTGTGCAGGGTTGAAGCGTGTTCATATGGCTAGACAAGCCAGAGGCTTGTTCCCATAAGAATATAACTTTAATATATGGAATATTCTGGTCAATTTGCTTTGATTGGAATATTCTGCGTTGAAGTTTTTGCTTTGTTTGCTTTACGATTGAAAAGGGATTCAATGAAATCTAGTCGATTTTGAAAAGGATCATTTTCAAACCTAATGCCACTCATTGTGTAATGAATTAACTGTTGAGGAGCTTGGTTGACAGTAAGAAAATTTGGAAATCCTGTGACCGATGGGTTGCCATTTTTGGCAAAATTGACCCATGATGTCATCATTGCTTTGCCCATTGCTCTGTCTTGATTACTGACAGATTGATATACACGATTAAGCGTATTGAATACAAAGGGGACTTCTGAAAAATGCGGGGCTCCAAAAGAGCTATAGGAACGTGCGGTATCGGCAATATATGAAAATCGATAACGATATACGGGGATATTTTTCTTTATGAATTCACGTGTTAATTTGCGTGTTGGTTCTAAAAATTGAATATCTGCAATGAGTTGGCGCACAATATTTGTTTCTGACTTTTTTCTGTCAGGATTATAAATATGATTAATTTCATCACTTGTTGTATCTAATTCTTTGTTTAAATCCGATAACGTTATTTTAGAAAGCAAGACACCATCGCCATCATTGTCCCCAATCATTAATGGAACTGGATAGAAATTGCCTTTTTCATAGGCTTTATCCAGAGATTGGGTTAAAAGCGTTTGATCAATAATTAATCCAGAAAAGAAATCAGGTTGTAAATTTTGAATATTTAGATCATCGACAATATCATCGGTTGACAGAGATCTAAGTTGTTTTGCTGTCTCAACCGATTTTCCTGAAATCTGGTGTTTTTGAGCAAAATGATCGCCGATGATTTCAGCTTTATCTTTGGGTGTAGGGGGAAAAGCTCGCGTATGTCCTGTTCCAGATTGAATAATTGCTTTATTAAACAACCCTTTTGCTTCTGGGATAGTCATCAAAGATAAAATAGAGGCACCACCAGCAGATTCTCCAAATATTGTCACATTATTACTGTCGCCACCAAAAGATGGAATATTGTTTTGAACCCACTTTAAAACAGCTATTTGATCCATTAATCCATAATTAGCGGATTTGTCTTCTTCGCTCTCACTATTCAAAGCGGGATGAGCAAAAAAGCCAAACCGACCAAGCCGATAATTGAAACTAACAACGATTACGCCTTGTTTTGCAAGTTCAGAAGGATCATAAACCGGTAGAGAGCTGCCTCCAGAAACAAATCCACCCCCATGTATCCAAATCATGACAGGAAAAGAGTGCTGATTGTTAAAATTCGAAAAATAAGATTCAGGTGCCCAGATATTCAGATATAAACAATCCTCGTTTGTTTTTTGAAAAGAGGGGTCTTTATCCCAACTATTTGGTTTTTGACTGCACATTGGGGCAAATTCTGTTGTTTTTCTTATGCCTTGCCATTCTCGAACAGGTTGAGGAGGAAGCCAACGATAGGAATTAATCGGAGGTGCTGCATAAGGAATGCCCTTAAATATAGCCAAGTTACTATCAAAATATCCTTGGATTTTCCCCTCGTTTTGTAAAGAAACAATCGGTGAACTTAGAGGCTGCATTTTCTGAGTATCAGCAAAAGACGCTGGCATGGTTAAATATATAATTTCTATTAATAATAATGATCTGAGTAAGCGTAAAAAAACCATGGTACAAGTCTTTAGAAATTTAGTAAATGCTAATTCTTTTATAGAGAAGTGTTGTAAAGATAAAGTGATTTTAACAAAAGTGACAATAATACAACCTTATTTCTGTATATGAATATATAAATCATTTAGTGATGAATAAGCTTGTATTTATTGTAAAAACAAACAAAATATAATAAAAATTTCAAGGTGATTCATAAATGTTTAGGTCAAATTTTTATAAGGTAATTACTGTTGGCACAGCTTGTTTTATGCTTTCTGCTTGCAGTGCAACATATAATTCTAATTTAACCCCAGAGCAAAACAAACAAAATCAACGCGATGCTCAATATAATAATACATTGGGTACAGGCGCAGTTGCAGGCACTGCTTTGGGTGCATTAGTGGGTGGACTTGTTGGTGGTAAAAAAGGATTGTTAATTGGTTCATTAAGTGGTGCAGCTGTTGGAACTGGGGCTGGGTATATGGTTGCTGATAGAACACAAAACCAGCAAATGACAGAAGACCAACTCAACAAGCAAATTGCCACAGCACATCAAATTACTTTGACTGCACAAGCTGATGCACAACAAGCAGCACAACAAGTTGATGCAGCACAAAGGCAATTGGCAACTTTAAATCAACAAATCGCGTCCAAGAAAATTACAAAAGCTCAATATCAACAAAAACTGGCTAAGATTCAACAAACATCAAATAATTTGAATAGCAAAATCAATTATTATTCAGAGCAAAGTCGTCAAATGCATCAATATGCAACACTATCAAAAGACCCTCGTTTTGCACAGGAAGCACAACAAACAGATGATGCAATCAATCGTTTGAAATATGCTGAAAATTTACTGGTTACAGGAATGGGGGCTCAACCTGCTGGATATAATCAAACAAGAGGATAAAATGATTAAATCTTTTCGTCTCTTTATGCCATTTACAGGGATTTTGTTATTGGCAGCATGCTCCTCTACACAGGATTGCAATCCAGATCAAAGCAATTTCTTTTCTGGAATTGGTTGTTCTGTTGGGGGTGGTTATCAAAACAGAACCCAAAACTTGCAAAATCAGTTGAGTAGCGAGAAACAAAACGCGACACAACAACAACAACAAGCAAAACAATCTTATCAACAAGCAAATCAATTGCAAAACGATATTGCACAACGCCGAAATGAGTTAAGTAAGATAGATAGTCAAGCATGGTCTGTACGTCAAAAACTTCAAAAAGCCAAAACAGATCATTCTATGACTTCTCAAGAGGTTAAACAAAAAGAAAAGCAGTTGGCAGCGTATAATGCGAAACGGGCCAAAGTATCAGCCGATCCTTCACAGCAAGATATTAATGCATTATCGAATATTCTAGGGAATATGTAGGTATAACAATAGCTCTTTTATAAAAGTAAAAGAGCTATTTATTTAATTATAAAAAAAATAATATTATTTTTTACATTTTTTAGAGAATAAAATGGACAAAGCAGCAAAAATACCAAAACTGTCGATTGCTAATTCTTCTTTTCTATTATGTTTAAGTCCAGTTACCAGCAAACATAATGCAGAACTGGCCAAAAGCAATGCACCTAATCTAGACGTTTTTTTACAGCTAAGCATTGTAGCACCGGCGATTTGAGCTCCACCCAATGTTTTCATATTAGATTCTGACCAATTTAATTGTGCAAATCTTTTTGCTTGAATGTCTACTCCGAGAACTTTACTGATCCCACATGCAGCAAATCCCAACCCAACGAGAGTACGCCATATTTTTTTACAATTCTTAGCCATGTTAAGCTCCTTTAATAGCTACAGATTGAGTATAATCTTTTTAACAAACAAAGTTAATATAAAATATATAAAAATTAAAAGTGTTATTTCTAGGGCATGACATAGAATAACACTTTCGTTTTTTTATTAAGCGATTGCTTGTTTTAATGCCGCGGTCATATCACTGGTTGAGGCATTTCCACCTAAATCTTTGGTGCGGACTTTGTCGTGTACCACAACTTTTTCAATTGCAGTTTCAATACGTTTCGCTAGATCAGCACGATTGACATATTCCAACATCATTGCTGAGGCACGCAATACAGCCAATGGATTGGCTAAATTTTTTCCTGCAATATCAGGGGCAGAACCGTGAACTGCTTCAAACATTGCTGCTTTTTCACCAATATTCGCACCTGGAGGCATTCCCAGACCACCGATTAATCCAGAGGTCAGGTCTGATAAAATATCACCAAATAAATTTGTTGTAACAATGACGTCATAAGTTTCTGGTTTTAAAACCAATTCCATTGCACACGCATCAACAATACGTTCTTCACATGCAATTTTACCTTCATATTCTTTGGCAACTTTACGACCTTCTTCTAAGAATAATCCGCAAAGTTCTTTTAAAATATTGGCTTTATGAACCAATGTTACTTTTTTTCGGTGATTTTTCACCGCATAATCGAAGGCATATTTAACAATACGGCGACATTCTGTTCTGGAGGTATATCCAGTACAAGTTGCAATGGCTTTTGGATCATCACCAACAGGGATATAATGTTCCATTGCTGCATAAAAACCTTCGAGGTTTTCACGAACCAAAACAATATCTACATTTTCGAAACGTCCGCCTGGAATTAATGTACGTGTTGGACGCACATTGGCATATAGACCAAACTCTTTACGAAGGGTTACGTTGATTGAACGAAAACCTTTGCCGACTGGTGTTGTCAAAGGACCTTTCAAAGCCAATCCTGTTTTATGAATACTATCAATCGTTTGTTGTGGCAAAGGATCACCAGAAGCATCAACCGCAGCCATACCTGCCAATTGTTTGTCCCATTGGAATGGTGCTTTAATTGTTTCTAGAATATCAAGCGTAGCAGCAATAATCTCTGGACCAATACCATCACCAGGAATAAGGGTTACGGGAATTAAATCGGACATTTAAAATTTCCTTTAAAGTTTAAACTGTAATAATTAACGATTGACAAGCCATTATAATCATTTTTCGAAAATACAAAAGGAACAACTATGTTACAGGCAGGCAAAGTTTACGGAGCCATTGTTGTTCTTGGTCATTAAGAAAGTGAGAAATTTTTTCAATTATTTGTTGATGATATTGATTTAACCAGTTTTTTTCAGTTATAGACAAAGACTCTATATTCATAAGATTCACATCAAAAGGAACCATCGTTAAAGGCTCAAATTTTAAAAAATTATCGTAAGTGGTTGAGGTGACTAACAATAAATTTTCTAATCGAATACCATATTGACCTGAAAGATAATATCCAGGCTCATTTGAAATAATCATTCCTTCTTGTAAAGGAACAGGGAAAGGAATTGAGGAAATACGGCAAGGTCCTTCATGAACAGAAAGGTAACTGCCAACGCCATGACCTGTTCCATGATCGTAATCTAACCCTTTTTGCCATAACGTATATCGAGCCAATACATCTAATCTACTGCCTGTTGTGCCTTTTGGAAAGATAGCAGAGGATATAGCAATATGTCCTTTTAAAACAGACGTGACAGCTTCTTTTAAATCTTGAGGGGCTGGATTTTTTCCTAACCAAATAGTACGCGTGATATCTGTTGTGCCATCAAGATACTGCCCACCGCTATCAATTAAATATGCTTTATCTTCTGTTAAAATTGAACATTTTTCAGGAGTTGCATGATAATGAATAATGGCGCCATTGGCTCCAACGCCTGAAATGGCTGGAAAACTTTCTTCTTTATAAAAATCACCACCAGCTTCTTGTCTAAAACCATTAAGTTTTTGAGCAACCTCGACTTCACTATGCCCAACACCATGATGCTCTAACCAATATAAAAAGCGACACACTGCAACAGCGTCTCGAATATGAGCTTGGCGTGCGCCCTCTTGTTCAATCGGGTTTTTACAGGATTTAGGTAATATACATGGATTATTTCGTTTATTAAATGTAACCTTATATTTTTCGAGTGTTTGAATAAACCAAATCGGAGTTTGTGCAGGATCAAACGCAATTTTCATATTTGCCAAGGCAATTAAGTCTGTCTCTAGCTCAGTATGAGATTTTAAAAGAATATCGTTTCCTAAAAATTCAGATAAGGATCCTGTATATTGCGTTTGATCCGCATATAGAGCCACTTTGTTATGTGTAACGATTGCGAAAACCAAAGGAATTGGCGTGTAAGGAACATCTGAGCCTCTAATATTCAACAACCAACAAATAGAAGCAGGATCACACAAAATATAAGCGTCTTCTTGATTGAGGGTTAATTCTTGTTGTAAGGCTTGGATCTTTTCGTGATGATCTTGACCAGAAAATTGTATTTCATGTGCAACGATAGGTTGCCTGGGCGGCGCAGGATGGTCATTCCATATAAGATCAATCAGATTATTTACAATTGGAACTAAAGTAACCGAAGAATGATCGAATGCTTTTAAATCCCGTTCACTCATTAATTTTGGATCATATCCAAGGCGAATAGAATTTTGCTTTTGCTCCAAGATCCATTGAAGAGGGGGATGTTTGGAAATATGAAAGCTTTCCCAATTATTTTGATCAAGCTCTTGCTGCATTTGCAGAATATATCGTCCATCAGAAAAAACCGCAGCGCTTTGATCTAATATAATCGCCATGCCTGCACTCCCTGTAAATCCAGTTAGCCAAGCCAAACGTTCTGCATATGGGGCAACATATTCATTCAGAAATTCATCACCTTTTTGAATAATAAAGCCATCAACATGGTGCTGTTTGAAGAGCGAGCGTATTTGAGCAAGTTTTTGTGCAGAATTCATATTTATAGTCTTTTCAATAGGTTTTTAATCATCAGAAGTTAAAATTTTATACATAAAGAGAAGGTTTAACCATTGGTCGAATTTAATTCCTGTTTGGGGTAGAATACCTCCATATTTAAATCCAAACCATTCATGTAACCGAACTGATGCTGTATTACCTTCGGTGATTGCTGCGATCATAGCATGCACATTATGATGTTGTGCATAAGAGATTAGCTCTTTGAGCAATGCTTTTCCCAGACCTTTTCCTTGGGCATGTGGGGAAATATATACTGAATGTTCGACGGTGTGCTTATATCCGTCATAGGGTCTGAATAAACCATATGAGGCGAACCCAAGGACTTTTTGCGTTTCATCAACCGCTACAAAAACAGGATAGCCTGCTTTTTCTCTTGCTTCGAACCATTGCACCTGTTCTTGATATGTTCTGGGAATGGTCATCCAAAATGCGGTTCCATTTACAATTTCATGGTTTGTGATTTCCAGAATCCCTCTAAGATCAGAGGGAATAGCGTGTCTGATATGGGTCATGATTTGTTTGGCTTATATAAAATTAATGCAGCCCAGCTGCCTTGAATAATTTTTTCTTGTAATTTTAATCCTTGACGTTGATGAGCTACCAATACCATAGGGATTTGGGTTGCAAGTAATCCAGATAAAATGACCCGCCCACCAGGAGCTAGGTTTTTAGCTAAATCTTTCGCCATTTTGCATAAAGGACGTGCCAAAATATTTGCAAAAACTAAGTCAAAAGGGGCTTTTTTACGAATAGATGGGGATAACCACCCATTTCCATGTTCACATACGACCAAGTTGCGTAAGCCATTGCGAATAACATTTTGTTTAGCTGCACGAACAGACCATGGTTCGATATCAACAGCCAACACTTTTTTATTTAATAAAGCCCCAGCCCCCATTGCCAAAATACCCGAACCACAACCAAGGTCTAATATATTTTGAGGTTTTAAGTGTGCAATTGTTTCAAGTGCAATTAAGCATCCTCGTGTTGATCCATGTTCGCCTGAACCAAACGCAACACCAGCATCCAAAGTTAATACAAGATGAGAAGGAGACGGGGTATCATCTAAATGCGTTCCACGAATGATGAATCGTTTGCCAATAGCTTGTTCAGGAAAAGCCTCGTAAGTTCTGGCTAACCATCCATCTGTTTCGGTTGATTTTCTTTGTAGTTCAGGGGAAATCCCAGAAATACTATTGGCCAGAGCTAGGGCGTTGGCAAGTTCTTCTTCACCATAGCCTACATCTTTGATGCCTTCCAACCGCCAAATATTATTATCGGAATCCTCTTCGAAAATCCCAACGGTTGGACAGATCGTACCCAAAGCGTTTTCAAAGATTTCAACATGTTCTTCTGGAACAACAACAGAAATGGTTTCCAGAGCAGTGGCGTGTCTTTTTGTTTTTAATGTCATGATTCTAACGTTACAAAGCTGTCAATTACGTGTTTAATATCCGATTTATCAAAACAAACTTCAAGTTTATTATTTTCAATACTGAGAACAGTTCCATGCCCAAATTTTTGGTGGAAAACACGACTGCCAACAGGGATATTTTTGGTTTTAGGTGGGGAATAGGGACGTTTGGCTTGTGAGTAAGTGGCTCCTTGTGTAATTTCAGTAGAGAATTTAGGCGAGGAGTAGCGGTCATAATAATCGTTATTTTTTTGAGGACGATTTTGACTTTGCTTAATGTGCGAGGTTTTTTTTGTATATTTATCAGAAAGCTCCTCGACAAAACGACTGGGAATAGAAGATTGCCACTGCCCATAAATCTGTCTGTTGGCTGCATGAGAAATAAATAAAATTTGTTTGGCTCTGGTAATACCAACATAAGCCAACCTACGTTCTTCCTCAAGACCGTTTATGCCGCTCTCATCCATTGTGCGTTGAGAGGGGAAAAGCCCTTCTTCCCAACCAGGTAAGAAAACAATATTGAATTCCAGACCTTTGGCAGCATGTAAGGTCATCAAATTGACTTTGTCATCACCCGATAAATCATCATTATCCATAATCAAAGAAATATGTTCTAAAAATTCGACTAAATTTGGAAACTCAGCGGTTGCTTGAAAAAGCTCCTTGATATTTTCAAGCCTTCCAGCAGCTTCGGGGGATTTATCTTGTTTCCACATATCGATATAACCACAATTATTGAGTAGATCGTCTATGGCACTAACATATCCCTCTGTTTCGATTTTCTTTCTTGCTTGATCCAATTGATTCATCAATAGGGTTAACTCAGTATAAATTTTGCCTTTAAGTTGGTTATTAATAAGTAAATAATCAACAGCTTGTAACATTGGAATATCAAGTTCCCGTGCCTTCATATGTATCTTTTGCAGAGCAACGCTGCCAACGCCTCTTCTAGGGATATTGATAATTCTCTCAAGAGCTAAATTATCATTAGGTTGGGCAACAATACGCATATAAGCAATGGCATCTCTGATTTCTGCACGTTCATAAAAACGCAAACCGCCAATAATTTTGTAAGGTAACCCCAACATAATCATACGTTCTTCAAATGGACGTGTTTGAGAGCCTGTTCTCATTAGAATAGCCATATCACCATAGCGATGTCTATCCTTTTGCAAGGCAATCATTTGGTCGCAAATCAAACGAGCTTCTTCATGTGAATCCCATACAGAAGCAATATGTACTTTTTCATTCTGAACGGGCTTGTTGGCGGCTTGCAGTGTTTTTCCCAAACGTTGTGAGTTATGATTAATTAATTCTGAGGCAGCACCAAGGATATTTTGAGTTGATCGATAGTTTGCTTCCAAACGAATAATTTTGGCGGTGGGAAAGTCTTTTTCGAATCGCAAAATATTCGCAATTTCAGCACCACGCCAAGAATAAATCGATTGATCGTCATCCCCAACACAGCAAATATTTGGGATGTCGTCTGAACGTTGCGCCAAAAGTCGTAACCATAAATATTGAATGATGTTGGTGTCTTGATATTCGTCTACCAATATGTATCTAAAATATCGTTGATATTTTTGAAGGACTTCTGGATACTGATTGAAAATGTTAAAAACATGCAACATCAAATCCCCAAAATCACAAGCATTTAATTGCTGTAACCTGACTTGATAAGTATGGTATATTTCTTGAATAATAATAGTTTCTGGGGTATTTTTTTCAGAAGCAGGTAAGTTCCCAAAGGAATATCCTTTATCTTTCCAAGATTGAATCGTTCCAAGAATCAGTTGAGGAGGCGTCGTTTTTAAATCAATTGGATAAGAAGGGATAATTTGTTTAAGTAATCTGATTTGGTCATCGGTATCTAGGATTGTAAAATTAGAGGTGAGCCCAACAAGATGTGCATTTATTCGTAACATTTTAGCACAGATTTTATGAAAGCTGCCTAACCACAACCCATCAACAGGTTGTTGAATTAAATGCGCAATTCGCTCGCTCATTTCTTTTGAGGCTTTGTTTGTAAAGGTAACTGCTAATATTTGATTGGAATATGCCTTGCCAGTTAATAAAATATGGGCAAAACGAGTTGTTAATACTCTGGTTTTCCCAGTACCTGCACCCGCCAGAACTAACACAGGTCCTTCTGTTGTTTCTACGGCTTCGCGTTGCGTTTGATTTAATTGGTTTAGATACTCGGTCATATTTTTATAAATAACTTTGATGAATTACTGTAAAGCAACATAAAATAAGATTTAAGATGGACAATTCTTTTTTACCGCCTGTTTCAAAAAGAAGCAAACAATTTACAACTCTGAATGGTGTTGGACATCGGGGAAGGATGCGTGCCAAATTATTACAAAAGGGTGGACAGGCGCTTGAGGATTATGAACTTCTTGAAATGTTACTTTATTTAGTTATTCCAAGAAGAGATACGAAACCACTAGCAAAACATTTAATGAATAGTTTTGGCTCGTTAGATGGGTTATTTAGTGCCCCAGCAGAACAATTAGAAAAAGAAAAAATATCACAAGAATTTATACAAGTAATTGATTTCTTAAAACAAATAACTGAACGATTAATTTTACCTGATTTCAATAATCGCCCTTCCTTAAAATGCTGGAAAGACGTGATTGTTTATTTGAATGAATATCCACTTGAAAAAGAAGCTCACAACAAAAATATGTTACGGTTATTATTTTTAAATAACCAGCAAAAGCTGATTTGTGATGAATATATTATCCATCAAAATACCAAAGCAATTTCAGAAATTATTCAAAAAGCATTAAATCTTTATGCAACGCACCTGATTACTATTTACTATGGTTTCGGCAATGAATTTACCTCTTTGATGCGTAAAAATGAAACCAAATTTGCGATGATGTTACAAAGTTCGGCACATCATTTTGATTTAAGTATAGGCGATCATATTATTTGTTTTGATTCTGAATATTTCAGTGTTTTAAAAAATACTAATTTTAACCTATAGTAAATGCCTGTTTCGATTAAGGAGTTATCAATGTTATTGTGTAATCATGATCCCAATCCTGTTTCTATAATGCATGAGAAATCTTTTTCTCCTTTCCTTATGGTTTGCGATCATGCGGGGTATGTTATTCCAGATCAACTTGCCGATCTGGGGTTGCAAGAAAAGGATCGTTATCGTCATATTGCTTGGGATATTGGTATTAAAAATGTTGGTGAACAATTATCTACATTATTAGGGGCGACATTTATTGCCCAAACTTATTCTAGATTGGTGGTTGATTGTAATCGTGGGGAAAATAATCCCACATTAATCGCACAGACAAGCGATGACCTAGCCATTATGGGTAATCAAAACCTTGATTTGATGCAAAAGCAAGAACGGATTGATGAGATTTACAAACCATACCATCAAACAATCTCAAAATTAATTGATGAACGTTTAACAACGAATATACAAACTTTTTTTATATCTTTACACAGCTTTACCCCAGTTATGAATGATGGTTTCCAAAGACCTTGGCATGCTGGGATTTTGCACGGTCGTAACAACCAATTTTCGATGATTTTCAAGAAATTACTTGAAGAGAATTATCATTATCCAATAGGCGATAATGAACCATATGCGTTAACAGAAAAAAATGATTATACTGTTCCAACGCATGCTTATCAAAGAAATTTACCTTATTTAGAGTTGGAAATCCGTCAAGATTCAATTACAACGATGGATCAACAGTATGAATGGGCTGAACGATTATCACTTTTATTACCTATGGCACTAAAGGAGTACCAAGTTCAATGCAAATAATAACTGGAAAAGCGAAAA
Organism: Commensalibacter nepenthis; assembly: GCF_029953305.1. Lineage (NCBI taxonomy): Bacteria > Pseudomonadati > Pseudomonadota > Alphaproteobacteria > Acetobacterales > Acetobacteraceae > Commensalibacter > Commensalibacter nepenthis. Next base: position 239,338 of record NZ_JASBAN010000001.1, on the reverse strand, counting down.
TTGCAGCTGTATTGGGGTGGCCTATTGAACATTCACGTTCACCTTTATTACATAATTTTTGGTTGCAAAGACACCTTATTGATGGGGCATATATTCCTTTGGCGGTTAAAGCAGAAGATTTTAATACTGTTATTCAAAGTATAAAAGCTGCTGGGTTTAAAGGATGTAACGTTACCATTCCTCATAAAGAGGCTGCTTATCAATGTTGTGATGTGGTTGATGAAACGGCAAGAAAAATGAGATCGGTTAATACTTTATGGTTCGCAGATGATGGCAAAATATGTGGTACATCAACTGATGGTGACGGTTTTGTTGCCAACCTCAAAGATACAGGTCTTACTTTAACCAATAAAAAGATTCTGATCTTAGGGGCTGGCGGGGCGGCACGCTCTGTGGCTTATTCTTTGATTCAAGAGAATGCTCAAATATCTATTACCAATAGAACGTTACAACGCGCTGAACAGCTTGTGCAAGATTTAGGGGCTGGGCAAATCATAAAATGGCAGTCATGGGCAAAAGAATTGGGGCAATTTGATCTTTTAATCAATACAACTTCTTTGGGTATGGAAGGTAAAGAAGATTTTCAATTTGATTTGCAACATGCACGTGCAGATTTGGTTGTGACGGATATTGTTTATGTTCCTAGAATGACTCCTTTATTAATAGCAGCACAACAAAAAGGATTGAAAACAATTGAGGGGCTTGGAATGTTATTACATCAAGCCCGTTTAGGGTTTTCGAAATGGTTTGGTGTTGATCCAAGTGTCGATCATGAACTGACAGAATTTGTTGCAAATAGTTTAAAGAAATAACCAGCATATGAAAATATTAGGGGTTACAGGCAGCATGGGAATGGGAAAAAGCACTGTATGTGCTTTGTTCCATCAATATGGTTTTCCTATTTTTGATGCAGATCGTGTGGTTCATCAATTACAAGCACCTCATGGTAAAGGGTTAAAGCGTATTGAAGAAATTTTCCCAGGCGCAGTTAAAGAGAATACTTTGGATAGAAATTATTTGCGTCATTTAGTTGTTCAAGATCGCAATAATTTAAAAAAGATTGAGCAAATTATCTTGCCGATGGTTGCTCAAGAACGAGAAAAATTTATACGTCTAGCACAAGCTAGAGGATTAAAATGGTGTATTTTAGATGTGCCATTGCTTTTTGAGAAAAAAATCAATCTGCTTTGCACAAAAACATTAGTGGTTACCGCACCAATAAGTATCCAAAAAGTAAGAATATTAAAGCGTAATAAAATTACATGGGAACAAGCCCGTGCTTTTATAGATGCTCAGATTCCATCTAAAACCAAATGTAAAATGGCAGATATTGTTGTTCAAACAGGTTTGTCCAAAGCACACACTTTTTTTCAAGTAAAAAAACTCATTCTTTTAATGCAGGCAGGTCAATTATGAATCAACGTTCGGTTTTATTTGATACAGAAACAACAGGGGTTGATCCTGATAAAGGGGATCGTATTATTGAGATTGCCGCTATTGAGCTGATTAATGATTTACCCACTGAAAATTTTTATCATGTTCTTGTTGATCCCGAACGAGATATTCCCATTGAGGCAACGCGAGTGCATGGGATGACCATTGAGGATTTAAAAGGAAAACCAAAATTTAAAGAAATTGCTGATGATTTCTTGGAATTTATTCAAGATGATCCTTTGGTAGCTCACAATGCACCGTTCGACTTTAAATTTATCAATGCAGAGCTTAGCCGTATTAAACGCCCGATTGTTTCGCTAGATCGAATGATTGATACGTTGAAACTTGCCAGAGCAAAATATCCATTATCCCCAAATAGTTTGGATGCGTTATGTCGTCGTTTTTCAATCGATTTGTCACAACGTACCACGCATAATGCTTTGCTAGACTGTAAATTATTGTCAGAAGTCTATATTCAATTAACAGGAGGACGACAAAGAGGATTGGGGTTTGCTAGTCAAGGATCAGAGAAAATTGGAAAAACTTATCATAAACTCCAAGAACATACACCGATTTTTATTAAACCCACTCAACAAGAACTTGAGGCGCATGAAAAATTTTTGCAAAAGAAGGTTCCGAATGCTATGTGGCATCAATAGCGGTAGGATTTATTACAAAGATAGATAAATTTTTTGATTGATCCGAAATAAAGATTGGAAATCGAATTTTTCTCGAAATTTACTGCAAAATAAACTCTCTCTATTCAAAAGTTCGCCAAATTTTTTATTTCTATAATTATTATATACATGTTCTATTCTAACTCTACGCCCACTATTAAGATCAACTATTGCTTCATTTCCTTGATAACCAACTAAATTAACGTCAAGTAAGCTAAAATCTGAAGGATTATTAACAGTTCCTACTTTTATTAAACAAGTGATATGAGTATTCTCACTATCCATAATTTTCTCTTGTATTTTCTCTAATTGTTCTTCAGAATTATTAAAAGGAAAAAAGAATAATTCTTTTAAAGATGAAAAATTATTTTCGATATATATTATCGTATATTTGATTAATAAGGTTAGAATCTATTGGAACGTTAAATTGTTGCGTATATTGTTGAATATAATCATATTCAAAGTCCGTAATCTGAACTTTAATTTCTTTCATGTTAATTCCTAAAATAGTTCGTTACTATTACTATATATTAATTATAATAGCGTTGCAAATATGTTCCTACACAAGATTAAATGATTTAACCTAGTTAAAGAAATCTTTTCTTTGAAAAATAAAAGCCGTAGATAAGAAAGAACGGTTTCCATTTTTCTTTTATAAGGTTATAGGGCATATTATGAGCAATCAAAAACGCTTATCTGTTTCTTGCTTTTTCTTAACAACAGCTATTGTTTCAGGCGCTGTTTTGTCATCACCTTCAGCACATGCAACCCCTAAACAAGATCCTTATAATACCTTAACCTTACAATGGGAAAATGACGCAGTTTCAACACAAAGTGGAACATCCGATCGGTATTATACTAATGGATTAAGAATTGGTTGGACATCCCCAACAGACAGCCTTCCGACACCGATTGCCGACGTAAATACTTTTTTGTTGGGCAAAGGAATGCAACGTATTCATTGGGGTTTGCAACAAATGATGTTCACCCCAAGCGATACCAGAGCATTTGACAAATTACCCTTTGATCGCCCTTATGCAGGTGTGTTATTAACAACAGTTAATTTAATCAGCGATACCGATAATACGCGCAGTGTATTTGGTATTCAAGCAGGCTTAATGGGGCCTGGTGCTTTGGGTCGTCAAGTTCAAAATGGATTCCATAGTATTATTGGGGATAATAAAAATAACGGTTGGCACAATCAATTAAAAAATATGCCTGTATTTCAAGTTCAAATGGGGCGTACATGGCGTTATAAATTTGCACAATTGGGTCATGTTGATTTTGACGTATTACCTTCTGCAAATGGTGCTGCAGGTAACTATAAAACCTTTGCACAATTAGGTGGAATCGTTCGCTTTGGGCAAGGATTAGACAGTGATTTTGGCCCTTCTCGTATTGGTTCAGGCAATGATGGTACTGATGCTTATGTTGGAACACGTTTTGTAAACTGGTATGTTTTTGGTGGGGTTGATGGTCAAGCAGTGGCTTATAACTCTACTTTACAAGGCGATCCAACACATTCTCATCAACAACATGTATCTAAAAAATGGGATGTTGGTGAAATTGTTGCTGGTGCAGCTGTGATTGTGAAAGGCTATAAAATCGCCTATACTCAAACTTGGCAAACCCAAGAATTTAACGGTCAAAGAAGTGGATTATTTAATTATGGATCTGTTTCGGTTTCCTTTAAATTCTAAAACCATCACGATCTAATAAAGTTTTAAAGCCTCACGTTAAGTGGGGCTTTTTTGTATAAAGAAAGCAAGTTACGTAAAAAATTGCTACGATATAGACGGGTGTAAACAAACCTATATTCACGCAACTCAACCGCTTAACCGTATTGTATGATTATGCCAAATTATCGTAGTGCACGATCAAGCATTTTTTTGGGATTACGTGTTAAAAAATAAAATCTTGACGTTGCTAAAATAGCAAGAAATCCTAAACCAACACCCATACCAGCCCATAATCCTGGCGCTCCCCATTCTTTGTGGAATGCAAACCATATGCTTAATGTATATCCAACACCCCAAAAACTTATTAATGCTAAGATCATTGGGATTGTCGTATCTTTTAATCCACGCAATGCCCCCATAGCAACGGTTTGAATACCATCGACCACTTGAAATAAACCGACTACTTGGATAATCGCAATCGAAATCGCAACAGTATTGGCATTATCGGGGGAAGATGCATCTATGGAAATATAAACCACCAAATAAGGAAAGACAAATATGGTAACACATACAATACTCATGATTAACGCACCAAGCCCAATAGAAATAAAACCGCTCTTTTTTGCACGATATGGTTTTTGTGCGCCAATCCAATAACTGACTCTGACATTTGCTGCCTGTGAAATTGCCAAAGGAATCATAAAGGTAAATGTAGCAAAGCTCAGGGCAATTTGATGTGCAGCTAAGGATTCTGTTCCTAATTTTGTTGCATTGAAATTGGCAAATAAGAATAAGAGTATTTCTGCTGCCGAGCTAATACAAATCGGAAAGCCCAATTTAAAAAGAGGACGTAATAAAGATAAATCAATTGCAATTGGATAGAGATATTGTTTGAGGTCTTTTTTACAATGTGCCACACCGATCAAAATAAAGCTGGATAGCCATAAAGCCATCGTTGTTCCCAGTGCAGAACCATATAATCCCATTTTAGGAGCACCCCATAAACCATAAATAAAGGCTGCATTAAACACACCATTAATGACTGCGGTAATTGGAGTAATTTGTAAAAGAATTTTAGAGGCGTTTAATGCAGGTAGAATAACCCTGATTAATCCTGCCCCAGCAATCAGAGGCGGTAAACCCCACAGTAAAATCATCATAAAATTTTTTGATTTTATTAGAATATTTTGGTCATGTTCTCCATTCCATTGCAAGATTGTACTTGAATGATATAAAATGAAAAAACAAGGAATACATAACAATAATCCAAAAAGATAAGTCGTATAATAAATCTTGGAAATATCTTTGATTTTTTTCGCGCCAATATTTTGCGCAATTAAAATTGCAGCGGCACTGAGGGCGGATTGAAATACAATACAAATTGAAAAGAAAATATTTGTTGTTAATCCACCAATAGCCAATGTTTCTTTGTTAACGTGACCGAGTAAGATCGTATCTGTAACTCCCATTGCCATTTGAAATAACTGAGCAAAAGCAATAGGAATCGCAATATAAGCAATAGCGATGAGTTCATTTTTAAAGAAATTTCGTGTATTATTCTGCATTTGATGATCTACGGAACAGAGAAAAAAGACTTGTAATTTTTAGTAAAGAAAATAAAAACATTTAAGTAGCTTTAAAATAGAGACAGTAAAGAAAAGAAGAAATGAGTAAGTTAAATTTATCGTTATATGACAGTCGCCAACATAAGGCTATTCCTTTTGTTGCTTTGGATCCTTTACATGTTCGTCTCTATTTTTGTGGACCTACAGTATATGATTTTTTACATATTGGTAATTTAAGAGCAATGCTTACCGCAGATATTTTGGTTCGGTTACTGCGGTCATTATATCCAAAAGTTACATATGTGCGTAATATCACAGATGTTGATGACAAAATCAATGCTCGCGCAAAATTAAATAATGAATCTATACAGTCTTTGACCGAAAGAACTACAAAAGATTTTCATCAAGATATGCATTCTATGTATATTTTACCTCCTGATGTTGAACCGCGTGCGACTGAACATATTGAAGAAATTCAACAAATGATTTCTCAATTAATGAAGAATGGACATGCTTATGCAGCCGAAGGGCATGTTTTATTTTCGGTTCCTTCATATAAGGAATATGGACATTTATCAGGCAGAAATCCAGAAGAGTTAATTGCAGGGGCAAGGGTAGAAGTTGCAACTTATAAAAAGAACCCTGGAGATTTTGTATTATGGAAACCTTCAAATGAAGATGAACCTGGCTGGGATAGTCCTTGGGGAAGGGGGCGTCCTGGCTGGCATATAGAATGTTCAGCAATGTCATATCGTTACCTTGGTGAAAGTTTTGATATTCATGGAGGGGGGCATGATTTGTTATTCCCACACCATGAAAATGAATGTGCGCAAAGCCTATGTTGTTTTCCAGAAAGTAAATTTGCTAATATGTGGGTTCATAATGCCATGTTGTTGGTTGATGGTGAAAAAATGTCCAAATCTTTGGGTAATTTCTTTACTATTCGTGAAGTTTTAGAGCAACATCATCCAGAAGCTATTCGTTTTGCATTGTTACAAGCGCATTATCGTTCTGTTCTTAATTTCTCTCAAGCTGGATTAAAAGAAGCCAAACAAATTATGGATCGCTTTTATCGTGCTCTATCAGTTTTTGAAAAAGAGTTGGATCAAGTCGTTCCTTTGCCAGAAGATTTTTTAGAAGCGATGTTGGATGATCTGAATACGCCAAAAGCATTGATGGTCATGCATCAACTCGCCGATCAAGCGTTAAAAGGGAGTAAAAAAGCTGCTTTACAGCTTAAAATTGCTGGTCAACAATTGGGTTTATTTAATATCGCACCTTCAAAATGGTTTCAAAACACTGATAAGGCACAAGAAATTGAAACCTTAATAGAACAAAGAAACGCTGCTAAAAAAGCCAGAGATTTTGTAACAGCTGATCGTATTCGTAATGTGTTAAAAGAGCAAGGAATTGTGTTAGAAGATAGCCCTCAAGGGACGATATGGAGACAAATATGACAGGGAAAGATGGTGGCGCTGATTTAGTCCCGATCGGCAATACACCTGTCGTTATTTTAGTTAGACCCCAGCTTGGCGAGAATATTGGTACTGTTGCCAGAGCAATGGCAAATGGTGGATTATTTCACCTAAGACTTGTTGCACCTCGTGATGGATGGCCTCAACAAATTGCTTGGCGCGCCTCTTCGGGTGCTGATCGTTTATTGGATAATGCTCAGATTTTTGAAACGGTTGAAGATGCGGTTGCTGATCTTCATCATGTTTTTGCGACTTGTCCACGACCACGACATATTATCAAGCCGTTATTGACCGCTCGAGGTGGCGCATTAGAAATGCGTGAGATGACCAATCGTGAGTTAAAGGTTGGAATTTTATTTGGTCCAGAACGAACAGGTTTGGAAAATAATGATTTTGCGCATACAGATTATTGGATAAGATATCCTTTAGACCCACGATTTATGTCTTTAAATCTGGCTCAAGCTGTAATGATTATGGCTTATGAATGGTGGATGGCTGCGGATCAAACGCCTCAACGTCAATTACAGACCAATGGCACGCATATTGCCACCAAAGGTGAATTAGAGAATTTTATGTCTCATTTAGTAAAAGAACTCGATCATTGTGGTTTTTTACGTAATGAGCAAAAACGTCCAGGAATGGTTCGTAATCTTCGTCACTTCTTTCAAAGAGGAGAAGTGACAGATCAAGAATTACGAACTTTACATGGTATTGTTTCTGAGTTGGTCAGAGGACCAAAGGAAGATAAGCAATAGATATTAGTTAAGTTAATTGATCTTATTTTTTAAATTAAGACCTAGCTGTATCCAACCAGCACCCACAAAAATAAGATCAAAAGCAATCATGAAACCAATAAACCATAATCCGCTTAATGGCTGGATAAAAAGCAACATCCCCACGACAATACCTAAAACCCCACTAAACATCAAAAATCCCCAGCCACCTGTCGATTTATGGTTTAATGCAATCATAATACGCATGATGCCACCAAAACAAAAACAAACCGCTAGAAAGGTTGTCAGAACAAGAGATCCCAATACGGGACCCTTAACAAGAAATATCCCGCCAATCAAATACACAATCCCTGCCAAGGCTGAAAAGATGAACCCTTTCCATTCTTTTACGTAACAAGCATGAAAAATCTGTGCAATACCCGCAAGAATTAATACAACCCCCAGGGCAATAACCACCGCAATTGTGACAAGTACTGTGTCCAGCAATGCCAAGCACCCCAAAATCAATGTAACAACACCCAAGCCAACAAACCATTTCCATTTTTGCGCAAATAATTCTTCCATTAAAAACTCCTTAAATAACGTTATTATTCTGTATGCTATGCGTTTTAATAGCGTTTTCCAAGTTAAAATATCAAATATTAACCTTCTGCAAAGAACGTAATAGTTTTATCTAAATTTAAGGTCGGGACTCATTCATTGAGATAAAAGATGATACCTGCAGGGATGCATATTGCGGAGAAGAAGGTATGTGGGCATCGGTCCTATCTCGTGGCGACACGTCTCCGATCCTTGATTTTTGTAAATATATTCTCAACCTTATGATGTAATTTATAGATTGTCTTGTTAAAGAAGAAGGTTCCTGTTCTAGATTTTCGAGAAAGAATGCAAGGCTTTATGTTTCCATCACTCAAGGCTTGCTGCTGTGCGATGTGCTTTGAGGTGGGGGGCATCAATCATGATGCGTTGAGGCGTTGACCCTTGCCCCGCAAGTGCTGCAAAAATGCAATCAAACACGCCCAAGCTGGCTCTAACGGATGAAATGATCATATAAGGTTTTTATGACCCATAACTCACTGGCGCATCTTTTCATTGAAAACCATGTGTAATACCATAAATAATCCCGCTAATAACGCCCCTATCATCAACATATGCAACTCCATGCGACAATCGAAAATAAGGCGATATCATCGCCATCTGCTCTTTACTCAATAAAAATAAATCACACATCGGCTACCTCTGTAACATCAATGAATCACAAGGCAATTAAAATAGGAACTGACAAAATTAATAGATTATGATCCCAGAAAAAAGTGTAATTACAATATAAAAATGTATTTTTTATTTGATTTATATTAATTGTTTCATTGAGACACTGACCTATTAGAATTCAATTGCTCGGAATTATAAAATGACGACAATGATTTTTTGATTAACTGTTTGACTTTTTGAAGTTATCTTCGTATATAGCTTTTATTGCTGGGAAAGCGGTTTGTTGTTTTTGCCAAAATAGATAGAGGTTACTTTGGTAAGGAAGCTATAAACCCGTCCTTATTATTATTTGGAACTACCAGTACAATAAAAGATTAGTATTGTTTGCCTCTGCAATATTAGATGTATAAGAAAGTTTTGAGTCGTTATGAGTAAACGTATACAAAGTAAGTATAAAATTAACCGTCGTTTGGGTGTGAACCTATGGGGACGTGCAAAATCTCCAATTAACAAACGTGAATATGGTCCAGGGCAACACGGTCAACGTCGTCGTTCAAAGCCATCTGACTTTAGCGTTCAGTTAATGGCAAAACAAAAGCTGAAAGGTTACTATGGTAACATCAGCGAAAAACAATTCCGTCGTTATTATGCAGAAGCATCACGCCGTAAAGGGGATACTTCAGAAAACTTGATCGATATTTTGGAACGCCGTCTCGACGCAGTTGTTTACCGTATGAAATTTGCAGCAACACCATTTGCTGCACGTCAATTTATTAACCATGGTCATATTTTGGTTAATGGTAAAAAGGTAAATATTCCTTCATATTCTTTAAAAGACAACGATGTTGTTGAAGTTAAAGAAAAATCAAAACAACTTGCTATTGTTCTTGATGCAGTTCAAAGCAAAGAACGTGATACACCAGAATATATTCAAGTAGATCATCGTCAAATGAAAGGTAGCTTTGTGCGTACCCCTAAATTAAACGATGTTCCATATCCTGTAACAATGGAACCAAACCTAGTTATTGAGTTCTATTCTCGTTAATTGTTTTTTGCTATTATTGCAAAATTGCCGAGCGGTGTATATACGCTCGGCTTTTGTGTATTTATACCTCACCATTTTTTTGAGTGCTTGTTATGTCAAATTCCGTTCAATCATTGGAAAAAGAAATTTCCCGTCGCCGCACATTTGCGATTATTTCCCATCCTGATGCGGGTAAAACGACATTGACGGAACGTATTTTGCATGCAGGGGGTGCTATTCAAATGGCTGGCAGTGTGCGTGCAAAACGTGAACAACGTCGTACTCGGTCGGACTGGATGAATATTGAAAAAGACCGCGGTATTTCTGTTGTTACTTCAGTCATGACTTTTGAATATGGTGGGTGTATTTTTAATTTGCTTGACACTCCAGGTCATGAAGATTTTTCTGAAGATACATACAGAACGTTAACGGCTGTTGATGCCGCAGTCATGGTAATTGATGCTGCCAAAGGGATCGAAGCAAGAACCCGTAAATTATTTGAAATTTGCCGTCTACGCGATATTCCGATTGTTACTTTTATCAATAAAATGGATAGGGAATCTCAGGATCCGTTTGATTTATTGCACGAAGTGGCATCAGCATTGGCTCTGGAAACCACACCATTAACTTGGCCAGTGGGTAGAGCCGCAAAATTTCTTGGCACATATGATTTACGCAAAGATTCAATGCGATTAAAAGAAGACGTTGCAGAAAATGATGAACGCATTCTTCAAATGCAAGAAGAAGTCGAATTGGCTAGAGTTGGGTTGCCTGAGTTTAATTTAGAGGATTTTAATGCAGGATTTTTAACACCTGTTTTTTTCGGTAGTGCGATCAAAGAGCTTGGTGTTACAGATTTATTGGATGCTTTGGCAGATTTTGGTCCTAGCCCAAGAAATCAACCTAGTCAAGATCGTCAAGTAGCAGCTAATGAAGAAGCTATGACGGCATTGGTGTTTAAAATCCAAGCGAATATGGATCCTAATCATCGTGATCGTATTGCGTTTGCGCGTATATGTTCTGGTCGCCTTGAAAGAGGTATGAAGTTAAAACATACGCGCACAGGCAAGACTTTTGCCCTCCATACCCCTCAATTTTTCTTTGCCAGAGATCGTCAGCTTGCTGAAGAAGCTTTTGCGGGGGATGTTGTGGGTATTCCTAATCATGGAACGCTTCGAATTGGGGATACCTTAACGGAAGGTGAAGATTTACAATTCACGGGTGTGCCTTATTTTGCCCCTGAAATATTGCGTCGTGTTAATTTAAAAGATGCTATGAAAGCCAAAAAGTTAAAGCAAGCATTGACTGAGTTAGCAGAAGAGGGTGTAGTACAGCTTTTTAGACCTCAAGATGGTTCTGCACCGATTGTGGGTGTGGTGGGTGTATTGCAGTTGGATGTTCTGCAAACCCGTTTAAAACATGAATATGGTGTTGATATTACATTTGATGGTATTTCCTTTTCGCAAGCACGTTGGGTGCAGGGGGATAAGGCGATCATCGAGCGTTTCATTAGCTCCAATCGCAGTGCAATTGCAGACGATATAGATGGAGATCCTGTGTTCTTATCGACTTCTGACTTTATGATGCAACGCACGATTGATGCGAATAAAGAATTATCATTCCACGATATTAAACAAATTGGGATTGGTGTTGCTTCTTAGCTTAATCTGACCAATGTTGAATTAAAAAACGAGTTGTTGGTAGAGTGTTTTCTGGTAAGTCCGTATAATGAGCACAACAACACAACTCGTCATATTCTGAGTTATTATTTTTTTTCCATAACTCGAGTATTTGTATGAATGATAAATTGGTTTTTAATAAAATCCCAATATCAATGATATGCGTATCTGTATGTTCTGTTGCTGAGATGATCTTAGGATTGATTAAGTGATGTGTATTTAATCCTAATTCTTCATTGGCTTCCGCATAAAGTTGTTGAGTTAAAATAACGTCATTATTCCCATCTCGTGATTCAACGGTTCCTGCGGGTGGTGATTGCCAATATCCCGGCAAATAAACAGAGTTAGCAGCTCTCTTTCCAATAAGAAATCCTTGAGGGCATCGAATAAGACCAATGACGGCAAGAGATCGAATAGCAAGCTCTGAATATAATTCAGGCTTTTCGGTTTGAGCCAAAACAAATTTATATTCAGTCCAAAATCCAGTAATTAAATTTTTGCTTAATGCTTGAACATTAAAAATTCTGCCATTAAATAAATTAGGGTAATATTTCTTTTTTTCCTCCCAAATATCGTTCACTTCTTTTTTAAGGGAAGCAGATAGAATTTGAGGGGCAGGAATAATATTCACTGTTAGTGCTGAATCTAAAAGAATAGTTTCCCATTCCATTTCATATATCCTTTTGAAAATATTGGGAATTTTTTCTGGGAGACCTGGATTCGAACCAGGGCTGATCGGGTCAGAGCCGATAGTTCTACCGCTAAACTATCTCCCAATAATTTAAATTTAGGTTGGAAATCTATCATTAATCTCTATATAAAACAAGTATATGATGGTATATATTTATAAAACAGCGTATAGATAATAAATAAACAATTATATTAAACTCATTAATATTCAGCGATATTCGTGATAAGGTAAATAAACTTAAAATTTGTTTTAGAATTTGGACAAGGGGCATGTTCGCAGCATTAGACTTAGGAACGAATAACTGTCGCCTTTTGATTGTTTCTTCGGGTCAAAGGGGGGGGCGGATTATAGACAACTATAATCGCGTCGTTCGATTGGGTGAGGGATTATATGATACTGGGTTATTGAGCGAAGCGGCAATGGATCGCACATTAACAGCTTTGCACCATTGTGCAGCTCGTATTCATCGTAGGAAATCTTTTAATTTATATGCTGTCGCAACAGAAGCTTGTCGCCGTGCTTCAAATGCGCCTGTTTTTTTAGATCGTGTTAAACAAGAAACTGGGTTGAATATTAACGTTATCACCCCAAGAGAAGAGGTTGAGTTGGCTGTATGTGGATGCAGAACCTTTTTGCATGACAAAATGCTTCGGCGGAACAGAACAAAAACCTTGTTATTTGATATTGGTGGTGGATCAACTGAGATTGCTTGGGTGCGTATTGATCCGGTTAAGCGCAAACAAACATTGATCGGATGTTGCAGTGTCCCTGTCGGTGTGATTACTTTAAAAGAACAATTCAAGAGGCTAACGCTGAATGAATATTATCAAATGGTTGATTTTGTCATGAATAAAATTAACGATTTCGAACGTGTTCATCAAATCAGAGCAGAGATATTAAGAGAACAAGTGCAATTTATCGGGGTCAGTGGCACAGTAACGGCTTTGGCGAGTATGATATTAAAACAGCCTAAATATAGCAGAGCAGCAATTGATGGGTTGTTATTAGATACAACACAAGTTAAAGATATGATTCGTCATATTTTAGTCAGTAAATTTAATAAAATTTATGATTACGCAACGGTGCGTCATAGTAAATTACATTATTTACTTCCTGGATGTGCTATTTTCGAGGCTATTCATACAATATGGCCTGTTGAGGATATTGTCGTTGCAGACCGTGGTATTCGTGATGGTATTATTACCAAGATGCAGGAAAATAGACTTACTAAAATAAATAAACATAATTTTAATCTTTTATAATATCTTGTAAAAGATTAAAATTTCAAACGAATAAAGTTATTACTATGGATGAAAAAAAAGCGAATGAAAGTTCGCCAAAAAAGAAAAAATCACGCTTTTCAACCGCCAGCTTAACGGTTAAACTTAAAAAGAGTCAGGGTCGCTCTACCTCTCAACAAAGATGGCTAACGCGTCAGTTAAATGATCCCTATGTTCGTGCGGCTCAACAACAAGGATGGCGATCCAGGGCTGCTTTTAAGCTTATTGAACTTGATGAGAAATTTAAGTTTCTGCGTCCAGGATTAAAAGTAGTTGATCTTGGTGCTGCACCTGGTGGATGGTCTCAAGTGGCGGTGCATCGCAAAGCGACAAAAGTTGTAGGAATTGACTTACTAGCTGTTGATCCTATTCCTGGTGCAGAAATTATCCAAGGCGATTTCACAGACCCTGAAAACATGGATATTTTAATTAATAAGCTGGGCGGTAAAGCAGATTTGGTCATGTCGGACATGGCACCAAACACCACGGGTCACTCTGCAACCGATCATATTCGTATTATAAATTTAACAGAAGATGCTTTGGCATTTGCGTTGGATATTTTAGACCCTCAAGGTATTTTTATTGCGAAAGTTTTTCAAGGTGGATCGGAAAAAGGAATGTTAGATACTTTGAAACAAAATTTCAAAGTCGTTAAACATGCAAAACCGCCAGCCAGTCGCAAAGAGTCCAAAGAGCTTTACGTTATTGCAACAGGATTCAAAGGAAATAGTAAGTAATTTGTAGTATTTATTTTCAGATTTTTGATAAAAATGAAATAAGTTATTACTTTAGAATTTATTTTAAAATTAGAAGAAAAGCCTAGTCAATCTATGAAAATAGAAATGTATACCGACAAGTAGAAGTAATGCTTTAGTATGGATAGCTGATGCCATTAACTTAAATAATCATTTTGATGGCTTTAGTAACTTTTTTTCAAGTTATTAAAAGTAAAAAATCTTTTAAAAAACATGGAGATTAGTAGCTCAAAATACTTTTTTAAATGAAGATATAATTTCAGGCACATGCCCTCATAGTCAATATTTGAGATAGAACTAAAATATTGTTAATCTATTTAATTTATCTGATATAACTAAACTTAACAGTTTCTAATATAGATTTATCATAGAATTTTTGGGTATTTTCATAATTGTTAATTATAATTAAATTTATTTTACCCTTGTGAAGGATCACTTTTAAGTGTATGAAGGATTGCCAATAGTTGGAACCCAAAAAAACACTTGGGTTATCCCTTTTCCGTATTATCATTTTATTTCTATAAAGGGCAGCAAGATGGCAAATTCTTCTTTTCAAATCAAACAGATTCGCGAAGCGCTCGCTTTCGATGATGTCTTAATTATTCCTGCGCAATCTGATGTATTGCCCAGTCAAACAATTGTAAAAACGTTTCTAACACGTTCTATTTCTTTAAATATTCCTTTAATTTCTTCTGCGATGGATACAGTGACAGAATATGCAATGGCAATTTCTATGGCACAAAATGGTGGAATTGGAGTTATACATAAAAACCTAACGATCGAAGAGCAAGCCAATCAAGTTCGTCAAGTTAAACGGTTTGAATCTGGGATGGTTGTTGATCCAGTGACGGTTCATCCAGATAATACTTTGGCAGAAACCATTGAAATTATGAAATATAATCATATCAGTGGTCTACCAGTCATCGAGCGAAATACCAGCCGTTTAGTTGGCATCATCACACACAGAGATGTTCGCTTTGCAACCAATCCTAATCAAACTGTTGCAGAATTAATGACCAAAGAAAACCTGATTACGGTCAAAGAGGGCGTAAAACCTGAAGAAGTGAAAAAACTTTTACATCAACATCGTATTGAAAAATTATTGGTGGTTGATGCTCAAGACCGTTGTGTTGGGATTATCACTGTCAAAGATATGGAAAAATCCGTTGTTTATCCTTTGGCAAACAAAGACCAATTTGGACGTTTACGTTGTGCCGCAGCAACTGGTGTTGGTGAAGATGGTTATCAACGTGCCATCGCATTAATAGATGCTGGGGTAGATGTCTTGGTTGTTGATACCGCTCATGGACATTCATCAGGCGTTTTAAAATCAATCGAAAGATTGAAAAAAGAACATTCTAATATTCAATTAATTGCTGGAAATATTGCCACCCCTGAAGGTGCAAAAGCATTAATTGATGCTGGTGCGGATGCTGTTAAAGTAGGGATTGGTCCAGGATCAATTTGTACAACACGGGTTGTTGCTGGTGTGGGTGTGCCTCAATTTTCCGCAGTTATGGAAGTTGCAGAAGTGTGCCATCGTGAAAATATTCCATTAATTGCCGATGGTGGTATTCGTACTTCTGGGGACATTGTCAAAGCAATTGGTGCCGGGGCTGATGTGGTGATGGTTGGTTCCTTGCTTGCTGGAACCGATGAGGCCCCTGGTGAAGTTTTCCTCTATCAAGGTCGTTCTTACAAAGCCTATCGTGGTATGGGCAGTCTAGGGGCAATGGCGAGAGGCTCTGCCGATCGTTATTTCCAACAAGATATCAAAGAAAACCATAAATTGGTTCCTGAAGGCATTGAAGGTCAAGTTCCTTATAAAGGCTCTGCCGAAGCAGTTATCCATCAACTTGTGGGTGGATTAAAAGCGGGGATGGGATATACAGGAAATGAAACTATTGATGCAATGAAGAAAAATGTTCAGTTCCGCAAAATTACTGGTGCTGGATTAAGAGAGAGCCACGTTCATGATGTGACGATCACACGTGAAGCTCCAAACTATCGTCACAATTAATCAAAAGTAAATAAGTATCGAATTATGACTCCTTCCGCTCAAATATCTGCGGTTATTGAACTGCTATTAACTATTCAAAACCAAAGGCATGCACCAGCTGATGCAACGGCCAATCGTTTTTTCAGGCAACGTCGTTATATTGGCGGAGGGGATCGTCGATATGTTTCCGCTCAGATTTGGGAAATAATGCGCCATCACCGTAAATTACAATGGTGGTTAAAACGCATCGGCAGCCCCATTAATCCACGGATGATGGCTGCTGCTTTTTTAATGTTAAATGGAAAAACTTTGGCAGAAGTAAGCCAACTTTTTTCTGGTGAAAAATATGCTCCATTACCTTTGACTCAAAATGAAGGATTGTTTTTACAATCTTTGGAAGACAAAGAGCTTTTTTATGACGAGATGCCTAAAGCAGTTCGCTATGAAATCCCTGATTGGGTTTATCCTATGTTGGAACAACAATTTGGTGATGATATTGATATTGAGCTTTCTGCTTTATTAGAACCAGCTTCTCTTGATCTGCGTGTCAATCTTTTAAAAGAAGAACGCGAAACTGCCAAAGAGATGTTAAAGCAAGAGGGAATTGCTTCTGAAAACATGTCTTTGTCTCCATGGGGATTGCGTGTTGAAGGACGACAATCAGTAACTTCTACGAATTTGTTTAAAGACGGCATTATTGAAATCCAAGATGAGGGTAGTCAATTAATTGCATTGATGACTGGCGTTACCTCTCAAATGCGAGTTTTGGATTTCTGTGCTGGGGCAGGTGGCAAAACACTGGCTATGGCTATGATGATGCAAAATAAAGGACAAATTATTGCATCTGATGTGCATACGGTTCGTGTCAGTGCTGCTGAAAAACGTTTTCGCCGTGCGGGCGTTTTTAACGTTCAAACCCATTTATTTGCCGAAGGGGCAAAATGGATTAAACGACGTGTTAAAACATTTGATCGTGTATTGGTGGATGCACCTTGCAGTGGCACAGGAACTTGGCGCCGTAATCCTGATGCGCGATTAAAGTTCAAAGAGAATGATTTGAATGAATTAGTGGCTAAACAATCTGAAATTTTAGATTCTGCTGCTAAAATGGTCAAAGAAGGCGGGCGCTTAATTTATGCGACATGCTCTATTTTACAAAAAGAAAACCAAGATCAAATTGAGCTCTTTTTAAAAGCGCATCCAGAGTTCAAATTGGTCTGTCCAGATACGCCTGAAGGGTTGCTACCAGCAGATTTTTATAATAGCCCAACATTTCAATTGACCCCAGCACAATATAAAACCGATGGTTTTTTCTGTGCTGTGCTGGAACGTCAAAAAGATGCTGAATAATTATTTCAATTTATAGAAATAATTAATAAGTTTTTCCATCGTGAGTCCTTGGACGATAACTGTGAATATCACGCAAATATAAGTCACAACAAGGATTTCACTTTTGGGGAAAACATTTGGAAGAGATAGGGCAATTGCCAAGGAAATCCCCCCGCGTAATCCGCCCCATGTTAAAATTGAAATTAATCCTTTGGGGTTGCTATCTTTGTACAACAAGAACGATCCGCTAATGGCAATTGCAATAAAGCGGCATATAATCAAGAATGGAATACAAGCCAAACTGATCAAAATCGTTTGCCAGTGAAAGGGGATAACCATTATTTCCAAGCCGATTAATAAGAATAATAACGTATTTAAAATCTCATCAATCACATGCCAAAATCCTGTGACCGTATCATGGTCATCTTTTGAAGGACGTTTTTGAAGATAATTGCCCATTAATAATCCGCTAACGACAACGGCAATTGGACCTGACATGTGTAAATGGTCAGCTAATGAGAATGTTCCTGAGGCTAGAGCAAGGGAAAATAAAATAATAATTTCGTCGTGATTGATGCGTTTGATAATTGCTAATGTAATATATGCTGTAATGAATCCTAAAATACCGCTACCAAAAACTTCTTGTATAAAGGTTAATGCTAATCCTGCCGTACTTGGGGAATGCTCACTGGTTGCGATCCCAATTAATGTTGTAAATGCCATTAAGGCAATACCGTCATTGAACAAACTTTCGCCTGCAAAAATTGCTTGCAAACGATAAGGCAGCCCAAGTCTACCCAACATATTAATAATCGCAACAGGGTCAGTGGGTGCCAATATAGCACCCAGAACCAGACACCAAACAAAAGAAATAGAAACAGAGAAAAGAGAAAATAAACCCCAGAATACCACACCCAATGAAAAAATGCAGATTAATGTGCCTATGATTGCCAAAGAAGCAACATTGTATTTTGCTTTCCACAATTCATCTAATTTAATATGTAAACTGCCAGCAAATAATAAGAATGCCAAAGCACCATTTAAAAGCAGTTTTGGAAAATCCATGTCTGCCAAAAGGTCTTTTGCAAAATGGTAGCCTGAAAAAAATGTAATGGAATAATCACAAACAAATAAAATCAACGAAAATATAAAAGCCATAATCATAATCCCAATAGTCATTGGGAGGCGCAAATATTTATGATTTATTGTGCTGCTGATAGCTGTTAATAAAAATAAGCAAGATACAATCGTTAAGATATCCATAGGTCTCTTCTTTTGTCATTTGGTGTTTTTTTTATAATAACTTTTTTTTTATGATAATATAAGCAATAATTATAGTATTAAGAAGATATTAAAGCTGGTATGGTTTTTATATATTTTTAATAGATAGTGCGTTTATTCTAGGTGTATTTTAAATAAAAGGATGTTGTTTAATGGCTGGATTACACCCAATTCTTGTTGTTGATGATGATTTAAAGTTAATTGAAACATTATCAGAGCAGCTGCAAACAGATGGTGAATTTGAGGTTCATGCTGTCAATACTGTTGAGGAAGCAAAAGTAAAAATTTTAAAATCTGACAAACATTATGATGCGATTATTTTAGATGTGATGTTACCAGATGGTGATGGGTGTGATTTATGCGCTTATTTACGTAAAGAAGGATGCAGAACGCCTATTATTCTATTAACGGGTTCTGACGAAGAAAATGATGTTGTTCGTGGGTTAGATGCGGGCGGGAATGATTATGTATCTAAACCATTTCGTATCGCAGAATTATTAGCACGTTTAAGAGCACAAATGCGTATTTTTGAAAATAGTGAGGATGCTGTTTTCTCGATTGGACCTTATGTGTTCAGACCTTCTGCAAAGTTATTGCAAGAAAACAAGACGAATAAACGGATTAGATTAACCGAAAAAGAAGCGGCTATTTTAAAATTTTTATATCGCTCTGGCGCAAGACCTGTGCCACGTCAAGTGTTATTAAATGAAGTTTGGGGATATAATTCCGCAGTGACAACCCACACGTTAGAAACGCATATTTATCGTTTGCGCCAAAAAATTGAACCTGATCCAACAAATGTTTCTTTGTTGGTTACAGAAGCAGGCGGATATCGTTTAAGCTCTCCAGCCTATCAACAAAATGATTTTTAATTAAAAAAAGAAAATCCAGAGATTTAATTTTAAATAGATGGATTTTCGTTTAATTCTATCAAAATAGGCACGTGATCTGACGGTTTTTCCCAGCTTCTAACTTCCTTATACACTTCGATCGTTTGAAGGTGAGGGGTCAATGCAGGGGTAATCCATAAATGATCTAATCTACGCCCTCTATTGGATTTTTCCCAATCCTTATTGCGATATGACCACCATGTATAGAGCTTTTGATCAGGTGGTGCAATCATTCGCATTGCATCGACAAAACCTGTTTCCAACCATTGTGTTAGTTTAGTGGTTTCAATTGGCGTATGACTTACAACTTTTAAAAGCTGTTTATGGCTCCACACATCATGCTCTAAAGGGGCAATATTTAAATCTCCTACCAAAATACTATTATAATTTAAATTTTCTTTGAACCATTCTGTAGCTTCTTTTAAGAAATTAAGTTTATGGAGAAATTTTGGATTAATATCAGGATCAGGTTCGTCACCACCAGCAGGGACATAAAAATTATGTAAAATCGTAGGTTGTCCAGCAAATTCGAATTCAACAGCTAAATGACGGCAATCCTCTTGATTGCACCAATTTCGCGTGAATAGGCTCTGTTTAATAGGATACTTAGAGATAACGCAGACACCATTATAGCTTTTCATCCCTTTGTAAATAACGTATGGATACCCTAATGCGACAATGTCTTCTTGAGGAAACAAAGGATCTGGAACTTTTGTTTCTTGTAAACAAATAATGTCGGGTTTTGCCAGTTGAATTAGCTCTTTTAACAAAGGTAATCTCAACCTTAAAGAATTAATATTCCAGCTAATGATACGCATTATAGTATTTTCAGTGATATAAAGTGAAGAAATTATGATAAGATAATGGTGATTTTTAAAAGTAGAATTTACCATTTTTTTTAGTAGACTTTTAACAGTTTTAAAATTTTTGTCCACTTTTTTTTATAGTTTTTTTTATAGCATTCATTATTAATTATTCAGAATAATAACAAATTGTAGATCTTTTATTTCTTAATAAAAATACAATATATTCAATAAGTTATAAAAATTGATTAATTTTTAGGCAAAACATGATAAGGGTTGAAAAACTGCCTATTAAATCGATATATTAAATATTCATCCCTATAGTTATCCACAGAAACAGTGGAGAACTAAAATAACTGTTTTAAAACAAAGAAAAACGATTTTTTTAGTAAAGAGTATTTTGATGACTCATCAAGAACTAGAACCAAAAAACATTACAATAGGTGTGGCTGCTATTAAGAAAGCATTAGAGACCATGCCATCTGATTCTGGTGTGTATCGTATGATTAATAAAGAAGGTGAGGTTCTTTATGTTGGCAAAGCAAAAGATCTAAGGAAACGTGTGTATTCATATACGCAAATACTTCGTTTATCAGATCGTATTCGTCGAATGGTGCAACAAACAGCTTCGATGGAAATTATAACGGCTTATACTGAAGCTGAAGCGTTATTATTAGAAGCCAATTTAATTAAAAGTTTAAAACCTAGATATAATATTTTATTACGGGATGATAAAACATATCCTTGGTTGGTCATGAGCAAAAATGAATGGCCAAGGATTGACAAGCATAGAGGGAAAATTTCAAAGGAAAATAATTATTGGGGACCTTTTGCTTCTGTATGGGCTGTCAATCAGACCTTAGAATTATTACAAAAAATATTCTTACTCAGGACATGCACAGACGCAGTTTTTCACTCTCGCAAACGCCCATGCCTCTTATATCAAATAAAACGCTGTGCGGGTCCTTGTGATGACCGTATTGCATCTGATGAATATGCGCATTTGGTCGAACAGGCCAAAGCCTTTTTATCGGGGCAAACTATTTCAATTCAACAAGATTTAGCAGAACAGATGGAAAAAGCTGCAGCGGAAATGGAATATGAACGTGCAGCCGCATTGCGGGATCGTATTCGTGCCTTTACTTATGTCCAAAGCAATGGTGTTATTAATCCGTCTTCTATTGTGGATGCGGATATTATAGCTGTATATCAAATTGGTAACCAATGTTGTATTCAAGTGTTTTTTATAAGAGGCAGTAGGAATAATGGGAATAGGGCTTTTTTCCCTACGCAAATAGAAGGGCAAACTGCTGAAGAAATTATTTCTGCATTCATAGGGCAATTTTATGAAAACAAACCGCCACCATCACAAATTTTATTGAGTATTCCTCTTTCTGAAATGACATTAATGCGCAAAGCACTTAGGCTTAAGGCTGGGTATAAAGTGACTATTTCTGTTCCACAAAAGGGGGAAAAGAAGGCTGTTATTAATCACGCTATCGAAAATGCCAAAGGGGCTTTAGAACGCAAACTTGCAGAAACGAACTCTCAACAAAAATTACTTGAGCAGATAAGGGATCTTTTCCATTTATCGCAGACACCTAAACGCATTGAAATATATGATAATAGCCATCTGATGGGTAGTCATGCCTATGGTGTGATGGTTGTGGCTGGTTCAGAAGGGTTTAATAAGTCAGCTTATAGAAAATTTAGTATCAAATCCTCTATTACTCCAGGGGACGATTTTGGAATGATGAGAGAGGTGTTTTCACGAAGATTTGCGAAAGGGAAAAGCACAGATCCTGAAAATTGGCCAGATATTTTATTGATTGACGGTGGAGCGGGTCAGTTTTCAGCTGTTGATTCAATTTTAAAAGAATTAGAAATTACAAATGTTAAATTAATATGTATTGCCAAAGGAAAAGATCGTAACGCTGGTCGAGAGTGGTTTTTTACTCAGGATCAAGAACCGTTTCAATTGCCGATTCAAGACCCTGTTTTGTATTATCTGCAAAGACTAAGGGATGAGGCGCATCGCTTTGCGATTACTACCCACAGAAGTGGACGTTCAAAAGCGATACAACGCTCTGAGTTGGATGATATTCCAGGCGTGGGACCACACCGCAAACGTTTGCTTTTGAATCATTTTGGTTCTGCAAAAGCCGTAAAGAATGCAAGCCTGTCCGATATCCAAGCAATTCCTGGGTTTAATCAAGCTATGGCCGAAGTGATTTATGGTCATTTTCGACCAAATTGGCACAAAGAGGAAAAATAAAGTTTTGATATAGGATTTTTTTTATAAATAACGTATAACGAATAAAATGTTTCTTTGACTTTGTCTATTTAATCCACCAGTCTGCATTGCGAAAATTATGTATATTAATTTACCTAATTGTTTGACCTTATCGCGTATTGTAATCATTCCTATATTGGCTGTATTGGTAATGATCCATTGCCCGTTGACCGATTTTTTGGCATGTATTTTATTTATTTGCGCAGGAATAACAGATTATCTTGATGGCAAACTCGCTCGTGCATGGCAACAATTATCAGATCTTGGTCGAATGATGGACCCAATAGCAGATAAATTGTTGGTGGGTGTATTACTTGTTGTGATGGCGGGATATGATCGTTTGCCTTATGGCGGATTAATTCCTGCAATGGTTATATTAGCACGTGAAATTTTAGTTAGTGGACTAAGAGAATTTTTAGCCTCTTCTCAAATTAGTTTGCCTGTAACACAATTATCGAAATGGAAGACGACTTTTCAAATGGTTGCATTGGGGTTTTTGTTGGCAGGGGATACATCAGCACAAATGCTGGGTATCTCTTGGTTTCCTGTCAGCGTGATTGGGGCTGTTCTATTGTGGATTTCAGCTATTCTAACCATGATTACTGGATGGGAATATATACAAACTGGATTAAAATTTGTTAGTAAATCATAAGATAGAACATGCAATTAGTAATTTTTTTCTTGAGATTTTTTCGCATTGCAGGCAAATTGCAACCTGTTTTGATTTTATTATGAGTTGGAGGCTATAGATGCGGGGTTATGCTGCTCTTATGGCAACGATGTTACTGCTTAGTGGTTGCTCTGGATTTGATAGATTTTTAGATGATACGGTAAGATTACCAGGAAGCAATCCTGAGGCTCCCAGAGGTGATTCTGAGAATATGATGAAAGTACGTGGCGAAACTGTTGCTTCGACACCGATTCTTCCTCAAGGTGAGAATATTTGGCCATCTCGCCCTCCAGCTTTACCAACATTGAGTGATGTTGCAAATGACGAACAATCTTTTTCTCTGTCAGACTATAGCCAAGCTTTTGGTGCAGATGAAGATGTTATAAAACATGAACAAGGTCATGATCATTCTTTGCCATCTGACTTCCCAGAGGATGGGGATTTAACTGCTGGTGAGAAGAATTTGATTAAGCATGGTGCTGCTATTAATACCCCTAATAATGGCGAAGGTGTTTTACCAGATCATATTGATGACCATGCACCAAAATATATTGAAAAAGATATGAATAATGAGCCAATCGTTATTCCAAACGGTGATGGAACGAATACAGTGATTAGCTCAACCGGTAAAGTAACGATTGTTCCGGATTCGAAAATGCCAAAGAAGAAGCAATCTTCTTCCAAAGCAAGTTC
Organism: Commensalibacter nepenthis; assembly: GCF_029953305.1. Classification (NCBI taxonomy): domain Bacteria; kingdom Pseudomonadati; phylum Pseudomonadota; class Alphaproteobacteria; order Acetobacterales; family Acetobacteraceae; genus Commensalibacter; species Commensalibacter nepenthis. The sequence continues at coordinate 215,175 of NZ_JASBAN010000001.1, read as the reverse complement.
TGATCATCCTAAAGATTCAAAAGCAAAACCAGTTTCTGAGTAAATGTTTTTCTAGTGTGATAGCACATCAAATATTGCCCGAGTTAGCTTGCTTAACTCGGCAGTTGTGATTGTGAAAGATGGAGTTAGATAAATAATATTTCTAAACGGTCTGATCCAAACATGATGTTGTAATAGTTTAGTTTTCAATAAGTTCAATTTGTCAATTTTATAAAGTTCAACGACTCCGATTGCACCTTTTACCCTAACATCTTTTACAATATCTAACTGAAGACAAGCTGATAATTCTTGAGATAATTGCGCTTCAATATGGGTGATATTGATTTTCCAATCATATTGATTAAATAACTCCAAAGAGGCATTGGCACAGGCACAAGCCAAAGGGTTTGCCATAAAAGTTGGACCATGCATTAACGCATGGTTTTCATGCTCAGATAAAAACCCATTAAATATATGTTCTCTGGCAATTGTAGCTGCTAAGGCCATTGTTCCGCCGCTTAGCGCTTTGGATAATGTAATAATATCAGGAACAACATCTGCCTGATTACATGCAAACAGACTTCCAGTTCTGCCTAGACCCGTAAAAATTTCATCAAAAATTAATAAAATATTATAGTGATTTGCTTGTCGGCGTAAAAATAAAAGGAGGTCAGGATCATGAAACAACATTCCACCAGCCCCTTGAACCAAAGGTTCTATTAAAATAGCAGCCATTTCATGATGATGATTTTCAAGGAAGTTGCGAAATTGTTGTTTTAATTCTTTTGTTGTTGGTAAGGGAATAATATGTTGATGAGGCAAGACATCTTTAAATAAATGATGCATCCCCTCTTCGGGATCACACACTGCCATCGTCGCCATCGTGTCGCCATGATACCCACCATAAAAAGAAAGAATTTTGGTTTTTGTTATTTTGCTTTGATTCAACCAAAACTGAATAGCCATTTTCATGGCGACTTCTACCGCAACAGAGCCGGATTCGGTGAAAAAGACTTTATTTAGATCTCCTGGCAGCAATTTTGCTAATTTTTGGGATAAGCAAATTGCAGGCTCGTGAATAATTCCCCCAAACATAATATGAGGCATTTTTTGAAGCTGTTGTTGAACATGATTCGCGATGTAAGGATGGTTATATCCGTGACATGCGGTCCACCAAGAAGCAATGCCATCAATCAGCTCTGTACCATCTTGTAGTGTGATGACAGAACCTTGAGTTTTTTTTGCAATAATGGGACTATTACAGGTTTGCATTTGTGTATAAGGAAGCCAAATATTTTTAAGCATTGAATGAGACATTTTCTTTGCATATATAAAGATAAAGATTAAAAATTAAAATTAACGATATCTTAGAACGAACTCAAACAGATTATTTTCATGAATTATTTTGACCAATTTTTCCAAGAGTCTTTATTAAAAAGAAAGCAACAAGGCATACTTAGAAATTTGATTCCTGTTGATGCAATCAGTGCCGTGAGAATAAAATATCAAAATCAAGAATATCTTAATTTTTCGAGTAATGATTATTTAGGGCTTTCTTTCGATTCGAAAATAAAAGAAAAAAGTCAAAAATGGGTTGAACAATATGGCACTGGATGTCCTGCATCCCGTTTGGTCACAGGGCATAATTCTTATCATGAAAAAATAGAATCTGATTTGGCAAAATTCCTTGGGACTGAAGCAGCCCTTATTTTTGCGTCTGGATGGCAAGCAAATGTAGCCGTCATTTCATGTTTATTAGAGAATTTACCCAAACCTGTATGGGTGCTTACTGATAAACTAAATCATGCAAGCCTTCATTATGGATGTAAAGCAGGACAAACAAAACAGATCCGATTTCGTCATAATAATATACAACATTTGCAAGAGCGTTTAGATACTATTCGCAACGAGCAAGGTTGCAAGCTCATTATTACTGAAACAATTTTTAGTATGGATGGCGATCAAGCTGATTTACAAAGATTAAGAAAACTTGCTGATGAATATCAAGCATTTTTATTCCTAGACGATGCGCATGCTACGGGTATACTAGGAAGGCAAGGGCAAGGATTGGCTTCTCCTTATGCAGATTTAACGATGGGCACGTTCAGCAAAGCTTGGGGCAGTTTTGGAGCATATATTGCAGGCTCCAAAGTATTATGTGATTGGTTAGTGAATTATTGTTCTGGTTTTATTCATACAACGGCTTTGCCTCCACCAGTCAGCGGTAGTATTGCAGCAGCGTTAGAACTTATTCCAACATTAGACACTGAGCGTGACTATTTAAAAAAACAATGTCACTATGTAAAGCAACAATTCACAGAATGGGGAATTGATGTCGGGGATACAGTCTCGCAAATTATTCCATTGATTGTTGGATCTGCTGAAAATGCGCTACAGATCACACAATTACTAAGAAAGGAAGGAATATGGGTGACTCCTATTCGTCCACCAACAGTCCCTGTACATAGTAGTCGATTACGATTGACTTTCAGTGCTGCGCATCAACCTAAAGATATCGAATATTTACTTGAAAAAATACATAGGGTTATTCACCAGAACCCATCATTATGGAAAAAACGATGACGCAGAAATATCATTTATTATTTGTACATGGGTGGGGCTTCTCAAGGGATTTTTGGAAACCTGTTGGTTACTTATTAAAAGGATTCTCTATTGACTATATTGATCTTGATTTTGTAAATAATACAGCCACATCAAATGAGATCATTCAGACCATTTCAAAACAGATAAATCATACGATTGCAATAGGGCATTCCTTGGGTTTTTTATATTTATTAAAGCAATTTCCGCACGAATTTCATCATTATATAGCGATTAATAGCTTTTTACGCTTTTCAAAAGCGGATGATTATTTATCTGGTGCTCCATTGCGTATTTTACAACGAATGTCCAAAGGAATTGATAAGGATGCATATTTAATTCTTTCTCAATTTTATCAACAATGCCGATATTTTGATAGTCTACCAAATCAAATGAATATTCCTACATTACAAACAGGATTAAAATATTTGGAAACTGAAGATTTTCGTGATGTATTTCCTTCGATTATGGATAAATTGACAATTCTAGCCTCACAAAATGATCCTGTTGTATCTCCTGCTATGACAACAGATTCTTTTCAATCTCATCCTATTCATTGGGTAAAAGATGATACGCATGTTCTTCCTATTTCTCAGCCTGAAACTTGTTCTAAAATCATTAGAGATATTGCGTTAATATTATGAATTCTTATAAACAAAAAATTATCAAATCCTTCGATATGGCTGTTTCTTATGAACAATCAGCGCATATCCAAAAAATTGTCGCAAAGCGTTTAGCTCAATTTATCAAAACGTTAGATATGGATTGTTCTCAACCTTTATCAATCTTAGAAATTGGCTGTGGAACAGGATTATTAACCCAATTAATAATTGATTTTTTTCCTAAGGCTCAATTATTAATTACTGATATTTCCCCTTATATGATTGAACGGGTTAAAAAGAAATATGGTAATAATCCCAATATTCAGTTCAAAGTAATGGATGGCGAGGCGATTGATTTGGAACAATCTTTTGATCTTATTGTGTCTAGCCTTGCCTTTCAATGGTTTGAAAATTTAGAACACTCATTAAAAACAATCACAACATTATTAAATCCTAACGGATATTTGCTATGCTCTACATTGGCACAGCAGAGCTTCAAAGAATGGCGTCAGATATATGCTGAACATGACTGTCATTGTTCTTTTCAATCTTATCCGAATGTAGAAACATTAGACTCTTATTGGTCATCTGAAATAGGTGGTGGTTTTTGGCAAAGTGAAACTATTTTAGAATCAATTAAAAATGGAATAGAATTTATCAAAGGATTGCGCGCTATTGGCGCCCATATTGCTGCGAAAACGCACAAACCTTTATCAGCAGCACAATTTCAAAAAATTCTTACGCAGTTTAATGAGGATTATGGATATACTACTTATGAAGTTGCTCTGGGTTGTTTTAGACGATTTGCTGCAAAAGGTTTTTTTGTTACTGGCACAGATACTGATGTTGGCAAAACTTTTATATCTGCATGTTTAACCAAAGCATTAGGCGCAACCTATTGGAAACCGATGCAAACGGGATTAAATTGTGATCTTGGGGATAGTAAAAATATACAAATACTAGCACAAATCCCAGATGCACAAATCATTCCACCACTCATTGAATTACAAGAACCGTTATCCCCAGAAGAAGCCGCTAAAAGCGAAGCAATCACATTAGATATTCACCAACTCGATTTTTCCTTACCTACTCAAAATAGACCTTATATTGTTGAAGGAGCAGGGGGCGTTTTGGTTCCTGTTGCAGGTTCTCAATATATGCTTCAAATGATGCAGAAAGTTAATTTACCCGTTGTAATCGTTGCAAGAACAGAGCTAGGAACGTTAAATCATACGCTTTTGACAATAAATGTTTTGAGAAATCATCATATCCCTATTGCTGGGGTTATTTTAAATGGCAATCTGAATCCAGCGAATAAAGAAGCCATTGAACGTCATGGAAGAATTGCTGTTATCGCTGAAGTCCCATATATAGAAAAGATCACAGATCAATTTATTGCCCAATTTACAAAAGAAATAATATTATTTTATTAGAGTTATTGAATGATTTATAGTATAAAGAACGATAATAAGGATTTATAATTTGGTATCATTTGACAAATTATAAAAAAATTGTATGAAAATAATAGGATTTTAAGATTTAACTTGATCTTTTGATAAAATATAAGCATTTAGTATAAAAGCGATATTTTAATACAAAGATAAGCTGATCAAAACGAGGATGTAATGGCTAAAAGTAACACAATTCAAATTAAATTACTTTCAACTGCTGAAACAGGTTTTTTCTATGTAACCAGAAAGAATGCAAGAGCACATACTGGTAAAATGGAATTAAAAAAATACGATCCAGTTGTTCGTAAACACGTTGTTTTCCGTGAAGCAAAAATTAAATAGTTTTTCTTAACGAAATAAAACAAATAAAAAAGCTGGGCAAGTAGCTCCAGCTTTTTTTGTGCTTAAAATTTTATTAAAAAATATTTTAATAAAGATGGTCATTCGCTTTATAAGGAATGATAATCTCGTCCTCTTGCGCAAAGCTCAGCATGACACGTGTGCGTTCATCTAATAAATCTTTGTCAAGATGACCTTCTTTTAATCCAACAACACGTCTACTCCAGATTTGCTGTTCTGAGACAGCATCTTGCTGGGCTTGCTCGGCTTCAACTAATAATTTTTGTTGAACGTAATAGCTTTTTAAACCATGGTCACCATTTAAGGTATTCCATATAAAAAAGCCTGTTAAACCTATAAAGAAAACAGGGGGAATAACTGATTTAACTAGTTTTTTAACATAACGGAAAAAACGCATTCGATATTCCCTTAAATGATACAATATAGTGACAAAATCGGAAGTAATCTATTTGTTCCGATTTTGTCAAGCATTCAATTATAAGATTTCTAATGCTTTAAATGCGTTACGACCAGCATATCTTGCTGCATTACCCAAATCTTCTTCAATTCTAATCAATTGATTATATTTAGCAATACGATCTGAACGAGACAAAGAGCCTGTTTTAATTTGTCCAGCATTGGTTGCAACAGCTAAATCAGCAATGGTTGCATCTTCTGTTTCACCAGAACGATGGCTAACCACGGTTGAATAACCATGACGATGTGCTAATTCCATTGCTCTGAATGTTTCGGTTAATGTACCAATTTGATTTACTTTAACTAATAAAGAGTTCGCAATATTTTGCTTAATTCCTTTAGCAAGTCTTGTAGGGTTGGTAACAAACAAATCATCACCAACAAGTTGGATTTTGTTCCCGAGCTTTTGAGTCATTTCTGCCCAACCTTCCCAGTCATCTTCAGCACATCCATCTTCAGCTGAAATGATAGGGAAATTTTTACATAAACCAACAATATAATCAACCATTTCACTGGAGCTAAAGATTTTACCTTCGCCAGTCATATTATATTTGCCATCTTTATAAAATTCAGATGAAGCAAGATCCAAAGCTAATGAAATTTCTTCGCCTGGCTTATAACCAGCTTTTTCAATCGCTTTCATAATATATTCTAAAGCTTCATGAGCTGACTTAAGGTTAGGAGCAAACCCACCTTCATCACCAACACTGGTGTTTAAACCAGCTGCATGTAAATCTTTTTTTAATGCTTGGAAAACTTCTGCGCCCATTCTGACAGCTTCAGCGATAGAAGATGCACCATGAGGAACAATCATAAATTCTTGGATATCAATGGGATTGTCAGCATGCTTACCGCCATTAACGATGTTCATCATTGGTACAGGCAACACATGAGAATAAGGAGAGCCAAGATAACGATATAAAGGAATGCCTAGTTCTTCGGCTGATGCTTTTGCAGTCGCCATTGAAACACCTAAAGTAGCATTCGCACCTAAACGACTTTTATTTGGTGTGCCATCAAGTTCAATCATCACTTCATCAACAAGCATTTGATCAAGTGATTCGATACCTACTAACGCTTCTAAGATTTCACTATTAACATTATTAACAGCCTTTAAAACGCCTTTACCAAAATAACGATTTTTATCATCATCACGGAGTTCAACAGCTTCATGAATCCCAGTTGATGCACCAGAAGGCACTGCTGCACGTCCAACGACACCGCTTTCTAATTCAACATCGACTTCGATGGTTGGTGTACCACGACTATCTAGAATTTCGCGTGCTACAATGTCAATAATTGCACTCATTTTTTATCCTAACATATGAGGGTTTTAAAAATTATCGAGAATAAAATCATATAAATCTAACATTGCTGAAACTTGATTATTAAGCAATATTAAAGCATATGTATTAGCAAAGGATCTTTGTTATATGAATATGAGTATAGTTAAGAAAAGTTTTTTTTACTAGATAGTCAATTATTTATTTTACAGAGATAATAGTTAGTTTGAGGAAAATTATAATGAAAAAAATACCTCTTTTACCTTTTTTGCTAGGGGTATTATCACCCGTTCCATTAGTCATCATGGCGTTTATAATGATGTTTTATTCACCACAAACAACATTGCCCATATTATTGCCTGCTTTTGTTGGCTATGCAGCAATCATATTGTCATTTATTGGGGGAATTAACTGGATTCTTTCAATGCAAAAGCCCGTGATTTTATTAGATAGTGATATGAATGTTATCGATAAGAAACGTTTATCGATCGCTGTTGTGCCATGTTTGTTTGGTGAATTAGCAATTATTCTTACTGCTAATCATAAATGGTCTATGGCACTTTTATTTCTTATTATCGGATTTGCAGTGACCTTATTTTTGGAAAGAAATTCATACCTACCTACAGAACAACCAGCTGGTTATCAAACTATGAGGTGGCTGACAACATTTGTTATTCAGCTTTGCCTCATTGGTGCGGTAATTTTTAGAACTCCTTGGTAATCCGATCAATTTGGACAAGTTTTTGTAAAAGAGCAGGGAGGTCAGCTAATTTAACCATATTAGGACCATCACTTGGGGCATTGTCAGGATCTTCATGGGTCTCTACGAATAGAGCAGCAACACCAACAGCCATTGCGGCTTTGGCAAGATAACTGACAAACTCACGTTGCCCCCCAGAAGAGCTGCCCATTCCGCCAGGTTGTTGAACCGAATGAGTCGCATCAAATACCACAGGATAACCTGTTTGAGCCATAATCGGCAAACCGCGCATATCGCTAACTAAGGTATTATATCCAAAAGAAGTACCTCGGTCACATAACAAGATTTTCTCATTTCCTGTTGATGCAATTTTATCAGCAACATTTTTCATATCCCAAGGAGCCAAAAATTGACCTTTTTTCACATTAATCACTTTATTGGTTTCTGCTGCGGCAATTAACAAATCTGTTTGACGGCATAAAAATGCTGGGATTTGCAAAATATCTGCAACCAAGGCTACTTGTTCACATTGTTCAGGTAAATGAATATCGGTCAGAATCGGTAATCCCAATTTGACTTTGACCTCATTTAAAATAGCAAGACCTTGCTCCATTCCAAGACCTCGCTGTGTTGTAATACTTGTGCGATTTGCTTTGTCAAAAGAGCTTTTATAAATCAGTCCAATATTTAACTTTTCACAAATATCTTTTAATGTTTGTGCAGTATTTAACGCATGTTCCAAGGATTCAATCTGACATGGTCCTGCAATCAACGTAAATGGAAGGTTATTTGCAATGGTTAAAGAGCAAACTGGAACTGATTTATTCAAATTCATTTTGATTTTTCCTGATTGATCGCAGCTTCGATAAAGCCTGAAAATAATGGGTGAGGCGCAAATGGTTTAGATTTTAATTCTGGATGATATTGTACCGCAATAAACCAAGGATGATTTTCATATTCCACAACTTCTGGTAAAACTTTATCAGGGGATAAACCAGAGAATTTGAGACCTGCACGTTCAATTTGTTCTTGATAGTGAATATTCACTTCATATCGATGGCGATGGCGTTCTTGAATAGTTGTGCTACCATACATTGTTGCAACTTTTGAACCAGGTGTTAATTCAGCAGTATATGCCCCAAGGCGCATAGTTCCACCCATATTATCCCCAGAATAACGACGTTTCACTTGTCCAGAATCAATCCATTCTGTCAGCAGTCCTACAAGGGGTTCTTCTGTTGGACCAAATTCTGATGAAGATGCTTGAGGTAAACCTGCAAGGTTTCTTGCACATTCAACCACAGCCATTTGCATACCAAAACAAATACCAAGAAATGGAATATTATTTTCTCTGGCATATCGAATGGCTTTAATCTTGCCTTCGCTACCCCGTTCACCAAAACCACCAGGAACCAAAATAGCATTTGAATTGATAAAGAAGTTGCTTGTATCTTCTGCATCTTCTAAATCTTCTGCTTTGATCCAGTTGATATTCACTTTGACTCTATGAGCTATGCCACCATGAAGCAATGCCTCGATCAAAGATTTGTAACTATCGAGCAAAGCTGTATATTTACCAACAATAGAAACCGTAACTTCGCTTTCGGGATTTCTTAGCGCATCAAGAATCTTATACCATTTGGTGAGGTCTGGCTCTTTGTCATAAGGAAGATTGAAATGACGCAGAACTTCTGTATCTAGACCCTCTTTATGATATTCAATTGGACAACCGTAAATCGTATCAACATCAAGTGCAGGGACTACTGATTCTGTTCTAACATTACAGAAATTAGCAATTTTTTGACGCTCATGTTTTGGAATTGTGCGATCACAGCGACATAATAAAATTTGTGGTTGAATACCAACATTTTGCAATTCTTTAACAGAATGCTGGGTTGGTTTCGTTTTTAATTCACCGGCTGATGCAATCCAAGGAACCAAAGTTAGATGCATAAAAAGAGTTTGTTCATTACCTAAATCATTACGCAATTGGCGAATAGCCTCTAGGAAAGGGAGGCTTTCAATATCACCAACGGTCCCACCAATTTCGACCAGCATAAAATCGACATCATCAGCATCTTGTAAAATAACGGATTTAATCGCATTGGTAATGTGAGGAATAACTTGTACTGTTGCGCCCAGATAATCCCCACGCCGTTCACGCATCATAACATCAGAGTAAATACGTCCAGAAGTTGCATTATCGTTACGTGATGCATCGACCCCAGTAAATCGTTCATAATGACCCAAATCAAGATCTGTTTCAGCACCATCATTGGTTACGAACACTTCGCCATGTTGATAAGGGCTCATGGTTCCGGGATCAACATTTAAGTAAGGATCTAATTTTCTTAAACGAACAGAATAACCACGTGCTTGTAATAAACTTGCCAGCGCGGCAGAGGCGATGCCTTTTCCTAATGAGGAAACTACACCACCAGTAATAAACACAAATCGCGTCATGAAGCCTTCTTTATATTGATCTAACTAGAGTTAATTATATAGATGTTAAATAAAATTATTTATTTGGTGTTGTTTTCTCAGTTTGTTGAGGCTGAGGTTGTGGTTGAGTAGCAGCAGGCTTTGGTTGTGTTTGGCTTGTTTGTTGTGGAACGATATCTAAAAGACTTTTTCTTTTGTCTTGTGCTTCATTTTTATATAAAATAGCAATAACGATACATAACACCATAAAAGCTGCTGCCAATATACCTGTGGCACGTGTTAACAAATTCGTTGTACCGCGCCCAGTCATAAAAGAGCCCATTCCTTGACTGCTTCCGATACCTAAACCGCCACCTTCACTACGTTGGATTAACACAACGCCAATCAATGCAAGAGTAACCAATAATTGTACAATTAGAAGAATAGTCATCATGTGTTTAGTATACTTTCACTAGCAGTCAAGAAAGAGATGTTTTTAAATTATACAAAATCTTGAGCAATTGTAACAAGTTGCAAAAAGTCCTCAGGGATTAAACTGACCCCACCAACCAATACACCACCCAGCTCGGAAATTGCAAAAATATCTTTTACATTATTTGGTTTAACTGATCCACCATATAATATAGGTGTTTTTTTACCATTTTCTCCATATTGAGCAACAAGTTTTTCACGAATAAACGAAATCACTTCGGCAATATCTTCATTTTTGGCGGATGCGCCTGTGCCAATTGCCCATACAGGTTCATACGCCACCAGACCATTAAACTGTTCTGGTAATGATCCTTTGATTTGATTGGCGATAACATCTTTATATTGATTGGATTCACGTTCTTCTTTTGTTTCACCAATACAAACGACAGGCAATAATCCAGAATTTTGAGCTGCAATTGTTTTTTGACTGACAAGCTCGTTACTTTCTTTATATTCGGCTCTACGTTCAGAGTGGCCTAAAATGACGTATTTTGCGCCAACGTCTTTTAACATTGCAGCAGAGATATTGCCAGTATATGCGCCTTTTTCAGCAACGTGACAATCTTGCGCTCCCAATGCATAAGGGGTGTTTTTTATGTGTTTTTGAATATGATAAAGTTGTGTAAAAGGGGGGCAAATTACAGTTGGGGCAAAATTTTTATTTTTTTCAGCATAAGCAAGTAACGCAGAAACAATATGATCGGCTTCTTCTGACAAGCCATTCATTTTCCAATTTCCAATAATGATTGGTTTAGCCATATTAAATGCTCCCTGTATGAATAATTAAAATATATGGATTATAAAGGTTCGATTTATAATCAAAAGATGTTATCATACAATATTATATTTTGATATAATCCAAAAGCTATAACATTTTTTTTGCAGCTTAATCATATATAGGTTATTGCTACATAATTACAGAGTATTTAATTCGCATTTAAATTATTTAGGTTACGTTACATGTTGTCTCGGTTAAGACATTTACTTATTGATTCATGGTTTGGGCGCGTTCTTGTTGGCCTTATCTTTCTTGTATTTATCAGTTGGGGTGCCGAAACTATTATCGACACTTGGTCTCATCGAGATAGTAATGTTGTGGCTTGGATTGGTGATAAAACCATCACATTGCAACAATTAGATTCGGCTGCAAATCTGCAACTGCAACAATATGCTGCACAGCAAGGTTTTTCCGACAAATATCAAATCCCTAGTGGTATGAGAGCGCAACTGGTTAACCAAGCTTTGCAAAAGTTAATTATTGAGAATAATTTAATTATCGCCGCTGAAAAATCAGGATTAACTGTTTCTGATGATGCATTGCGTAATTTAATTTTCTCTTTTCCAGCTTTTCAAAAAGAGGGGAAATTTGATCGGGAATTATTTAATCAATATATAAGGCAAACCAATCAAACCGAGCCCCAATTCTTAGAAATGTTGCGCAATCAATTAATGATCTCTGGATTAACGGTTCCCATCGTTTCTGGGGCATCAGCATCGGATATTATGGCAAAAAATATTTTTGCTTTCAGCAATGAAACAAGACAACTGAATTACATCCAAGTGCCATTTAATACTTATAAACCTGATGCAACGCCATCTGATGCAGTGTTGAAAAGATACTATGACAATCACTTGTCAGAATTTACTGTTCCTGAATACAGAAAGATCAAATTGATTTTTATCTCTCCTGAAACAGTTCAAAAAGGGGTGGAAGTATCAGATCAACAGGTTTCACAATATTATAACTCTAGAAAAAAAGAATTTCAAAAGCCTGAATCAAGAAATATTGAAATTATAACGGTAAAAGATCAAAATGCTGCTAAAGCAATAGCATCTTCTTGGAATAAAGATTCTTGGGAAAATATTCAAAAGCAAACTCAACAAAATAATGGCTTTGCCACAACATTAACCGAATTTACAGCCCAATCTTCTCCTTCTGCAGAGTTGGCTGATGCTGTGCAAAAAGCTGCTGTAAACACAGTATCTGCACCAATCAAAACGCCTATGGGATGGAGCGTATTTAAAGTAACTGGAATAGTTCCGCCTCATGAAATTGCTTTGGATCAAGTTAAAGATCAACTGAAGTCAGAGCTTATTCAAGCACAATCCAAACAAGATTTTCCAAGTAACATTAAAAAGATTCAAGATGTGTTGGCAGGTAGTCAAGGGCTGGACGAAGATCAATTAAGTAAACTGGGTGGGTTGGGAATCATTGCTGTGACAGGAACGTTAAACGAGCAAGGGTTAACATTACAAAATAATCCAGCACCACTTCCTTCTGATGAAAAAGTTAAAAAAACAATGCTGATGAATATATTCTCCAAAGCTAAAAATGCCCCAGCGTCTTTGATACAAGGTGAGAATAATATTTATTATGCGTTCATTGTAGAAGATATTTTACCAGCCCATCAAGAATCCTTTGAAAAAGCAAAAGATTTTGTTCTACAATCTTGGCAACAACAAAATATCAAGAGACAAGCAAATATTGCCGCAACGACAGTTTTTAAACAAGCTCAGGATACTCACAAACCGATCCAAGATTTAGGAAGTCAACAATTCTCAGTCAAGGTTAGTGACTCTTTTTCACGCCTGAATCCATCGAAGACTCTACCTGCTGAATTGCAAAGAGAAGCATTTTCAATGCAAGTTGGACAAACGACAATGGTTGAAGGTTCCGATAGTTTTTATGTAGCGTCTTTGAGTAATGTCAAAACACCGACACCTCAAGAAAACCCAGCAGCTTACAAAGAGTTAAAAGATAATTTAATGCAAGCAAATGGTGATGATATTTATTCAAGCTATGTTATTTTCGTGAATAAACAAGGAAAAGTAGACGTCAATCAAAAAGCTGTTGATGCGATTGTCAAACAGGGTAATTATTAAAAAAAGGACTATATTTCAGTGTCTTATGATGATTTTATAATTAATAAAAAACAGACAGTAATTTATACTGTAAAATCAGCTGATTTAATTACGCCTGTTTCTGCTTTTTTACAATTATCTACTATCGCAGGGCAAGACCCCAAAAATATATTTTTATTAGAAAGTGTTCAGGGAGGGGTCGCGCGCGCGCGTTATTCGATTATTGGATTATTGCCTGACATTATTTGGAAATGTCAGCAAGGAACGGTTTCAATCAATACAACCCCCTTAACTCATCCTGAACAATTTATTAAACAAGATATTCATCCGATTCAATCACTGCAACTCTTTATTGCAGAAAGTCAATTGGATATTCCTGAGGATATTCCACCAATGGTAGGGGGGATTTTTGGATATTTAGGATATGATATGGTCAGGCAAATGGAACATTTGCCTAATCCACCAAAGAATGATTTGGAACTGCCCGAAGGGATTATGATCAGACCCTCTGTCTTTGCTATATTTGATACGGTTCGTGATGAGCTGACATTGGCAGCTCCGTTAAGAGGTAAAACGGTTGAAGAGCAAGAACAAGCCAAGAAACGCCTTCAAAAAGCACAAGAGGCGCTGAATCAACCCGTTCCTTCAGATAAGAAGGTTGATAAAGCTGTCATTAATAAACCTGTTTCTACATTTACCAAAGATGAATTTAAACAAGCGGTTGAAAAAATTAAGGAATATATATTTGAAGGCGATGCCTTTCAAGTTGTGCCCAGCCAACGTTTTTCAATTCCTTTTAAATTCCCACCCGTAGCATTATATCGTTCTTTAAGGAAAATTAATCCTGCACCTTTTCTGTTTTGCTTGCAACTAGAAAATTTTGCTTTGGTTGGGTCATCGCCTGAAATCTTGGTTCGACTTCGTGATGGAACAGTAACAGTTCGACCGTTAGCTGGAACGCGTCCAAGAGGAAAAACACCGGAAGAAGATTTGCAATTAGAACAAGATTTATTAGCCGATCAAAAAGAATTAGCAGAACATTTGATGTTAATTGATTTGGGTCGGAATGACGTGGGTCGTGTCAGCGAAATTGGTTCAGTAAAAGTGACAGAGCAATTTGTTATTGAACGCTTTAGTCACGTGATGCATATTTCTTCTAATGTCGAGGGAAAATTAAAAGAAAATCTAACGGCACTTGATGCGTTGATCGCTGGTTTCCCTGCTGGGACTTTAACAGGTGCTCCTAAAATTAGAGCTATGGAAATCTTGGACGAAATCGAACATACACAGCGTGCGACTTATGCGGGGTGTATTGGATATTTTGGTGCTGATGGCAGTATGGATACCTGTATTGGGTTGCGAACTGCATTAATCAAAGATGAAACAATGTATGTCCAAGCAGGATGCGGTGTGGTTGCTGATAGCGATCCTGAAGCTGAATATGAAGAAACAAGACATAAAGCCAAGGCTTTGTTTCGTGCTGCTGAAGATGCGCATTTATTTGTTCCTGATATTGACCTCTAGGCGGATAAATCCAATATATTAACTGATTGAATAGATTGAAAAATGCAGATTTTATTGATTGGCAATGCCACATGATTTTATTTATCGATAATTATGATAGTTTTACCTATAATCTTGTCCAATATTTTGGTGATTTAGGATATGAATGTCAGGTATATCGCAATGATGCGATTACGGTCAAAGAAGCCATTGCATTACAACCAGAAGCTATTGTCATATCCCCTGGACCATGCAGCCCTTCCGAAGCTGGGATTTGCTGTGATTTGATCAAAGCTGCCGCACCAACCATTCCTATATTAGGGGTTTGTCTTGGACATCAAGCGATAGGGCAAGCCTTCGGTGCAAAAGTTGTAAAAGAAAAACCTGCACATGGTAAAATATTTCCTATTTTCCATACAGGTGAGGGCGTTTTCAAAGGATTGAAAAATCCATTAAAGGTAACACGATATCACTCTCTGGTAGTGCAAATGGATACATTACCAGATAGTTTTTTACCAACAGCATTCACAGAAGATCGTATTTTAATGGCTTTTCAACATAAAGAATTGCCATTACATGCAGTACAATTCCATCCTGAGAGTATTGCCTCTGAACAAGGGCATGAGCTATTACAAAATTTTATTGATTCCGCAAAAGAATGGAATAAAAAAAAAGTCTTAATTGAACAAAAAGATTTACCTTTTTTATTCACACCAATTCTACAAAAAACCTTGCAAGGGGAAAAATTCTCTTTGCAAGAAACAACAGAAATTTTTAATGCGATTTTATCTGGTGCGGTATCTGATACTCAAATTTCAGCATTCTTGATGGCATTGCGTATGAGAGAGGTCACTATAGAAGAGCTTGAAGGTGCAGTAAGATCAATGCGCCATCAAATGTTGCCTATCATTCCTTCTGA
Source organism: Commensalibacter nepenthis (assembly GCF_029953305.1). Classification (NCBI taxonomy): domain Bacteria; kingdom Pseudomonadati; phylum Pseudomonadota; class Alphaproteobacteria; order Acetobacterales; family Acetobacteraceae; genus Commensalibacter; species Commensalibacter nepenthis. The sequence continues at coordinate 199,546 of NZ_JASBAN010000001.1, read as the reverse complement.
TCCTTTGACAATGGATGTATGTGGTACCGGTGGTGATGGACAAAGCACATTAAATATTTCCACCGCAGTCAGTTTTGTTTTGGCTGCAATGGGTATCACTGTTGCGAAACACGGAAATCGAGCGCAGTCTTCTAGATCAGGAGGTGTTGATGTCTTAGGGGCGTTAAATATCAATCCTCAAGCAGATTTAACCATTTTAAAGCAACATTTAGATGAATATAAGCTATCATTTCTATCCGCTTTTGTGCACCATCCAGCATTAAACAAAATTAATGTTGTTCGCAAAGAACTGGGTATTCGAACGATTTTTAATTTGTTGGGGCCATTATCAAATCCTGCAAATGTTCGATATCAGATGATTGGTGTATATGATCCTAAATGGTTGGAACCTTTTGCAAAAGTATTACAAAATTTAGGGTCTAAAAGAGCATGGGTCGTTCATGGTCTGCTTGATGAAAATGAGCAAGGAGGGCAAGGTGTTGATGAAATTACCTTGGCTGGACCTTCTAAGATCATGGCTTTGGAAGATAATAAAATCATACCCGTAAGTCTATCTGTTCAAAATATACAAGCGGCTGGTTTAACGCTTGCGCCTTTGTCAGATATTGCAGGGGGGTCTCCAAAGGAAAATGCTGCTTCTATGCTTGCATTATTTAATGGTCAAAAAGGTGCTTATCGTGATACTGTATTAATCAATACGGCTATTGCATTGCATATCGTAAAGAATTATTCTCTAATCAATTCACGTGGGGAAATTGATCCAAATATTTTATGCAGTTTAATTTCCCAAGCTGCTGAGACGATTGATAGCGGTGCTGCGTTATCATTACTTCATAAAATTCAGCAAAGAAATTCAATTTAAACATTAGTTATTATTATGAGTGACATATCCAAATCCGATCCAGTGTTAAATGCTATTTTACAATCTGAACATGAATTATCAGATGTTCTAGTTCAAATTTGTGCTAGAACGAGAGCAGAAACAGAGCAAAAGACAAAAATCCAGTCTTTGAAAAATATTGCTGAAGAAGCCAAATCTAAAAAGACGCCAACCCGTGGGTTTGCACATGTTTTAAAAGAAAAAATGGCAAAAGGACAAATGGGGCTTATTGCTGAATGTAAGAAAGCCTCTCCTTCAGCAGGTGTAATCCGCCAAGAGTATGATCCTGCAATGATTGCCGTGCAATATGAAAATGCTGGGGCAAGCTGTTTGTCTGTATTAACAGAAAAAAGCTATTTTTATGGTAATAATGAAGATTTGAAAATTGCCAGAGATGCTTGTTCTTTGCCTGTTTTACGTAAAGATTTTATTTTAGAACCTTGGCAAGTCTATGAAAGTCGCGTTATTGATGCAGATTGTATTTTATTGATTTTGGCTGCATTAAAAGACCAAGAAGCGAGCGAATTGGTTGAGTTGGCAAAATGCCTTGAGCTTGATGTTTTGGTAGAAGTCCATAATGAAGAAGAGTTAAACCGCGCTTTGGCCTTAGATGTCTGTTTAATTGGGATCAATAATCGCAATTTAAGAACACTTCAAACCGATATTGCAGTGACTGAAGCCTTATCCCCATTGGTGCCACCTGATCGTATTATTGTTTCAGAAAGTGGTTTAAAAACATTTGATGATATTCGCAGAGTTCAAGCCGTAGGTGCAAGTGCAGTATTGGTAGGTGAAAGTCTATTATCACAACAAAATGCAGGGGCAGCAGTCAGGAATTTGCTTGGTTTAGGCTAAATTGTTCTTTATATTATTGTAAACTAGTTCCTAAAAATAGTTTACAAGGAAGTTATACATGACGTTCAGACGAATTCTTGTGCAACATGAGCAAAAGCAAACGGCTGCTCTTTTACCCAAACCAAGCTGGATAAAAGTTAAAGTAAATCAATCATCTGTTTTTAATGAAACAGATGATTTGGTTAAAACACATCAATTAAATACAGTTTGTACAGAGGCGGCATGTCCTAATATTGGTGAATGTTGGACAAAACGTCATGCAACAATTATGATTTTGGGTAGCGTTTGTACTAGAGCTTGTGCTTTTTGTAATGTGACAACGGGAAAACCTTCACCTATTGATCTAGAAGAGCCTGTTCGCACAGCATTAATGGTGCAAAAATTAAATCTGCGTCATGTTGTGATTACTTCTGTTGATAGAGACGATCTGAAAGACGGTGGCGCACAACATTTCGCTAATGTTATTACTGAGATCAGAAAACTATCCCCATCAATCACCATTGAGATTTTAACCCCTGATTTTTTAAGAAAAGAAGGGGCGTTAATCACTATATCTGCCGTTCAACCTGATGTATTTAATCATAACATGGAAACTGTTCCCAGATTATATCCATCTATTCGCCCAGGGGCTCGTTATTTTCAATCCTTAAGAATTTTATTTGAAATGAAACAATACCAACCGAATGTTTTTACAAAATCAGGAATGATGTTAGGACTGGGCGAAAGCAAAGAAGAAGTTATGCAAGTGATGGATGATTTGCGTTGTGCGCAGGTTGACTTTTTAACTTTGGGTCAATATTTGCGTCCAACCTTGAAACATGCTGAGGTTAAACGATATGTAACTCCAGAAGAGTTTGAGGAATATAACCATATTGCAAAATCCAAAGGATTTTTGATGGTAAGTTCTTCACCTTTAACGCGTTCTTCTTATCATGCTGATGAAGATTTTAAAATTTTACAAACTAAACGACAATCAACGCACTTATCAAATTAATATTATTTAAAAAAGAGTTAAAGAAGAATAAATATGCCTACTCATGCTGAAAAACGTCTTATAACTTATAGCCCTGAACAAATGTTTGATCTAGTTGCAGCTGTTGATTTATATCCAGAATTCTTACCTTGGTGTACAGGGGCACAAATTCGTTTTAAAGATAAGGAATTATTGTTGGCTGATTTAAAAGTAGGATTTGGTCCATTCAAAGAAGTATTTGGTAGTCGTGTAGATTTATTTAGGAAAGAAAATAAGATTGTTGTGACTTATGACCGTGGACCCTTAAAATATTTGAGTAATCAATGGCTATTTCTACCTGCTTCACAAGGATGTATGATTGATTTTTTTGTTGATTTCGAATTTAAATCTAAGATTATGCAAAAAGCAATGGGCTTAGTTTTTAATGAGGCTGTGCAAAAAATGGTGACTGCATTTGTCAAAAGAGCTGATTTCTGTTATGGTAACAGTAACAAAAACACACAGAGATAAAGAAAAAATATATTTAGTAAATATTCAGCTATCCACTTGTAATTTTTTAGTGTTATAACTACATCTGTAACAATCGTTTTGTTCAACAATAGAATAAATTGGTATATATAGCTTTATAATATTAGTTTTTCTTGTATGAAAGTAAGAGGTTAATTATGAATTCTAGTTTCAAACTATCCCTTTTTGCTGCAGCTCTAGCATTTACAGTTCCAAATATTGCAATGGCTGCTACTGCTCAACACCAAGATGCTCATAAATATTTCAAAGGGCATCGTCACAGTAAAAAAGTGGCAAAACATAGTAAAACAAACGTTGCCAACCAAAAATCTATGCAAGGTGACCAAGAAACAGCTGATTTGAACGCACGCAGTTTACAGGCAGTTCAAACAGTAAATAATGGTGGAAACCCAAATGCTGTTCAACAAGTTGTTCCAAATCCAGAAATGCAATTACCTCCAAGCGCAAGAGTGCCTTTGACAGGTAATCAAAATACCAGAACATTAAACGGTGACAGCCTACAAGATGCAACTCGTGTTAATAATGGTCGCGTTGTTATTGCACCAGGCACAGGCAATACAGTTGCTCCGCCTCCTGCACCAGGCGCTGTAAATCCAAATAATATGCCTCCAGCACAATACTAATTTTTATAAAGCTATTATTTTAAAAAGCCTCTTCATCATTAATAGTGAAAAGGCTTTTTTGTTTATAATTAGAATGAAAGCAACATTAATTTGATGGTTTGAATAACGGTTTTCAGTCTTATTTCCTCTCTATTGCCTGAAAAATTATATTGGTAAGCAATTGCATTTTGTCCCTTTTTTTGAAGGGCTATCCACACTAAGCCAACCGAATTTTTCATTGAGGGATCAGGTCCTGCAAACCCAGTAACGGAAACAGCAATATTCGCTTGAGGTGCTTTTTTTAACGCTCCAATAACCATTTCAAGAGCCACTTGCTCGCTAACAGCACCGAATTGATCTAAACTTTCTTGTTTAACTTCTAAAAGAGCGACTTTCATCTCATTAGAATAAGTCACAAATCCGCCTTCTATATAAGCAGAAGATCCGGGCAAATCTGTTAAATAACCACTAATCAAGCCCGATGTACAGCTTTCTGCCGTTACAAGTTTAAAGTTAGATGCCTGACAAAATTTGGAAAATTCTGAACATAAAGAGGATAATTGATGGTGTAAATAGTCACTATTCATAAAATTGTATCCTCTTTGGTTCATTTATTTTAATTAATGTTGATTAATTTTTTGTTTGATAGATAATCATATTTTCAATCACTCTTTGAACATAATTTCTTGTTTCAGTATAAGGAATTTGCTCTATCCAATCAATCAACTCATTTTGTGCATCAGGGTTGCTTGCGGGATCACCATATTGCATAATCCACTGTTTTACTCGATTGGGTCCGCCATTATATCCAGCCACGGCATAAGGAATAACATTGTTAAAGCGAGCAAGTAATTTTTCCAGATATGCAGTTCCTAGTTTAATATTATTATCTGGCACAACTAAATTGCCTGGTGATCCCATTTTAGCTGGTAATCCAATTTGAACAGCAACTTCTTTGGCGGTAGACGGCAAGAGTTGCATTAATCCATAAGCATTAGATGGGCTGACAATAACAGGGTTAAAACTACTTTCTTGCCTCATCACACCCAATTCTAATCCTGAAGGCAAATTTGATGCTGGAATAGTATAAGGGCGAGGCCATCCATCTTGTAATAGAATAATGCCTTTTGCTCCAGAATAACGAGCGATTGTTACAGCATCATCTGCTAAACCCATTTGATTAGATACTCTGGCATTGATGGTTTGTTCAACTGTTGAAGTGCTTACTTTATTTTGTGCAAGTAAAAACGGACGCGCATGGGCAAGATCATTTTGTGCAACCAATATTTGTGCAGCTTGTACTAACTCATTATTTTTGAAAGAATTTAACTCAGCAGAAGACCATGAAGGTTCTTTGATAGCTGATAAATATTTAGTCACAGCACTAGAGATAAGTGATGGATCTAAAATGACGCTACCCTTATGAATATTTTCCAACTCTGCAATTGCCATTTGTCCATAAAAGCAGGTTGGATATTGCGCTGCTTGCTGCCAAGATTCTCTGGCAGAAGAGGCATTATTCATATTCTGATAGGCACGACCCAACCAATAATAGCCTCTGCTGGTTGTAATAACAGAACTTGCTTGTGTTAATTTTTTAAAATAACCAATTGATTCCGAGGCTTTATTTAGTTTTCTTAAAGCGATCCAACCTGCTAAAAATGTTGAATCGTATTCGCAACTGTTATTGTTGCACGCATTAACGGATGCCAAGGCATAGGCTGTTTTATTATCGCCATTATCTAACAAAGAACGGATAAGGCTATTTCGTTCAATCCAAAAACGTTTTTGATCGGAGTTGCGTTCTGTTTGTAATCCGATATCTTGCCATAATTTCGCAGCTTCATCATTTCGGTTTTGTGATCTTAACCAACGTAAGCGTGCATAAACTAATCCTGGAGTTTTTAATTCAGATCTGCTCAAAGAAGCTATTATACTTTCTGCTGTTGGTTGTTGTCGGCGCAAAGCAATAATTGCAAAAGCAATTTTTTGTTCCGATAATTGTAGATATTGTATTTGCTGGGAGGCTGCCGATAAAAGACCACGAGATTCAAGCATATTAAATCTTGCCCATTGATCTTGTGCATTAAAATGATCTGAAAATGCAGCATTGACTATTTGTGCATCAGTTGCTTTTGTAATCGAATGTGTCCATGCGTCTTTTGCTTGTTGAATTAAATGATTACTCATTTTTGATTGTTGTGCACAAAAAGACAATGCATCTGCTGTCGTAATAGATTGGTTTTGACAAATATTATCAATGATATTTCTATTGGTTTCCGTCAGCAATGCTTGTTGCATTTTTTTCAGAAAGATTTGATGGTTGGGCCATGTGGGATTTTGACTTGTAAATTGCGTATAAGTAGACGCATCTCCTCCATTAGGTTGTAAAAGTTGTAAGTATAAATTAACTTTTTCTTGCACCGTCGCATTAGCAGCCAAACCAACACCCACATTTCCATTTTTAACTGAGAATGCTTGCGGGATTGTAGAATACAAAGATGGAGCATTTTGCTGTTGTGTAGATGGTTGAGATTTAACAGGATTACTGCTGCTACATCCAACAAGTGTCATAGAGAAAACAGTTAAAACTGTTGTCAGGTTAAAGAAAGATTTTATTGTTGAAATGTGCATTTAAAAATCGACCCTAGATAAAAATAAATATCAATTTAAATAAGTTGCTTAGTGGAGTATTCGAGTTGTCCTGAATGATAATAAGCAGATCACACTTATTTTAAAAACATGTTTAAAATAAGTATAATACTATTTTGCAAAGTCTATTCCATAAATATTTATTGAATGAAATATAAAATTCTGGATGAAAGCTATAAAAATTATGATATAACTTTTTTTTAAGCTATCGACATAGAAAGGAACGACGGGGATGATACCGCGTTATAGCCGCCCAGTAATGACTGCGATTTGGGCACCTGAAAATCGTTATCGTATTTGGTTTAAAATTGAAGCATTAGCCTGTGAAGCTATGGCCAAATATGATTTTATCCCTAAAGAATCTGCAAAAAATATCCGTGAAAATGGCGACAAAGCCATGGCTACATTCAATGCCGAAGATGTTGCTAAAATTGATGCTATTGAAGCAAAAGTACGTCACGATGTGATTGCTTTTTTAACATGGCTTGCTGAAAATATTGGTGAAGATAGCCGTTTTGTGCATATGGGCATGACATCATCCGATGTATTAGATACCTGTTTATCTGTTCAATTAACTCAGGCTGCTGATATTTTATTAGAAGATTTGGATAGAGTTTTGGAAGCATTAAAAAAACGTGCTTTTGAACATAAATATACCCTAACGATTGGACGTAGCCACGCCATTCATGCAGAACCGGTGACTTTTGGTTTAAAATTAGCAGGATATTACGCAGAATTTGCTCGTAACAAGGCGCGTTTATTACAAGCACGTCAAGAAATTGCAACTTGTGCGATTTCTGGTGCAGTCGGAACCTATGCGCATATTGACCCAAGAATAGAAATTTATGTTGCTGAAAAACTTGGTCTAAGTGCAGAACCTGTTTCAACTCAAGTTATTCCACGAGATCGCCATGCAGCTTTTTTTGCAACATTGGGGGTTATTGCTAGCTCTATTGAACGTCTAGCAATCGAAATTAGACATCTTCAACGTTCTGAAGTGCGTGAAGCAGAAGAATATTTTCATCCTGACCAAAAGGGGTCTTCTGCAATGCCACATAAACGCAATCCAGTATTAACAGAAAATTTGACTGGCTTGGCTCGTATTGTTCGTTCTCATGTCGTTCCAGCGATGGAAAATGTAGCTTTATGGCATGAACGTGATATCAGCCATTCTTCTGTTGAACGTATGATTTGTCCTGATGGCACGATTACCCTTGATTTCGCATTAAATAGACTGGCCAGTGTTATTGAAAAATTGGTTATATATCCTGAACGTATGCAAGAAAATATCGAAAGTCTTGGTGGTGTCGTTCATTCTGGTGAAGTCTTATTGGCATTGGCTCGTGCAGGATTATCAAGAGAGCAATCTTATCGTATTGTTCAACGCTCAGCGATGGAAACTTGGACAAAATTAGGAAAGCCTGAAGGTAAAAGCTTTAGAGAGAATTTAGAGAGTGATCCTGAAATCACTGGGCGCATTGATTCTTCGATCCTAGATAAAGCAATGGACGGCAGCATGCATGTTCAAAACCTAGATCACATTTATCAAAATGTTTTTGGTGAAACAGGACCTAAACCAAAGAATTAATTATCTTTGATAAAATAGCTTGTAAATCAAGCTATTCTGTCAATATGATATTTATGATATTAAATAATACTGAAATGATGCATTAGACATTATTTAATTGTTACAACATTATTACGATATATTAAGGGACATATATGACCCGCCGTAGACAAATTTATGAAGGTAAGGCAAAAATCCTCTATGAGGGGCCAGAACCTGGAACAATCGTTCAATATTTCAAAGATGATGCCACAGCTGGAAATGGTGCCAAAAAAGGGATCATTACAGGCAAAGGTGTTTTAAATAATCGCATCAGCGAATATTTAATGTCTCAAATTGAAGATATTGGCATTCCAACCCATTTCATTCGTCGGTTGAACATGCGCGAACAGTTGGTTAAAGCTGTTGAAATTATTCCACTTGAAATCGTTGTTCGCAATGTAGCTGCTGGCAGCATTGTTAAACGTTTAGGGTTAGAAGAAGGTCTGCGTCTACCTCGTCCTTTGGTTGAATATTACCTTAAAAATGATGATCTCAATGATCCGTTGGTATTAGAAGATTATATCACCGCATTCAATTGGGCGACCGTTCAAGAAATGGACGAAATCGTTACTTATACGCTCAGAATTAATGATTTCTTAAGTGGCTTGTTGCTTGGCGTTGGTATCAAATTAATTGATTTCAAACTGGAATTTGGCAGATATTGGAAAGATGATGAATCTCATATCGTTCTAGCTGATGAAATTTCACCAGATAATTGTCGTTTTTGGGATATTGAAAGTGGCGAAAAGCTGGATAAAGACCGTTTCCGTCGTGATCTTGGTAAGGTTGAAGAAGCCTATCAAGAAGTGGCGCGTCGTTTAAAAATTATACCAGAATCAAATATTGAATCCCTTAAAGGTAAAGAAGGCTTGGAGAGTATCTAAATGAAAGTTCGTTTAATTATTATGTTAAAGCAAGGGGTTTTAGACCCTCAAGGCAAAGCAATTAATCATGCGCTACATAATTTGTCTTTTCAAGAAGTTCAAGATGTTCGTGTAGGTCGTGTTGTTGATCTTGAAGTCTCTGAAACCTCTCCTGAAAAAGCCAAGGTCAGAGCTACGGAAATGGCTCAACAACTCTTGGCAAATGGCGTGATCGAAGACTTCCAAGTTGAGGTTATGGCATGAACACAAAAACAATTTTTCTTTTAGCTGGGTTTGGATTGATGGCAGTTTTTGGTGTTCAATCTGCGCTGGCGCAAAGAGTAACTCCCTTACAAACAGGTAAATTTTTGCAAATCTGTAAAAATACAAAATCTTTGCAAGCCTGTGATGCTTACATCAGCGGGATCGCAGATTCTGTTGCATATGCTAAAATGTTTGCAAAAAACCAAGGGGATGCCAATGCACCTGCTGGTTTTTGTATTGCCACCAATGTTTCTGGTAAAGAAATGAGAAGCAAAGTTATTGCTTGGATGGATGGTCACTCAGATAAATTATCTCAACCTGCTGGGGCATCTGTATTCACGGCATTACATGATGCTTATCCATGTCCTTCTATGAAAAATGGAAAATAGATCATGAAAATAGGTATCGTTGTATTTCCAGGTACCAATCGCGAACGAGATATGGTTATCGCTTTTGAACGTGTGACAGGGTTTACCCTTCAAATTATTTGGCATCGTGAAACAGCATTACCACAACTTGATATGGTTGTTTTGCCCGGTGGTTTCAGTTATGGGGATTATTTACGTTGTGGTGCAATGGCGGCACATTCTCCCATCATGCGTGAAATCCAAGCCTTTGCACAAAAAGGCGGATATATCATGGGTGTTTGTAATGGTTTCCAAATCTTGACTGAAGCAAACTTATTGCCAGGTGCGTTACTGCCGAATGCAAGTCTAAGATTTCTTTCCAGAGATTGTCATTTGCGTATTGAACGTAATGACACTGCCTTTACCAAAGGGTGGAGGCAAGGGGACGTTTTCAGAACAGCTACAGCACACGGGGATGGAAATTATTTTTGTGATGCTGAAGGATTGAAGCGTCTTGAAGGCGAGGGGCAAGTTGTATTTCGTTATACCTCTCCAACAGGAGACATTGATCCATTGAACTCTGATTATAATCCTAATGGCAGCATTAATGCCATTGCTGGGATTGTCGATCAAACAGGTCGTATTTGTGGGATGATGCCCCATCCAGAAGATATGGTTGACCCTTTAATGGGTAGCGAAGATGGAAAACCTCTTTTCCAAGGAATCATGGAGACATTAACACGATGAGTAAAGCAGAGCTTATTGTAAATGAAGAACTTGGCAAAGAATTCGGTTTATCAGCAGATGAATATGCCAAAGTATTAACCATCATGGGCAGAACCCCTAGCTTGACAGAGCTTGGTATTTTCTCGGTAATGTGGTCTGAACATTGCTCTTATAAATCTTCGAGAGCATGGTTGCGTAATTTACCAACAAAAGCACCTTGGGTGATACATGGTCCAGGTGAAAATGCTGGTGTCGTTGATATTGGGCAAGGTTTGGCTGCGATTTTTAAAATGGAAAGCCATAACCATCCCTCATTTATTGAACCATATCAAGGTGCAGCAACGGGTGTTGGCGGTATCTTACGTGATGTCTTTACGATGGGTGCGCGTCCTGTTGCGAATTTAAATGCGTTACGTTTCGGTAGTCCCGATCATCCTGCAACCCGTCATATTGTTGATGGTGTTGTTCGGGGTATTGGTGGTTACGGAAATTGCGTTGGCGTTCCAACGGTTGGTGGTGAAGTCAACTTCCATGCCAGCTATAATGGCAATCCATTGGTCAATGCTATGAATGTTGGTATTGCCAGGCAAGATCGCATTTTTCTTTCCGCTGCTGCTGGTGTGGGTAACCCTGTTATTTATGTTGGTTCAAAGACTGGGCGTGACGGTATTCACGGGGCGACGATGGCATCGGCTGAGTTTGATGAGGATGCGGCATCAAAACGCCCAACCGTTCAAGTCGGCGATCCTTTTGTAGAAAAACTATTAATTGAAGCTTGTCTTGAATTAATGGCAACCGATGCGATTGTTGCTATTCAAGATATGGGTGCAGCTGGCTTAACTTCTTCTGCAGTTGAAATGGCAGGTAAGGGCGGTGTCGGTATTGAGCTAAATCTTGACCATGTTCCTCAACGTGAAGAGCATATGACAGCCTACGAAATGATGTTGTCAGAAAGTCAAGAACGGATGTTAATGGTTTTACGTCCTGATCGTACTGACCTTGCAAAAGAAATCTTTGAAAAATGGGAATTAGATTTTGCCATTATCGGTCACTTAACCGATACAGGTCATATTGTCATTAAACATCATGGTCAAATTGAAGCTGATATTCCGTTGGAACCTTTGGCTGATGAAGCCCCATTATATCATCGTCCAACAGCACCTTCACCTAAGCCAGAACCTTTAGGTTCACTTGACGTTGATGTCAGTATTGAACAATCTTTAATTAAATTATTAGGATGCGCCGATCTTGCATCTCGTTCTTGGATTTGGGATCAATATGATAGCACGATTGGTGGGCAAACCGTTTATCGTCCAGGTCAGGCCGATGCAGCAATCATTCGCGTTGATGGAACTCAAATCGGTCTTGCATTAACCACTGATTGTACTCCTCGTTACTGTGCTGCTGATGCATATCAAGGTGGCGCTCAGGCCGTTGCGGAAGCATGGCGTAATATCACAGCAACTGGTGCAAAACCGTTGGCGGTGACTGATAATTTGAACTTTGGAAATCCAGAAAAACCAGAAGTGATGGGACAGATTGTTGATGCGATCGAAGGAATGAAAGATGCCTGTAATGCGCTTGACTTCCCAGTGGTAAGCGGTAACGTTTCATTATATAATGAAACACGTGATGCAAATGGCGAAAATATTTCTGTATTACCAACACCTGCTATTGGTGCCTTGGGTGTAATTGACGACGTTTCTAAAACAATCGGAAATGCTTTCAAAGCTGATTATGATCTTGTTGTCATTGGCGCAACCAAAGGTGAGTTAGGGCAGACTTTATGGTTAAGAGAAATCTTAGGCAAAGAAACAGGAAATCCACCTCAAGTCGATTTACAAGCCGAACGTCGTAATGGTGATTTTGTCAGAGAACAAATTGCAAACGGATTGGTTGCAGCTTGTCACGATGTTTCTGATGGTGGATTACTTGTGGCTGTTGCTGAAATGGCAATGGCTGGAAATGTTGGTTGTACTTTAGATGTTCCAGAAGTGGGAATGCGTCCAGAGGCATATTGGTTTGGTGAAGACCAAGCGCGATATTTGGTCATGACATCCAAAAAAGACGCGCTCTTGCAAGCAGCCAAAGCACAAAATATTCCAACACGCGAAATTGGTTGCACAGGTGGGGACAGTCTTGTCATGCCTTCTGGAGCCGTAATGACGATTACAAGAATGAAAACCGCTTCTAAAAGTTTTTTTGAAAAATTAATGAAAGTCTAGTTATAATGGATGTATCTGAAATTGAAGAACGCCTAAAAACAGCTTTTCCTGATGCAGATATTGATGTTGGTGCTTTGAAAAAGGACGGCAGGCATTTTTACTGTAAGATTTCAGCAAAAGAATTTACTGGCAAAAATAAAGTTCAACAGCATCAGTTAGTTTACAAAGCATTAGGGGACTATCTTCAACAAGACCTACATGCTTTGGCTTTACAAACTGAGGCTCCTTCAACCTAATATAGCTATTGGAAAAAAGTAATGAGTAATCCTGTTTTTGATCAAATTAAAAATGTAATTGATTCTAATGATGTTGTTTTGTTTATGAAAGGCACAGCAGACTTTCCAAGTTGTGGGTTTTCTGCAAAAGTGACGCATATCCTTTCAGATTTAGGGGTCTCTTTTAAAGATGTGAATATTTTAGAAGACGATTCCTTACGCCAAGGATTAAAAGAATTCTCAAGCTGGCCAACTTTCCCTCAACTTTATATCAAAGGTGAGTTGGTAGGTGGTTGTGATATCGTCAGAGAAATGTATGCTTCTGGTGAGCTAGCTCAACTCTTAAAAGAAAAATCCATCGCTTGCAATTGACTTTAGTATCATAAATGCAACATAAGGAGAAAAATTAAAAAAAAATGATTTTTCTCCTTGTTCATATGTATCCAAAAATGAATTTATAAGTTAGCTTCTTAACGTAATTATGTAATCCGTCAGCAGTTAGTATATATATCGTTAGAGAGTCAATTAATATGGTCAGACATTTCAAAAAAACAGTTTGTTTCCTTTTTGGTGCCGTCGCACTTGTTTCCTTATCTCCATCTCCTGCAAAAGCACAACATATTGTTACAGAAACAGAAGCTGGTAAATTAACACTTGAATCTTTAACTGCTGCACCAGTTGTTCATCATTACAAAGCTAAAAAAGTTTCATATAAAACTTCTGGTAAAAATCATAACAAACTTGTAAGAAATGTCTCTTATAAGCAAAAAGGCAATATTTCTGTTAAAAACGCTGTTTACAATTCTTCTTCCCATAAAAAATCCTCTGTAAAACGCCATCATCGCAGCTAATTTTTGCTAAAATTCATTTAGAATAATATTTTCGAAATGTTCAATTTGACCTAATTGATTAATTGTTATCAGGTCAAATTGGATATTTTCTATTTCAGGCTGATAAATTTCTAGATAATAATTCGCTGCATTGAATAATCGTTTTTTTTGTTTTGCACTGATTGCCGTTAATGCATCACTCATTTTTTTTCTTGCTTTTACCTCAACAAAAAGTAACCAATCCGTTTTTTGTGCAATCAAGTCGATTTCCCCAACAGGGCTACGAAATCGTTTATATATGATATTCCATTGAAGATTCATTAAATAAGCTTCAGCCATATTTTCTGCCGATAATCCCTTATTATATGCAAGAAATCCTAAATTTTGATTGCTATTTTTCATCTTGATATTTTATCATAAAACCACATTGTTTTTAGAATAAAAGATCATATTTAGTCCAATATTACGAATAAATATTATTAAAATCGAAGGCCTATCAAAATGCATGTGTTTTACACATATTTATTTTTAACTGATTTTAAACAAGATTGGTTTTTAGCTGTTCTGAGATTCACATTGATATTATTCGTTATATTTCACGTACTAAGACATGTTCGGGATACAAGAGCCGCCATTGGATGGATTGGTTTTTCTTTGATTATGCCGATTACAGGTTTTATTTTATATGTCATGTTTGGTGTAAACCGTGTTGTTCGACGTGCGCAAAAACTTGTAAATAATAGACCTTGGCACAATAAATTATTAAGTAATATGACACGTTACTATATCAAAGGACATTTTTACCCTTTGGCAAAAGTAGTGGAAGGATTTACGCAGCGCCCTTTATTAATGGGGAACGAGGTGGAACCTTTGTTCAATGGTGATCAAGCCTATCCTGTTATGCTTGAAGCAATTAATTCAGCAAAAGTATGTGTGTTTCTTTCTTCTTATATTTTAAGGAGTGATAAAACAGGTAAAATTTTCGCAGATGCATTAATTACAGCCCAACAAAGAGGTGCAATTGTTCGGGTTCTCGTTGATGGAATAGGAAGCGGTTATTTCTATTGCCCAATTGCTAAATATCTTAAAAAAAATGGTATTACGATTGATCGCTTTATGCATTCTTTTTTGCCATGGAAAATGCCTTTCATTAATTTAAGAACGCATAAGAAAATTCTGGTTGTTGATGGAACAATAGGATTTTTAGGTGGGTTAAATATCGCTGGGGAAAATATTCTTTCTAATCAACCTAAAAATCCAGTTTCGGATACGCATTTTAAAGTTACAGGAACAATTGTCCATGAGCTAACAGAGGTTTTTTTACAGGATTGGTTTTTCATTACAGCCGAAGATTTGAATAAAAAGAGCTTTTATCCAGCGATTGAAACAAAAGGCAATATGATTTGCCGTATTATAACAGCTGGACCAGATACGGATATGGAAAAAATAAAATATACGATGATGCAAGCTATTAGTTTGGCCAGAGAATCCATTCGTATCATGACCCCTTATTTTTTACCCGATGATCGTTTTTTATCTCTTTTATGTTTGGCAGCAATCAGGGGGGTTAATGTTGAGATCATTATTCCAGAGCAAAGCAACCAAATTTTAGTTGATTGGGCAAGAAATATAAATAACATTATACCTTTGCAATTTGGGTGTAAAATTTGGTTGGTAAAAGCACCTTTTAATCACTCAAAATTAATGGTTGTGGATCGTGTATGGTCTTTTGTTGGCAGCTCAAATGTTGATATGCGTAGCTTGCGGTTAAATTTTGAAGTTAACATGGAAATATATCACAAAGAATTCGCACAAACTATAGATGATTTTATGGGCTCTCACCGTCATCGTTTATTAACTTTGGAAAAATTAAATAACAGACCCGCACTGGCAAAATTCAGGGATGCAATAACCAGACTGTTATTACCATATTTGTAAATCAGTTTGGTCTTAATGTTACCATAATAGGGCGATGGTCGGATGAGGATCGCGATAAAACTTGTTTATCAATACATTCCATACCTCTGACCAAGCAACGATCCAAGCGAATAGGGAATAAATTAATCATTTTATGGGTGGGTTCACGGGGGCCTACATCTTTAAAACCTGGTATCAAAGTAGGACCAATTAAATTATAATCCCCCAAGACAGCAGCTCGTTCAGGTAGGAAATCAGAAATTACTTGAAGTTGTCTTCTGTTTAAAATCTGACCATGTGATAAATGCACATTTGCAATCCAAAACTTGCCATAATCAATTAATTGAGCAACCCTTTTAATCAGTGTTCCTTTGGGTAATACACATGTAGAAGGCGGCGTATTAAATGGATAAGGACTCCAACATGCAACCCCATGGATACGCCCTGGCAATGGAAAGCGACTGTAATATCCACCAATTAATTGAGGTAAGATATTCATATCTTCTGTTGCTTCCTGCATTAATAATAATTCAGGCTGATGCGTGTTAACCAAGTATGCAACTTCGTAAGGAGAGGCACCAACTTTTCGTAACAAATTCCAACTAATAATTTTAAAATATTGTAGATCAGGTTGAGTATCTACATAAAAATGCGGATCAATTTTGGGTGAATAGAGCATTAATCTGATGACTTATCATTGTACATTAAAACATTATGTATATCATACAAATAGACTTTCAGGACTAAAATTTATTATTCGATAGTTTCTTTGGCAAATTCTATTGTCAAAGTATATCCTAGTCCTAATAAAACAGGACCTAAAAAGATTCCTAATCCACCAAAAGCCAATACACCACCTAAAATCCCTAAAACACTTAATAAATAAGGTAATTTATTTCCTGAAGAAATAAACATTGGTCGAATGATATGTTCAACACCCGAGATAATGACAACCCCATAAACCAGTAATAACAATGCAGAAATAATTTGATGGTTATAAAATCCTAACCAAATAACGGCTGGTATCCATACAACAGGTGCGCCAATAGGAAAAAGAGATAGAAAAGCGGCTATACCTCCTAATAAAACAGATTCTGGAATATTAAATAACGCCAAGCCACAACCTGTTAAAATACCTTGTAACAAAGCAGTGCCTATAATACCATATACGGTTCCTAATATTGTTTTATTAGTCATTTCAACCAAATGTCTGGAAGAAGGTCCAGCAACTTTATAAATAAGGGCTAAGATTACTTCTCCAACATAATCTCCTCCTAACCAAAAGAAAAAGGAGATAAATAACGCAAAAGCAAATTGAATAAATCCACCTATGGTTTGTAAGAACACAGAAAAAGAAGCACGTGTAATATCGTATAAATAAGGGCGCAGCGTATCCCCAATACTGAGTAGTTGCTCAGCACCATTTTCCCAAGTTTTTACTAAATATTTATTAATAATTGGAATATGTTGCATCCAATGAGGAGGCGAGACAAAATTAATTGATGACGTAGCCGATGAAATTGTTTGAACAACCTTGGGTACATCATCGATAATTGCTGCAGACAGAATAATTACAGGCAACACCATACATAGACCACAAAAAATAGTCATCAATAATGCTGCACAGACTTTTCCAATATATTTTCTAAAAAAAATAAAAATTGGCCAAGTGGCAAAGCTGATAATTGCAGCCCATAAAATAGAAGAAAAAAGTGGGTTTAAAATTAACCAACATCCATATGCGATGGCTGCTAAAAGAATATATAATATAACGCATTTATTCATCTTTTTCTCCTTAAGACATGACTATAAAATATTGTTAAGAGAAAAAAAGACTAATTTTGATATTTTCACATAATTTTAATAAAAAACTGTCAAAAGAATGCAAAACTAGACAATATAATAAAAGATAAATAACGCTATTATTTAATAAGGACCAAATATGATGACTTTATCCCCCAAAGAAGATGCTGTTTCTCGTGGTTGGAAAGATTTATCAAGTTTACTTGTTACCGCAGGAAGACATAAACATTCTGTTTCTGAAAAAGGGGCTTTTGTCAATGATCCTTTACACAGAGGGTCAACGGTTATTTATCCCTCTGTTGCTGCAATGCGAAATACTAAGGGTAAAGAATATGAACATCATACGTTGTATGGCGCAATGGGTTCTCCTAATCAGCATGAATTAGAAAAAGTCATTGCTTTGATCGAAGGGGGCAGTCATAGCCAAATCGTGTCTTCTGGATTAACAGCGTGTACGGTGCCTTTATTGGCTTTTTTATCTGCTGGGGATCATTGTTTATTAATTGATAGTATTTATGGTCCTACAAAACGTTTTTCAGAAAAAGTTATGAAAAAATTTGGCGTAGAAATTAGTTACTATCCAGCTGATATTTCTGTCGACGAAATCGAAAACTATATTCAACGCAATACGAAAGTTATTTTTACCGAAAGTCCAGGCAGTCACACTTTTGAAATCCAAGATATTAGAGCATTATCGAGACTTGCCCATCAGCATCATATTAAGCTCTTTTTAGATAATACTTGGGGAATAGGGGTTTTTAAACCGTTTGAACATGGTGTTGATGTCTCTATCCAAGCCTTAACCAAGTATGGCAATGGGCATTCTGATTTAGTCCTCGGCGCAATTACTGTTAATAAGGACGAGGATTGGTATTTATTAAGAGATACTTCAATTGCTTTAGGCGAGGTGGCAGGAGCCGATGTGTGTTGGCTGACCCTGAGGGGCTTAAGAACTTTGGGGGCACGCCTAGAAAAACAATCTATTTCAGCTTTGAAAATTGCACAATGGTGTCAAGAGCAACCTGAAATAGAACGTGTTCTTCATCCCGCTTTGCCAAGTTGTTATGGTCATGAATTGTGGAAAAGGGACTTCACAGGGGCAAGTAGTGTTTTTACGCTTGTATTTAAACAATTCATTACAACCCAACAAGTCATCGATATGATTGAAAAATTAAACTTATTCTCTATTGGTGCATCATGGGGTGGATATGAGAGTTTAGTCCTATTAACAGATGGTGAAATATATAGAAATTTTTCCAATAAACTATTAACAGGTTCTGCTTGTCGTTTACATATTGGTTTGGAAAATCCAGAAGACCTTATTGCAGATTTAAATCATAGTTTTACTACAATATGGCGTTCATAAACTCATTATCGTTGCCGAAAGGTCAAAGCTTCGGCAACACTTGGAATATCAATTTCTTCTTTTAATGCCAAATCAGCAATCGTTCTGGCTACTCTTAGTAATCTTGTGATTCCTCTGGCTGATAATCTTAATTGTAGAGATGCTTTTTCTACCATTTCAGCTACATCTTGAGTTAAATGAATATGATTGGTATTAATATGATTATTCAACATATTTTGTCGCGCTGTTTGTTTATCTCTAGCAAGTTTTACACGATGTGCAACAATTTCACTTTTTTCACCAGAGGCAACACTAACAATATCTTTAGGGGGAACAGGCTCTATATTCGTGATTAAATCAATACGGTCTAATAAGGGACCAGAAATTTTACGAGTATATTCTTCTTTACATTTAGGCACACGGTGGCATTCACGTTCTGTATCCCCTAAATATCCACAACGACAAGGATTCATCGCAGCAATTAACTGAAATTGTGCAGGATAGGTAATATGAGATGTTGCCCTAGCAATTGAAATATTCCCTGTTTCCAAAGGTTGTCGTAAAGATTCCAAAGCGTTTCTGGCAAATTCAGGAAATTCGTCTAAAAATAAAACTCCATAATGAGCCAAACTAATTTCCCCAGGTTTAACTTTTACTCCTCCACCTGTAATGGCTACTTGGCTGGCAGAATGATGAGGACTTCGGAAAGGAGGGCGTATAATCGGGGCTGCATTCGGTAATAAGCCTGCAGAGCTATAAATCCGTGTCACAGCCAAAGATTGTTGAGGTGTTAAATCAGGCAACAAGCTCGGCAACCGAGCCGCCAACATTGATTTCCCAGCACCGGGAGGACCAATCATTAACATAGAATGTCCCCCAGCAGCAGCGATCTCTAATGCTCTTTTGGCACCTTCCATTCCTTTGACTTCGGATAAATCAGGGTCTTTTGTAATCGAAGGAAAAAACACAAATTCTGGTTTAGATAAAATTTGTTTTCCAGTAAAATGATGTAACAATACAGATAAAGAAGAAGGAGCTAGAACATCAATATCCCCACCTAAAAGTGCTTCACTTCCTTGACTGTTTGGGCAAATTAATCCTCTTTCTTCAATCGCTGCACCAATCGCAGCTGAAATTACCCCATTTACAGAACCAATTGCCCCATCCAAAGAAAGCTCACCAAGAGCTGCATAATGCATTAATTCTTCTTGTGGAAGAATATCCATTGCACATAAGATTCCTAACGCAATAGGTAAATCATAATGTGTACCTTCTTTGACAATATCAGCTGGGGATAAATTGACTAAAATACGTTTTGGGGGCAGGGCAATCCCCATTGAAATCAATGCTGCTCGAACACGCTCTTTTGATTCCGTAACAGCCTTATCCGCCAGTCCTACAATAACGAAAGCAGGAAGCCCGCGGGTCACTTGCACTTGAACTTCTACAGGAACGGGGTCAATACCAGAAAATGAAAAAGTTAATACTCTGGTAATACTCATTTGTAATAATTCCTATATTTAGCCCAACAACAACCATTGTTTAGATAGCTGATCTAAACTCATAAATACACCATAGTAATTATAAACTATAGTAAATATCACATAAAATAACCATGTCAAAAGAATGATTTTTGGCTTAAATTTAGAGAAATATTTAAAAACACATAATAAAAATAAAACAGGTAAAAAAAATTCTAATCCTATTAAATTATTATAAGAATCAGAATAATCAAGCGTAAGTAAAGGTATTAAAATACTATTATTGTAGGAATTGATCGAGTTGTTTACAGTGATATGGAATATTACTGTAATGACCATGCATAGAAAAACGAAGCTTACGTTGTATCATCGAGAAGAGATATGGCGATTATATCATCAAGAGAAAGCCATGGTAACGGATCTGGCTAAGCGTTTTATGGTCAGCAGACCTACGATTTATGTTGTATTAAGGCGTGCTCGGTTGCAATTATTTGTGCCGATGTCCAGCACAAATGAGCGTTATAAAGTGATCAAATATGGCATTAAACGCCTTGCTAAGATTGAAAAAACACTTGAGGACAAGCTCAGACGGCAAGCCAAAAAATATAACAAATCTTATCCTGGGGAGATGGTGCATGTCGATACAAAACGGCTTCCTTTGTTGAAAAATGAGACTAAACAGCAAACTCGGGAGTATCTTTTTGTAGGTATTGATGATTTTTCTCGAGAACTCTATGCAGGGATTTACAACGATAAATCTCAGTTTAGTGCAGCTCAGTTCCTACAAGACGATGTGCTGGTTCAATGCCCTTATATGATCGAATGTGTTTACTCTGACAATGGCAGAGAATACCAAGGAACGCTTGAACATCTGTTTGTTAAATCTTGTTATACCAATCGGATTAACCAGAAATTTACCAAGCCGGCTTGCCCTCAAACCAATGGCAAAGCAGAGCGCGTCATTCGCACACTCATGGAAATGTGGCATGAGCGTGAATTGTTCGTCAATGCTCAAGATCGAAAGTTAAAGTTGAAACGATTTATAAATTATTATAACATTGTTAAACCCCATAAAGGCATTCAAGGAAAAACACCCTATGAGGTCTTAGATAATTATTTTAAACAAAATCTGTAAAACATCCAAATAGAGAGTCATTCGTCAAAACAGTTTTAACTCATGCAACCATAATCACTTAAGATAATAATTGTAATAATTTTTTCTTATCTGGCTTACCTATGATAGTTATCGGAATTTCATTAGTAATTATTATTTTTTTAGGCGTTTGATAACGCGCAATTTTGTTTTTTAACCAGCAATATAATTCTTCTTCTGGTAGGATTTGATCGGTTTCGACGACAATAAAAGCAACCAATCTTTGACCGAATTCATTATCAGAAACCCATATGACAACAGCTTCTAGAATTAAAGGATGCTCCAACAGAATTTGTTCTAAACTGAAAGGATAAAGATTTTCACCGCCCGAGACAATCATATCATCAACACGTCCCTGTAAATAATAATAACCATTTTTATCTTGAGAAGCTAAATCCCCCGTTTTTATCCAATGTTGACTTTGAATAGACCAAGCACATTTAATATATAGTTCCCCTATGCCCTGCGTCATAATTTGCTCATCTTTTACAATTTTAGCTTGTAATCTAGGGATAGGTTTTCCTATTGTTTTAGGAAATTGTATCAAGTCACTAGGCGTCGCAATCATACAAATACCAGCCTCTGATGTGCCATATAAATTAAATAAGATATTGCCCAATTTCCTTAGCGTTTCAGTCACTAAAGGCTCTGCTATGGTTGCTCCCCCAGTAATAATACATTGTAAAGATCGCAGCTTATATTCATTATATCTCAACATTCTGCTTAACATCAAAGGAACCAATGTTACCACTTCGATTTGATGTTTTTCTAATAAATCACAGACTTCATGAGCAGTGAATTTCTTTTTTAAATAGCCCGTTGCCCCTAATATTACCGCCATACACAACGTTGCCATACCAAATCCATGATAAATCGGTGTTGCAATATAAATAGTCTGATATCGATATAAATGTAATTGGGTGAGCAGCTGATAAAATGGAATTAAAAAATTACCAACCTTAGAGGATCGTTCAGCACTTTTAAAATGACCTGTAGAGCCACTTGTCAACACAATGATCTTAGAAAAATGTCGTGCTTTTCTTTTCTGGTTTAGAGGACAATGCTTTTCTGCTAACAAAGAACTAATTGACATTAAAGAATAATGATCGATCCTAATACTCTTTTCTGAAGGCACATAATCGATCTCAGTATCATGAATAACCCATTTAAATTGATGCTGCTCGTTTAAACACTGAAACTGTGCTATTGATATTTCTGCATTTAACAAGTAAATATCAGCTCCCAATACAGACAATGCAAATAAACTATGTACAAAAGGCAAATGATTATAAGCAATAATAGCTATTTTTTGATGTTGCTGAATATCATAATAATGATAAAGCTGATCTGCCAAATGCTGTGATTGTAAATAAAGATCACAATAGCTAATATAATCGGTATCATCTTGAAAAGCTATTCTGTCAGGATATAATTTCTGAGCCACATAAAGCAGCGCCATTAAATTCATTCCAACGGTGTGAATACTCTTCATTACATACCAGATACCTTTAAATGTCAGCAATTTAATGTGATAAAGAGCCTTAATCCCTCTCATCATTTCATTTTTTCTTTAAATAAAATTGCGTTAATCTAAGCCAAGATGTTGCAAAAATAACGGATGCTATTTGTCCCAAGAAAGCCCACCAAGGCTTATAATATACTCTGTGATTAATCATTAATTGACATATATGATCGGCAGCCTGTTGCCGAGACATCGTTGGCATAGACTTATACGCTGCTGTAGGTTCTATCATCTTTGTCTTTACCAAAGGTAAATAAGCGGTGGAAATTGTGATATCATTCATCAACAACTCTGCTTCTGCACAACGTAACCATTGGTCAAAAGCAGATTTAGAAGCTTGATACGCTGCCCAATACACTGTCGGAGCCAATAAAACATTCACCGCCGAAATATTGATGAAATGCCCTTTATTCTTTTGTAATTGCGGAATTAAAGCCAAACATAACTTCACAGGGGCAAAATAGTTAAGCTGCATCGTTCTTTGAAAATCATGAAGCCGATCTAATGAATGCATTATAGGACGACAAATTGATTTTCCCGCATTATTAATCACAATATCAATGGAGTATTGTTTTAAATAAGATATAAATTCGTCGAGCTGTGCTTCATCCCCTAGATTAGCAGAAAATATATAAATAATTGCTGGTTTATCCTGTAACTCCTGTTGAATTTTCAAAAGTTTTTCTGTCGTTCTTGCTACCAGAATAAGTTGGCAATCAATTTCAGATAATTGGCGGCAAAGTTGTTCGCCAATGCCAAAACTAGCCCCCGTAATCACAATCGTTTTCTGTTGTAATTTCTGAACTAACAAATCTTTATTTATATTAATTCTTGGGAATAAAATACGTTCGACTATGCTTTTCAAAGTATTTTTCCAGTATTACAAAAAATTAAACATGGAAAACACCATTAATTATTTTCCATGTTTATTAATGAACAAAACTATCCTCTTAACCAATTAGGGGATTTTTTCCCCACACCCGCACGATTACCTACAAAATCTTTTAACTCTTCCAGGTTTCTCTTGCGGCTTTTATCGGAAATTATTAGCCCATCTTCGGAAGAAAAAACAGAAACAAGTTTCGGCTTACCTTTACCAAGTTTTTGTAAAATAACCCCTGCGCCCTTTTTTAACTCGGGAATTTGCTCAACTGGGAAAATCAAGAATTTGCTGGCTGTATTTGCAATCGCAACATAGTCACCATTGATAGGCAAACAATAGATTGCTTTTTCATCATCTTTGAGATTTAAAATTTGCTTACCTATTTTACGATCTGTTGATAAATTATTCCCTTCGGTAATGAAACCACGTCCACTGTCAGATACCAATAAATATTTACCTTTATCTTCTAAAACAAACAAAGCTAAAATAGTCGCATCGTTGGATAACTCAACCAATAAACGAATAGGTTGCCCATCACCACGCCCCCGTGGCAAGTCAGAAGCTTTGATATTGAAGCTTTTACCATCACTGCCAAATACACAAAGTCGATCATTGCTTTGACATTCCAAAGATAGTTCGAATTGATCGCCTTCTTTGAATTTTTGTGAAGTTAAATCAAGAGCATGTCCCTTTAACGCTTTGATCCATCCTTTTTGAGATAAGATTACTGTTAGTGGTTCTCTTTCAACTTCTTCTAACACTTCAACCACATCAACTGCTTTGGGTGCGCCAGAGATTAAAGTACGACGTTGTCCCAAAACCCCAGTTCCAAAAAGTTTATTTCCTTCTTTTAACTCTTGAGAGATTTTCTTCCAACATAATGATTCATCGTTTAATAGTGCGTTCAATGCTGCTCTTTCGGCAGATAATTCATCATATTCGTGACGAATAGCGTCTTCTTCTAAACGACGTAAACTGCGTAAACGCATATTTAAAATTGATTCTGCTTGCAGATCTGTCAATTTAAAAGTCTGCATCAAAACAGCTTTAACTTCGTCTTCCTCACGAATAATACGAATAACCTCGTCGAGATTTAAATAAACCGCTAATAAACCTTGTAGAATTTCTAAACGACGCTCCAACGTACTAAGACGATGCTGACTACGACGCACTAATACTTCATAACGATGATCCAACCAAGCCTGTAAAATATCTTTTAATCCCATTACCTTGGGAACAGATTTAGAATCTAAAACATTCATATTATAAGAAAAGCGCCCCTCTAAAGCCGTTGCTTTAAATAAAGATTCCATCAAAACTTCAGGCTCAATGGTACGATTTTTTGGCTCTAAGACCAACCTTACAACATCAGTACTTTCATCACGAATATCGGCTAGTAAATTAAGTTTTTTCTGCTCCATTAAAAACGCAATTTGCTCAATTAATTTTGATTTCTGCACTTGATAAGGAATCTCGGTAACAACAACATGCCATGTACCAAATCGTCCTTGTTCGACTTCCCAACGAGCTCTGAGGCGAAGCGAACCACGACCCGTTTCATAAGTTTGCAAAATAATCTCTTGATCCTCGACGATCTCTCCACCTGTCGGAAAGTCCGGTCCTTGAATAAACTGTAACAAATCCTTTGTTGATGCATCAGGCTTTTTGATTAAATGCATTGCTGCGGCATAAAGCTCACCCGCATTGTGAGGGGGAATATTCGTTGCCATCCCCACCGCAATCCCACTGGCACCATTGGCTAATAGATTAGGAAACGCCCCTGGCAAAACAATTGGTTCTTCTTCTTCACCATCATAGGTATCACGAAAATCAACAGCATTCTCGTCAATCCCTTCAAGTAATGCGTGGGCAATCATTGTCATACGAGATTCAGTATAACGCATGGCTGCTGCATTATCGCCATCAATGGAACCGAAATTCCCTTGTCCTTCAACCAAAGGATATCTGACCGCAAAATCTTGAGCCAAACGCACCAAAGCCTCATAAACCGCAGCATCACCATGAGGATGATATTTACCAATCACATCCCCTACAATACGCGCACATTTTTTAAAGCCTGACTTTGGATCTAATTTTAATTGTCGCATCGCAAAAACTAATCGACGGTGAACAGGCTTTAACCCATCCCTTACATCTGGCAAAGACCGAGACATAATCGTTGATAACGCATAAGCCAAATAACGCTCGCTCAATGCTGCTACCAATGGAGTTTCTTTGATTAAGCCTTCGTTTTCAATCGTCATTATTTAAGCTCTTACTTATTGAATTGCAAAATATTCTGTTTATAGTTAGGGATTTAACCACAAGGTTCTAAGTTAATTATGTATTTATTATAATTTTAATATTTTTGATAGTAAGTAATCATATACCAGTAAGAGAAATTACAATGTTCAATTTAGAAAACTATGATCTACGAAGAAAAAACCTGTAAACCATCATAAGCAACATCAACGCCCTTTGGCAGATTATTATTTAACCAACCCCAATCCATATCAGGTCCCATATGGGTTAAAAAAGTTCTGCCAGGTTTAATCTTTTCACGCCACTCTAATACTTTATCTACCCACGCATGGGCAGGATGTGGCTCTCGTTGAAAACATCCTACAATCCACGTTTCTACGCCATGCAAAATATCCAACCCATCTTGGTAAATGTCCATTACATCTGTGCAATAAGCAACCGAACCACATCGTATTCCAAGCGTTTTCCCAAACCCATGACATTGTTCAAATGTCTGAATTGTTTCCTCTGCCACTGTAAAAACATCACCATACTCAACGATATTCACATCTAATACAGGACGGAAAAAGTGAGGCGCTGTAGTCCAAGGCTTAAACGCATATTCAAAACGATGTTGAAGTTCTTGTATTGTTTCAGAGGTTGCATAAATTGGAATAGGTCTGCCAATCATACGATTAATTGAGCGCAGCTCATCCAGACCTGCAATGTGATCTGCATGTGCATGGGTATAAATGACTGCGTCTAACTTACCCATTTCTTCACGAAGTAACTGTTCACGAATATCAGGACCTGTATCAATAATAATATGTTTTTTCTGGTTCGTTTCAATAACAATCGAAGATCTTGTTCGCCTATTCTTAGGTTCAAGAGGATCGCAATCTCCCCAAAATCCTTTACCATCCTCTCCACCAACCATTGGTACACCACCAGAGCCACTACATCCCAAGAACGTTACTTTCATGATTACTTTGCCTTTGTAAATAAACGATGAAAATTACTTGTCGTTTGATCGACAAATTCTGTTTCACTCATACCCACTAACTCCGCAATATATTTTGCAGTATGAGCAACAAAAGCAGGCTCGTTACGTTTCCCTCTGTGGGGAACGGGTGCCAAATAAGGCGAATCTGTTTCGACTAACAAACGATCTATTGGTAATTGTAGAATTACATCTCTTAATTCTTGAGCTTTCTTAAAAGTGGCAATCCCAGAAATACTGATATATCCTCCCAGTTCAATCACTGCTTGAGCCAAAGCAAGACTGGACGTAAAACAATGAATTAGAAAAGGAAAACTCCCTCCATTCAACGTTTCTTCTTGTAAAATTCTGGCAATATCCTCATCTGCTTCACGGGCATGAATACAAGCAGGTAATTGCGTTTTTTGAGCTGCCTGAATATGAGCTCTGAAAAATTCTTGTTGTTTGATAAATACATGCGGCTCACCATAAAAATAATCAAGCCCAGTTTCACCAATACCAACAACTTGTGGATGATCTGTCAAAGAAGCAATTTCATCCGCAGTCGCAAAAACTTCATCTTTGACATATTCAGGATGCGTTCCAACTGTACACCATATTTTCAGATCAGGTCGAGTAAAACTCGTTATACTCTTTTGCGTATCCGCTTGAGAAATACGCGTTCCAATGGTTACGATCTCTCCTAACTTTGCTTGTTCGGCGTGATCTAGCAGCGTTGCTATTTCTTCATCTGAAAAAAAATCAAGGTGACAATGGGAATCAACTAACAGCATAAGAATTATTCAGTCTCTACAAATCTTGGAAAAATACCAGAAGGTGCAGGAAGCTCTCGACCCACAGGAATAGCCGTTTCAAGATCTGATAACTGACGTTCAGAATCAGCAACACCCAACTGTATTAACAACTTATCCATCGCCTCTGGCATAAAAGGTTGTAAACAAGTTGCAATAATACGCAATGTATCCACCAGCACTCGTAAAACAACATTCATACGTTCTAAGTCAGTTTTTTTCAATGTCCAAGGTGCTTGATGGTCAATATACGCATTTGAAGCACGAATAGTTTTCCAAACGGTTTCTAAAGCTTCATGTAATGCTTGACGATCTATTTGTTCACGCAACAAAGTCGGTAATAATATCGCCTTGGCAAGCAATGCCTCATCATCCTGATTGCGTTGCCCAATTTCAGGAAGTTTTCCTTCACAATTCCGCATGACTTGAGACAATGTTCTTTGGGCTAAATTCCCTAAATCATTGGCTAGCTCGTTATTCATACGATTAATTAATGATTGTCGGCTATAATCCCCATCACCGCCAAAAGGAACTTCACGAAGCAAAAAGAAACGAACAGGATCAAGCCCGAACTCTTCAACTAACTTCAAAGGTTCAATCACATTCCCCACAGATTTGCTCATCTTTTCACCCTCAACAGTCCACCAACCATGAGAGTAAATACGTTTAGGAACTTCTAAACCCGCAGCCATCAAGAATGCTGGCCAATAGAGTGCATGAAAACGAGAGATTTCCTTACCGACTAAATGTAAATCAGCAGGCCAGAAACGCCACAAATCAGAACTGTCAATATTTGGATAACCCAAAGCAGAAATATAGTTTGTCAAAGCATCAAACCACACATACATCACATGGTCATCATCCCCAGGAACAGGAATACCCCATTTAAAGCTTGTACGACTGACAGATAAATCCCGTAATCCTGATTTGATAAAGCTTAACAACTCATTACGACGACTCTCTGGACCAACAAAATGAGGATGTTGTTCATAAAATTCTAATAATTTATCTTGCCATACAGAGAGTTTAAAGAAATATGAAGGCTCTTTTAACCATTTTACCTCTGCCCCTGTTGGTGCAATCCTGCGCCCATCTTCAGCAGTTGTAAGCTCATCTTCGCCATAATAACACTCATCACGAAGTGAATACCATCCCTCGTAAGCACCTAAATAAATATAACCTGCATCAGCAATTTTTTGCCACAAGGCTTGGCAACTTTTAATATGACGCTCTTCTGTTGTACGAATAAAAACACTATAAGAAATATTCAACTGATCTGCCATATCTCGGAATTGTGCAGATACCATCGTTGCAAATTTCTGTGCTGTTTGACCTTTATCTTGAGCAGCTTGCTCTACCTTTTGTCCATGTTCATCAGTACCTGTTAAGAAAAACACATCATAGCCATCAAGGCGTTTGAAACGTGCCAAAACATCAGCCGCAATAGACGTATAAGCGTGACCAACATGGGGTGACCCATTTACATAGTAAATTGGGGTAGTAATCATATAATGAGGTTTCATAGTTCACTTACAAGGTTAAGTTCAGAAATGAGTGTTTGTTTCTTGTCTAGATTAAAAGATTCGGCTTCTTTATGCCACTTTAAAAGTGTTTGCCATATTTCTATCCATTGTGGAATAGATCGCATTGGATATCCAAATTCATTTTTTCTTTCTTGCAGGGCTTGTCGAATGCGTGCAGAAATCGCATCCGTTAATAAATCAAGAAAAATAGTAAACCCATTCTCTTTTTGTAATATTAAATCTGCTTGTTTATAAATTTCTTTGCCTTTAAGTGGATGACTGAAAAGCATCTCGACAATATCCTTTATATTCAAATGCCCACTTTCCAGTAACTGTAAAGCTTTACCCAAAGAACCATCCGCCAATTGAATGGCTTTATTTTGATCAGATTGAGATAATTGAGGCTTTAAAACAGATAAACCTTGTTTCATCTCTTCCACTGATAATCCATGTAAAGTCATCTTACGACAACGACTTAATATCGTTGGTAATAAACGATTAGGATGCGTTGTGATTAAAAATAACAAAGCCCCTTTGGGTGGCTCTTCTAACAATTTCAACAGGCTGTTTGCGGCATTGCGGTTCATTAAATCTGCATCTTCGATCACAACAATACGCCATCCACCCTCTGCTGGAGTTAAACGTAAGAATTCTCCAACCGCTTTGATATCATCCATCAAGATTTCAGAGCGTAATCGATTCTTTTTTTCATCTAGTCGACGGCCCACGACTAATAAATCAGCATGACTTCCTGCTTTGATACGACTGATTGCTGCTGGAGTCTGACCCAAGATTAATCGAACCAAATGATAAACGAAGGTTGCTTTCCCTATTCCTTCTTCACCATTGATTAGCCAAGCATGATGCAGCTTATTTTGCGCAATGGCTTGCTGAAAATAAGCATATTCTTTTTTATGTCCCCATAAATGATCATTTTGTCTGGATATCATTGCTTCGATTCAAAAAGTTGACGAGATACAATATCATACACATCTTGATGAATCGTTTCCATATCTCTGTGCGCATCCACTCTGATACAGCGATCTGGACGATCGATCATAATCTGTTTAAATCCGTTTAAAACACGATAATGAAAAGCTTCATCAAGCTGTTCATAGCGATCTACTTTACCTTGACGGGCATGACAACGTTCTGTCATAATATCATATGGTGCTTCGAAAACTAAGGTCAGATCAGGTTGTAAGGCAATCAAATCGGAAAGATGGTTAATATATTGGATCAATTCTTGATCCCCTTTACCCAGACCATATCCCTGATAAGCAAGTGTAGAATCAATATAACGATCACAAATAACAATATAACCCTGGCTTAAAGCAGGCTTAATGATTTGATCAACATGGTCACACCGTGCCGTAAAATGCGCCATAATTTCAGAGCGCAAAGAAAAAGAATAGCCACCAAATAGCAAAAGCTCTCTGATCGCTTCGGCTCCTTTTGTACCGCCAGGTTCTCTGGTCAATAAAACTTTTCGACCATCTCTTTCAAATGCTTCATATAAACGCCGAGATTGCGTTGATTTGCCCGCACCTTCCCCACCTTCGAAAGTAATCAAATACCCTGTCATAACTGTTTCATACTTTCTTATGCATCCTGATACAATGAAAGATAGAAATAATAATTAGAATATCGCCTATCTTTCATTAATCAACATCTTATATTTTTTTTCCGAAATGATAACCAATATTTTTAAAGGTTCTGGAAATCACCCCTGACTTTGGCACGCTTTCCCCTGCAATCACAGGGATCTGGATGGCTTGACCACCATTTTGCACTGATAATGAAGCCTGAACTGTTTGCCCTTTGGTGATCGGTGCTGCAATAGGTGCATTATAATCCAATGTCACTTGCATTTTATTACGCCAACCAACGGGTAACGTCATCACTAAATCTGCACCTGCAACCAAAGGCACCGTTGGAGATGTTCCCATCCATACAGGTGCAGTTTCAATAACTTCACCTTTGTTAAATAATTTAACATTTTCAAATTGGTTAAAAGCCCATTGTAATAAACGTTCACATTCATGCGCACGTTCATTCATCGAAGACATTCCATTGGCAACCAAAATTACACGACGACCATTACGTTCAGAACTGGCACAAAGACCATATCCACCAGCTGAGGTATGACCTGTTTTTAAACCGTCTGCCAATCCCTTATCAACCAAGACATTACGGTTTCCTTGGGTAATATTGTTAAACGTAAATTCTTTTTCAGAAAAGAAATGATAATATTCAGGGTAGTCATGAATAAGATGATATGCAATCAATGCAATATCATGTGCAGACATTAAATGATTATCATTTGGCCAGCCCGTGCAATTCAAGAAATGCGTATTTTTAAGCCCTAATTTAGGAGCCCAATCATTCATAATCGCAACAAATTGTTGTTCTGATCCAGCAATCCCCTCTGCCAGAACAATACAAGCATCATTTCCAGATTGAATAATAACACCTTGAATAAGATCTTGTACAGAAACCTGTCCATTTAAAGGCACAAACATTTTTGAGCCCTGCATTCTCCATGCATTTTCACTGACAGGTAAAAGCTGATCCAATTTAATACGCCCAGTACGTAACATAGCAAATACAACATAACATGTCATGATTTTCGTCAAAGAGGATGGATGCATCGGTTGATCTGCCAGTTTATCCAACAAAACAGCACCTGTATTATAATCCATAATAAATGCATATTGTGCACTAGTCGCAAATGGTCCGATAGGTGTATTGGCTGGGGGACCACTGGGGGCTATTGGTTGTGCAGGAGCAGCCGCTTGTTTACGTAAATTGCGTTTTTTTGCTTCAGCTGGAGAAGAACTCATTACTGCCAAAGAAAAAGCAAGGCCACTAGCACCAGTTAATAATGATCTACGAGTTTGCACGCTTATTCAATCCCTATTCAACGATAATTTTGGCACCTTTTATGCCAGATTTTAATAAAGAATCCAAATTTTGATCTGCTTGTTCTATACTGGTATAAGGTCCAGAGCGAACCCTGATAACACGTCTTCCCCCAGTATAACTATTTACCAAACGACCACCCATTTTTGCAGCCAAACGACTAGCATAAACACTTGATGTAAAAGAGCCACCATCAATCCATAATTGCCCACCCGTTGCAGCACCTTGGCGATATTCAACTGGAAGATCCTCCAAAGCAATTGTTCCTTGTACACTTTTCCCCGTAGGTTGTTCAAGAGAGTGTGTAACAGAATTTACAGATTGTGGTGAACCCTCTAAATTCTCAACCTTGATCGTGCTCAAAGGTGCTGTATTCACTTGCATTTGTGTTTGAGGACCATCAGGCATTTTATAAGCCAAATCTTGACTTCGTTTTTCATCCTCAATAATCTCTACCTTAGCCTCAGAATTCCTAGAAATTCCCAACAATTCAGCTGCCTTTGGTGTTAATTCTAAAATTCTATCTGATGTTGAAATGGGACGATCATTTAATCGGATTGTAATTTCCCTACCATTCTCTAAATTACGAACAGTCACAATCGCAGGCAATTGCAATGTTGGATGTGCCCCTGTCATTGATTGAGGCGCGTAAATTTCCCCATCCGCAGTTACTTGTTTTGCCTTTTTAGAAGAAGCAACAGCAATACCCGTACCTCTATAAGCAAAATTTTCCTCTGGGTATAGCCAGCGGTCGCCTAATTGATACGGTTGACCAACCTCATAATGCGGTTTTACCTGAGAAACTACAGAATCATCTTGTTTAGAACAAGATGCCAATAGAATTGCTGCAAATACAAAGCCATAAGTTTTTATTATTGGGTGTTTCACAGTTGTTACAACCATTTAAAAAATAAAATCATACCCAGCTTTACGCTTCTCTTTCCAAAAAAACAACTCTATTTATTACCCAACCGCATCACCAAGCAATCCTACCGCCAAAGCATAGTAGTCTGATGGATTATAACGACGAATAACATTGAAATTATGATAAACCATAAAAGCTTGTCCGCCGTCACCATCAGGTCTGATAACAGCACCTTGAACAGAGCTAGTTGAAAAATTGGTTCCGTTCTTACGACGCACGCCCAAAGCCTGCCATTGACCTAAGGTTTTAATATTTTTACGCCCGATTTGCCCTTGGGATAAATTGCCCTCTATTGTTACTTCTTGCCCCCAAGGTTCAGAACCACGCCAGCCACACTTTGCCAAATAATTCGCAATCGAAGCCAATACATCAGGGACATCCGTCCAAATATTACGCTGTCCTGTACCAGAAAAATCCACCGCATATTGTAAATAGGCGCTTGGCATAAATTGAGGTTGCCCCATAGCCCCAGCATAACTACCCAACATTTTTTCGGGAGTAATATCGCGATTATCCAAAATCTTTAACGCTTTCATCAGCTCTGATTTAAAGAATTTTGCCCTTCTGCCTTCATAAGCAAGCGTTGCCAAAGAATCAATCACATTAAATTTGCCCGTATGTTTTCCATACGCAGACTCAATTCCCCAAATCCCCAAAACAATCCTAGGATCAACCTGATATTGCTTCCAAATTTTTGACAATGTGCCTGATAAAGAACGATAAGAGGTTTTTCCTTGACTGATTTTTGTTGGAGAAATAACCTTTTCATAATATTGCGCCCAAGTCATCGTAAATTCGGGTTGCTTACGATCCAATTGAATGACTTTTGCATTCGGTTCAGACCAATCCAATGCCCGTTTCATAATAGAAGCATTAAACCCCTGTTGCACAGCTTGTTGTTGGATTTGTTTCAAAAAGGTCTGATACCCAGCTGTACTTTGAGCAACCGCTTTGGTTAATAATGAATCAGACAATATTACAGAAGTTGTAACCGCTGTTCCTGCACCAATTAAAAATTTACGACGCTCTATCATGCTTTGTCCTTACGCTTTAATCTTCTAAATAACGATGAAAGCACAGCATAATCATATATTTTACTCATAGCAAGATATAGCGACAATAAACCTATTCTTTATGAACATTATTGATGAGGAATTTCTCTTTCATCGTCGGGTTATTACGAGTAAGTTTTTTAACAGTTATTTCCTGCGCTTTATCATTTGCAAACCGTAATTGTTTATCTGTTCCAAGTAGGGCATCTTTTACCTTTTGTAAATGGTCTATTGACTTATCTATTTCATCGATAGTCTTTTCAAAATGTTTGGACGCAAGCTCGTAATTTCTTGCAAATCCACTCTTAAACGTTTCAAGATCATTTTCAAAATTGGTAATATCTATATTCTGTGTTTTCATGAGCATCAATTCAGTCTTACACTCCAACGATTTTAAAGATGCATTTCTTAAAAGCGTAATAATTGGAATAAAAAACTGAGGTCTAATGACATACATTTTTGGATAGCGATAAGATACATCAACTATTCCCGTGTTATAAAAATCATTTTCAGGTTCTAATAATGATACTAAAACCGCATATTCACATCTCTTTTCATTTCTATCTTTATCAAGCTCTTTGAAGAAATCTTCGTTCTTCTTTTTGGTAGCTGTCTGATCGTTCTCGTTCTTCATTTCAAACATAATTGAAACAATTTCTGTTTCATTATCATTAATATCACGAAAAATATAATCCCCTTTACTGCCAGTTCGAACATCATTATCTTTCTCAAAATAAGCTTTTGGAAAAGCTGTTGCACGAATACGATTAAATTCTATTTCACAATGTTGTTCCAAAGTCTCCCCAACCATCTTTGTTGATAATCGAGCCTTCATATCACGTACACGATCTATCTCTTTGTTTAAATCTTGAATTTGTTTTTCGTAACTTGCTTTTAAATTTTTTTCAGAGAGATTTTGTTCTAACTCTATTTTTTCCAGATTATTTTTAAATTGATCACGTTCTTTTTCAACGATACCCACCGCCTTAGTGACAGCAAGCTCTTTAACCATCTCAGCAGCATCTATTTTAGCTTTTAACTGTTGTATTTCTGAAATATTATCAGCTAAAACACCCCGTAATTCTTTTTCAATATTATTAACCGCTTCAACCACCGCCTGTTTTTGTTTTTCTTCACTAAATTTAAGGTTGCTCTTTAATTCCTGTATTTCTAAATCTTTAACGGTAACAATTTTAGAACATGCAAGTTCAATCGCACGTTCTTTCTCTTGTTGGGCCAACTCAAGACGTTCGTTTAACTGTTTATTAAAATCACGATCACGTACCTGTTTTAAAATATCTGCATATCCAGCTTCATCAACTTTAAATGCTTTCTGGCAACTGGGACATATGATTTCATGCATATCAAAGAACCTTAGAGTAAAAACTTACTTATCATTGTATAAAAAACTATTCACTTTACTTGTAACTGAGCCATTTTTTGATCTTCTAAAAAAAGAGTAATCTGATCCCCACGATGTAACTGACCAACCCCTTTGGGAGTACCAGTATAAATTAAATCATTTGGGCTTAAAATGATATATTGGCTAAGATATGAAATAATAGAAGGAATATCAAAAACCATATCTTGGGTATTTCCTTCTTGTCGAATTATACCGTTTTGGTTCATCGAAAAACGAATGTGCTTCCCGAAATTCTTTTTCGGAATAAAAGAAGAAACATAACAAGAATCTTTAAATCCTTTTGATAAAAACCATGGGAGTTCTTTTTTCCTTAGTTTAGTTTGTAAATCTCTGGCGGTTAAGTCCAATCCAACAGCGACCTCATCGTAATAAGTTTCTGCATCAATTTTGGTAATTTTGAAACCTTCTTTGATAATTTTAATCACCAACTCCGTTTCATAATGCACTTCGTTTGAAAAATCAGGTAACGTAATTACATCATTTGTCACCAACGAAGCATTGGGCTTGCTGAAAATAATTGGTTCTGCCTCAACATTATTCCCCAACTCTTTGGCATGTTCAGAGTAATTCCTGCCAATGCAATAAATATTATTAATCATTACTGAAATCCTAACGATAGAAAAATTAATATGACTATGTTCATATTTTACTATATCAATAAAATCAAAGAATATATAAACAACATTTGTTGAGATACGAATCACTATGAAAACATCATATACGTTAACCGCCAAAATATTGCATTGGCTCATGGCTACGCTTTTTATTTTTGTTTGGTTTATTGGATTTTACAGCGATCATTTTATAATATCCAACACAGATCCATTAAGATCCACCCTTATTGGTCTACATAAAAACATCGCAACAACAATCATATTTCTTTTTTGTATTCGATTATTCTGGCGTTACACACATCCAGTGCCTGATTTACCCGATACAATGTCGCCTACATTAAAAAAACTCACACATATTATGCATATTATTTTATATATGATGTTGATTTTAATGCCCGTGACTGGTTGCTTACTCAGTTGGAGTGTCGGTTATCCAGCACCCGTTTTGTATCTTTTTAATCTACCAACCTTAATTCATGCTAATCCTGAGTTTAAAGCAATCATTAAACCCGTTCATATATATTTATCTTGGATCGTAGGAATTATGGTTGTTGGGCATATTGCTGCCGCTTTTAAACATCATTTTATCGACAAAGATAATGTTTTTAAAAGCATGATGTTTAAATAACATTTTTACATTCATTGGCTTTTATCGAGAATTTCGCAATTGTAGCATCATAGATTGAATGGTTCTGTTACACTCTTTGGGTGATTCTTTACAAAATTGCTCAAATAATTCTAGTGCTTTAGCATTATCCTTTGGGGTAATCTCACCAAGAAAATACATAATTCCTAATTTCATCTTAGCTTCAGAACTACCTTTTGAAATTGCTTTTTCAAAATACTTTTTAGCTTTTATAAAATCTTTCGGAGTACCTCGTCCTGTATCATACATCACTCCTAGATTGACCAAAGCCACAACATGACCTTGATTTGCTGCTTTTTGAAACCAATAAGCTGCTTTTTTATGATCAAGAGGAATTCTTTCTCCCAACCCATATAATAATCCCAATGCAAGTTGGGCAACAACGTCCCCTTGGTTAGCTTTAGATTTAATAATATCTATACTAACATTATTTGTAATATATGGATTACCACCTCTTTGTTTGAATTGTGGTAAATAAACAGTATCATTGTTTAAATGTAGGAATTGATCGGGTTGTTTACAGATTTTGTTTAAAATAACCATCTAAGACCTCATAGGGTGTTTTTCCTTGAATGCCTTTATGGGGTTTAACAATGTTATAATAATTTATAAATCGTTTCAACTTTAACTTTCGATCTTGAGCATTGACGAACAATGCACGCTCATGCCACATTTCCATGAGTGTGCGAATGACGCGCTCTGCTTTGCCATTGGTTTGAGGGCAAGCTGGCTTGGTAAATTTCTGGTTAATCCGATTGGTATAACAGGTTTTAACAAACAGATGTTCAAGCGTTCCTTGGCATTCTCTGCCATTGTCAAAGTAAACACATTCGATCATATAAGGGCATTGAACCTGCACATCGTCTTGTAAGAACAAAGCTGTACTAAACTGAGATTTATCGTTGTAAATCCCTGCATAGAGTTCTCGAGAAAAATCATCAATACCTACAAAAAGATTTTGCTATTTAGTCTCATTTTTCAACAAAGGAAGCCGTTTAGTCTCGACATGCACCATCTCCCCAGGATAAGAGTTGTTATATTTTTTGACTTGCCATCTGAGGTTGTCCTCAAGTGTTTTTTCAATCTTAGCAAGGCGTTTAATGCCATATTTGATCGTTTTATAACGCTCATTTGTGCTGGACATCGGCACAAATAATTGCAACCGAGCTCGCCTTAATACAACATAAATCGTAGGTCTGCTGACCATAAAACGCTTAGCCAGATCCGTTATCATCACTTTCTCTTGATGATATAATCGCCATATCTCCTCTCGATGATACAGCGTAAGCTTCGTTTTTCTATGCATGGTCATTACAGTAATATTCCATATCACTGTAAACAACCCGATCAATTCCTACATATAATGAATATTTAAAGGTCGTTTTATCATTTGAATCTTGAACAATATATATACGAAGTATAAGAAGTATAGACAGAACGTTAAGAGTTAAATCTTGTGAGATATGTTTAAAGGAGTGTCTAAGTGAGTGATACACGTAAAGTCGCAACGGTTATTGGAAATAATCAATTCGTAGAAGGCTATATTATAGAACGATTGGTCAAGGCGGGGTATATTGTTCGTGTTGCTGTTCCTCAGCCTGCATTGGTCAATACCATCAGACCTTTTGGCAATGTTGGACATATTACACCTCTTTATTGTTCTGTTAAAAAAGAAAGCACGATCATTCGTGCGATTGAAGGTGCAGAAATTGTTGTTAATATCTCTGGATTTGCTTTTGGAAAAAATAAAGCTAAACTTGAATTACATAATGTACAAGCTGCTCAAAATATAGCACGAATTAGTGCTGCTGCTGGGGTAAAGCGATTAATTCATTTTTCTGCACTGGGTGCGGCATTAGATAGCCGCTCTGCGTATCTAGTTAGCAAGAAAAAAGCTGAGGATGCAGTTTTACAAGCATTTGCATCCGCTGTAATTTTACGTACCAGTGTTGTTTTTGGACCTGAAGATCAATTTTTAAATAAATTGGCTCTAATTGCTAGTTATTTTCCGATTATGCCTACTTATAATGTGAATACCAAATTACAACCCATCTATGCGGGTGATGTTGCCGATGCGGTTATAAGCGTTGTGCAGAAAGTCGAATGTAGTGGAAAAATATATGAAATTGCAGGCGCAGAATCTTATACTAATCGTGAGTTAATGACTTGGTTAGTGCAATGGCTTAGAACTGGAAATGATGTGAGTGGGCTCAGTCCTGTTTTGATAAGATTGATGGGGTTTACATTGCAATTTATGCCGGGTGCTATTATGACACCTGCATTATTTAATATGATGGAGTATGATTCTGTTCTAAGTCAGAACGAAAATGGGCTGTTAGCATTGGGAATTGTTCCAAAATCAATAGAAATGATTGCTCCTATTTATCTTTATTGTTATAGATCAATCAGTGATTTTACTGAGCTAAAGCGTTTACAGCGTCGAGTTGAGCAATAAAATATTATTAAAATAATCTTTTTTAAATTATTTTAATAATAGGTCAGCATTACTGTCTTTTATTTAAGTGAAGAATAGAATAAACGATTAGGTATCATTGAGTTTGTAATCGTAAAGGCGATGGTACTATTATGCCTAATGTTATGTTAAAATTTATTTCTCTCGATCAACAGCAACCTGAAAAACGACCAGCAGAAATTCGAAAAACCGATTTCTTGGAAACTTACCGTCGTTTTTCAGATGAACAAGCCAAAACACAAGCCAGTCGTTGCTCACAATGTGGCGTTCCTTTTTGTTCAACAAAATGCCCTTTATCCAACTATATTCCTGATTGGTTGAAATTAACTGCTGAAAATCGTTTAGAAGAAGCCTATGCGCTTTCGTCTGAAACCAATAGCTTTCCAGAAATTTGTGGTCGTATCTGTCCACAAGATAGGTTATGTGAAGGTAGTTGTGTAATCGAGCCTGGGTTTAAAAGCGTAACTATTGGTGCTGTTGAGGCATATATTACCGATCATGCGTTTGAAAATGGATTAATTCAACCTGTTGTGCCTGTACAAGAACACACGCAATCTGTTGGGATTGTGGGGGCTGGTCCTTGTGGAATGGCTGCGGCAGTGGTGTTGCGTCAAAAAGGATATAAAGTTCACATTTACGATCGTTATGATCGGGCGGGCGGATTGCTGACCTATGGGATTCCAACTTTTAAACTTGAAAAAGAAATCGTTGCGAGACGTCAAAAATGGCTTGAAGAGTCTGGTGTTATTTTTCATTTCAATGTAAATATTGCCGATCATACAGGTGAAGGAAGCATTTCTTTTGCAGATTTGCGTCAGAAACATGATGCTGTTTTCATTGCGACGGGTGTGTATCAGAAAAAAGAAGTTAAATTATTAGGTAGCCATCTAAACGGAGTTGTTCAGGCATTGGATTATTTGATGGCTTCACAACAAACAAATCAGGTGCTTTCATCCGATATGGATGCCAAAGGGAAAGATGTAATTGTTGTTGGGGGTGGCGATACCGCAATGGATTGCCTACGTACAGCCATTCGTCAAGGTGCGAAATCAGTTAAATGTTTATATCGTCGTGACAAAGCCAATATGCCAGGTTCTATGCGTGAAGTTAAAAATGCAGAAGAAGAAGGTGTTGAATTTATTTGGCAAGCAGCACCAGAAGCATTTATTGGTAGTGAAAAAATTGAGTCTATTCGTGCATTAAGAACAGAGTTGGGACTACCTGATGCAGGAGGACGTCAAAGTGTCAGAGTTATCGAAGATAGCCATTTTACATTGCCCGCAGATATGGTGATTAAGGCACTTGGATTTGATCCAGAACCTTTATCATCCTTGTGGAATGAAAGCAATTTGAGTGCTTCTAAATATGGAACGGTTAGCGTAGATAGGCAGAAATTTATGACTTCCATAGATGGTGTATTTGCAGGGGGAGATATTGTCCGTGGTGCCAGCTTGGTGGTTTGGGCAGTGCGGGATGGTCAAGATGCAGCACTGCAAATTGCAAAATGGTTAAAAGGACAATAATTTTGTTTCATAGAAACAATCTTAACAAATTATTCAGTTAACAAAAGCCAGCCCAAAGAATGGCAAGGTTTTATCATCTATAGGCGGATAAACAGATGAGTGATACTAATTTTATTGAAGATAGAAAAAGAAACGAAGCAATCCTTGAGAGTGTAGGGGTATATTCTCAGGATCAAGAGCATGATGCTTGTGGTGTAGGGTTTGTTGTTGCGCTGGATGGTAAAAAACGCCGTGATGTTGTTGAAGCGGGTTTAACGGCATTGAAAGCATTATGGCACAGAGGGGCTGTGGATGCAGATGGTAAAACTGGCGATGGTGCAGGGATCCATGTTGAAATTTCTCAAGATTTCTTTTTAAAATCTATTCGTAGCGGTCATCATCATGTTAAAGAAGGTGGCTTAGCGGTAGGAATGGTGTTCTTGCCCAAAAATGATTTGGCCAGTCAAGAACGTTGCCGTCAGATTGTAGAAACTGAAATTATTGCTTTTGGCTATTCGATTTATGGATGGCGGCAAGTGCCGATTAATACTGATTGTATTGGTGAAAAAGCGAATGCAACACGTCCTGAAATCGAACAAATCCTTATCAGTAATACGAAAAATCATTCAGAAGAAGAATTCGAGCGTAATTTATATATTATTCGTCGTAAAATTGAGAAACGTGCTACTGAAAGCCATGTAGATTTATATATTTGTTCTTTGTCTTGTCGTTCTGTGATTTATAAAGGAATGTTCTTGGCTGAAAATGTGGCTGATTTCTATCCTGATTTATTGGATGAACGTTTTGTTAGCCGCTTTGCGATTTATCATCAACGCTATTCAACCAATACATTTCCAACTTGGAAACTCGCACAACCTTTCAGAAAAATAGCGCATAATGGTGAGATCAATACCTTATCAGGAAATATTAATTGGATGAAGAGCCACGAGACACGTTTGTCTCATCCTGATCTTGATGCATATATGGCTGATTTAAAACCCGTCATTCAGTTTAATGGTTCAGATACAGCGGCTTTGGATAACGTGTTTGAGTTATTGACTTTTGCTGGGCGCGATGCACCAACAGTCAAGGCATTGATGATACCACCTGCAATGGGGATGCAAAATCACTTAGACCAAAAAGTGAAAGATATGTACAGTTACTCTAATGCGGTAATGGAACCTTGGGATGGTCCTGCTGCATTATGTGGAACGGATGGAAACTGGGTCATTGCAGGGTTGGATCGTAATGGTTTACGTCCTTTGCGTTATACAATCACAACCAATAATCTAATGATTTTAGGTTCTGAAACAGGAATGGTACGTGTTCCTGAACCAGAAGTATTAGAAAAAGGGCGCTTGGGACCAGGGCAAACTATTGGGTTTAATATGCAAACCTGCAAATTATATAAACCCAACGATATTACTGATATGTTGGTGCAAAGTCATGATTATAGTGAATGGGTGAAAAATACTCAGCAAATCACGTCGATCGTGAGGGATCAGGAAAATGAAACTCATTTATTCCCTTCAGAAGAGTTGCGTAGAAGGCAATTAGCGGTTGGGATTAGCATCGAAGATCTAGAGACTGTTTTACAACCAATGGTTGAAACTGCCTCAGAGGCGATTGGCTCGATGGGTGATGATACGCCATTGGCGGTGTTAAGCGATCGTTATCGTGGATTGTCCCATTATTTCCGCCAACGGTTTAGTCAAGTCACCAATCCACCGATCGATAGTTTACGTGAAACCCAAGTGATGACCCTCAGCACACGGTTAGGGAATTTGGGAAATATTCTCGATCAAACTTCTGAACAATGTCGGATGTTACAATTATCAAGCCCTGTATTGACAACGAGTGAATTCAGTGCATTACAAGAATTCTGTGGTAAAACGGGCGTCACGATTGATTGTAATTTTATTGTTGCTCAAGGAGAGCAAGGGTTGCGTGATGCGATTGCTCGGATTTGTTTAGAAGCTGAGGAAGCTGTTCGTGCTGGATGTACTCACGTATTTTTAACTGATGAAAAGCAAAATAAAGAGCTTGCACAAATTCCAATGATTTTGGCAACGGCAGCGGTACATACGCATTTAGTGCGCCAGTCTTTACGTACATTCACGTCATTAAATGTGCGTTCAGCGGATACATTGGACGTTCATTCTATTGCTGTGTTAATTGGTGTTGGCGCAACCACCGTAAATGCTTATTTGGCGCAAGGATGTATTGCCGATCGTCATAAAAGAGGATTGTTTGGTGATATTTCTTTGCGTGAAGCCATGCAACGTTATTGTAAAGCGGTTGATAAAGGCTTGCTTAAAATTATGGCAAAGATGGGGATTTCTGTCGTTGCTTCCTATCGTGGCGGATATAATTTTGAAGCAATTGGGTTGTCTCGCGCTTTGGTGGCAGAGTTCTTCCCAGGAATGTCGTCTCGTATCTCAGGAATAGGGTTGTCAGGGATTGCTCATAATGTTAGTACATTTCATGAAAAAGCATGGGATCCAAATGTCAAAATCTTGCCAATTGGTGGGTTATATAAATGGCGTCAACAAGGTGAAAAACATGCGTTGAATGGGGATGTGATTAAATTAATCCAACAAGCCGTTGAAAAAGACAGTTGGCCTTTATATCAAAAATATTTGGAGGCTATTAGAGAACAGCCTCCGATGGCATTACGTGACTTATTGGATTTCCAATCTTCGAATAAACCTATTCCTGTTGAGTCCGTTGAAAATATTACCCAATTAAGAAGGCGTTTGATCTCTCCTGGTATTTCTTTGGGTGCGTTAAGCCCAGAGGCACACGAGACTTTGGCGATTGCGATGAATCGTATTGGCGCACGTTCTGACTCTGGTGAGGGTGGTGAAGATGCAAGTCGTTATAAACCCCGTCCGAATGGTGATAATGCGTCTTCTGCGATTAAGCAAATTGCCTCTGGACGTTTTGGGGTTACGGCTGAATATCTAAATAATTGTCGTGAAATTGAGATTAAAGTTGCTCAAGGGGCAAAGCCAGGTGAGGGTGGTCAGCTTCCAGGATTCAAAGTCACAGAATTGATTGGGAAGTTACGTCATGCTGTGCCTGGGGTGACCTTGATTTCTCCTCCACCGCATCATGATATTTACTCGATTGAAGATTTGGCACAGCTTATTTATGACTTAAAGCAAATTAATCCTGATGCAACGGTTGCGGTAAAATTGGTGGCATCTTCTGGAATTGGAACGATTGCTGCTGGGGTTGCTAAGGCAAAAGCAGATACAATCTTAATATCAGGTCATAATGGCGGCACAGGGGCTTCTGCACAAACATCGATTAAATATGGTGGTATTCCTTGGGAAATGGGCTTGGCAGAGGCACATCAAGTATTGATGCTGAACCGTTTACGTCATCGGATTACGTTACGTGTTGATGGTGGAATTAAAACAGGTCGTGATGTTGTGATTGCAGCCATGTTGGGCGCAGAAGAATTTGGTATTGGAACACTCAGCTTGATTGCCATGGGGTGTATTATGGTACGTCAATGTCATTCAAATACTTGCCCAGTCGGTGTATGCACTCAAGATGAAGAGCTACGTAAAAAATTCGTTCATGATGGTGCAGATCGCGTTATTAATTTATTCTCTTTCATTGCTGAAGATGTGCGTAATATCCTTGCCTCTCTTGGTTTCTCTTCGTTAAAAGAAATTATTGGACGCACTGATTTATTAAGACAAGTATTACGTGGTGCTTCTTATCTTGATGATTTGGATTTGAACTCATTACTGGCTCGTGTCGATGCAGGTCCGTATGAAAGATATTGCAC
Organism: Commensalibacter nepenthis; assembly: GCF_029953305.1. Classification (NCBI taxonomy): domain Bacteria; kingdom Pseudomonadati; phylum Pseudomonadota; class Alphaproteobacteria; order Acetobacterales; family Acetobacteraceae; genus Commensalibacter; species Commensalibacter nepenthis. Next base: position 154,959 of record NZ_JASBAN010000001.1, on the reverse strand, counting down.
ACGCGAAGGCCGTAACGAGGTGCCTGAAACGCTTGATGCGCAAATGATTGTTGATGCTCAACCTCTGTTTGAGCATGGTGAGAAAATGCAGTTGCGTTATAATGTGCAAAATACTTATCGTGCTATTGGGACGAAGATTTCTTCTAATATTACCCGTCGTTTTGGTATGAAAGGACTGGCAGAAGATCATTTGACTGTGCGTCTTAGCGGTTCTGCGGGTCAATCTTTGGGAGCATTTGCGGTTCAAGGATTAAAGCTAGAAGTCTTTGGAGATGCAAATGATTATGTGGGTAAAGGGCTTTCTGGTGCAACCATTGTTGTTCGCCCAGTGCCTGAGACAAAGCTAATTTCTCAACATAATATGATTATCGGAAATACAGTTTTATACGGCGCAACGTCTGGACGGTTATATGCGGCTGGGATTGCGGGTGAACGTTTTGCGGTTCGTAACTCTGGTGCAACAGCTGTGATTGAAGGATGTGGTGCCAATGGATGTGAGTATATGACAGGTGGAATAGTTGTTATTCTGGGTGAAATTGGTGTGAATTTTGGTGCTGGGTTTACAGGGGGAATGGCTTTTATTTATGATCCTCATGCTCAATTTGAAAAATGCGTTAATTCTGAAACCTTAATGTGGCAACGAATTTCTGATCCAAAATGGGAAGAAGTCTTGCGTGGACATATAGAATGTCATGCCAAGGAAACCGAAAGCCATTATGCGATGTCATTATTACATGAATGGCAAAGCACGCTGCAACATTTCTGGCATGTGGTTCCAACGGAATATGCCAAAGTGATTGGATTTGATTTAAAGTCAGAGCCCAGTAAAAAAATAGCATAATTCATAATCAAGTATCCCTATATCATCTAAGATGAGTAGGGATATTTAGGTTTAAAATTGGGAATATATTTTAAGAGTTCGATCGATAATCTATAAACGCGAATTATTCAATTTATTTTGCTATAAAAAATTATGAAATAGTTTGTAATGAAATTTATAATTCTTATTATGTATAAAATATGATATACAAGCAAACTGAAAAGGTATTTTAAGCAAGGAAATAATTTCAAAACCGAACATTGTATAACATCATCATGATTTAATTTAACAGATCATTTGTATGATTTCTCTGTTTATAATACATTTTATAAAACACAAACATTATATTAATTATTTAAAGCGGAGAGAGGCTAATATGCCAGTTACTGGTCTGGCTACTGTTTTATTAGCAACAGCCATCCTTTTAGTCATCGTCAGTGCGGTTCAGCCTTTGGCTAAACGTATTGAGTTATCAGAAACAGTGTTGTTGGCGATAGTAGGAATTATATTAGGGGGGGTTGCAGATATTGTCCTGCATAGCTCTCATGTTTATATTTTTGATACCGCAGCAGAGGTTTTATTAGATTTCCCAATCAATAGTGAGGGATTTCTTTTGATTTTCTTGCCAATCTTGGTGTTCCAAGCAGGATTGGCGATCGATGTTCGACGACTTTATCATGAAATGGGTACTGTTTTATTATTGGCTATTGTGGCGGTGGTGCTGTCAACAGCTATGATTGGACTGGCTTTATATCCGTTTTCTGGAATGCCTTTGATCGTTTGTTTGCTGGTTGGCTCTATTGTCGCGACTACGGATCCGTCTGCGGTTGCGGGGATTTTTAAAGAAATTGGTGCAGCAACACGATTGACGCGTTTGGTTGAAGGTGAATCCCTATTAAATGACGCAGCAGCTATTTCTATTTTCTCTACGTTAACAGCAGCCATCATTGCGCATAAAGAGGTTCATTTAATGAGCTCTGCGCTTAGTATTTTAGTCTCCTTTGCTGGAGCAGTGGTTGTTGGCTTTATTTTTGCGCGTCTCTCTTTATGGATGATCGTTGCATTGGGGTCGACTTCTGGACGAGCAGCTGAAATTACGTTGACCGTTGCTTTGCCTTATATTTCTTATATTGTTTGTGATGAAATTATTGGTTTCTCTGGTGTTGTTGCAGCAGCAGCAGCGGGGCTGACGCTTTCTGCGTATGGTCCATCCACATTTCGCCCTCAAACTTGGCGTTTTTTAAACGAGATCTGGCAACAAATTGTTTTCTGGGCTGGGTCTTTGTTATTTGTTTTAGCATCTATGTTAGTACCACGTTTGCTGATTGGGATGACCAAATGGGATTGTGTATTAATCTTGATCGCCACGATTGCAGGGTTGGCTGCACGTGCCGTTGTTGTTTTTGGAATGCTGCCTATTCTAGCAGCAACAAAAATTTCACCGCCTATTCCAACACCTTTTAAAGCCACAATGGTTTGGGGGGGATTGCGTGGTGCGATTACACTGGCATTGGCATTGGCTGTGACGGAAAATGAACTTGTTTCAACGCCGATCTCTCATTTTGTTGGAATTATTGCAACAGGGTTCGTACTCATCACGTTATTGGTGAATGGAACAACGTTACGTGCAGTGGTTGTGTATTTCAGGTTAAATGAACTAACTCCTATCGATCAGGCTGTGCGCCATCAAATCCTAGGTATTGGTTTGGGAAGAGTTCGCGATAAAACAAGGCGCACTGCCAATGAATTTGGGTTTACCAATCGTATTACAGGATATGTCATTGAAGGTCTTGAACGTCGTATAGAAGACGAGCAAGAAGCCAATACGTTTGATACGGCTTTGGGTAATCGTCAACGAATTACACTGGCATTAATTACGATTGCAGCACAAGAGCGCTCTATTTTACTCGATTTATTCCGTATGCAGGGGTTGCCCAGAAGGGTGATGGAAACTTTGTTAAGGTCTGCCGAGGCTGCTGTTGATGGTGCTTGGCAAGATGGGCGTTATGGATATGTTAAGGCAATGCATAAACGATTACATCCGCCTTTGCGTTTTCGTATGGCTCAAAGTATTCATCGTAAATTACATATTGATCGCCCTTTGATGTATTGTATGATGGAACGATTTGAAATTCTTTTGATTTCAAGGTTTGTTGCTATTTCATTAACTCGATTTGTTAAACGTAAAATTGAACCGACATTGGGATCTCGTGTGGCGGATATTGTTTCTGAGGTTTTGGACAGACAAAACCGTATGCTGGATGATTCTTTGGAAACGATGAGAATGCATTATCAAGGATATATCGAGGCTTTGGAAGCACGTTTCTTGCAAATGGTTGCGTTGCGGTTCGAGAGTGAAGAATATGATGATTTGCATACCGAAACTTTAATTAGTGAAGAACTGCATCAAGAGCTAGAAAAAGCTGTTGAAAAACGTTTTGCGCGGTATAATCGTTCCCTGAAGTTTAATCTTAAAAGTGGTATTGAACAACGTGTGCAAGAGCTTCCTTGTTTAAGAGGTGTGCCGCAAGCTGTTTTGTATGATATTTCGATGTCGATGTCTATTTACTTTGTTTCTCCTGGTGAGACGATCTTTTCACGTGCGGAACGGATTAAAAATGTGTTCTTTATCAGTAACGGATTATTCGAAACACATGTAGAGGATAAAGTTTTTACCTTTGGTGCTGGCGATATATTGGGTGCCAAAGAGATTATTGCTAATAAGAAAAGAACAGCATCAATTTATCGTTCTTTACGTTTTGGTTATTTATTAACAATGCCTGTAGATGTATTTAAACGATTAATATCTGAATATTCTATTGTTCGTCATAATTTGATACAGATTGATTATGCACGTCATCGTCCCGAGGAAGATGATGTTGTTGAAAATGATGTTCTTTTGTTAGAATATAACCCTCTTGCAATAGAAAAACCCCTTGATGCAACTTCTGGTGCGAATGAGGGCAAAAAGAATAAGCAGAAGAAAGAGGATCAAATTCAGCAAAAAAACAAGCCTAAAGCTGAACCAGATATCGAAGAAGATCCTTTTCAATAAAGTTCATATCATAAGGTGATGCTTTATAAAGGAAAGTGCAAACTTTCCTTTATGCTTAATTGCCTTATACAACTTTAAAAAGATTTATAGCATAATGGTTGTATTAAATATTAATAATAAAATAGTGCGTTTAGATGTTTCTGAAGACATGCCATTATTATGGGTTTTACGGGATGTAATGGGACTGACTGGCACCAAATATGGCTGTGGTATCGGTGAATGTGGTGCTTGTACGGTGCATTTAGACGATAAACCTGTTCGCTCTTGTTCTGTACCAGCAGGGTCTATTGGTGATAAATCAGTAATTACGATTGAGGGGTTAGATAGAGATCCCATTGCGCAAAAAATATTAGACGGTTGGGTTGAAAAACAACCAACGCAATGTGGATATTGTCAACCAGGTCAAATTATGACCGCTATTGCTTTGTTACATGAAAAAGAAAAACCAAGCAAAGAGGAAATTAATCGCGCTTTGTCAGGGCATATTTGTCGTTGTGGTATGTATCAGCGTATTCGAAATGCGATTAAAGTAGCGATAGGGAGCACAGAAGATGAGTAAATTATCCAGACGTGCTTTTTTCACGAAAACAGGTGCATTGGTTTTAGGTGTGTCTTTGCCATTTTTGGCAAAAGCGCAAGACAAAACTGGAGTATCTAGATCAGAGGGTGATTTACATCATTCTGTTAATACGCCTTTTAATAATGGATATCATAACGCATATATTGAAATTACTCCGAGCAATCAAATATTATTCCACATTCCAGATATTGAATTTGGGCAGGGTATTTACACAGCGGCAGCGATGCTATTAGCTGAAGAATTAGAAGTTGAATTGTCAGCTATCAAAGTTGATGCTGCGTTGCCAAGCCCAGAATATATTGTCAAAGGGGAAGTCACTGAAATTACATGGGGGTCTGGATCCACTCAAAAAGACTGGCTGCCTTTGCAACAATCAGCAGCAATATTACGTACGATGCTCATTCAAGCTGCTGCACAATCTTGGAAAATAAATATGGATCAATGTCATGTAAAAGCAGGACAGATTTACGCAGCAAGTGGTCAACAAGCGCCTTATGCACAATTTTTACAGGATATATATACTTTACCCATACCAAAAGATATTCCATTAAAAAAACCAGATACCTATCGTTTGATTGGAAAGTCACAACCAAGGGTGGATACGCTTGAAAAAGTTAAAGGAAAAGCAATTTACGCAACCGATGTGACTTTTAAAGATGCATCAATGCCTGCGATAAAAACGGGTTTGATGATTATTTGTCCTGTTGTTGGGGGGAAATTGGCGCATCTTGACGATAAAAATGCTAAACAGGTTCAAAATGTTATTGATATAGTATCTCTGGAGAATGCTATTTGTATTATTGCGGATAGTTATTGGACTGCATTAAAAGCATCAAAGCAATTAATAATTGAATGGGATTATGGTGCTAATGGAGTTGCAACAACAGAGAGTATCTATAAGCAATTAGATCAAGCTGATGAACAGCAAGCCATTATTGGGTATAGTAATAAATCTGAAAAAATTGAAGTTTCTTTAAACGCAAGCAGTCATATTTATAAAATGGCTTACCGACAACCGATGTTGTTGCATGCTGCATTGGAGCCATTAAGTTGCACGATATATATTCAAGAAAATAAGTGCGAAATATGGTCTTGTTCACAAACGCCTCTATGGACAAGAGATAAAATTTCAGCATTATTAAAAAGGGATGCAAAAGATATATATTTGCATACTGTTTTTGTCGGTGGCAGCTTTGGTCGTCGTTTAGATGATGATTATATTTTACAAGCGGTTCGAGTTGCACAAAAAGTCTCTTATCCTTTAAAATGTGTTTGGTCGAGAGAGGAAGATTTTGCCCAAGATCATGTTCGCCCACCTTATTTAGACCAAGTTGAAGCTGGGGTAGATGCGGATGGTATATTAACAGCAGTCAAACATCATATTATTGGTCCCTCTGTAACGGCAATCTGGGATAAAACATTATTATCCAAAGAAGGAATGGATCCTGATTTATTATTGGGAATTGATAGTCTTCCTTATCAAATTCCGCAGTATCAATTGAATTATACGAATTGTGATATTCAATCAATTATTCCGGGGTGGTGGCAAGGTAATGGGGCTACTCGCAATATTTTCGTAGTGGAATCTATTATTAATAAATGTGCGAAGAAAGCTCAAAAAGACCCTATAGAATATCGTAAATTGTTAAAGCCAGATGCGCGTGCTATGGCAGTTATCGACATGGTTGCTCAACATGCGCAATGGGAACTTGAACCTCTCAAGGATATTGGCAGAGGCTTTGCAATGGCACATATTTTTGGCAGTTATATTGCAATGGTAGTCGAGGCTGAAATAACGGTAATGTCTGTGGTGCGTCTACATCGTGTTATTGTTGCGGTGGATTGTGGGTTGGCTGTTAATCCAGATCAGATTTCAGCACAAATAGAAAGCAGCACTATTTTTGGATTGGGGGCCGCTTTGTATAATGAAGTTCAGATTAACAAAGGGCAAATTGTGCAACGTAACTTTAACCAATATCGTGCATTACATATGAACGAAGCACCACAAGTAGAAGTGCATATTGTCAAAAGTAATGAAGCCCCTTCAGGTGTAGCAGAGCTGGGAACAATTGTTGCTGCGCCAGCATTGGCTCATGCCTTGGGATCGATTTTGGATAGGAATTTATATAGCTTACCGTTAAATAAATATTTGACTTAGTTTGGTGGTAGAATTCCGTATCGTTGTTCGACCTCTTAATTAAGATGGAGAGCCCTATGCTATCTAAAAGTAAAAAAACGAATGGTAAAATCATTCGTTCAATAGGTATCTTTTGTGGCTTTTTGGGGAGTAGGTATTGGTTTTTTTATATTCAAAGGGATGGTATTAGGGCATTCCTATACTAAAAATGGCATTATTCTTATAGATAATTGGCAGTCCCTTGGTATTAATAGGGCAGTCATTGGCGGAATAGTTGGTACAACAGCAGCATTATTGGGAATAATGTTCGGAAAATCTAAACTCTGATAAAATACTTAATGCGATTGAATATCCGAGTTCATACAAATAATATGATATGATTAGAGTGGTTAAATGGTTAAATTTTATAACATTTTTTCTAAAAAAACGCTTGCAAAAGGGTTAATATTCGCCACAATATTATTGCCTTTGCAACAAGTTTTTGCAGATGAAGTGCATGTTGATCCCAAACAAGTCCAAATTAAAGCAGGCGAATATCTATTTTATGCTTCAGGTTGTGGGGAATGCCATACCGCAGATAAAGGACAGTCTTTAGCTGGAGGCAAGGCTTTTCAGACCAAAAATCAAGGGACTGTTTATGCCTCCAATATCACGCCTGATCCAGAAACAGGCATTGGTCGTTATACGGATGATGAATTTGTAAGTGCTTTACGGGATGGTGTTGGTGCCAAAGGAAGATCTCTGAATCCCATTATGCCATATTCTGCTTATCGTTTAATGAATAGAGATCAAATATTGGCGATCAAAGCCTATTTAGATCAGCAACCTGCTGTTAATTATAAAGTTCCTGAAAGCAATGCAACTTTTATTGAAAAAGGAAATAATAATTCAAGTGACAGCCTTATAGAGGATGACCAAAAATCTGCTAAGTGGAATAGGGGAAAATTCTTAGTAGAAGGACCAGGACATTGTGCTTCTTGTCATTCTTCTGTGGATGGTTCAAAGGGGAAAACTGTTAATTATGCAGGATCAACAGTTAATAGATGGGTTGCTTATAATATTTCCTCCGATGGGGATACGGGGATTGGTTCTTGGAGTGACAAAGATTTGCAACAATATTTATCCAAAGGATATGTTGAAGGGCATGGTGCTGCTGTTGGTCCTATGGCCAAGGTCATAAACTCTGGATTATCGCATCTCAGTCAAGAGGATATCCGTGCTATGGTTATCTATTTACGTTCTTTACCAGCTCAAGAAAAAGGAGAATCAGCAGCAAGTATTTCAGTCCAAGAATTGCAAAATACAGAACCAAGCCACAGTCATGGAAGCCAATTATTTGCAGCATTATGCGCTAGTTGTCATTTGGATAACGGGGCAGGACGCCAAGGAGAATATGAAAGCCTGTGGGGATCCAAAACAGCAACCCTGACTCAAGGTACCAATTTAATCAAAGTTATTTTAGAAGGTTCGATGTTAGAAGATTCCAGACTGGGAACTTTTTCGATGCCTGGTTTCAAAGATGGTTATAGCGATCAGGATATTGCGGATATTGCTAATTATGTGATTGCACATTTTGGAAATAGAAATGGACATGTGACGGTCGAACAGGTAAAAAAAGAGCGTGTTTTGTTAAATATAAAGAAATAAACAAAGCCATCTTATAAATAAGGAATAGATGATGATTAAAAAGACTCTTTTGATTGCCGGATTATTGGCACAATTTGCGTTTGCGCCAGCAGTGTTTGCTTTGAGTTGTGGCAACCCAATTAATGCTTATGATAAAACATATTGTGCATCTTTAAAAATGACTCAGTTAGATAAAGAGATTAACGATCAATATGGCAAAACAATTAAAGTTTTAACAGCCGATCAAAAGAAAGACGTTAAAAAGGCACAAATTCAATGGATCAGAGCTCGTGATAGTGAATGTTCTAATGGTGGAACTGTGACTTTGGATTGTGTTAATGATAAAATGGAAAAGCGGATTTCTTTGTTGAAATCAATCGAAAGAGAATGTAAAAATTCGGGTTGTGACAAAGCATTGTTATCTAAAGTAGAGTAACAATTTTTATTGTTTACAGATCATTTTAAGTTCTAACATAATCAATCTATAACTTAGAATGACTGTAAATATTATTTTTAATATGATATTCGTAACATAATAAAATTTTAATGATTATTTAACATTCTATTCATTGTTATTTATTAAAATTATTCTTTAAACCAATGGGTATAATTTTTACTTATAACGATGGTTTTATTATGAACGTAAAGTTTTCTTTTCTATCCTCTTCTTGTATTGCTAGCCTATTATTCATGGCCCCGTTATTTTCCGTTACGGATATTGCCTTTGCACAAACAACGCAATTAAATACACCAAGATTGCAAGGAATGGATAATTTCCGCGATATTGCGGGGGTTGATACCGCTTATACAACCGCTCATAATGGCGTAATGAGATCAGGGGTATTTTACCGTTCAAATGCAATTACACCTGTTGGTAATGACCTTAGTGTAATGGAAAAATTGAATATTGGCACCGTTATTGACCTAAGAACCGATTTGGAAATAGCAGCAACACCCGATACGCTTGCTCCGAATACTTCTTATTATCATGTCGATATTATAGGGAATCAAAATAGTGCTGTTACCCTAGATTATGGTAGTTTAAACAAAGACCAGATCAATAGTATGATGCAACAAACAGAGCGTAACTTTGTAACAGATCCTTACGCCAGATCTGGTTTTGGGACTGAGTTGAGAATACTCGCAAATGCTGATTCTGCGGCGTTATTCCATTGTACAGCTGGCAAAGATCGCACAGGGTGGACTGCGGCAGTGTTACAATCTCTTGCAGGCATGGATAAACAGGATATCGTATCAAATTATTTGGCAACCAATGCATATACGGCTTCGCGTATTAATGCAACGGTGGCAAAATTACCAGCATCTATGCAAGAATCTTATCGAACCATCATGTCTGTGGATCAATCTTGGCTGCAAGCGGGTTTTGATCAAGTTGCCCAAACTTATGGCACGATGGATAATTATCTTAAACAAGGGTTGGGATTGGATCAAGCCACTATCTATGTATTGCGTGGAAAAATGGTGCGTTATTTAACTTTGCCTGGTCAAGAAAACTTTAAAGGCAATGCTGCCTCTGGTGCAAATCTATTAAATGCATTGCAAGGGACGGCTTTATCAGGAGCTTATACGAATTATAATTATTACCTTCAATCCGCAATCGATCAAGGAACGTTGAACGGTTTAGAAATGCGTGTTGGCGGGCAAGTCTATGCGGATGCAGCGAGTTATTTATTGCGTCAACCTTCTAAAATGAATGACATGTTAATGCCCTTGACAACAGGCAGAGGAATGAAAAAAGGAGAAACTGCGTTTTGGATGCAAGGGTTAAGTAATTACCTTAGCACAGATTCAAGAAATGGTTTTAATTCCAGCAATGAATATACAGGCGGAACAGTTTTTGGCTTAACACATCGCTTTAATCAGAATTTATCCGTCAATGGTGGATTTGGATATAATTATGGGAATGTGAGCAGTAATGGTGGTCGTGTTACGACGAATAGTGGCTTTGTGACTTTGGGTGGAAATTATGCATTTAGAGGGTTGGATAATTCAGGTGCATGGATAAGGGCGCAAGCAAATATCGGTTATATTAATTATCAAAGTGAACGCCAATTAGGAAATGGGTTTGGCACAACCAATGGGAATACTAGCGGTGCTTACTATAGTGGTCGTGCTATGGCTGGATGGTTGTTCAAAGCACAATCATTTACGATTGACCCTTCAGTTGGTATGCAAGTAACCAGTTTACATTTAGGTCGTGTTCGTGAGAAAGGGAGCGAGCTGGCATTAAATATGTCTAAATATGATAAAATCCAACCCAGTTTAGTAGCCAATATTGATATAAACTTTAATCCTTTGCACTCTGGACAATGGAGTTTTATGCCTGGGGTCAATTTGGGATATGAACGTATTTTAAGCAATGCTAGCGTTAATCAGTACGGAACAGTTTATAGAATGGGTGTTAAACAATATTCAGCCTTTAACAGCCCCAATATCTATAAAGCAGGCGCACATTTAACCGCCAAAAGAGGGCAGTGGTCGTTTAATATCAGTGCGGATTACTATGGTGCTGGGTTAAATAGTCATGGTGTAAATGGAATGCTTGGAACAACACTGAATTTTTAGTTAGATAAGAGAATAATCCAATACCGTTATGTATATTTTATGACGGTATTGTGATTGTTTTTTGAAATTTATACGTCAATTAATTTTCATCGATTAAATTAACACTGCTAATTGCTGCGAAAATAAGAAGAACCCCAACAAATTGTAATAAGTTGATATGTTCATCAAGGATAAAATAGGCAAATATTATTGCAGCAGGCAACTCCAACGCGGATAAAACACCTCCAATTCCTGCTGTAATATTGGGCATACCTTGTGCGAACAGTAACAACGGCAAGACGATGGAAAAACAAGCGATTATTATTCCCCATTTTAAAGATAATGGAATGATAGAAAAATCAATAGACCATCCCCAAAGTATACTAATCACAATAAATGCCCCTAATGAGATATAAAATGACCTGCCAAATGCAGAGGCTTGAGGGGCTAGATTATTCGTAACCATAATCGTGACCGCATAACAAACGCCAGACATAAAGCTAAGGAATAATCCAAATGGGGAAATAACAATATTGGAACTGATAAGATTAGCAGTGAGGATTGTCCCTAATAAAACCATGATGATAGAGATCACTTGTATTGGGCTAGGGACGATCTTTTTGAAAATAAAATCTAAAACGGAAGTAATCCATACTGATTGCATCAACATCACAGCTGCAATGGCAACGGAAACATATTCTAGGGATGTGAAATAAAATGAATTTGTTAATGCCAACGCAGTGCCAGACAGAATAAGACGCTTTTTTGCGCTGTGATCTAATGTTGTTTCATTAGGTTTGTTTTTCTTGCTACTAAAGAAATAGAATATGCCCAAAGCAAAGCAGCCAAAAAAGAATTGAAAAAATAGAATATTGGCTTCGGTGATGCCGTCTTGTTTAGATAGTTTAATTAAAGAAGCTGGCAATCCATAGCTGATCGTGCCGAGGAGGATTAAGATAATACCTTGTAGCTTTGCAGACATTGTTTATATATCAATCTAACTTATTGAGCTGAGAAATATCAGGGTGTATGTCCTGAAGAGTCTGAGCATTAAATTGTGGATAGACCGTAAAGTCAAATTCTTTGGGTAAGATTTTTTCAAAATGCTTGCGAAGTGCTTGATGATTGCTCTTTAGGTTTTCTTTGTTACAAAGTTGGCAGCTTAATTTGTAGGAATTGGTCGCCTTATTATCAATAGTATATGTACCTACCGTTAATCTATTATAATATTTTTAATAAACTTGTGTAATCAAATTATTGCGCAAATAATCACTTGATTTTTCCTTAAAATTCTTTCATATAAGCTCTATCGAGATTGATCGATAATTCACACGTAAAGTTTTTGCCACTGGTGACTGAAATATGGATCGGCGCTTTACGGAGGTTTAACCAGAAAGAAAGGAAGCACGTCAAATGGCGATGCCACATTTTACCTTACGTCAATTATTAGAAGCTGGTGTTCATTTTGGACATCACACCCGTCGTTGGAACCCAAAAATGGCTCCATTTTTGTTTGGGGTTCGTAATCAGGTTCATATTATCGATTTGCAACAAACCGTTCCTATGTTGGATCGCGCATTAAATGCAGTTCGTGATACTGTTGCTAATGGTGGACGTGTTCTTTTTGTTGGAACAAAACGTACAGCAGCAGAAAGTGTTGCTGAAACTGCAAAACGTTGTGGTCAATATTATGTAAATCATCGTTGGTTGGGTGGTATGTTGACCAACTGGAAAACAATTACCAATTCTATTAAACGTTTACGCCATGTTGAAGAAACCCTTGATGGGGATACAGCTGGTTTGACCAAAAAAGAAGTGCTGCAATTAACACGTGAACGTGAAAAATTGGAACGCTCTTTGGGCGGTATTAAAGAAATGGGTGGTCTTCCAGACATTCTTTTCATTATTGACACCAACAAAGAAAAATTAGCTGTTCAAGAAGCAAATAAATTGGGTATCCCTGTTGTTGCTATTTTGGATAGTAACTCTGATCCAGCAGGAATTACCTATCCTGTTCCTGGAAACGACGATGCATTACGCTCTATCAATCTTTATTGTGAGTTGGTTGCTGGTGCTGTACTAGACGGTATTTCTGCTGAACTTGGTGCTTCTGGTCAAGATTTTGGTGCTTCAGAAGAGTTGCCTCCTGAAGTGATGATGGAAACTATTTCTATCGAAGAAACATCAGAAATTCCAGCTTAATTATCATAGTTATCAGAATTTTGAATTGATACAGATAAAGTCAAAGGCTTTGTTTAAATAGTGATAAATTGGCGTCTCGAATTCATCGAGACGCTTCTGCATTTAATAAAGAGGACAATTATGGCACAGATTACAGCTGCATTAGTAAAAGAATTACGCGAAAAAACCGGTGCTGGTATGATGGATTGTAAAAAAGCACTGAATGAAACCGCTGGTAATATCGAAGAAGCAATCGATTGGTTGCGTACAAAAGGTCTTGCAACGGCTGCTAAGAAATCAGGTCGAGTTGCTGCCGAAGGTCTTGTTGGTGTTGCAACTGCAGGCAATAAAGCTGCTGTTGTTGAAATTAATGCTGAAACAGACTTTGTTGCACGTAACGAACAATTCCAACAATTTGTCGAAGATGCTGCAAAAGTTGCATTAACAACAGGTGATGATGTTGAAGCATTGAAAAATGCAACCATGGCAAATGGCAAAACCGTTGCTGAAAACCTAACCACTTTGATCGCCACCATTGGCGAAAACATGACCATTCGTCGTGTGCGTGTCTTAGAAGTTGGCTCTGGTGTTGTAGGGAGTTATGTTCACGGTGCATTACGCCCAACCGTTGGTAAGATTGCGGTATTGGTTGCTCTTGAAGCACCAGCAGCATCTGCTGATCTTGAAGATTTAGGTCGTAAGATTGGAATGCAAGTTGCTGCGGTTCGTCCAATTTCATTAGATACAAGCGCAGTTCCAGCAGATGCTTTGGAACGTGAAAAAGCAATTTTTGTTGAACAAGCGCGTGCTTCTGGTAAACCAGATAATATCATTGAAAAAATGATTGATGGTCGTATTCGCAAATTCTATGAAGAAGTTGTGTTACTTGAACAATTATGGATTCATGATGGCGAAAGCAGAGTAAAAGCTGTTGTTGAAAAAAGCGGTTCTAAGCTTGTTGCTTTTGAACGCTTCCATCTTGGTGAAGGCATTGAAAAAGAAGAATCAGATTTTGCTGCTGAAGTTGCTCAAGCTGCTAAAGGCTAATCTGTTTTTAAAGAAAGGAGAGGGAATTCATGCTTGAATGGTCTTCTCCTTCTATTATTTTAATTACACGATATTATGGTGAAACTGATGGAATTGTCAGTCTTTTGTCCTTAGATCAAGGATTATATCGTGGTTTGGTTCGAGCAATGGGGGCTCGTAAAAATTCCTCTATTTGGCAAATGGGCAATTTTGTCGCTGCTGAATGGTCTGCAAGATTACCAGATCAATTAGGTCATTTTAAAGGTGAATTAGTGAGAGCCAATTTTGCCTCTTTGTCTTCGTTCCCCTTTGCATTTTCTATGTTATCCTCGATTTGTGCAGTTGCAGAAGGGAGCTTGATAGAAAGGCAATCTGTTCCAGATATTGCACGGTTATTATTTAAGATACTGACTTTTTTAAGTTTAGACCCTCAAGAAGCAGAGCAAAAAGCATTCCCGCAACTTCTTCGTTGGGAGGTTCTATTACTGGCAGAGCTTGGGTATGGCTTGGATTTTTCTGTTTGCAAAGAGTATGGCACCGATGCCTCTTACTGGGTTTCTCCTAAAACAGGAAAAGTCGTAACAGAGGAAATGGCAGGCGAGTGGAAACCTCGTTTACTTCGTCTTCCTAAGTTATTTATTGATGAAAGTGACAAAGGTAGTCATCAAGATTGGCAAGATGGACTGATGATGACGGGGTATTTTTTAGAAAAACGTGTTTTCAATCTAAAGAATAAACCATTGCCAAATGCTAGAGTTTTATTATTAGAAAAAATTACACAAATTCTCTGAGTTAATAAAGCTATTTTTTGGTCGTGTCGCAAATTGATTTTATTGAGTTTAACCTGTTAAATGTAAGAATTGGTCGCGTTGTTTACAGATTTTGTTTAAAATAACCATCTAAGACCTCATAGGGTGTTTTTCCTTGAATGCCTTTATGGGGTTTAACAGTGTTATAATAATTAATAAAACGTTTCAACTTTAACTTTCGATCTTGAGCATTGACGAACAATTCACGCTCATGCCACATTTCCATGAGTGTGCGAATGACGCGCTCTGCTTTGCCATTGGTTTGAGGGCAAGCCGGCTTGGTAAATTTCTGGTTAATCCGATTGGTATAACAAGATTTAACAAACAGATGTTCAAGCGTTCCTTGGTATTCTCTGCCATTGTCAGAGTAAACACATTCGATCATATAAGGGCATTGAACCAGCACATCGTCTTGTAGGAACTGAGCTGCACTAAACTGAGATTTATCGTTGTAAATCCCTGCATAGAGTTCTCGAGAAAAATCATCAATACCTACAAAAAGATACTCCCGAGTTTGCTGTTTAGTCTCATTTTTCAACAAAGGAAGCCGTTTTGTATCGACATGCACCATCTCCCCAGGATAAGATTTGTTATATTTTTTGGCTTGCCGTCTGAGCTTGTCCTCAAGTGTTTTTTCAATCTTAGCAAGGCGTTTAATGCCATATTTGATCACTTTATAACGCTCATTTGTGCTGGACATCGGCACAAATAATTGCAACCGAGCACGCCTTAATACAACATAAATCGTAGGTCTGCTGACCATAAAACGCTTAGCCAGATCCGTTACCGTGACTTTCTCTTGATGATGTAATCGCCATATCTCTTCTCGATGATACAGTGTAAGCTTCGTTTTTCTATGCATGTTATTTACAGTAATATTCCATATCACTGTAAATAACGCGATCAATTCCTACGGTTTTGTCGCAAAGTTTAAATTTTATAAAATTTTAAGTTTTTACTAGTATTAGTTATTATACAATATCTATATAATTCAATAAATTAAAAAATTCTATTTTGCAGAAATAATATTAAAAACCACTAAACTAAAAACTTTGCGACAAGACCAAGGTCGTCATTTTAATGGATTGATGATTATACAAGCGGTAAACTGGTATTTACGCTATTGTCTTAGCTATCGAGACATTGAGGAATTGTTTTTAGAACGTGGGATAAATGTAGATCATAGCACGTTAAACCGTTGGGTATTACGCTATGCTCCTCTATTAGAAAAACGTTTGAGAAGCTATAGAAAACCTCATTGTGGTGAGGTGAGGATTGATGAAACCTATATCAAAGTAAAAGGTCAGTGGAAGTATCTATATAGAGCCATTGATAAGAATGGAACTGCTATTGATTTCTTATTAACAGCTAAAAGAAATATCAAAGCAGCACAACGTTTCTTTAGAAAGGCGTTTAAAAAAGATGGTCTATTTGCACCCACTCATATTGGAACAGATAAAGCATTACCGTTTCCAAAAACCATACAGACCATGAAGAATGAGTATATCCTTCCCAATCACTGCGTTCATGAAACAAAAAAATCCTTACAACAGGGAATAGAAAATGATCATTTCAGGTTAAAGAGGGGTATACCAAGAAATGGCTGTTTTCAATCTTTTCATACAGCAAGAAAAACACTCAAAGGATATGAGGCCATTCTCTGGATTAAAAAAGGACTGGGTTTTAAAGGAAAATGGACAATCAACGAACAAATAAAACTCATTCAAAGCATATTCGGTCTAAATAATAATATACCCGTCTAAATTAGCTAGCTTTATGGCTAATCACAGCACCATTCAATATTTGCGACAAGACTGCTAATTGCGCAAAAGGGTATTTTACAACTTTTAAGTTCAAAACATTATTTGCAACAAGACCTCTGTAGGTATTCCTTATAAAAGATTAACTTTGATGAGAATATTTTAAAGAATTTATTATACTATGAATGTAAAGTTACTTTTTATACTTTTTTTATATTTTGCATAGTTATTTTTACATTTTTTTTATATAAATTTCTTTACTGTTGACTCAGTAAAAATATTTTAGTGAGTCTTTTTGCATGTCAATTTTATTAAGCGTAGCGTTGCTATTAGCAATTAGCTTACTGGGTTATTTAATTTATGTTCTCTATAGTGCGGAGGATTTTTAAATGACAATACAATCAATTATTTTAATTTTATTATTATTAACCACTTTAACATTATTGGCTTTTCCATTAGGGCGATATCTAGCTTATATAGCTGTATCTAGAAATAAAATTAAGGTTCTTAGTTGTTTTGAGAATTTTATTTATAAAATTTCAGGGATTAACAATCAAGAAATGAACTGGAAACAGTATGCGTTCAGTGTTGTTTTATTTAACGTATTAGGCATTGTGATATTAGTTTTTTTACAATTACTACAACCTTATTTATTTTTTAATCAAAATCAAGCTATTGCACCTAATTTGGATTTGTCCGTTAATACAGCAGTTAGTTTTGTAACAAATACAAACTGGCAAGCATATAGTGGAGAAACAGGGGTTAGTTACCTTGTTCAAATGCTTGGGTTAACTGTTCAGAATTTTTTATCTGCTGCAACTGGGATTGCTGTAGTTTTTGCTGTAATTAGAGGGATTAGTAGTTACAGCCAAACAGCCCATAAACTAGGTAATTTTTGGATAGATATTACGCGTATTGTCTTTTATGTATTACTACCTTTATCAATTATTGTTAGTCTTATTTTTATAAGCCAAGGGGTAATTCAGAATTTTTTACCACCTTTAGAGATCAATACGCTTGAGGGCGGTAAGCAAGTGATTGCTATGGGACCTAATGCTTCACAAGAGGCAATTAAATTGATTGGCACTAATGGTGGTGGGTTTTTTAATGCCAATTCTTCACACCCTTTTTCCAACCCAAATATATTAACTAATTTTATTCAAATGCTATGCATTTTCTTAATCCCTGCCGCATTATGTATCGCATTTGGCCATCTTGTGGGGGACAAAAAACAAGGGTTAGCAATTTATGTAGCTATGATTATTTTATTTATCATTTTTGCAAGCAGTCTGTTGGTGTTAGAGCAGCAAGTAAATCCTGCTTGGCAAAGCACATCGTTCGATACTACAACATCAACCTTACAAACAGGTAGTAATATAGAAGGCAAAGAATTACGTTTTGGTATTTCTGGTTCGGCACTATTTTCAGCTGTAACAACAGCAGCATCTTGTGGTGCAGTTAATAATATGCATGATTCATTGATGCCATTAAGTGGCGGTGTGACAATGTTGTTAATGCAATTAGGTGAAGTTGTATTTGGTGGTGTTGGATCTGGTCTCTACGGCATGTTGATTTTTATTATTCTGACTGTGTTTATTGCAGGGTTAATGATTGGTCGTTCACCAGAATATTTAGGTAAGAAAATTGAACCAAAAGAAATGAAGCTGATTGCATTAGCAATGTTAGTAAGCTCTTTTATTATACTCATATTTACAGCAATAAGTACGATTGTTCCTCAAGGTATTGCAGGTATTTCTAATCCTGGAACACATGGTTTTTCACAAATATTATATGCTTTTAGCTCTGCAGTTAATAATAATGGAAGTGCATTTGCGGGTTTATCTGCTAATAGTCAATTTTATAATTATTTATTAGCGTTGGCAATGTTTGCAGGCCGTTTTGGTGTTATTATTCCTATGTTAGCTATTGCAGGTGCTTTCGCAATGAAAAAGCGTATTCCTTTTAATGATAACATGCTCCCTACTCATTCTCCATTATTTATAGGATTACTCATTTGTATCGTACTGATTATAGGGGCTCTTACTTACGTTCCTACGTTGGTATTAGGTCCTATCGTTGAACATGTACAACTTATGGCAAAGTAGATAGGTAATTCATTATGTTAAAAGCAAATAAGTTATTAAGTAGACAATCGCTTAAATTAGCGTTGAAAGATACTTTTTTAAAATTAAATCCGTTATTACAACTGCATAACCCTGTTATGTTTATTGTTTATATTTGTTCTATTTTTAGCGTTGTACTTAGTGTTCATGCAATCATAACAAACACAGCACAAACATCCTTTATTATCAGCATTACTTTATGTTTATGGTTTACATTGCTTTTTGCTAATTTTGCTGAAGCTATTGCTGAAGGACAAAGTAAAGCGCAAGCAGATACATTAAAAGGTTTAAAGCAAACAACTAAAGCAACTCGTTTGTCTGAACCTCATTTAAAAGCTAGTCGGGAAACTATTATATCAAGCGATCTTAAACAAGGTGATATTATTCTTGTCAATGCGGGCGAAATTATTCCAGCTGATGGTGAAGTCATTGAGGGGGTCGCTTCTGTTGACGAATCCGCTATTACAGGTGAGTCAGCTCCTGTAATACGTGAGTCTGGCGGGGATTTCTGCTCTGTAACAGGTGGGACAAGTGTTATTTCTGACTATTTGATTATTAAAGTGATGGCTAATCCAGGTGAGTCATTTTTAGATAAAATGATCAATATGGTTGAAAGTGCAAAACGCCAAAAAACCCCAAATGAAATAGCACTGACTATATTGCTTGTAACGTTAACGATAATTTTCTTGCTCGTTATTATGGTATTATACCCATTTACTGTTTTTTCGGTTAATTATGCTAAGGCTAGTAATACGATTACATTAACCGCACTTATTGCTTTGTTAGTTTGTTTAATTCCCACAACTATTGGTGGATTATTATCCGCCGTTGGTGTGGCAGGCATGAGTCGCATGATGAAAAAAAATGTGATTGCTACCTCGGGTCGTGCTGTAGAGTCAGCGGGAAATATTGATGTTTTATTACTTGATAAAACAGGGACTATCACTTTTGGTAATCGACAAGCTTCTGATTTTTATCCTGCACCTAACTATCAATTAACCGATATTGCACAACAAGCTTTATTATCTTCATTGGCAGATGAAACACCAGAGGGTCGTAGTATTGTTTCATTAGCGATAGAGCTTTTAAAACGACATCATGTGGATACTACGTCCATTCAGAATGAACAAGATAATTACACCCCCATTGCTTTTACTGCACAAACACGCATGAGTGGTGTTGATATTACAACAGAAAAAGGCGTTAACTCACTCCGTAAAGGTGCTGCGAATGCAGTTAAAGTATTTGTTGAAGAGCAGGGAAGTAAATTCCCACAAGCCATTACTCAGCAAGTCAATAAAATAGCAACTGAGGGTGCTACGCCACTCGTTGTGGCGCTAGATAATCAAGTTATTGGTTGTATTGCTCTAAGGGATATTGTTAAACCTAATATCAGAGAGCGTTTTAACGAATTACGCTCTATGGGGATTAAAACCATTATGATAACTGGTGATAATGCCCTAACAGCAGCTGCGATTGCTTCAGAGGCGGGCGTTGATGATTACTTAGCTGATGCAACCCCTGAAAATAAATTAGCCCTTATTCGCAAATATCAACAACAAGGACTATTAGTTGCCATGACTGGTGATGGCACTAACGATGCTCCTGCAATGGCTCAAGCTGATGTCGCTGTCGCAATGAACTCGGGAACACAAGCTGCGAAAGAAGCCAGTAATATGGTTGATTTAGATTCAGATCCTACCAAGCTGATTGATATTGTTAAAACAGGTAAGCAACTGTTAATGACACGTGGAGCATTAACTACTTTTTCAATCTCTAATGATATTGCCAAATATTTTGCTGTAATTCCTGCGGCTTTTTCCAGTGTTTTTCCTGCATTAGGTGTATTGAATATTATGCAATTACGTAGCCCTGAGTCAGCCATTTTATCGGCTACGATTTTTAATGCATTGATTATTATTGTGTTGATTCCCTTGGCCTTAAAAGGGGTGCGTTATCGTGTAGCGAGTGCTATTAATTTATTGCGTCGAAATATTCTGCTTTATGGCATAGGTGGTATTGCGGTGCCTTTTATCTGCATCAAATTAATAGATATGTGTTTAGCTATATTATAGGTAGAAAAGAAAATGAAAATATTACGTCCTGCGCTGAGTTTATTTATTCTTTTGTCCTTAATAACAGGAATAGTGTATCCCTTCGCAATAACAGGAATTGGACAGTTATTGTTCCCTTTACAGGCTAATGGCAGTTTAATGGAAAAAAGGAATGTAACGATTGGGGCTCGTTTGATTGGTCAGTCTTTTACAAAGCCTCAGTATTTTTGGGGCAGACCTTCAGCAACATCTGAATATCCATATAATGCGATGGCTTCTGGCAGTGCGAATATTGCTCCGTCTAATCCAGCGCTTATTACTTCTGCGCAAGGTTATGCTGATCGTTTAATAAAAGCTGACCCACAACATAACCCTCATGTACCTATTGATTTGGTAACCCACTCAAGTAGTGGTCTTGACCCTCACATCAGTATTGCTGGTGCACTTTACCAAGTGCCTCGAGTTGCTAAAGCCAGAGGATTATCTGGTGAGCAAGTAAAAGCAATGATAAATAAGTATAAACAAATACCATTATTTGGTGTGATAGGTGAGCCTGTGATTAATGTTTTACAACTTAATTTAGCTTTGGATACGTTTGCACAAACAAAGGGAACCCTTTAATGGATCGCCCTAATCCCGATTTATTATTGCAACAACTTAGCCAGCAAAAGCAAAAAGCACAACGTGGCAAATTACGTATTTATTTTGGTGCTGTCGCTGGTGTAGGCAAAACTTACGCGATGTTAAGTGCTGCGAAAGAAGCTCAACATCATGGCGTTAAGGTATTAGTTGGATTAATTGAGACCCATGGGCGAAAAGAAACTGAAAAGCAATTGCAGGGCTTTGATCTGCTTTCTCGTGTAACTACGCAGTATAAAGGAAAAATATTTCAAGAATTTGATTTAAATAAAGCGATAGAAGCTAAACCCGATTTACTGCTTGTAGATGAGCTGGCACATAGTAATTTTGAAGGATCAAGGCATCCAAAACGTTGGCAAGATATTGATGAGATACTGTCTCAAGGAATTAACGTTTGGACAACCCTTAATGTACAACATTTAGAAAGCTTAAATAGTGTGATTAGTCAAATCACTGAAGTGACTATTCATGAAACCGTTCCTGATATATTTTTTGAGTCAGCTGATGAGGTAATTTTAGTTGACACCACGACCGATGAGATTTTGCACCGTTTACAAGTGGGTAAAATATACCAAAAAGAGCAAATAAACCATGCCTTTAATAACTTTTTTCGGCGAGGTAACTTAATTTCTTTACGAGAAATTGCTTTGCGACGTACGGCTGACCGCATAAAGTCAGATGTACATCATTATCGTCAAGAAAAATCTATCCAAAAAGTTTGGCAAACAGAACCAGGTATTCTCGTTTATATAGTAGGTGAATTAGGTGATGAAAATATCATACGAGAAGCTGCACGTTGGGCACAACAACTCGGTTGTGCATGGCATACAGTCTTTGTAGAAAATACCGATTTGCAAAAAAAATCGACCCAATATCATAATGCAATATTAACACAATTGAAATTTGCTGAGTCATTGGGGGCTATTACCCAAGTAATTATGGAGAATGACACAGCTAAAGCACTAGTTGATTATATCCGCAAAAATAATTTATCTAAATTATTGAGTTGTAATCTAGTTAAAAAAGAATTTTGGTGGCAAAAAAATTTAATGCAACGAATTGCATTACTAGCCCCTGAATTAGACTTTATTCAAATAGCAAAACAGACACAAAAAATAGGAAAAATAGCTCAAACACAACAAGAAAAAATAACTCATGAGCAATGGTTGAAAACATCTAAAGAGAAGGTAAAATTAGGTCCTTATTTTTATACCACAGGATTGACGTGTCTGCTTACTGTCACTATATGGCCAATCTCTGAGCATCTTGACCCAGCTAATATTGTTCTATTTTTTCTACTTATGGTAATATTAGCCAGTATACGTTATGGTCGTAATGTGGGTATTTTTACCTCTATCATCAGCGTATTGCTT
The DNA here is from genome assembly GCF_029953305.1 of Commensalibacter nepenthis. Lineage (NCBI taxonomy): Bacteria > Pseudomonadati > Pseudomonadota > Alphaproteobacteria > Acetobacterales > Acetobacteraceae > Commensalibacter > Commensalibacter nepenthis. The sequence goes on along the minus strand of NZ_JASBAN010000001.1, from coordinate 132,211 downwards.
TTTGATTTTTGTTTTGTTGCGCCTCGTTTTTCATTAAACATTACAGATTTACAATATCTTGTGACCTTTGCCGTTATGCTATTTGTCGGGTCTTTATCAAGTCAATTAATGGCTAGTCTCAAATACCGTGCAAAAATTGCTAAAACAAGAGAAACTCGTGTACAAAGCTTGTTCCAATTTGCTAAGGCTCTTTCAGGATATCTTGAAACGGAACAAGTAATTAAAAAAAGTATTCAAGTTATAATGCAAGAGTTTGGTGGTAAAATTGTTTTACTTTTACCAACATCAGAAGAACAACTACAAGATAACTCCTCAGAGGGAATTGATATAGCCATTGCACAATGGGCTTTTGATCATCAAGTAGAAGCTGGGTTTGCCACCAATACATTACCTAAACATCCTTTTCGCTATGTCCCACTGAACGCACCGGTTCGCATTCGTGGTATTCTAGCAATTGCGCCTAAACATTTAAATGACTTATTGATACCCGAGAAAAAGCAATTATTAGAAACTATTACTAGCCTGATTGCTATTGCCTTAGAGCGCATCCATTTTGCTGAAGTAGCAAGGCAAGTATTGATCCAAGTAGAATCAGAACAGTTAAGAAATACCCTTTTATCAACAATATCTCATGATTTAAGGACACCACTAACCAGCTTGATGGGACAATCTGAAAATTTAATGACTCATCATCAAACAATATCAAAAGAACTGCTAAAACAAAATTTACAAGCTATTTATGATAACTCGCGCTCTATACACAATATTGTTTGTAATGTCCTTGATATGGCGCGTATTGATACAGGACATTTTAAGGCAAAACTGGATTGGTATGCAATTGAAGAAATTATTGGAAGTGTTTTACATACTATTTCATTAAGCTATCCACAGATTAAAATTAAAGTAAATTGCTTATCCACTATTCCTTTGGTAGAATTTGATCCTCTTTTAATTGAGCGAGTACTTTATAATTTAATAGAAAATGCGATTAAATACAGTCAAGATGCACCTGATGTTCAAGTTGATGCTGAATACCAAAAAGATCGATTGATTGTTTCAGTGTTAGATAGAGGGATTGGATTACCTGAGGGACATGAACAAGCTATTTTTAAAAAATTTAATCGTGGTAAAATCGAAACAGCTTATACAGGAGTTGGTCTTGGGTTAAGTATCGCAAAAACAATTATTAATGCACATAAAGGAACTATTATAGCTAAACAACGTGTTAATGGTGGTAGCTGTTTTACTTTTACTATTCCTGCAAGACCCATGCCTTTGATAGAATTAGAATCATCCGAGATAATTGAGCAAAATAATGGAAAATAAGCATAGCGTACTTATCATTGAAGATACTGAGCATATACGTAAATTTCTGAGTCAAGCCTTAATAGAGGAAGGTTTTAAAGTTTATGAATGTGATAGTGTTTCGCGATCACTAATTGAAACAGCTTCACGACAACCCAGTATAGCTCTGCTTGATTTAGGTCTTCAAGATGGAGATGGTAAATTATTCATACAAGAAGTTCGTCAGTGGTCCAACTTACCTATTATTGTTTTAACAGCACGCCATGATGAATCCGAAAAAGTAGCTGCATTAGATATGGGGGCTGATGATTATATTACAAAACCTTTTGGTATCCCTGAGTTGTTAGCACGAATAAGAGCACAAATACGACGTATTGATATTAAAAATACAGTGTCTAATATATTTGTTTTTGGTGATGTGGAAATTGATTTTAATTCTCATCGTATATTGAAGAAAAGTCAGGAAATACATCTTACTCCAACAGAGTATAAACTCTTAAGCGAGCTAATAAAAAATGTTGGACGTGTTTGTACTCAACGACAATTATTATTAGCTGTTTGGGGACCGAATTATATCGAGCAACCTCATTATTTACGTATTTATATGGGACATTTACGTCAGAAACTCGAAACAGAACCAACAAATCCTAAACATTTACTTACCGAAACTGCTATTGGTTATAGGCTTATATTTTAGAGATAATTTAGATTCTTGCCGCAACTGTGGTGATATTTCTAGTGATAGCCCCCCCCTGGGTCTTGTCGCAAATATTGAATGGTGCTGTGATTAGCCATAAAGCTAGCTAATTTAGACGGGTATATTATTATTTAGACCGAATATGCTTTGAATAAGTTTTATTAGTTTTGTCGCAAAGTTTAAATTTTATAAAATTTTAAGTTTTTACTAGCGTTAGTTATTATGGTCTTGTCGCAAAGTTTTTAGTTTAGTGGTTTTTAATATTATTTCTGCAAAATAGAATTTTTTAATTTATTGAATTATATAGATATTGTATAATAACTAACGCTAGTAAAAACTTAAAATTTTATAAAATTTAAACTTTGCGACAAAACCCTGCAATGTGTAGAGTGTTTTATTTGCGTATCCCAGCAGCCCTGCCACTGGCAAATGATGCCACCGCAATGGCTCAATATCACAAAAAATTTTACAATACTTCATTGGGCAAAGCTGTCTGGCAAGATAATGTTGATCGGTTCCAACAAGCGATTGAGGCTTGAACAACTTCTTTTTCGAAACTAAATGGCAATAAGGAGGCGTTGGCAAGGGGGTAATTGTTATATTGTGTGAGTGATAGGGGAGGTAGTTAATTAATATTCTTAATAACGGAATATTAAAAGAATATTTTTTATATAAAAAGACAGTATTTTATGTTAATATATGTTTGATTGAAGATGTGACATTTGTAGCATCGTAGAAATATATAGGATTGTAAAATATGGATAAAAATTACTTTCAAGATTTAAATATTAAAGAGTTGGATTCAATTAAAGATATTGCTATGCAAGCTATAAGACGAGGATTAGAGGAAAAAAGCAACTTAAGTTGTCATTTTAAAACACGCATAGAGAATAATTTACTTACAGGTTATTTGCTAAATGATTTGAAAATTTTTTGTAGTAAGTCAAGTTGCTGGTCTTCTTTAGAGGGGCATAAAGAGAATGAATATTTGATTTATCGATGTGAGACACATGCATGTGTGTTTAAACTGAGAAAAACAAATCCTATTGATACGCAAAATATCCGAAATAATTTATCAAATAGATCCAGCAATAGTATCAACTATATAGAACATAATATTGGTGCTTATTTAAACTCATCAAATAATAAGAGATTAAAAGATAATCTAAAAGATTATAAAAATAATCAAATCTTCTTTTTTCATTTAGGTTGGAGTTTATCACAACAAATAGTTGATATTGTGCAATTAGTGATTATACACACAAAAGGTTCCTCTGATGAAGGTTTAGACTGGTACTTGCATTTAACTTCTGATACTATTAGAGAAGAAAAAACCAATGAACCAGTAAATGATGATTTGGTAAACACAGAAGATAATATAGATAAAAAAGCTAAAATTATAAAACCAAAGAGGTCGAAAAATGATCAAAGGAAGCAGTCAGTTTAACGGAGATTTATTGCTTCTTGGGCGTAATTTACGGCAATTAACACAAGAAAAATTAATTGCCGATATGAATAACGAAGTTGCACAAGGAACATTATCAAAGATAGAACATGGTTTAGTGGAACCAACTCAAGAGCAGGTTATGTCTATAGCAAAAGTATTGCGATTACATCCTAATTTTTTTTATAATCATGTTCCTTTATATGATTTTACCTATAGTTTTTACAGAACGCAGAAATCGATTTCAATAAGTAGTCACAAGGTTATTCAAGCTAGGGCTAACTTGTATAGGATGCATATTCGTAAATTTTTAGATTCTATAGAATTTGAACCAGAATTAGAAGAAATCTATAAAATAGATTGTGAAGGAAAAGACCCCTTTGAAGTTGCTGCAATTACTAGGCATGTATGGAATGTTCCTTGTGGTGGTGTTCATAATATTACCTATATGATTGAACGTGCGGGTATTATTGTTATTCCAATGGATTTTGGCACGATGAAAATGGATGGTTTTTGTCATGCATCTTATGATGGAATTCCACCTCTTATTTTTATTAATAAGAATCTTTCTGTAGATAGGTATCGTTTTTCATTAATGCATGAATTAGGACATTTGTTAATGCATCGAGTTCCAACTGAGGATCAAGAAAATGAAGCAAATGTCTTTGCTGCATCTTTCTTAATGCCTGATGAGGAGATTAAACGTGACTTTTCTGTTCGTTTATCTTTGCAAAGATTTGCCGATTTAAAACGAAAATGGGGAGTTTCGATGCAGGCTTTAATTTATAAAGCTTGGAGTTTAGGAAAACTAACAGATAGAGGATTAAAATATTATCAAATTGAGATGTCTAAGCGTGGATATAGAAAAAACGAACCTGTTCAATTAGATAATTTTAAAGAAAACCCGTCGTCTTTAAATCAGTTAATTCAGGTTCATTTGGATCAGCTTGGATATTCAATGGAAGAATTATGTGAAGTAACAAATATGTATGAAGATGAATTAAGGGTTATGTATGGATTAAGAGAAAAACCAAAAGTTCATTTAAGATTAGTTAGCTAATTAAACAACGCATACAAGCCACCCACTGCGGTGGTTTTTTATTGGAAAAATCACCTTGTAACTTAGCGTTTTGTAGGGATATATGGTAAAATTATACCAAAAGGAAATCAGTTTAATGAAAGACTTTTGCGGTTTAATTTATAGGGAAACTTATTGATATTTACTCCAAATTACTCCAAACTATACTGTAACATATTGATTTTTTGTGATATTTGGTGCCCCAAAGAAGAGTTGAACTTCCACGACCTTGCGGTCACAGGTACCTGAAACCTGCGCGTCTACCATTCCGCCATTGGGGCTTATTATAGCGACTTTTATATAAAATATCGCAAGAGGTCAATTAGTTTTGATGACTTAAAAGGTTATTTTCCTTTATGATAATGGGAAGGGTTGGCATAGTTTTAACAATATTATAATTATTTCGTTTAAATCAAAGGGCATCTATATATGAGTAAAAAAGTTAATCTGTCTTTGGATCAAGTTTATGATTTGTCTTTTCAAGTATTATCAAAATTTGGATTGTCTGACGCACATGCTGGGGCAATTGCCAGAGTAATTTTTGCAGGTGAAAGAGATGAATGTATCTCTCATGGTGTGTATCGTTTAGGGGTATTGGCACATACTATACAACAAAATCATGTTTCAAAAACAGCCGAGCCTTTAATAATTGTTGATGAAACGTCTATTGTTAAAGTTGATGCGCAATATGCTTTTTCTCCACTTGCTTTTGAAAAATCGGTCGAACAATTAGCGATTAAAACGAAACAAATGGGGATTGCAGCTTTACAAATTAATCATTGTTACCATTTTTCTGCTTTATGGCCAGAGGTAGAAGCCATTGCAGCTTATGGTTTGGTAGGATTGGCAATGACCCCAAGTCATGCGTGGGTTACTCCAGCAGGAGGGAACAGCCCCGTATTAGGAACAAATCCTTTGGCTTTTAGTTGGCCTCGGGAACATGCAGAAAATCCTTATGTATTTGATTTTGCGACCAGTGCTATTGCTCGAGGAGATCTTGAATTACATCATCGTACGAATACTGATTTACCAGATAATGTTGCGATTGATAAAGAGGGTAATATTACAAAAGATGCCAAAGCAGCGATGGATGGCGGGTCAATGTTGACATTTGGTGGCTATAAAGGCAGTGCTTTATCGACCATGATAGAGTTGATGTCAGGATCGCTTATCGAAGATTTAACTAGTCAAGAATCTCTAAAATTGGATGATGGTCAAAAATGCACCCCTTGTCATGGAGAGTTATTACTAGCCTTTGATCCAAGCAAATTTGGTCTTGGTAATATTGCAAAAAGCGAAGCCAGCGCAGAGCAACTCTTCAAGTCTATTGTCGGTCAAGGCGCAAGATTGCCATCACAACGACGTTTTGAAGCGCGTAAGCGTAGTCATGAAAAAGGTGTATTTATATCAGAACATATTTATTCCGAGATACAAATGCTTTTGAAGTAAGTATTGAAGTTATCAAAAGAATATAATGTGTAAGAATTGATCGGGTTGTTTACAGATTTTGTTTAAAATAACCATCTAAGACCTCATAGGGTGTTTTTCCTTGAATGCCTTTATGAGGTTTAACAGTGTTATAATAATTAATAAAACGTTTCAACTTTAACTTTCGATCTTGAGCATTGACGAACAATTCACGCTCATGCCACATTTCCATGAGTGTGCGAATGACGCGTTCTGCTTTGCCATTGGTTCGAGGGCAAGCTGGCTTGGTAAATTTCTGGTTAATCCGATTGGTATAACAAGATTTAACAAACAGATGTTCAAGCATTCCTTGGTATTCTCTGCCATTGTCAGAGTAAACACATTCGATCATATAAGGGCATTGAACCAGCACGTCGTCTTGTAAGAACTGGGCTGCACTAAACTGAGATTTATCGTTGTAAATCCCAACATAGAGTTCTCGAGAAAAATCATCAATACCTACAAAAAGATACTCCCGAGTTTGCTGTTTAGTCTCATTTTTCAACAAAGGAAGTCGTTTAGTCTCGACATGCACCATCTCCCTAGGATAAGAGTTGTTATATTTTTTGACTTGCCATCTGAGCTTGTCCTCAAGTGTTTTTTCAACCTTAGCAAGGCGTTTAATGCCATATTTGATCGTTTTATAACGCTCATTTGTGCTGGACATCGGCACAAATAATTGCAACCGAGCTCGCCTTAATACAACATAAATCGTAGACCTGCTGACCATAAAACGCTTAGCCAGATCCGTTATCATCACTTTCTCTTGATGATGTAATCGCCATATCTCTTCTCGATGATACAGCGTAAGCTTCGTTTTCCTATGCATGTTCATTACAGTAATATTCCATATCACTGTAAACAACGCGATCAATTCCTACATATAATGAATTAAAAAGAGGTAAATTAAAGCTGATTATATCGTCTGATGGCCAAGAGAATTCGCTTAATATACGTCAGGATATCAAAATATATTCTGGTTTGTTTGATGGTTCCGAACAAGAACATTTTATCATTCCAGAAAATCGCTATGTTTATCTTCATGTCGCAAAAGGCAATTTAAGAGTGAATGATTTGGTATTTAATGCAGGTGATGGGGCTCGTATTCGTCATGAACGGCAGTTAAAATTTAGTCATGGTCATAATGCAGAAATTTTAGTGTTTGACATGCGTCCTGTGGAAACGAATTATCCTTATCGGTAGTTAACGAGATTAAAATTGATATCCTGCTTGATATTTTTCTAGAAAATCAATCATGATGCCTGCAAATCGTTGAGCGGTTAATGGTGGTCTAGGATTTTTATATTTTTAAGATTTTTATGAATAAAAACATAAATAAAGGCGATTAAAAAAACGGAGCCAACGGGATTAACAAAGTATTTGTTTTTAATTCAAAACAGTTACCATGGAGGAAATATTCAGCGAAATAATCAATAGATAAGCTGATTGCTTTCGCACTATTGAAAATTAAATCTTCTGCATCTTCACCAAAAAAACTCATACTTTGCTTTATTGATGATGATGTCAGAAGAAAATTCTTTACGAATAATTTTGTAAATTTTTATGTAAAGAAGGTCTTTTGTTTATTGTGTTTTTAATAATTTAGCGGCTTCTAAAGCAAAATACGTCATAATTGCATTGGCTCCAGCACGTTTAAAGCACAGTAATGTTTCTAAAATAGCACCCTCTTTTTGTAAGAAGCCATTTTGGATTGCACCCATCAACATTGCGTATTCACCAGAAACTTGATAGCTGACGATTGGAATATCGAATTTATCACGCACAGATCGAATAATATCGAGATAAGGCATTCCCGGTTTAATGATAACAGAATCTGCACCTTCTTTGATATCTAATTCAACTTCTGCCAAGGCTTCTCCACGATTAGCAGGGTCCATTTGATAAGTCTTTTTATCCCCTTTTAATAACCCACCGGATTCCAATGCATCACGGAATGGACCATAATAAACGCTAGCATATTTTGCAGCATACGACATTAATTGAGTATCAATGAATCCTGCTTGATCCAACGCTTGGCGAATAGATCCAATTCGACCATCCATCATGTCAGAAGGTGCAATGATATCGATACCCGCATTGGCTTGATTAATGGATTGTTTGATCAAAACTTCAACAGTTTTGTCGTTTACTACATACCCATTTTGCACAATACCATCATGACCGTGGCTGGTGTATGGATCCAAAGCAACATCTCCAATTAACAGCATTTCTGGAAATTGTTTTTTTAATTCTCTGGCAGCACGGCAGATTAAATTATCTGGATTATAAGATTCCGTTCCAGTTGGGTCACGTTTTTCTTTCGAAGTTACAGGAAATAGTGCCAACGCAGGGATATCTAATTTAGCTGCTGGCTCGATATATGCACCAAGGCGATCAATGGAAACACGTTTTGCTCCTGGCATAGAGGAGACCTCAGTTTCGATATTTTCGCCTTCTACAATAAAAATCGGCCAGATCAAATCATCAACACTGAGCTTATTTTCAGCAACCAATCGGCGTGTCATCTGATTTAAACGATTGCGACGCATACGAGTTAAAGGAAAATTACCAATCATTTTGTAACCTTAAGTTTTGTATTTTGATTTAATTTACTGTGTGAATAGCCATAGCCAAAGTAAATGATGAATCCAATAATCATCCAACAGAACATAATAATCCATGTTAAGTTATTTAAAGAATACATTAGGATCAATGCGGTAGCAGACCCAATAATCGGAATAATTGGCCCACCTGGAATTTTGAATGTGCGAGGATAATTTGGATAAGTTTTACGTAAGATGACAACAGCCATACAAACAAAAACAAATGCAAACAAAGCCCCAATAGCACACATATTCCCCAAAACGCCAATAGGGAAAAAAGCAGACAATATACAGACAAAGATCATAAAAAATGTATGTGAGTAATGAGGGGTTTTGAATTTAGGATGCGTTTTAGCGAAGAATTTTGGAATTAAGCCATCTCTGGCCAGCGAGAAGAAAACACGGGTCTGACCAATTAATAATAAAAATAGAATGGGTATATATCCAAAGAGAATGCTGACTTTTACAATGGGTTGAAGCCATTTAAAAGGTGTATGGTCAATTGCGGTTGCAACAGGGGCGGCATCATTTAATAAGTCCGTATAATAAACAAGACCAACAATAACAAATGCGAAACAAAAATAAATAATCGCACAAATAGAGATAATGATTAAAATGGCTTTTGGAATATTTTTCGATGGGTTCTTAACCTCTTGCGCCGTTGAAGAAACACTATCAAATCCGATATATGCAAAAATAATCATTCCTGCGGCTTGCATAATCCCTGAAAAGCCAAAATGACCGAAAGAACCTGTTGTATTTTCAGGGATAAAAGGAACAAAATTTGCAGCTTTGATATAAGGCAGACCAAACGCAATCAATGTTAAAATAACACAAATTTTAACAACCACGACAATATTATTTAGTGTTAAAGATTCTTTTAACCCTTTGATTAATAGTAATGACAATATAACAACGATGATAGTCGAGGGAAGGTTAATAATCCCATCCGTTTTTGTTCCATCCAGTAAAGTGACTGTTTCAAAGGGTGAGGCGATATAGCGTGGATCTATATGAATATGAAATCCTTCTAAAAACGACATCATATATTTCGACCAACTGACCGCCACCGCTCCAGCGCCAACGGCATATTCCAAAACAAGGTTCCAGCCCACCATCCAAGCAATGATCTCTCCATAAGCAATATAGGTATAGCTGTAAGAGCTGCCTGAAACGGTGATCATTCCAGCCAGTTCGCTGTAACATAATCCAATAAATGCACAAGCAATAGCACCAATAAAAAAGGATATGATAACAGCAGGTCCCGCATGTTCCGATGCCGCAACCCCTGTGATCGAAAATAAACCTGTTCCAACGATCCCACCAACACCAAAAAAGATGAGGCTGGGCATTCCAAGAACGCGTGCCAATTCTTCTTTATCTGTATGTGGTGTTTCTATATTTTTTTTTCTTAGTAAAGAAGAAAAGGTGATGTTTCCCATATATGTATTTTCCTTTAATAAAAAGGTCCTGCAAAATTTGTTCTTATTTAGAATAAAAAGACTTCATATTAAAATAACTTTTTTACAAAATTAAGGTTTAAAAAAATAAGAATATATTTTATTTATATAGATACAAGAAATTTAATTAAACCCCTTAGTCTTTAATAGCAGGAATTTGTGAATGTCCGATAAAAAAAATTATGATCAGTTTTTTAACTCTGATTTATCCAGTACGGACCCAGAAGTCAGTCAATATATTCATGGTGAACTTGTTCGCCAACAAGATGGTATTGAACTTATTGCCAGTGAGAATCTTGTTTCTCAAGCTGTTTTAGAAGCACAAGGTAGTGTTTTAACAAATAAATATGCCGAGGGCTATTCTGGACGTCGCTATTATGGTGGTTGTGCTGAAGTTGACAAGGTTGAAACGCTTGCTATTGAACGTCTTAAAAAAATATTTGGTGCAGAATACGCTAACGTGCAACCACATTCTGGTGCAAATGCCAATTTGGCAGCCTATATGGCAACTGTAAAGCCAGGTGAAAAAGTATTGGGAATGAATTTGGCTTCTGGTGGACATTTGACCCATGGAGCAGCTCCTAATTTTTCAGGAAAATGGTTCCACGCCTTGCAATATGGTATTCGTCGTCAAGATGGATACCTTGATTATGATGAAATGGAAGCAATTGCTCGTGCAGAAAAGCCTAAATTGATTATTGCAGGGGGGTCTGCTTATCCCCGTGTGATTGATTTTGAACGATTCCGTAAAATCGCAGATGAAGTTGGTGCGTATCTGATGGTGGATATGGCTCATTTTGCGGGCTTGGTTGCTGCAGGTTTATTTCCTAATCCCGTTCCTTTTGCTGACATTGTTACCAGTACAACGCATAAAACATTGCGTGGTCCACGTGGGGGCATTATCCTTACCAATAATGCCGACCTTGCTAAAAAGATTAATTCTGCTGTATTTCCAGGATTGCAAGGTGGTCCATTAATGCATGTGATTGCTGCCAAAGCTGTGGCTTTTGGAGAAGCATTGCGTCCAGACTTCAAAGAATATCAACAATCAGTTGCAAAGAATGCCAAAGTTCTTGCGGAAACATTGATTGAATGTGGTTTTGATATTGTTACCGAGGGAACAGATTGTCACTTATTACTAGTTGATTTACGTCCAAAGAAAGTCACTGGTAAACAAGCAGAAGAAAGTCTGGAAAAAGCAGGAATTACAACCAATAAAAATGCTATTCCATTTGATCCAGAAAAACCTGCGATTACGTCTGGTATTCGTTTAGGTAGCCCGGCGGGAACCTCTCGTGGATTTGGAGAAGTTGAGTTCCGTGAAATTGGTTTGTTAATCAATGAAGTTCTGACGGCATTGGCTGATGCACCTGATGGAGATAATAGTAAAGCAGAACAAGAAGTACATAAAAAAGTAGTTGCTCTATGTAAACGTTTTCCTATATATAAATAATATTTATAAATTGACGGAGTAAATTTGCTGATTAAACCGTTGCATCGGTTATGGCGTTTGCTTCCCCCATCAAGTCGGCGTTATTTTTTGGCTCGATTGGGGGCTTACCTTGCTCCGTCAATAACATTTAACCCTCCGACAGCCTCAACGGTCATTATTGCGGGGGAGGTTTCTCGTGCTTCTGGGCTCGGCGAAGGGGCGCGTGTAATGCATCAAGCATTACAAAAAAATAACATTTCTTCGCGTTTATTGGACGTTATACCCTATTCTTTTTCGTGGGATAGATATACAAAAGCCACCCAGATTTTATCTGAATATCCTCATGCCCCCTTAATTTTACACATCAATTCCCCTCAGATTCCGTATGCGCTTCTTGCTTTACCAAGAAATCTTGTAAAAAACCGCAGAGTAATTGGTTATTGGGCCTGGGAATTAGAAATTTTACCAAAAGACTGGATGGTTGGTTTTCAATTTGTTCATGAAATTTGGGTACCTTCACAATTTGTAGCTAATGCTGTACAGAAATGGGCAAAATATTATAACAAACCTGTCAGAGTAATCCCTCATCCAATCGCTGATCGGGTTGTTTACCCTGTAAGCCATATTTGCCGTAAATCTTTGGGATTACCAAAGGGTAAATTAATCATTCTAGTTTCGTTTAATTTATCTTCTAGCTTCGCAAGAAAAAATCCTTTGGGTGCAATTTTAGCATTTCTTAAAGCGAATAAGCATGATAGGGGTATATGCTTGGTATTAAAAATTTCTTATTCGGAACATTATTGTATCGATATGGATAAAATTATGAATGTTATTCAAGGGCATGATGCGATTATTGTTAATCGCAACATTTTATCATCAGCAGAAAATCAAGCATTATTTCACTATGCTGATATTGTATTATCCTTACATCGCAGCGAAGGATTCGGATTGGTCGCAGCCGAGGCAATGTTATCTGGAAAACCCGTCATATCGACAAATTGGTCAGCAACATCAGAATTTATAGATGAGTCTTGCGGGATCCCTGTTCCATATAAGTTGGTTCCTGTTAAAGATTCCCGTGAGGTGTATCAGTTTTCAAATGCTTATTGGGCTGAGCCAGATTGTGATATTGCTGCACAAGCAATTCATAAATTGGTTGCGGATTCAGATTATCGGTTTGCTTTAGGAAGTGCCGCATGTAAAAGAGCTTATAAACAATTTAATTCGCAATCTTTAATAAAGGGATTATCCGCGATCGGCGTGGTAACGGATATGGAATGAAAAAGCCTCTTAATATGTTGATATGGCAATGGGGACGTCGAGGAGCAGGACCTAAAACTGCTGTTGAGTTCTCTAAGGCAATGTTATCAATATCCAATGTTAAGGCGTTTTTATCGTTATCTCGTCAAGCCGAGATTGTGCAAAAAAATCGCAATATTTCTGTTGATTTTCCAATTAAAACATATACTACTGTTCTAGGGTATCTTTGTCGTGTTTTACAAGCACCATTGATGATTTATAAATTATATCACATTATAAAACGCAAGAAGATTAATATTGCTGTATGTACAATGCCTGGTCCGATGGATTTGGTAATGGCTATGGCGTTAAGATTGCTTAAAATCCCATATATTGTTATCGTTCATGATGTGCATCCTCATCCAGGGGATGGTTATATTTTTCAGTACTATTTACAAAAATTATTAATTAAGCAATCAAGGTTGACAGTAACATTTTCAAAATATGTTTATAAGCAATTGATTGCTGTTAATTTTGTTCCTAGTTCTCAGATCATACAAGGGTGGCATCCGCCTTTTTCATATTGCTCTGAAACGCATAAACCACAATTTGTCAGTCAAGAAATTAAGCTGTTAAATTTTGGACGATTATTATTATATAAAGGTTTTGATTTATTAGAGGAAGCATTAGATCAAGTAACCATTCAACGCCCTTATATGCTACGCATTGTTGGGCAGGGTCCTAAGAGCGCAGTTTTGGATCGATTGAACAAAAGAAACAACGTCATTGTAGAAAATAGGTGGGTGCCAGAGGAAGAGATTGGTAAATTAATGCAATGGGCTGATGTTGTTATTCTTCCTTATAGAGAAGCGAGCCAAAGTGGTATTGCAGCAACCGCTTTGGCTTTTGGCAAACCTATTCTAATCACGAATGTTGGTGGGCTGTCAGAACAATTTAAGGAAGATGATTTAGTATTTATTTGTGAACCTACAACAGATGATATAGCCAAAGGATTAGATGAAGTTTTACAGTTGAATTTTCCTTTATCACGTCAAAAGCATAATGCTGATAAGGAATGGCAAGAATTTGCTGAATATTTAATTAAAGAGATCACTCATAAAATTTATAAATCATAATGAGGTTCAACGATAATGGCGAAGGCGATTATTTTAACAGAAGATTTTGCTGGAATGAAATCTCAGGCTTTTGGCTTGGCTGAACGTGCAGGATTTCAAAAAGAGCTTTGTAGCTTAATCCCTAGAAAACCATGGAGCTTTATTTCAGCACCTTATTGGCCTTTTCCATTAAAAGGGGTTGAAGCATTTAATATCAGTGAAAGCCCAGTCGTTATTAGTGTTGGCAGTGTGGGTGGGGTGATTAATGCGGCCATTCGTCAATCGGGTCGTGCTGCAATTCATATACAAAATCCTCGTATATCGCCTGATAAATTCGATTTGGTTATTGTTAATCCTCATGATCAGTTAAGTGGTAAAAATGTAATTGTTTCTCGAACGGCTCTGCATCATATTTCTTCACAAATTTTATCGGAAAATAAAGGAAAATGGACATCTTTTTTTCGACAGGATACAAGCCCTTTGGTTGCTGTACTTATTGGGGGAAATAATGGTCGTTTTACATTGGGAAAATCTGAAGCTGAGATTATCGCCTATCAATTAGTGGATTTAATAAAGACCGAAAATGTCCATATTGCGCTGACCCCCTCACGACGAACGGGTAAAGAAGCTATCGCAGTTTTCAAACAAATATTAATACCTTTAGGTGCTTATATTTGGGATGGAGAGGGTGAGAATCCTTATTTAGGATTATTGGCTTGTGCAGATTTTATTTTGGTAACCATAGATAGTGTTTCAATGATCTCGGAAGCAGTGGCGACTTCGGCACCTGTTATGATTTTATCATTACCTGGAAAATCAAAACGAATTTCACTTTTTATCCACTCAATGCAACAAGAAAATAGGGTCAAATTATTCCGAAATCGTTTAGAAAGTTGGTCTGTTAGTCCGCTAGATGATGCGGAAGATGTTGTTTTTAAAGTAAAAAATATTTTAGGTCTATAAATCTCAAGTTAAAGATATATTTAAGATTTTACTTTTAAATAAAAAAATATTAAATATGTCTTTAAGATTAAGAAAAGCTTCGAACCTTTCACATGCATAATGTTATCTAAAATATATTAAAAAATATATGTTGACTTTACAGTTTGTTGAAAGGCTGTTTCAATGTTTACGGAAAATCAAAAATCTATTATAAAAGTTACTGTTCCATTAATAGGTCCTGACCCTAGTTTTGTTTATTTATGGTAATCGTAATTAAAAACATATGCTCTGCATAATAATCAAGCCAATCAACTTATTGAAAAAAATAATTATTTCCAAAAAATTGTATTTTATTCTTATCAAGTAACGATAGCGATTTATAACCTAGTGGTTTGGTTATACGAATAATATAATTATGCTGTTAGGTTGAAATGGTTATCAATCTATTTAATGCCATAATTATCTTTTATAATCTTATTATTTAATTAATAACAAAAGATAATTATGATGAAACAATATTTCTTTAAATTAATGGGCGTAGCCTGTGGGTTGAGTTTTGGATTTTTAGATATTGCACATGCACAATCAGAAGATATTACAAAAACAAAACAAAATCAATCTATTCAATTGGTGTATGATATTTATAATAAAGGAATGCATGTTATTACAGTGAATGCAGATTATATTTTAACACCTACGACATACAAAGTGAAAGCGAATTTTGCTTCGGCAGGAATGGCAAGTCTTGTATTCAGTTTAAATACGAATGCCAATGCGGAGGGGGTGTTTAAGAATGGACGTGCCTTTCCAGGAACTTATCAATCCATCGGCAAAGATAAAAATGGAAAATTTAAATTGGTTATGAATTCTCATTATGGCTCGAAAACAGATATTACAACCTTGGAACCTGCACCAAGAAATGATCGTGATGCTCTGACTTTAGATCAAAAAACGAACAGTTTAGATAGTTTGAGTGCGATGGCTGATTTGATTTACAAAGTTCGAACAACTGGAAAATGTGATTCTCATTTTAAAATGTTAGACGGGGTGAGGTCTTTTTCATTTCAAAGTGAAACTGTGGGAGAAAGCGAGATGCCTTCCACATGGACTAGTCCTTATAAAGGTAAAGCAATATTATGCAAGGCGGTGGCGCAACAAATTGGTGGGTTTAAAATACATTCAAAGAACAAAGTTTTATTATCACAACCACAACCTGGGTCTATATGGTTTAAAAATATTGATAATGTAGGCTATTTACCGGCGAGGTTTGATTTTAAAAATCCAAAAATGGGCATAGTTACTGGGGTTTTAAGAAAAATTGATAAATAGTTATGGTGAGGATGGTTTCATCATATACTGTTGAATTGCATAATAAGTCGGCATTGCTGTCGCAAAACATAAGCAAATGGGATAAAAATAGGCAGGTGAAAAGCGGGAAAGTTCCAGCATAAAAATTGCAGATGTTAATGGCATTTTTTGTGCAATTCCTAGAAAAACAGCCGCTGCGATAATTGCTGCGCTAGACAATGGGATTACTGGAAAAACCATGTTCCAACAATAAGCGGTGATAAATCCTAATGCGCCCCCTAACATCATACTGGGGGTTATTCGCCCGCCATAGGCACCTGCAACCATTGCCAACAAGACAGCACCCCATTTGCTGATGAATAACCCAACAGCGTAATGAAGGTTTATTTCAGAAGTAAACGTAAGTTGGTTAGCAGCTTTACCATTTCCGAGGATTTCTGGATATTGTATTGAGAGAGCTCCAATCATACCAAAACAGAATATTGAGATCAGAATCATGATGGGTTTGGATTTGGGTAGTTTTGGCAAAGATTGTGTTGTTTTATCAAAAAGCCAGACCATTATTCCAATAATTGGTCCTGCGATTATAGCCCAAATAATAAAGTCATTATTAAATTTTGAATAATCGATTGGATATTGAACCAGATCTCCTAATCCAAGGCGCATTGTAAATACAGCGGTACTGCAACAGATAAAGACAGCGATGATAGAAGATAAATTCCAGCTAAGTAATAAAGTTTCTAATATGAAGATCATCGCTGCCAAAGGTACGTTATAAACAGCGGCTAATCCAGCACCTGAGGCACAAGCTAGCAATAGTTTACGTTCTTCGTCTGAAAATTGAATAAAATTGATCCATTGATTAGCAAAGGCAGCAGTCATCTCTCTGGGGGCAACCTCTCGTCCAAGTGGGGAACCCATTGCAACCGTGATGATTTGTAATAAAGAGTGAAAAAAAGTCGTGAGGAAAGGGAGGTTTTTATCTTTGTTTTGAACGGCAGTTTTAATGTCCACCAAAGGCTGCCCATAACGATGAATATAGAACCAACCAACACCGCCAATTAAACCACAAGCCAGCAACGCCAATACGCGCCTGAGTGGAGATGCTTCTTCAACCATGACTCGAAAAGGTATAATTGCATCCAGAGGAGCATTAAAAGCAAGATGTTGTAAAAAATGTATTAATAACGTTAACCCAATCCCCACACATCCCCCGATCATACCGATGAGAAACAGAGAGAAAAGCGTTTTTAAGTTTAAATTATATGTCATATTTGATGGTTTATCATAAGTGGGTAGATGAATTGATAATGACTTGTTCAGCAACCAGCTTAATTAAAAGTAATCGCTGGAGCGCTACTAAAGATGATTTTATGCTATAAATCTTCACAATTATATAGTTCAAACTCTTTCATTATTCACTCCTACAATAACTCTGATCACTAAAAACGGTCTTGTTGCAAATATTGAATGGTGCTGTGATTAGCCATAAAGCGAGCTAATTTAGACGGGTATATTATTATTTAGACCGAATATGCTTTGAATGAGCTTTATTTGTTCGTTGATTGTCCATTTTCCTTTAAAACCCAGTCCTTTTTTAATCCAGAGAATGGCCTCATATCCGTTGAGTGTTTTCCTTGCGGTATGAAAAGACTGAAAGCAACCATTCTTTGGGATAATTCTCTTTACTCTAAAATGATCATTTTCTATTCCCTGTTGTAAAGATTTCTTTGTTTCATGAACGCAGTGATTGGCAAGGATATGCTCATTCTTCATGGTCTGTATGGTTTTTGGAAAAGGAGATGCTTTATCTGTTCCAATATGGGTTGGAGCGAATAGACCCTCTTCTTTAAACGCCTTTCTAAAGAAACGTTGTGCTGCTTTGATATTTCTTTTAGCTGTTAACAAGAAATCAATAGCAGTTCCATTCTTATCAATGGCTCTATATAGATACTTCCACTGACCTTTTACTTTGATATAGGTTTCATCAATCCTCACCTCACCACAATGGGGTTTTCTATAGCTTCTCAAACGTTTTTCTAATAGAGGAGCATAGCGTAATACCCAACGGTTTAACGTGCTATGATCAACGCTTACTCCACGCTCTAAAAACAATTCCTCAATGTCTCGATAGCTAAGACAATAGCGTAAATACCAGTTTACCGCTTGGATAATCATCAATCCATTAAAATGACGACCTTTAAAATCATCCCTAGATCTTAATATAAGCTTGCTATAGATACCAATAGACATAAATCGTTCCTAAAATATAAATACTCACTCCATTTTTATATCATACTAAAATACATAATTAAATTTGCAACAAGACCCAAAAATCCAGTCGCATTAATTCATATAATTTTGTTTGCTTAACAATTTTTTAATAAGGAATGATAAAGATCAATGTTTTATGGAAAGGAAGCTATTTACTATGGCATTAACCTCTTTAAAAAGGCCTTAATCTTAGAAAAAAGAAATTCTTTTTTGGAAGCAGTTTACCAGTATGGATCTGTGTTGGATGTCTATTACACAAGCATGCAACAAGAACTCAAAGATATTGCTTTATATGCAATACGTTCCCTATTCCGTTTGTGTCAAAAAACAAATTATCAGGAGCCTGCTATATCCGTGACTATTTACCATAGCGAACGCTTACCATTATATTTTCAAAATGAAACAGATTTTTTTACTAAATTAATTTTGGTCGAAGTGCTTTGCAAAGGAATTTATCTATGCTTACAGCCCAAAAGTAAAAATACACAAAAAGCCAAAAAAATGTTTAACTATCTTAAAACACATTATAAATCTTACCCAGAAAGAAAAATACAAAGACAAATTACAAAAATCACTAAATTCATAAAAAAACAAAAATAATAATTCCCAGTCGCATGGAAAAAAAAGAGTTTTAAGAAATACATTTCCTATGAGGAGTTTTTCTTAAAATATGAACTATCAAAAAAAGATTAAATTGGGATTGTTAAGCCTGTGTTTTATTCCAACCATGGTAATGGCCCAGAATAATCCACCACAAATCCAACCTACCTATCCAGAAGTAGGAATAAACTGGACACCTCCTAACTCTTCTTCAACAAATACTACTACAAGTAGTAATAATAATAGCAATTCAGCCTCATCTTCCTCCACATCAGGCGGAGATAGTCTGCAAAAAATGATGACTCAAGATTGGGGACAACAAGCTGCAACCTATGCTGAAACTGTTGGCATTAATGCAGATGCTTTGGCAGCAACTTGTGTTATGGAAAGTAATTGTACAAATGTAACTTCAACCCATGGAAGTATTACAGGTGCTTTTCAAATGACGCAAAGTACTTATAATGCTATGATTAAAGAAGCAATGGTTGAGAATCCCAGCCTAAATCTTACTCAGGATCAAATTAATAATGGACAAAATGATCCTACTATTCAAGCGATTGCAGCCTCACAATATTTAAAAGATGGTGCCACTTACCTGAAAAATAATGGCATTTCTAATCCAAACAATGTTGATGTAAGAGGATATTACAATTTTGGAACGAAATATGGAGCAGCTGTTGCAAAAGCCAATGATAGTGATTCAATGTCTACAGTATTATCAGGAATGTCATTTTCAACGTTAGCAGCCAATGGCATTACTTCTTCAACAACTGTTGGTCAATGGCGAGCAGCCGTTGCCAATAAAATGGGAGCTTCAGCTAATAATTCCGTTTTAAAATCATAATAACAAGGAAAAAACAATGAAATTGACCCTCTCCCTTTTTGCTTTAGGAACTCTTATAACAACCTCATTTGCGATGGCTCAGGCTCCTTCTCATAATGGAGGCTTTCAAACAGCAAGATATTTAAAGGGGTATCAATGTATGCAAGCAGGTAAAGCTTGGACAGATGCAGATTTTAATAGATGGGTAGAAAACGGTAGATTGCCAAATGATCCTTCCGTTCCACAAAATTCACCTGTCTATGCGTCTTCTGATTTAAATGCTAACCAGGTTGGAACTTCTGATAATGTAGCTTTGGTGGATATTCGTCATCCTGCTGTCAATAATAGGCTTCCTATATTATGGCCTAATGGAAAAACAGTGTGGATTAACGTGAAAGAATTATCGCCTTATAAAGTTGTGAGTAATCCACGTGCAAAATGTTATCCCGTGCAATTAAAAAATGGCCGTTATGGCACTTCCTCTACTCCACCAAAATAATTTGACCTTTTTAAATTGAAATGATGTAAGATTAAGGGAGGTTCAATATAATTAATTGAACCTCCATATCAAAACTACACAATTACAAATTTTGACTCTTAACGGTCAATTTGCTCATGGGCATTTTTGATATGGTGTTGTTTTTTAGGTAAAAAATCACTATTTATGTTCTCTATCCAGGAGAATTAAGCGTGAAACACACAATCGTAACGCATATCGAAGAATTATATTACGATGATGAAAAAAAACATTACCAACCTTATATCGAAATTTATGTTTGTGCAGGCTTTCCTTCTCCTGCAGGAGATTATATTGAAAGACCTCTCGATCTTACCGAACATTTAATTCAGCACCCTTCTTCCACGTATTATATTCGAGTATCAGGAGATTCAATGATCGATTATGGAATATTTGATCGAGATTTACTGATTGTGGATCGATCTCTTAACCCTGGACAGGGGGATATTGTTATTGCCGCTTTGGATGGGGAGCTGACGTGTAAATGTCTGACTTTTAAAAATGGTATTCCTTATCTTAAATCTGGTAATCCTGATTATCCTTCCATAGAAATAAAAGACAAAGAAACCTATATATGGGGCGTTGTTATTCATAATATTCATACATTTAGAAACCGACACAAATGATAGGCCTGCTTGATTGCAATAATTTTTATGCTTCTTGTGAACGAGTGTTTAATCCAAAATTAGAAAGAAAAGCTATTGGTATTCTTTCCAATAATGATGGCTGTGTTATTGCCAGATCTAATGAACTCAAACCCTTTGTGCCAATGGGTATGCCAGCGTTTAAAATCCCACAAGACATACGAAAAAAGATAATTTTATTAAGTTCAAACTATGAGCTTTATGGGGATATGAGCCAAAGAGTATTTTCTATTGTTCAAGATTATCTTTATGATACGGAGCTCTATTCTATTGATGAAGCATTCTTAAATTTGCAAAATCAAGAAAACTATATTGAATATTGTCATTTTTTAAGGAAGATCATTCGTCAACGCACTGGGATACCAGTTTCTATTGGAATATCAAAAACCAAAACACTTGCCAAAATTGCCAATCATATTGCTAAGAAAAATTCACAACATGAAGGCATATATTTTTTAAACACGAATGATCCTATTTTTGAAGAAACTTTAAAACAATTACCCATCGAAGAAATTTGGGGGATAGGTCGTAAACTGTCCGCTAAATTAATCTCAATGGGTATTGATACAGCATGGAAGCTTAGAAATAGTGATGCCAGCCATTTAGGTAAACTTTTTTCCGTTGTTCTGGAACGCACCGTATTAGAGCTGCGTGGCACATCATGTATTGAGCTTGATGCATTAGATATACCTAAAAAGAATATTATGACATCTCGGAGTTTTGGCAAAGCAACCAAAGAGCTTTTTGAACTCCAGGAAGCGGTTCGTATTCATGCCAGTCGTGGTGCTGAAAAGCTAAGATACCAGCATTCTTTGGCTCAATCAGTTTTGGTATTTTTAAGGACCAACCGCTTTCATGATCGAGCATCACAATACCATCCATCAATCGTGGTTCCCCTGCTTTATCCCACCAATGATACACGTCAAATTATAGAGGCTGTTCAAAAAGGTCTAAAGAGTATTTTTAAGGAAAATTACCTTTATCATAAATCTGGGGTCATGATGCTTGATCTTGTTGATAAAGAGAAAAGGCAATTTGATTTCTTTAGTCGTGCTGAAAATGAAGAAACCAAAGCACGCAATGTTACACTCATGCAGACTTTGGATCAAATCAATAAAAAGATGGGGCGCAATACTGTCAGTTTTGGAGGAATAAATCCAAAAGCATCATGGAACCTAAAACGCGAATTTGTTAGCCAGAGATATACAACTAGATGGGATGAATTGCCTGTGGTGAAATAAGGTTCGTCCAAAAACTTTTCCGTTTATTAGGCTTATAAAAAATTAACTCTAGTATTGTTCATGTTGTTGTATGAATAGCTCAGCTTTTACTGTCTACTATTACAAAACAAGTTTTTTTGGAAATTGTTGTGCTGCATGAAGTATGCGCAATATTGTTATAATTTTGGCTTTATTATCCACTTTATACACCATTACATAATTATTTTGTACAACAATTTCACGTGTGCCACTAATACGTCCAACTCGATACATAGCTGGATTTGCTCTTGCCAGTTCTGCCTTTTTTGCAAATTCTAAATCTAATGCTATAGCAGAACGTGGATTATCCTTTGCGATATATTCTGCTATGTTATCTCGATCGATTTCTGTGGCAGGTCGCCATTCTAATTTCATTTAATACGTTCTAGCAATCTGGCATGACGGGTTGTAGCGTACTTCTTAACTTCTTCATTGGAAAGACTTGAGCGCGGGTCGTCTATACTGGCTTGTACTTCTTCTCGAAACCATTTATCATAGGCTGCAGCTTCGTGTGCTTTACGTAAAGCTTCCGATCTGTCGGGACGTTTGGTGCTAGTCACTATGTTACTGTCATAGGCTAGTGCATCTACGTCAAATTTTACAATTCCAATATTACGCAAATAAGAAACCAATGTTTCCAACTTTTTAAATAAGCGAATATCATGATTATTTTTGGTGATTAATTGTTTTTTTATTTTTCCGAATTGGATAAATACTGACCATCCACCATTTTGCCCGACAACATGCGCTCCGCTTACTGTTCCTGCTTCAACTAACTTTGACAAGGTGCTATGATTTATTGTTTCTGTTGTCATAATTTTTCACCATTACAGTAGTTTAACTATGGTAAATATTATACCCTATTAATTATAAATTGGGAAGTAAATATTGAAGTATTTAATACTGACCCTTTATTTATTTTTCATCTGAGGTAGTATTTTATCACATTTGAATAACAATAGCCGATCTTGTCGCAAATTAAGATTATATTCAGACTTACCCACAGGAATGTGGATAAGTTTTGTTATGATTATAACCTGACGCCTATATTGAACATGGCGATCCACCCTTCTGGGGGAAGACCTGCGGTTGTGAGTGCGTGGGTTGCGGAGGCGTTCCAAAAGATGGTTCCAGAGGTTTTACGTATTCCGATGCCAGCGCCGACGAGGTTTCCGCCTTTTTCTGTTTTGGGCATATCGGCGTATGTGAAAACGCCTCTGGTCATACCCACGTCGAATATTCCATAGAGCTCGGTTCCTTTGATGAGCCCATTACAAAAGGGCTGATAGCCATCACAATGCATTGCTTGGGTGGGTAAAGACCATGCAAGATCATTTCGCATATAGATCCCTGCATTTCCCATCAGCGTTTGTTGTAAATAGCCTCTGACGGTATAAGGACCGCCGATTTGCATTTGTTCATTTCCATATTGGTTTTTAGAGGCATATTCTCCATGAATAGACGTATGCCACATCAGATCTTGGGTAATGGGTTTATACCCATCAATATCCAGGGTGGGTTTGACATATTGGGTATGGGGATTATAGGTTCCTTGATTGGATACCCATGTTTTTGTACCCATTCCCCCACCCAGACCTATTTTCATGCCAAGACTTGCATACCATACACCTCCCCAAATATGCATGGATTCACTGGCGTTTAAATTGAGCGAGGATAAATCGGCACTTTGTGTTCCAACGCGCGAACGATTAATATAGGTATCAAAAGATTTTAATTCATAAGTTGCTTGTAGAGTGGTTACCCCAACAGAGTTGCGTGCGACAACCCGAGAAGCCCCAATATGAAAATCTTTTTGGGTTGAATCAAACCTAAATCGTCCTTGCCAAGGATACCCCATGTGATAAAGATCATCAAAACGATACCATCCCCCAAAGAAGGTCCATGGTCCAAGAGGGATAGACCCTTCAGCGGTAAAGAAGGAGTTATGCCCATCAGTTTGACGGTTATTCAAGGAATGGTCATATTCAACAGACCACATATCAAGCAGACCAAAAAGATCTTCAGCAGTTACAATCGTTCTACTGATTGTTCTGCCAGAATAGCTTTGTCCATTATTATCAACAGAGGTTTGTCCATGTAAAATGCCTGGATTATTTGCGTTGATATTGACAATAGAGGTTCCTGGTTGATCTCCTGGGGCGATTTTCATAGAGGCACTCCAATCGGGGAGGCGGTTCATCTGATCGATGCCTTGCTCTAAATCACGAAGGTTTAACACCCCACCTTTGACCCAAGGAAATGCCATGGTTTCATGGTTCTTGGGGGAAATGCCATTGAATTGAAACCCAGCGACTTTCCCATCAACAACGACAATATGCAATGTCCCAGATTTTAGATCTTGTTGAGGTAAATACGCACGAGTGGTGACAAACCCTTTATCAATATAGGCTTTATTAATTTTGTTCAAAACAGAATTCATGTCTCCAAGGCTCATACATTTATTATGCCATGGCTTGGTAATATGATTAACGTTTGATTGGGGCAGATTTTGTGTGTTTACCACTTCGATTGACTGAATGGTCACGCAATGCTCAGTTGGTGCATCATTATGCTTATTTTGATTGATCTGAACATTACTGGATGGAGGGGGAAGCCCCTCCATCAGCTGTTGTCTTTCTTTGTGCTGTAGATATTGCTGATATTGATTGACGTTTGGGAGCGCAAAAGTAGGTGGAGGAACATTTTGCGCAACAGCATGTTCACTTATTATAGGCAAACATACAGCACCAACAATCACAGATCGAAAAAAATAGGTTTTTAAATTCATGGTCGTTATCTAAATGAATAACAATTAAGGTGCTTTTTTATTGATAAGGTCATTCATTGACGTCAATACAGTATGAAGATCTTCGATATTAAAATTAATCGTGACGGTTGTTTTATTGACACGATGAATAATGAGATGTGCCATTTTATTGGCTTCGAGAGAGGTTTGTAATTTATTATCGATCATTTCGGACGCAATACAGCCATTGGTTGTGCATGTTACCCAAGGGAGCTGAGTTTGATTACCGTGATCGATTGCTAAGGTAATGGGTTGTTGTAGTGAAAATCCAAGAGGGGTGACGATTGTTAGTCTGAATGGATTAGCCTTGGTTGGATTTTGGTTATCTTTTACTTTTTCTAGAAGCAAAGAAGCAATGGGTGTTTGAGTATTATCTTTGCCTTTAATCATCAAGCTTTGTTGGGCAATACATCCTTGAGAGGTAGTTTTTTGTTGTTTTTGTTCTTCTTTATTGGGATAGGCACAATGAAGTTGCCAAGAGCCAACTTGTTGATTGATGGTAATGGGTGCAGGAGCTGCTGTATTATTACTATGAGTCGTTGGTTGATTTGTTTTATCTTGAGCAAAAAGAGGTGTGATATTGACAGCAAAAGCGCAGAGAATAGCACTGGATAATAATAAGTTTCTCATGAGAAATCCTGATGATCTAGGTTTGGTTGCGACTTTATAATAAAAACACAGCTACCTTGTCGTTCATGAATGTGCAAGGTAAAAATATTGATGTGATTAATGAATTTATAATCTGTATTTTAATTACAACATTTCATGATTTTTTCTAAATTGATCGAATAGTTGTTGTTGCTTAGAAATGCTTTTGATATATCGTAACGCTTAATTTATGAGTTTATCTCTTTAGATATTATATTATTTGATTGTGTTATCGCTAGGTCAATTATGTCCCCAAAAAAATATTCTTTTATGTCTTTTCGCCATGCTTCAGTTTACAAACGGTTAAAAGGGTTGATGGCATCTGGGTTGTTTTTAACAGGGAATCTGGTATCGACCTTACCAGCGATAGCGGCTCCCAGACCTTCTGCGAATATTGTTGTGGATACAGCGCCTCCTGTTAATCAACGTCCAACGGTTGATATAACGCATAATGGGATTGATCAGATTAATATTGCCCATCCTAATGGGGCTGGGGTGTCTCATAACAAATTTAATCAATATAATGTGAATGAAAAGGGGCAAATTCTTAATAATTCATCTACCATTACCAATACCAAGCTTGCAGGACAAATTACAGGAAATTCAAACCTCAAAGATGGATCAAGTGCGCATACGATTATTAATGAGGTTACTGGCTATTCGCCAACAAAATTATTGGGATATACCGAGGTTGCAGGAAAACAAGCGGCAGTTATCATTGCCAATCCGAATGGAATTACCTGTGCGGGATGTGGTTTTATTAATACCAGTAGAGCGTCGTTGGCAACAGGTCACCCTAATTTAGACGCGAATGGTAATTTACAATCCATTACTGTTGGTGGAGGTGAAGTTGGCTTTGATGGGGCTGGGGGTAATTTTGCAGAAGTTCCTGTTTTAGATATTATCAGTCGTAAAGTGCGTATTAATGCGCCTGTGAATGGTCAGGATATTCGTATTACTGCGGGTCGCAATACCTATCATTATGCTGATGGATCGGCAACGCCTTTGGCTGCTGATGGTTCTCAAGCTCCAGAATTTGCAATTGAGACCTCTGCCTTGGGGGGCATGACAGGCAACCATATTCAAATGCTTGTAAATGAAAAGGGTGCTGGGGTTCGTGTTGATGGACGGATGGCTTCTACGGCTGGGGATATGCAGCTGACTGCGGATGGTAAGTTGGTGATTGCTGGAGAATTGGCTTCACAAAATAGTTTAAATGCGCGTGTTGATGTAATTGAAAACACAGGAACGATTGGGGCAAATAATGGACTTTCTTTACAAGGCAAATCCTTAACCAATAAAGGGCAGATTGTTGCTAAAGGTGCCAATAAAAGCACGATCGTGGTTGAGAATGCGATCGATAATTCAGGCTCGATTGAAGGTCAGTCGGGGTTACAATTAAGCGCTCAGCAAATTCATAATTATCAATCAGCGCGTGTTCATGCACAAAAAGATATTTCATTAACAAGTCAAAACTTGGTGAATAACGGACAGATTGGATCAGATACGGGATCTATTCAAGCCACTATCAATGGGAATATTTCAAATAATAACGGAACTATTAGTGCAAATAGTATTGTTCTGAAAGCGACGAATGATATCGATAATAGCTCAGGTAAGATAGGGGCAAATCAAGGTGGCTTTATTACTGTTCAAAGTAATAATTTTAATAATCAGAATGGATTAATTCAAAGTCATAATGGGTTTGTTAGTTTAACGCTTAATAGTTTAAATAATAATAATGGTTTGATTGTTGCGAATTATGCTCCTATTACGATTTATGCACCGCAATTTATTTTAAATAATAACGGTCAGATCGGATCAGAACAAGCTGGGAATATTAATCTTACGACACAAAATGATTTGCAAAATAATAATGGTAAGATTTCTACGGGTGCGGGCAATATACTTATCAGATCCAATCGATTGACAAATACTGCGGGGATGATTGTTTCTGGCACGGATACTAATATTGGTGATTTGAGACTGCAAACTGGTGATATTGAGAATAGTGGTGGCACTATTCAAGCAACGAATGGGTTTGTTGATGCGCATATTGGGAATTATACCGACACGAATGGTGGGTTGATTTATGCGGGCAAGAATTTACAGCTTGATGCCTCTGGGGACGTCTCTATTGCCAATGCTATTCAAGGAGCGCAAGGATTATCGTTATCGGCTCGGTCTCTGATCCTGAGTAATGCGCAAACCTCTTTAAGCAGTTTATCGGGTAATAGCACGATTGCGCTGGTGAATGGGCTTATCAATGCTGGGAATATCTTTGTTAATCAAGGTGGATTGGTCATTACGGCGGGTTCTGTCAGTAATAATGGGCAGATGAATACGGATGGGGGTGCATTATCAATTACTGCGAATAATGGTGGGATTGA
Organism: Commensalibacter nepenthis; assembly: GCF_029953305.1. Classification (NCBI taxonomy): domain Bacteria; kingdom Pseudomonadati; phylum Pseudomonadota; class Alphaproteobacteria; order Acetobacterales; family Acetobacteraceae; genus Commensalibacter; species Commensalibacter nepenthis. Next base: position 104,160 of record NZ_JASBAN010000001.1, on the reverse strand, counting down.
TAATCATTCTGGGCGTATTTTAACCAAGAATGATGCGCTGACGCTGAAAGCCACAGGCAATCTGGATAATGGTTCAGGTCAAATTGGGTCTCAAGGGAATGGCAATATTACCGTTCAAAGTGGGGATTTAAATAACCAAAATGGGTTAATAAGAACCTCTGTTGGGGATGTTGGGTTAAGTGTTGGTGCTTTAAATAATAATCAAGGTTCGATTTTGACGACCCAAGGCAATATGGGAATTGATGCTTCTCAAGGGATTGCGAATCATTCTGGTCAAGTTGGCGCGCAACAGAGTGGTAATGTAACGATTACGGCAAATGGAGATATTGATAATACTCAAGGTCAGTTTGTCACGCCTGTTGGGTTTTTAAAGCTTACTGGGAATAATTTAGATAATCGTTCAGGTCAGATTGGGTCTAATAACGGCAATGTTGAGATTCAATCAGGACGTTTAGTGAATAGTAATGGCACGATTATAGCTGGTGTTGATAAGAATGATGGAGATTTAACGCTTCGTAGTGGTGATATTGAGAATAGTGGTGGCACTATTCAAGCAACGAATGGGTTTGTTGATGCGCATATTGGGAATTATACCGACACGAATGGTGGGTTGATTTATGCGGGCAAGAATTTACAGCTGAATGCTTCTGGGGATATGTCGATTGCCAATGCTATTCAAGGAGCGCAAGGATTATCGTTATCGGCTCGGTCTCTGATCCTGAGTAATGCGCAAACCTCTTTAAGCAGTTTATCGGGTAATAGCACGATTGCGCTGGTGAATGGGCTTATCAATGCTGGGAATATCTTTGTTCATCAAGGTGGATTGGTCATTACGGCGGGTTCTGTCAGTAATAATGGGCAGATGAATACGGATGGGGGTGCATTATCAATTACTGCGAATAATGGTGGGATTGATAATCATTCTGGGCGTATTTTAACCAAGAATGATGCGCTGACGCTGAAAGCCACAGGCAATCTGGATAATGGTTCAGGTCAAATTGGGTCTCAAGGGAATGGCAATATTACCGTTCAAAGTGGGGATTTAAATAACCAAAATGGGTTAATAAGAACCTCTGTTGGGGATGTTGGGTTAAGTGTTGGTGCTTTAAATAATAATCAAGGCTCGATTTTAACGACATCAGGGGCGATGAATTTGGCTGCTGGGCAAGGCATTCAAAATCATTCTGGTCAAATTGGCGCGCAACAGAGTGGTAATGTAACGATTACGGCGAATGGAGATATTGATAATACTCAAGGTCAGTTTGTCACGCCTGTTGGGTTTTTAAAACTTACTGGCAATAATTTAGATAATCGTTCAGGTCAGATTGGGTCTAATAACGGCAATGTTGAGATTCAATCCAATAGATTGACAAATACTGCGGGGACGATTGTTTCTGGCACAGGTAATAATTCTGGTGATTTGAGGCTTACGAGTAGTGACATTGAGAATAGCAACGGCACTATTCAAGCGATGAATGGGTTTGTTGATGCGCATATTGGGAATTATACTGACACGAATGGTGGGTTGATTTATGCGGGTAAGAATTTACAGCTGAATGCTTCTGGGGATATGTCGATTGCCAATGCTATTCAAGGAGCGCAAGGATTATCGTTATCGGCTAGATCACTCAATTTAAGTAATGCAGAAGCTTCTTTAAGTAGTTTATCGGGTAATGGGACGGTTACTCTTATCAATGCGCTTATGAATGCTGGGAATATCTTTGTTAATCAAGGTGGATTGGTCATTACGGCGGGTTCTGTCAGTAATAATGGGCAGATGAATACGGATGGGGGTGCATTATCAATTACTGCGAATAATGGTGGGATTGATAATCATTCTGGGCGTATTTTAACCAAGAATGATGCGCTGACGCTGAAAGCCACAGGCAATCTGGATAATGGTTCAGGTCAAATTGGGTCTCAAGGGAATGGCAATATTACCGTTCAAAGTGGGGATTTAAATAACCAAAATGGGTTAATAAGAACTTCTGTCGGGGATGTTGGGTTAAGTGTTGGTTCTTTAAATAATAATCAAGGCTCGATTTTAACGACATCAGGGGCGATGAATTTGGCTGCTGGGCAAGGCATTCAAAATCATTCTGGTCAAATTGGCGCGCAACAGAGTGGTAATGTAACGATTACGGCGAATGGAGATATTGATAATACTCAAGGTCAGTTTGTCACGCCTGTTGGGTTTTTAAAGCTTACTGGCAATAATTTAGATAATCGTTCAGGTCAGATTGGGTCTAATAACGGCAATGTTGAGATTAGTTCAGGACGTTTAATCAATAGCTCAGGCATGATTATAGCAGGCACGGGTACTAATATTGGAGATTTGACCCTTACGAGTGGAGATATTGAGAATAGCAATGGCACTATTCAAGCGACGAATGGTGATGTGAATGCGATAATAGGAAGTTATACGGATACCAGTAAAGGGGTTATTTATGCGGGTAAAGATTTAACTTTAAACGCCTCTGGGGACGTATCTATTGCCAATGCTATTCAAAGTCAGGGTCAGTTTACCTTGCAAGCGAATAATTTAGATATTGCAAATAAAAATGCATCGATTAGTAGCTTAAGTGGGAATGGTTCCCTTACAATTGCGAATTTATTATCAAATAATGGGGCGATCTCTTTTTCTAAGGGCAGTTTGGCGCTTGATGTCGGTTCTTTTAGTAATAATGGAAGCTTTGAGATTGGTTTTGGTGGATTAAACTTTAATATCAAAGGCGATTTTTCGAATAAAAATGGTTCCTTAATTGTGGATGCTAGTGATGTAACAATTACGGCAAAAGGGAGCATTGATAATAGTAATGGTCAAATTGGGGTTAAAAATAAGGGTAATGTGACGATTAAGGGCAAGAATTTACTGAACCAAAATGGGTTAATTCGCACATCGACTGGGGATGTTTTATTAACTATTGCCAACTTAAATAACCAACAAGGTTCGATTTTAACCAATAATGGTCAAATTAATATTCAAGCCACGCAAAATATTGCCAATAACGCAGGTAAAATTGGTATTCAAAATAAAGGGAACATCACGCTTGTAGCTGAGGGGGATATTGATAATACACAAGGTCAGATGGTAACCCCTGATGGTTTTGTCAATATTACGGGCAATCAATTAAATAATAATAATGGTCAGATTGGTGCCTTAACGCAAGGTGATCTTACACTTGCTTTGCAGCAAGATTTACAAAATGATAATGGTAAGATTATTACACCAGATGGTCTGATACAGATTACGAGCGGTCGTTTGACGAATACAAATGGTACTGTAATTACGTCTGTTGGAGATATGGCGCTGCAAACTGGTGATATTGAGAATAGTCACGGTGTTCTTCAAGCGACTGATGGTTTGGTTACTGCGACGATTGGGAATTATAGTGATACAACCAATGGTCTTTTATATGCGGGTAAGAATTTACAGATTAACTCATCTGGAGATATGTCGATTACTTATGCGATGCAAGGGGAACAGGGATTATCGTTATCTGCAAGCTCTTTAACTCTCAGCAATGCTGAGGCTTCTTTAAGCAGTTTATCGGGCAATGGCACGGTTACTCTTGTCAATGCGCTTGTTAATGCTGGGAATATCTTTGTTCATCAAGGTGGATTGGCGATTACTGCGGGATCTGTTAGTAACAGCGGGCAGATTAATACGAATGCAGGTATTTTAGCAATTACTGCGATGAATGGTGGGATTAATAATCGTTCAGGACGTATTTTAACCAAGAATGATGCGATTACTTTAAAAGCCACAGGGGGATTGGATAATAGTGATTCTGGTCAAATTGGATCACAAGGGAATGGCAATATTACGCTGACCAGTGGTGATTTTAATAATCAACAAGGATTGGTCAGAACGTCTGGTGGAAATATTGCGTTACATGTTGGATCGTTAAATAATAGTAATAGTGGGATTATTTTAACGACATCAGGGGCTGTTGATGTGAATGCGTCAACAGATATTCAAAATAATTCTGGTCAAATTGGTACGCAACAGGGGGGTAATGTTACGATTGCGGCGAATGGGGATATTGAAAACATTCAAGGTCGAATTTTAACCCCTATTGGTTTGTTGAAAATTACTGGGAATAATTTAGATAATAGTTCAGGTCAGATTGGTTCAAACAACGGTAATGTTGATATCCAATCCAATAGATTGACGAATACTGCAGGGACGATTGTTTCTGGCACAAGTGATAGTTCTGGGGATTTAACGCTTCGTAGTGGCGATATTGAGAATAGCAATGGCACTATTCAATCAACTTCTGGATATGTGAATGCGACGATCGGCAGTTATACCGATACCAGTAAAGGGGTTTTTTATGCAGGTAAAGATTTACAAATCAATGCCACAGGCGATGTATCTGTTGCTGGAGCGATCCAAAGCCAAAATGCATTCACCTTACAAGCAAATAATTTAACGATTGCAGATAAAGATGCGTCTGTTAGTAGCTTAAACGGCAATGGATCTCTTAACATTATTCACAATCTTATTAATAATGGGAATATCTATGCTTCATTGGGCAATTTAGAAATTGTTGCTACTTCTTTAGAAAATTCAGGTTCTTTATTTGGAAAAGAATGGGTTCAGTTAAACATCAATCAATCCATAAAAAATCAAGGGATTCTTGTTAATGGTCAATTAACAGGGGGGATGATTCAATCGGATGGCAATGTTTCTTTAACCGCCAATTCTTTTGAGAATACAGGGTTTGTGCAAAGCTTACAGGGAATCAATTTACAGATTTCTGGAGATATACAAAATCAATCTTTGGGGGAATATTCAGGTGTTTTGCAATCTGGCAATGGTCAAGACATTCAAATCACAGCGCAAAATTTACAAAATAATAATGGGCAGCTTTTAACTGATGGAAATCTAACGCTTACCATACGAAATTTACTAGCCAATAGTGGGTATTTACAGGCGAATAAAGCGATTAATATTCATTCTCCCAATTTAAATAATACGAGTGGTAATATTCTAGTACTGGGTGGTGATTTGAATATTGGAATATCGCAACCAACTTTTATCGATAATAGTAATGGTAATATCCAAGCCAACGGCAATATTATTCTGAATGGGTCTTCTTATCAAAGCACAGCATCATCTCTTTTAACCGCACAACAGCAATTACAAGCACATTTCTCTGGAGATAGTGTTAATAATGGTCAAATGGTTGGTGGTTCTGATGTGACAATTGTTGCGGATGCACTTTCTAATGGCACATCAGGATTAATCTATAGTGGTGCGGGTACTCTCAATATAACGGCTTTAGGACAAAATGGTCTTGCAAATTATGGAAATATTCAAGCTGTTGGGGATAATAGTCAATTATTGATTAATAGTTCTATTTTGACCAACCAAGGTACAATGCTTTCTAAAAATGGTGCAATCTTCAACGTTAATCAGCAATTATCCAACCTTCGCAATCAAGATATTTATGGTAAAATTATTGTTCAAGGGGGAGATTTAAATATCAATGCTTCGACTGTGAATAATGATGGATTAATGATTAGTCCACAGAATTTAACCATTGCCTCACAAACATTGACCAATAGTGGATATATTTCTGCAGATAATATATTGAGTGTTAATGCCAATAGCATTGTAAATAGTTCAGCGAATTCTGGATTGATTTATAATGATACAATTTTGGTTTCTGGTTCCTTAATTGGTCGAACTGCGCAATTATCGGCTCAAACCATTCAAAACCAAAATGGCTGGATACAAGGAAATAATGGTTTAACATTGACTGCCAATAATATTGCCAATAGTCAAAAAGGGGTGATGCTTAGTACGAATGGTGATGTGACGTTACAAGGGATTGGGTCAACCCAGAATAATGTTGTATCTGTAGCTTCTGTTACCAATAATGATAGTACTATTCAAGCCTATAATCGTCTTTGGATTGCAGCACAGAATTTAAATAATACGAATGGGGTATTGTCTAGTGATAATGGTGTTATTCGTCTTGACCAAGGATCCTCTGCTGCGGGATTGCACTCTTTTAATAATGTTGGGGGAACGCTTCAATCTTCCAAAGATTTAACGCTTAATTTTAATCAGTTTGATGGTGCTCAAGGCAGCAAAATCTTGGCAGGTGGATTACTTACGTTAACCATTGGCTCTGACTTTACCAACAATGGTACCTTATGGGGAGGGCAAGGGCTGAGCTTAATCGTTGCTTCTTTGGTAAATAATGCAAATAGTATTATGGGTGCTGATACTGGTAATGTAAAAATTGTTGCCTCAAACGGATCTATTACAAATCACGGGGTGATTAAAAACCTAGACGGGAATACAGGTAATCTGACTATTCAAGCACAAGATTTGAACAATGATCAAGGAGGAATCCTTTCCAATTCGAATATTGATCTTCAAGTGTCTGGTGTATTATCCAATCAAAACAAAGGTGAAATCACAGCTTACAATCAAGGAAGTATCCTTTTTACAGGTAATGGTCTGAATAATTCAGGACTGCTCCTTGCTGGAGGTTCGATTACAGGCAATATTGCGGGTAATATTAATAATAATGCTAATGGTTATATCTATGGGGCTCAAGGATTAACCCTTACTTCAAATACGCAAATAACGAATAATGCCCAAGCTCAAATGGGAACGGATAAAGGCACTTTGTCTTTAAGCGCTCCTATCTTGTCTTTTGCTCAAAATGGACAAATTATTACCAGCAATGGGAATATGGTTTTAAGCGCATCGTCTGGGATGACCAATCAGGGTTGGTTACAAGCGATGAACGATGTCCAAATTACGACGCCTGCTCTTGATAATCATTCTGGTACGATTGTCAGTATGAACGGTGCCATGAAGATCGCACGCGATCAAAATGGCAATGGATTAGACCAAATTAATAATAATGCTGGGATACTTCAATCTGGGCAAGATTTGACCCTTTATACCCATAATTTACAAAACCAATCTGGAAAAATCCTTACTTTCGCGGCTTTGGGGAATGGGTCTTCTGGAAATATATCTGTGTATGCCAATGCACAAAGTGGGGTTGTAGGACAGCTGGATTTAACTAATCAAGGGATTATTCAATCTTCTAAAGATATTAACATGGCTGTGCAAAGTGGGGGATTATCCTCGACGGGGTCTATTATTGCCAATCAAACTTTAACTGCTATTTTAGATGGGGATGTGAATAATAATAACGTTATTTTTGCATCTTTAGGCGCTGTGCAAGGTGCTGGTGTTCATTTAACAATCAATGGAAATTATACTATCAGCGAGGATGGCGGACTTACCTCTGGAGGGGATTTATGGGTTACTGCCAATACTATTACCAATAATGGTGTGTTCATTGCTGCAAATGATGTGAATTTAACTGTTGCAAGTTTAACGAATAATGTCAAAGGGCTTATCTCCAGCACGAATAATTTAACGATTACTTCATCAGGAAATATTGATAATTTTGGTGTTCTGCAAACCGATCAAGGGTCTATGACCATTAATGCTATGGGGGACGTTAAAAATACAGGGGGATTAATTCGCACCCAAAGTGCTAATGGGGATATTACCCTGAGTGCCAATAGTTTTGAGAATAAGTATCTGGGGACGTTATCTACAGAAAACGTAAATAACATTACTGTTTATAACACTGCTATTAATGCGGATGGTCAAGAATATGAGGGGCTGACGAATAGGCAAGTCGTTGATACCTATACGACAACGACAGGAATTGTGGGTTTAGGTCAGTATTATTATAACAGTGATGTCAAAATCTTAAAAATCGGTGCGCCTGAAGGATTATATACCCAAGACGGTAAACCAGCTTCAGGTTATGTTTATTATTTTCTTTCTGAAGGCGCAGGCAATTCTAATACGCGTGTGGAGGTTACTGGTATAGGTACTAAAACAACCTTAAACGGAACATCTGCGATTATTTTTGCAGGGAGAGATTTAAAGATTACGACAATTGGTGCCATTACAAATGATGTTAGTCATATTGAAGCTGGCAGAAATATGCAGCTTGCGGGGGCATCTTTAGATAATGTTGGTTATCAAAATGATATGGTATTTACCGTTACTTGTTTTAATAAGCAATTTTGCAGAACGTTAAATCCAAAAGATCCCTCTCAAATAACAAACCCATTTTTTGGTGATTTTGGGGGGCACTCTATGACGAACCCTCCTAAAAAAGTCTGGGGGGATAACACAGTTAACACAGGATTAAGTGGTTCGATTGTTGCTGGAGGAACCTTAATTGGTCAGTTTTCTGGGCAGGTTAATAATACAACCATTATTGAGCATGCTTTGGATAATCAGTTTACCAATGCTAATCCTGATTTACCTTCTGGAAAATATGCACAAACAACCGATGGTCAAAAAGGCAAAGATGGCTTAACAGGCCCGGGAAATAGTCAGTTAACCAGTAATGGTTCTGATATGAATACGCTTAAAGGGCAAGGGAATAATTTAGGCTATAGTGGGGTAACAAACCCACAAGGGATTGATCCTGGTTTACATGTAAATTTACCTGGGTTTAATGGGTCTGGTTCTGTAACTATTGATGATATTTTATCTTCTATAACAGGAGGGCAAGCACTTTTTAGACCGAACCCCAATGTGAATGGCGGTAATTCTAGTCTAAATGGAATAGCAGGGGGTGGAATTACTGGCGGGGGTTCAAATACAGGAACTGGTAATTCTGGGGGAACGCATAATGTAAGTAATAATCATGATGTTTCTATCAATGGGGCTCCTTCTGTTCAGTCTCCTAATAATACAGGAAACAATGTCAGTAACAGTTCTGGTGTTGCCATTAATGGGGTTCCCTCTGTTCAGTCTCCTAGTAATACAGGAAACAATGTCAGTGATCATTCTGGCGTTGCTATGAATGAAGCCCCGTCTGTTCAATCTCCTAATAATACAGGCAGTCTTGTCAATAATAGTTCTGGTATTATTATTAATGGTAATCCATCTGAAAATTCGCCCAATAATACAGGGAACACAGTCTCTGTTGGGGGGATTATTGTTCAAAATCCAACCCAGCCCAACGTCAATACGTCTTCTGTTTCACCGGGCTCAAACTATTTAATTGAAACGCGTCCTCAATATACCTCTATTAATAGTTTTTATGGATCGCAATATTTGTTGGATCGATTAAGTATCAGTGGGTCTTATACGTTCCTTGGGGATTCAGGGTTTGATACTCAGTATATCCAACAACAATATATTCAAGCAACAGGGCAAAGCTATCCTGGAGGGACGTATAAAACGGCTTCTGATGCGATGAAAACGATGTTGGATAATGCGAGCCATCAAAAGGATAAGTTGGGCTTACAATTTGGCACAGCCTTGACCTCAGAACAACAAGCAGCATTAGATGAAGATATTGTTTGGTATGTGCCTCAAGTCGTTGATGGACAAACTGTTTTAGTGCCTAAGCTTTATCTTTCTCCTAAAACGGATGTTTTGGCGGGTGCTGCGATTAAAGGGAAAGACGTTAGTATCACAGCGGGTTCAATTTATAATTCTGGGTTGATGCAAGGAACAAACTCGATTGCGCTAACCGCTACGAATGGAGATATCAGCAATATTGGTGGGACGATTAAAGGAGGGAAAATCTCTTTAAATGCACAGAATGGCTCTGTGATTAATGCGGATACGGTGAATGATTATCTTGTGAATGGGGGTAAGGGATCCTACCTTGGATCGCAAGGGCAGATTATTGCCTCTGACACGCTTGGGATTAAAGCCAGTGACAGCATTATAACCCATGGTGGCACCATTCAATCTGGCTCTGATTTGGCAATGCAAGCAGGGTCTATCCATATTGGTTCAATAGAGTTAAATGCGGCTGCGTCGAGTGTGACGCATGCGTCTGATGGCACGTTGGCGTTTAATGGCAGTCAAATTAAAAATTACGGCACGACGATCAAAGCAGGCGGCAATGCGTCCTTGCAATCGACTGTCGGGGATTTAGATTTCTCTGGCAGCACGTTAAATGCGGGAGGCAATGTCTCTTTAGCCTCCGCTGGAAATATCGGTCTAAACGCCGTGACCGACAGTGGCTTCTCTGACATCAAAGGCAATAAATCTGGGGCGTTTAATCACAGTTCTTTTAGTGAGCAGAATTCTTATAATACAGCACTCAGTAGTAATATTATTTCGAATGGCAATATTACGCTGGGTGCAAAGAATGATATTCATTTGGCGGGGTCTGTTGTTCTTGGGGATGGGAATACGACTTTACTGGCGGGTCATGATATTACTCTGGGTTCTGTTACGAATAGCTCTTCGTCCTCTTCCTCGCATAAAAGCTCTAGTATTTTACAAAAAGAAAAAGAGGTAGGAAATTCAACCCGAACAGAAGAGATTGGGTCGCTTGTTGGTGCGGGCAAAGATATCACCATTGGTGCGGGTCATGATTTAACGATCAAAGGAACCGTTACAGGTCAACATGATGTTAATTTAATTGCTGGCAATAATCTTTCGACGATGGCGACGAAAGATACGACCGAGGATTACTCTCATAAGAGCAGTTCTGGACTGGGTGCCAGCTTTAGTGGGGGGATGGCGTCTGTTGGGTATCATTCTGATAAACAAACGGATACGAGCAAGACGACGACATGGACCCCCAGTGAGGTCAGTGCTGGGAATAATTTAACTATTATTTCTGGGGGAGCATCGATATTTACGGGGACAAACCTTAGTGCGGGGAATGATTTAAGTATCAGTGGATCGTCTGTAACCTTTGATACGGTTCATAACACAATAGACCAGACGCACAAACAATCCTCTGTATTTGGCGGCTTAAAAGTTGGGGTATCTTCTGACTCTGCTGTGGGTCAAGCGGCGCAATATGGTCAGGCGGCGTCGAATGTGAATGGTTCGGGCAGTGCTGCGGGCAAGACGTTGAATGCGATGCAAGGGGGATATGCGATTGGCAATGGGATTGCGAATGCTGACAAATATGGGGGTGGGCTTCTTTCTGGTACGGTTCAGGCTGGATTTAGTTCAAGCAAATCCAAGAGTGAATATTCCCAAAGCAGTGTTGTTGGTTCTTCTGCCACGGCTGGGAATAGTCTGAGCATTGTTGCGCGCGGGGATAATGTTAATGATGTGCATAATGGTGACTTAACGGCGACTGCTGCGAATTTATCGGGTAAGGATGTGACCTTATTTGGGAAGAATGTGACGTTGCAATCAGATTTTGATACGACGCATTCCTCTAGCAAAGGCAGCAGCTTTGGTGGAGCGATTGGGATTGAGGTCAATACCAAAGGGGATATTGGGGTTGCTGCGAATGCCAATGGGTCGAAACAACATGCGAATGGTGACAGTTCGACTGGGGTAAATACGAATGTATCTGCGACGGACAAAGTGACGATTACCGCCCCTGGTAAGACGACGATTAATGGTGGAATTGTTTCTGGAAATCAAGTGACGGTTGATACGGGGAATTTGGATATTACCAGCCCCCAAGACACCTCACATTATGACAGCAGCAGCAGTCAAGCGGGGTTGAGTGTCAAAGCGGGGAGCAACTGGAGTGCTGGTGGCAGCTATGGCAATCAGAATATCAAGGATCATTATCAAAGCACTGGCAAGGATCTTTCTGGCATTTACGGAGGGGATGGTGGTGTTGATATTCACGTGGGTGACACGACGCATTTAAAGGCTGGGGTGATTAGCAGCACCGCAGATGCGTCCAAGAACCATTTTGACACGGGGAAATTGATTGCGGAAACTCAAGAGAACCAATCGAAATGGGATGCGACGGCTACGGGGGGTGGACTGAGTGTTGGCACGGGGGCTTTGGGGAGCTCCTTGGGACCATTGGGCGTGATTGCTGGGAATCTTGCGCAGAACTCTGGTTTGATTGCTGGTGGCAATCGCAAGCATGACGAAACATCAACCAGCCAGTCTGCGATCTCTGGGAATATCAATGTCAATGCTGGCAGCACAGAGGGTGGCTATACCACAGATGTGAATAACGCCAATGGTTACATGGACAACAAGTTTAACGCCGATAAACTTGCCAACCAACTGCAAAACAGCCAACTTGGCATGCAGCTCGTCGGCGAAGTCATGGGGCAAGTGTCTGATGCGCTGCATAATAGTGGTGTTAATGGTTTTGACGAAACGAATGTTAAGAACGATATTGGTCGTATCATCCTCGAAGCCGCAGGCTCCGCCGCCGTCGCAGGCGTTACTGGCGGCAACGTCGGTGCCGCAGCGGGGAGTGCTGTTGCTGGGAATATAGCAACTTCTACAACCTTCAATAGTGTTTATGATTGGGCAAAAGCTCAGAGTAATGGTGATCCCAAAGTTGCCACTGCATTAACAAACGCAATTGAAAACGCGATTGCTGGTGCAATTGGTGCGGGTGCTGGTGGTGCGCTTAATGGAGGTTCTGGTGCATTAAATGGCTTGGGGATTTCCTCCGATCTGCAACAATATAATCAAGCAGCTGAACCTCCCGAAAGGATCGAAGAGGAGGCAAGGAGAGGTGATTACCCAGCTGGTTGGGATAGTAAAGGTCGGTATATTGATCCCGCGCAAGCTAAAATAAATAGAGACGCTTTTTACGATCTTAAAGATCAAATACGTGCAATTAGCGGGTATGAAGATTATAGTGTAGCGTTAGATCCTGATAGACCGATTAGTCAATCTATTCTTGATGGGATGAAAAGTGACCTCAGAAAAGCTCAAGATGGAACACTTTTAAAACCTATAATCACCAATGAAACAGGTGAATATAAGCCAGAAGCTACGCCTCAAAAAAACGAGCCTTTAGAATTTGATGATTTCGATAATAATGGTGGTGAATATGAGAATATCAACCAAAGCTATTTAGATGAAATGGCTGCTAATGGTGTGAAATTTTCACCAGATAAAATTGTAAGAGTTGAGAAGTTAGAAGATGGTAGAATAGTTTTTCTTGAAAAAGGTGATGAAGATTCTGGGTTGCAACATATTATAGGAAAGCATAAGGGGGAATTTACCAAAATGGGGGCTTCAGAATCAGAAATACCAGATATTCTTATGGAGGCAGTTAAAGGGAAACCAGTAGGTTATCAAGGAAAAGGCACAGGTAGACCTATTTATGAAATTACCATTAATGGTCAAAGACAACGCCTTGCGATAACAATAAGTAGTAATGGTTATATTGTTGGTGCAAACTCAGCAGGAAGTGTGAAATGAAAAAGATAAAATTAATGACTGATTATTTTTGTTATCCGTTATGGATTAATGATGATGACGATTCTGGAAATATTGATCCTGATACTTTGCCCATTAGTGATGCTTTAAAAAAAGAATTAATGGATTGGTCAGATGAGTATGATGGAATATTAAATATGGATGACCCTGCATCTTCTGGGTTTAAAAGTTCAGAAGATAAAGCTGCCTTTATACAAGAAGGATATCGTTTGTATGAAAGATTACAAGTAGAGTTAGGCAGTGACTATGAAGTAGAATATTGTAGTGGCTATTAAACTAAATGGAGTTTATTTAATACTCAAAGAAACCGTATAGCAATAACAACCAGCAGTAATGGATATATTGTGGGTGCAAACCTAAGAGGAAGTGTGAAATGAAAAAGATAAAATTAATGGTTGATTATGAGCATTTATTAAGTAAGTAAATACTGACTGTCTTATTTTAGAAGCGGCTGTAAATGCTGCTATTGCGGGAGCGACGGGTGGTGATGCGGGAAGTGCAGCAGCAAGTACGGCAGCGAGTGGTTTGGTTTCTGCGCAAACACGATTGCTTGCGATGGAGGCTGGCAAGCAGCTGAGCGATGATCCGAACACTCAATTGTTAATTGCGAATGCGCTGAGTAATGCGATTGCGGGTGGCACGGGTGGTCTGACTGATCTTGCAATGGGTGGGAATGGTATGAATGGCACCAGCCTTGGTGCGATCATGCAGGCTTATAACCAAGCCAATGACCCTGATGGTGGCAAAGTTGATAAAACCACAAGCAAAGTTGTAAATAACTTATATGATTGGGCGATGCGTTCGCTTGAAGCAGCTTCTTATTTCCCAGTGATTGGAGACCCAGCCAGTCTGTTGCTTGCGTTAGGATATGCGACCAAGGGGGATTATAAGAATGCTTCGTTAAATCTTGCCGCAGCAGCAATGGGTATCTTCACAGTTGGCGAAGGAAAACTCATCGTCAAAGGAGGAGTAGAAGCTGCCGAAGAAGCCCAAAAACTGCTGACAAGTAAGGAAAACGACACTTATTATAGTGTTGCAAAAGAAACCGAAACCAAAGACGGAACCAATGTCGATGTCACCGTTAAACCAACAGTTACTGCAGAATTAGAAGTAAATGGTCAGAAATTTACTGATACCAATCAAAAAGCACGACCTGCAGAGCAAGCAAACAAAGATGAGCCAACTTTAATTGCAGATAGAATAAATAGTAAAAAGGAAAAGACTGGTAACGATAAACTTCCTAATGGAAATATGGCTGATGCACATGCAGAAATTGGTGCGATTCAACAGGCATATAAAGCAGGATTGACTAAAGATGCTGATTTGACAATAAATGTGGTAGGTAAAGATGTATGCGGTTTTTGTAGAGGAGATATTGCAGCTGCAGCAAAAGAATCTGGAGCAAAATTAGTCACGGTTCATGCTATAGATGAAAAGACTAATTTACCTAAAACGTATATATGGGAGCCTGGTATGAAAACATTAAAGGTGATTGAAAAATGAATATTAAATTTAGATTAGGAGGTTATTATTTACAAGGTTGTGACGAGATAAGAACGCAATTACCTTTAATTAATCAACCATCAATAACAGAGTTAATGAATCATTTAACGGTTTTAAAGATTCGTGATGGAGTTCTAGGTCTTGGTAATGATCAAGAGGAAAATCATAAACCTTATGAGTTAAGACTTTATTCGGATAATCATAATTATTTAGTGATGATGGAAACAATATTGCCTGATGGTGATATTGATATAAGAACGTTTCGTAATCCTTCGGCTCTTGATGAGTTTACATCGATGTTAGGTGAACCTTATGGAGCATGGTCAATTGTTCAAAATTTCGATTTGGTTATCAAGGCATTTAAAGAGTTTTTAGAAACAGGTGATGTTAGTCGAGACTTGCTTAGTTAGTTAAAGTTTCTAGTTAGCCAACAAGTTTAACGCAAACAAACTTTCCAACCAACTGCAAAACAGCCAACTCGGCATGCAACTGGTCGGCGAAGTCACGGGACAAATCTCTGATGCGTTACATAATAGTGGTGTCAATGGCTTTGATGAAACAAAGCTATTCAACGATTGGGGACGCATTCTCCTCGAAGCCACTGGCTCCGCCGCTGTTGCTGGAGTTACTGGCGGAAACGTCGGTGCCGCAACGGGAAGTTCTATTGCTGGTACCGCATCGGTTGCAGCGATGGGACAATTTATTGCGGATAATGCAGTATCTTTAGCAGGTGGTGATGAAGAGGCCGCTAAAATCCTAACCAATCTTGGTATGAATATTGTTGCAGGTGGGGCAAGTGCAGCGGCAGGGGCGGCTGTTGATGGTGGTTCTGGTGCGTTTAATGGTGTTAGTATAGGTTCTGCCCTTCAACAATATAATGCTGCTGGAGGGAGACTTGTAGAAAAACTGGTTGAAGGTGCATTAAAAGCCGCTCAAAAAGCTGCACAATTATCAGGAAATAAAACCCTTATTAATTTAACAAAAGATATTAATAAGATTGATGATGTTGTCGAAACCATTGAACATAGTGCCGTTGGTAAAAAAATACAGGAAGGCAGCGACGCTATTTTAGATGCAGAATCTAAAGCTGCTGATAAAATCAAAGATGTGGTCACAGGTGAAAAAACATCGAATGCTTCTCCTGAATTAACAGCAGAACAACAGCAGATTATTGAAAATGCTGACAATGTCTCTACTGCTGATCCATCAAAGGGAACTTATGACCATCCAAGAGATTTACAAGAGCAAGTTTGGTGGAATCAAGTCAAAAAAAATCCAACTGAAGGTGAACCATTAGATGGTAAAAATGATGATCCACGCTTTCCTGAAAGTGCAGGTTTTAAGAAAATGCAGGCACGTTATAAAAATACAGATGGTAAATCTATTAGTATTCATTATCAATTTAATAGTATTACTGGAAGAGTGTATGATATGAAGGTAACATCACCTCAAAGAGTCTGGAATAACCCAACTGATGTAATGAATGCAATGAAAGGAGTAAACAAATGAAGATTATGGAAGATGATGGTGAGGTTATTGATATTGTTGCAATTTATTGGTGTGCTGAAAAAACACTTTTTTTGGGGATACCTAAAGATTTTGGTGGATTAACTGCGATTAACTCTAATAAAGTTAAAATTATTGATCCAAAAATTAATTATAGAGCTGTTTACTTTAAAAATAGAATGCATGGTATATATCATTGGGCATTAATAGAAGAAGATTTATTAGATGAAGTTATAGATCATGACCCTAAATCATTTAATCGTTTTATTGAAATATTAAAATCTGAAGGCGTTTTATCAGAGGATTTTATATAAAATATTAGGTAATTATTCATATAGTTTAATTTCAAGTGATTAGACAACAAGTTTGACGCCGATAAACTTTCCAACCAACTACAAAACAGCCAACTCGGCATGCAGCTGGTCGGCGAAGTCATGGGGCAAGTGTCTGATGCGTTACATAATAGTGGTGTCAATGGCTTTGATGAAACGAATGTTAAGAACGATATTGGTCGCATCATTCTCGAAGCCGCTGGCTCCGCCGCCGTCGCAGGAGCCACTGGCGGAAACGTCGGTGCTGCAGCGGGAAGTGCTGTTGCTGGGAATATAGCAACTTCTACAACCTTCAATAGTGTTTATGATTGGGCAAAAGCTCAGAGTAATGGTGATCCCAAAGTTGCCACTGCATTAACAAACGCAATTGAAAACGCGATTGCTGGTGCAATTGGTGCGGGTGCTGGTGGTGCGCTTAATGGAGGTTCTGGTGCATTAAATGGCTTGGGGATTTCCTCCGATCTGCAACAATATAATCAAGCAGCTGAACCTCCCGAAAGGATCGAAGAGGAGGCAAGGAGAGGTGATTACCCAGCTGGTTGGGATAGTAACGGTCGGTATATTGATCCCGCGCAAGCTAAAATAAATAGAGACGCTTTTTACGATCTTAAAGATCAAATACGTGCAATTAGCGGGTATGAAGATTATAGTGTAGCGTTAGATCCTGATAGACCGATTAGTCAATCTATTCTTGATGGGATGAAAAGTGACCTCAGAAAAGCTCAAGATGGAACACTTTTAAAACCTATAATCACCAATGAAACAGGTGAATATAAGCCAGAAGCTACGCCTCAAAAAAACGAGCCTTTAGAATTTGATGATTTCGATAATAATGGTGGTGAATATGAGAATATCAACCAAAGCTATTTAGATGAAATGGCTGCTAATGGTGTGAAATTTTCACCAGATAAAATTGTAAGAGTTGAGAAGTTAGAAGATGGTAGAATAGTTTTTCTTGAAAAAGGGAATGATAAATCTGGATTACAGCATATTATAGAAGAGCATGGTAGCCAATTTGCTGGTAAAGGGGTTTCTGAATCTGAAATACCAGATCTTATTATGGAAACACTTAAAGGAAAACCTGTAGGGTATCAAGGGAAAGGAACAGGTAGACCTATTTATGAAATTACCATTAATGGTAAAAGAGAACGTATCGCAATAACAACGAGTAGTAACGGATACATTGTTGGTGCAAACCTAAAAGGGAGTGTTAAATGAAAAAGATAAAATTAATGGCTGATTTTTTTTGTTATCCGTTGTGGTACAATTCACATGATTCAGATTATGAGGTAGGAGATTTTGATCCTAATATTTTACCTATCAGTGATGCTTTAAAAAAAGAATTATTGGATTGGTCAAATGAATATGATGGGATATTTAATGATGATGATCCTGCATCTTCTAACTTCAAAAATTTAGAAGATGAAACTGCGTTTATAAAACAAGGTGATAACTTACAAAAAAAATTACAAGCGGAGTTAGGTAATGCTTATGAAGTAACATATCGTAACTTTTTAAAATAAACTAAGTTATTTGCGTTTAAAGGAAGTGTATCGCGATAACAACAAGTAGTAATGGGTATATTGTGGGTGCAAACCTAAGAGGAAGGGTCTTGTCGCAAATATTGAATGGTGCTGTGATTAGCCATAAAGCTAGCTAATTTAGACGGGTATATTATTATTTAAACCGAATATGCTTTGAATGAGTTTTATTTGTTCGTTGATTGTCCATTTTCCTTTAAAACCCAGTCCTTTTTTAATCCAGAGAATGGCCTCATATCCTTTGAGTGTTTTTCTTGCTGTATGAAAAGATTGAAAACAGCCATTTCTTGGTATACCCCTCTTTAACCTGAAATGATCATTTTCTATTCCCTGTTGTAAGGATTTTTTTGTTTCATGAACGCAGTGATTGGGAAGGATATACTCATTCTTCATGGTCTGTATGGTCTTTGGAAAAGGAGATGCTTTATCTGTTCCAATATGGGTTGGAGCGAATAGACCATCTTTTTTAAACGCCTTTCTAAAGAAACGTTGTGCTGCTTTGATATTTCTTTTAGCTGTTAATAAGAAATCAATAGCAGTTCCATTCTTATCAATGGCTCTATATAGATACTTCCACTGACCTTTTACTTTGATATAGGTTTCATCAATCCTCACCTCACCACAATGAGGCTTTCTATAGCTTCTCAAACGTTTTTCTAATAGTGGTGCATAGCGTAATACCCAATGGTTTAACGTGCTATGATCTGTATTTATCCCACGTTTTAGGAATAATTTCTCAATATCTCGATAGCTAAGACAATAGCGTAAATACCAGTTTACCGCTTGGATAATCATCAACCCACTAAAGTGGCGACCTTTAAAATCATCCTTAGATCTTAATATAAGCTTGCTATAGATACCAATAGACATAAATCGTTCCTAAAATATAAATACTCACTCCATTTCTACATCATACTAAAATACATAATTAAATTTGCGACAAGACCGCTGGATTTAACTAATCAAGGGATTATTCAATCTTCTAAAGATATTAACATGGCTGTGCAAAGTGGGGGATTATCCTCGACGGGGTCTATTATTGCCAATCAAACTTTAACTGCTATTTTAGATGGGGATGTGAATAATAATAACGTTATTTTTGCATCTTTAGGCGCTGTGCAAGGTGCTGGTGTTCATTTAACAATCAATGGAAATTATACTATCAGCGAGGATGGCGGACTTACTTCTGGAGGGGATTTATGGGTTACTGCCAATACTATTACCAATAATGGTGTGTTCATTGCTGCAAATGATGTGAATTTAACTGTTGCAAGTTTAACGAATAATGTCAAAGGGCTTATCTCCAGCACGAATAATTTAACGATTACTTCATCAGGAAATATTGATAATTTTGGTGTTCTGCAAACCGATCAAGGGTCTATGACCATTAATGCTATGGGGGACGTTAAAAATACAGGGGGATTAATTCGCACCCAAAGTGCTAATGGGGATATTACCCTGAATGCCAATAGTTTTGAGAATAAGTATGTGGGGACGTTATCTACAGAAAACGTAAATAACACTACTGTTTATAACACTGCTATTAATGCGGATGGTCAAGAATATGAGGGGCTGACGAATAGGCAAGTCGTTGATACCTATACGACAACGACAGGAATTGTGGGTTTAGGTCAGTATTATTATAACAGTGATGTCAAAATCTTAAAAATCGGTGCGCCTGAAGGATTATATACCCAAGACGGTAAACCAGCTTCAGGTTATGTTTATTATTTTCTTTCTGAAGGCGCAGGCAATTCTAATACGCGTGTGGAGGTTACTGGTATAGGTACTAAAACAACCTTAAACGGAACATCTGCGATTATTTTTGCAGGGAGAGATTTAAAGATTACGACAATTGGTGCCATTACAAATGATGTTAGTCATATTGAAGCTGGCAGAAATATGCAGCTTGCGGGGGCATCTTTAGATAATGTTGGTTATCAAAATGATATGGTATTTACCGTTACTTGTTTTAATAAGCAATTTTGCAGAACGTTAAATCCAAAAGATCCCTCTCAAATAACAAACCCATTTTTTGGTGATTTTGGGGGGCACTCTATGACGAACCCTCCTAAAAAAGTCTGGGGGGATAACACAGTTAACACAGGATTAAGTGGTTCGATTGTTGCTGGAGGAACCTTAATTGGTCAGTTTTCTGGGCAGGTTAATAATACAACCATTATTGAGCATGCTTTGGATAATCAGTTTACCAATGCTAATCCTGATTTACCTTCTGGAAAATATGCACAAACAACCGATGGTCAAAAAGGCAAAGATGGCTTAACAGGTCCAGGAAATAGTCAGTTAACCAGTAATGGTTCTGATATGAATACGCTTAAAGGGCAAGGGAATAATTTAGGCTATAGTGGGGTAACAAACCCACAAGGGATTGATCCTGGTTTACATGTAAATTTACCTGGGTTTAATGGGTCTGGTTCTGTAACTATTGATGATATTTTATCTTCTATAACAGGAGGGCAAGCACTTTTTAGACCGAACCCCAATGTGAATGGCGGTAATTCTAGTCTAAATGGAATAGCAGGGGGTGGAATTACTGGTGGAGGTTCAAATACAGGAACTGGTAATTCTGGGGGAACGCATAATGTAAGTAATAATCATGATGTTTCTATCAATGGGGCTCCCTCTGTTCAGTCTCCTAATAATACAGGAAACAATGTCAGTAACAGTTCTGGTGTTGCCATTAATGGGGTTCCCTCTGTTCAGTCTCCTAATAATACAGGAAACAATGTCAGTGATCATTCTGGCGTTGCTATGAATGAAGCCCCGTCTGTTCAATCGCCTAATAATACAGGCAGTCTTGTCAATAATAGTTCTGGTATTATTATTAATGGTAATCCATCTGAAAATTCGCCCAATAATACAGGGAACACAGTCTCTGTTGGGGGGATTATTGTTCAAAATCCAACCCAGCCCAACGTCAATACGTCTTCTGTTTCACCGGGCTCAAACTATTTAATTGAAACGCGTCCTCAATATACCTCTATTAATAGTTTTTATGGATCGCAATATTTGTTGGATCGATTAAGTATCAGTGGGTCTTATACGTTCCTTGGGGATTCAGGGTTTGATACTCAGTATATTCAACAACAATATATACAAGCGACGGGTCAAAGTTATCCTGGTGGGACGTATAAAACGGCTTCTGATGCGATGAAAACGATGTTGGATAATGCGAGCCATCAGAAGGATAAATTGGGTTTACAATTTGGCACAGCCTTGACCTCAGAACAACAAGCAGCATTAGATGAAGATATTGTTTGGTATGTGCCTCAAGTCGTTGATGGACAAACTGTTTTAGTGCCTAAGCTTTATCTTTCTCCTAAAACGGATGTTTTGGCGGGTGCTGCGATCAAAGGGAAAGACGTTAGTATCACAGCGGGTTCAATTTATAATTCTGGGTTGATGCAAGGAACAAACTCGATTGCGCTAACCGCTACGAATGGAGATATCAGCAATATTGGTGGGACGATTAAAGGAGGGAAAATCTCTTTAAATGCACAGAATGGCTCTGTGATTAATGCGGATACGGTGAATGATTATCTTGTGAATGGGGGTAAGGGATCCTACCTTGGATCGCAAGGGCAGATTATTGCCTCTGACACGCTTGGGATTAAAGCCAGTGACAGCATTATAACCCATGGTGGCACCATTCAATCTGGCTCTGATTTGGCGATGCAAGCAGGGTCTATTAATATTGGTTCGATAGAGTTAAATGCGGGTGCATCGAGTGTGACGCATGCGTCTGATGGCACGTTGGCGTTTAATGGCAGTCAAATTAAAAATTACGGCACGACGATCAAAGCAGGCGGCAATGCGTCCTTGCAATCGACTGTCGGGGATTTAGATTTCTCTGGCAGCACGTTAAATGCGGGGGGGAATGTCTCTTTAGCGTCAGCGGGAAATATCGGTCTAAACGCCGTGACCGACAGTGGCTTCTCTGACATCAAAGGCAATAAATCTGGGGCGTTTAATCATAGTTCTTTCCAAAGCACCAATTCCTATACGAACGAGGTTGGCTCTACAATTACGTCTGGTGGACAATTGGATGTGGTGGCAAAAAAGAATATCAGTATTGCTGGGGGTTTGGTTGCTAAGAATGATGTGAATGTGATTGCCAAAGAGGGGGGTATTACTGAGAATGCGTTGACCTCTACGTCTGATAATTATGCTTATCATCATACAAGCAAGACGGGGTTCTTTGGCAATGAAACAGGGTTAAGCGCCCAAGTTGGCACGAAAAAATCCACGACCAAAAATACTTCCAGTTCAGTAACCCATACAGGCAGCACGATTGCCTCTACGGGTGGCGGTGTGAATATGAGTGCCAATGGTGATATTAATATCAATGGTTCAAATATTATTGCAAAACAAGATGTGAATATGACTGGGGATAGTATTAATTTTAATACCGTCACAAATACATCTAATAATGATAAATCTCACAAAGATTCATTCACAGGATTAACCGTGGGGGCGTCGGGTATATTGAGTTCTGCTGCACAAAGTGGATTTTCTGCTGCGAATGCCACAGATTCGAATATGCAAATGTTAAATGCTGCAAATCTAGGGTATGCTGGTTTAAATGCTGGTATGGGAAAAGCGGGATTATTAGGTGCGAATGGTTCAAAAGGGGTTGATTATAGTTTGATTGGTGCTACGGCAACGATTGGTCATGAATCAAATAAATCGCATACAATCACACAAACGACGACAGATGTTGGATCAAATGTTACTGCTGGCGGCAAAGTGAATATTAATGCCAAAAATGATATTAACGCCACGGGTTCGAATATCAGTGGGAATGATGTGATTTTTAACGCAGGGGGGGATATTAACTTAAATGCAGGTTACAAAACGAGTGAAAGTAAATCAACATCCTCCAGTAACAAATTTGGAGTAGGTGCGACAACTTCATTAGGGGCAAAAGGGGGCAGTTTTGGATTAACAGGAAATGTATCCTTTGGGTTTGGCAATTCTAAATCTTCCAGCAAAACAGCAATTGATACGGTTGTGAACGGAACGAATTCTGTTACGATAAACAATCAAAACGGTAGTTTAAACCTCAATGGTGCGCAAATTACGAACAAGAATGCTGATGGCACGATTAGTGATGGGTCAATTACGATTAACACAGGGAATTTGAATATTACGACACCACAAAATACTAATAAATTTGACAGCGATCAATTTAATGTTGGGATCAGTGCATCTACGCCTATTGGTTCTGGCTTTGGGTGGAGCAAAGGTGATGCACCAGAGGTTCCTTATTCAAACAGTTCACCTTTTGGTTTATATCAAAATATGCATAATGATTACAAGTCAACAGAGAAAACACAATCTGGGATTTCAGCAGGTAAAGGGGGATTGGACGTGAATGTATCTGGCACAACGACATTGAATGGGGGGTCGATCACCAGTGCAGCGGATGCGTCAAAAAACCAAATTACGACAGGCAGCTTGGTTGCCAATTCATTGGATAATCATTCAGAATGGAGTGGTTTGAACATCAAAGGAACCGAAACCGTTAGTAATAAACACGGTATTAACGCGATTGGAACCCAAAATGGTCAAGAGGTTATGGGTATTCCAGGAAATGTTTTGGGTACGGCGGCGACGGGCTTTACAGGAAACAGTATTTCCCATGATGAACATTCTGTAACCAGTTCTGTTATTGGGGGGAATATCACGATTAATAGTGGATCAACAACGGGTATAGTATCGCGTGATCCAGACGCGGCCAATGGCTATATCAAAGATCAGTTTAATGCTGCTGAAATCAATAGCAACTTTGCCTTGCAAAACAAGGCGACCGAGGTCATGAATAATTATGCGAACCTAGGGATAAATACCGTGGTAACGGCGAATAATAATGCTGAGAAGAAACAAAAGGATGACCTTCATACAACGATTAATACGGCAACCCAAGGGGATAAAGATCTGAATACCAGTTTAAACAAGGCTGTTGATCAGAACGACGATTTTTCCTTGGTGAACAAGAATAATGCCTCTGCATTGGCTGGGGGATTATCTGCCATTGGGGGTGCCATTATTGGGGGTGGGAATGTCGGAACCACAACCGCAGGTGTGGCTGGGGGATTGGTTGGAAATGCCATCTATAATAACGTTTTTCCAACAGACAGACCCCTTGGTAAAGATAAAAATCCTCTCGATCCTAAAAGTCCTAATTATAAAAAAGATGAATCTAATATAGGGAATAAGACAGGACTAACTGAAGATGCTACAACTAACATGAATAAAACAAATGAAAAAAATAAGGAAAATACAAATAAAGAACCGAAATACGACGACCAAACGGATTTGAATAAGCTGGGGTCGAGTATCATTAAAGACGGTATTATTGGTGGTATGGGGGCTTTGGCTGGCATATTAACAGGGGGTAATATCGCCATTGATACTGCCACAGGCGGGCTAACAGGCTTAACCATGAAACCTCCTGCGTTAAAACAGAAAGAAGATCCCAAAGCTAAAGCTGCTGATAAGAAAAACATTCCAGAACAAACAGGGGATAAAAAATGAAAAACTATTCTTTAATAGCTGTACTAACTTTATGTTTAGGGCTAACTGCTTGCGGCCCTGATGTATTTTATATTCCTATCGATAATAAATTAGGTAGTGCTAAACCACTATCCAAAACAGAAGATACTATTCGAGTCATCGTGCCAGAGAGAATTACTCAATATGTTGCTAAAGCTCGTAGTGATGATTCCGATTGGTCAAAAGCAACAGATACTGCTCTTTATATAGGTTTGGCAAAGCTTAGTACTGAAGAAAATCTTCAAGCTTTAGGATATCAATTAACGGATACAGGTCGATTGTCAGGGGGGGGGCATCTAAACCTATAAGTTGGTTAGATAGTCAAGGTAATTCACAAGAAGTAATGACAAAAGGTGGAAAACCCAATGTGATAGCGATG
The DNA here is from genome assembly GCF_029953305.1 of Commensalibacter nepenthis. Lineage (NCBI taxonomy): Bacteria > Pseudomonadati > Pseudomonadota > Alphaproteobacteria > Acetobacterales > Acetobacteraceae > Commensalibacter > Commensalibacter nepenthis. The sequence continues at coordinate 79,119 of NZ_JASBAN010000001.1, read as the reverse complement.
GTTGATTCTGGAGTATTAAAGACGTATGATAAGACTTATACATGGCAGGTTCCGATTTCTACAGATCCCACCACGGGGCAACCCAATATGTGGGATACACAAGGACAAACCGTAACCATGAACCTCATCTATTACAAAATTAAAATCGTCAGACCTATTGGCAAAGATAATCCCCTTTTTACCTGTAATAACTCGTCTTTAAGTATGAATTTTTGCACATATTCACAAGACAATCCCTCTGACTATGAAACGATTTTTGAGGGTTATGGTACAATGGATACCAATGCTCGTGATCCTGCTTATATAGCAGATCATCTGGCATCATCAGTTCTGTATCAATATCCGACCTTATTAGGTAAAAAACGGGTCTTTCAAATCAGTCAGCCTTTTTTCGAAGTAACCAAAGTCACAGATTCTCCTACAAACTAAACTCCGAAATACGACGACCAAACGGATTTGAATAAGCTGGGATCGAGTATCATTAAAGATGGGATTATTGGTGGCATGGGGGCTTTGGCTGGCATATTAACAGGGGGCAATATCGCCATTGATACTGCCACAGGCGGACTAACAGGATTAACCATGAAACCTCCTGCTTTAAAACAGAAAGAAGATCCCAAAGCTAAAGCTGCTGATAAGAAAAATACTCCAGCACAAACAGGAAATAAAAAATGAAATTACATACTTTATTACCGATCCTATCTTTATGTATGGGGCTGACCGCTTGTGGTCCTGATGTGTTCTATATTCCTATCGATAATAAATTAGGTAGTGCTAAACCACTGTCTAAAACAGAAGATACCATTCGAGTCATCGGGTCTTGTCGCAAATTTAATTATGTATTTTAGTATGATGTAGAAATGGAGTGAGTATTTATATTTTAGGAACGATTTATGTCTATTGGTATCTATAGCAAGCTTATATTAAGATCTAAGGATGATTTTAAAGGTCGCCACTTTAGTGGGTTGATGATTATCCAAGCGGTAAACTGGTATTTACGCTATTGTCTTAGCTATCGAGACATTGAGGAATTGTTTTTAGAGCGTGGAGTAAGCGTTGATCATAGCACGTTAAACCGTTGGGTATTACGCTATGCACCACTATTAGAAAAACGTTTGAGAAGCTATAGAAAACCTCATTGTGGTGAGGTGAGGATTGATGAAACCTATATCAAAGTAAAAGGTCAGTGGAAGTATCTATATAGAGCCATTGATAAGAATGGAACTGCTATTGATTTCTTATTAACAGCTAAAAGAAATATCAAAGCAGCACAACCTTTCTTTAGAAAGGCGTTTAAAAAAGATGGTCTATTCGCTCCAACCTATATTGGAACAGATAAAGCATCTCCTTTTCCAAAGACCATACAAACCATGAAGAATGAGTATATCCTTCCCAATCACTGCGTTCATGAAACAAAGAAATCTTTACAACAGGGAATAGAAAATGATCATTTTAGAGTAAAGAGAATTATCCCAAAGAATGGTTGCTTTCAGTCTTTTCATACAGCAAGAAAAACACTCAACGGATATGAGGCCATTCTCTGGATTAAAAAAGGACTGGGTTTTAAAGGAAAATGGACAATCAACGAACAAATAAAGCTCATTCAAAGCATATTCGGTCTAAATAATAATATACCCGTCTAAATTAGCTAGCTTTATGGCTAATCACAGCACCATTCAATATTTGCGACAAGACCATAATAGGCTTCCTATATTATGGCCTAATGGAAAAACAGTGTGGATTAACGTGAAAGAATTATCGCCTTATAAAGTTGTGAGTAATCCACGTGCAAAATGTTATCCCGTGCAATTAAAAAATGGCCGTTATGGCACTTCCTCTACTCCACCAAAATAATTTGACCTTTTTAAATTGAAATGATGTAAGATTAAGGGAGGTTCAATATAATTAATTGAACCTCCATATCAAAACTACACAATTACAAATTTTGACTCTTAACGGTCAATTTGCTCATGGGCATTTTTGATATGGTGTTGTTTTTTAGATAAAAAATCACTATTTATGTTCTCTATCCAGGAGAATTAAGCGTGAAACACACAATCGTAACGCATATCAAAGAATTATATTACGATGATGAAAAAAAACATTACCAACCTTATATCGAAATTTATGTTTGTGCAGGCTTTCCTTCTCCTGCAGGAGATTATATTGAAAGACCTCTCGATCTTACCGAACATTTAATTCAGCACCCTTCTTCCACGTATTATATTCGAGTATCAGGAGATTCAATGATCGATTATGGAATATTTGATCGAGATTTACTGATTGTGGATCGATCTCTTAACCCTGGACAGGGGGATATTGTTATTGCCGCTTTGGATGGGGAGCTGACGTGTAAATGTCTGACTTTTAAAAATGGTATTCCTTATCTTAAATCTGGTAATCCTGATTATCCTTCCATAGAAATAAAAGACAAAGAAACCTATATATGGGGCGTTGTTATTCATAATATTCATACATTTAGAAACCGACACAAATGATAGGCCTGCTTGAGGTCTTGTCGCAAATATTGAATGGTGCTGTGATTAGCCATAAAGCTAGCTAATTTAGACGGGTATATTATTATTTAGACCGAATATGCTTTGAATGAGTTTTATTTGTTCGTTGATTGTCCATTTTCCTTTAAAACCCAGTCCTTTTTTAATCCAGAGAATGGCCTCATATCCTTTGAGTGTTTTCCTTGCGGTATGAAAAGATTGAAAACAGCCATTCTTTGGGATAATTCTCTTTACTCTAAAATGATCATTTTCTATTCCCTGTTGTAAAGATTTCTTGTTTCATGAACGCAGTGATTGGGAAGGATATGCTCATTCTTCATGGTTTGTATGGTTTTTGGAAACGGTAATGCTTTATCTGTTCCAATATGGGTTGGAGCGAATAGACCATCTTTTTTAAACGCCTTTCTAAAGAAACGTTGCGCTGCTTTGATATTTCTTTTAGCTGTTAACAAGAAATCAATAGCAGTTCCATTCTTATCAATGGCTCTATATAGATACTTCCACTGACCTTTTACTTTGATATAGGTTTCATCAATCCTCACCTCACCACAATGGGGTTTTCTATAGCTTCTCAAACGTTTTTCTAATAGAGGAGCATAGCGTAATACCCAACGGTTTAACGTGCTATGATCTATATTTATCCCACGCTCTAAAAACAATTCCTCAATGTCTCGATAGCTAAGACAATAGCGTAAATACCAGTTTACCGCTTGGATAATCATCAACCCACTAAAGTGGCGACCTTTAAAATCATCCTTAGATCTTAATATAAGCTTGCTATAGATACCAATAGACATAAATCGTTCCTAAAATATAAATACTCACTCCATTTTTATATCATACTAAAATACATAATTAAATTTGCGACAAGACCCTTTTTTATCAGTGTTTACTTGTATTTTTTAATCAAAAGATATAAATTAAGTATAAATTTATAACCCTTTAGTTGAGGTGATTTATCATGATGACTATTTCACAAAAAGAAGCAAGAGAAAAACTAAATGATGTAGCTCTATTTGAAAATGGGGTTTATGTGACGCGCAATGGGGTCGCACAACTTTATATTCAAACAGTTGAGGCAAGAGAAAGGGAACTTCAAGAAATAGAGCAAGAGAAACAAGCAATAGCTTTGTTGCAATTAACGTTAAAAGCACAAAAGGATGTTGTTGAAGGTAAAACGCATACTCTTGAAGAAGTATTAGAAAAATTAAATGCAACGAGAGAATAGATATTATGTATCAGGTAAAGCTAACCGATACAGCTATTCAATGTCTATTTGATATTGAAGCTTTTAAAACGATAACGCTTAAAAGTGCTAAGGCTACAGCCGAGTTTACGGATAGCCTATTAAAACGCAGTATAGATAGAATTAGACGTAATCCAAAACAATATAAATATAATACTATCCTTGCAAATTATGGATTAAGCGTTCGTGAAAGAATAGATGAAGACGATTATAGAATATTATTTGAAGTCAATGAGAAAACAAAAATCATTTATATTTTGCTTATACTTCATACAAGACAAGACTTGCTAAAAGCGTTATATCGTCACCAAACTATTTATATTGACCCTGTATAATTTTGTATGAATAAATTTAGTTAGTAATATTTTAATTTTGTGACTTGTCTTGTTTATTAAAACCTCTTATTTTTTTGATATTGAAATAATATTGTTTTAATAATTATTATGGTAATGAGATGGGAATGTTTGACGTTGTGGACGATGCAACTAAGGCTCTTCTTACTGGCAAAGGGTTAGGTGTTGTTGGATCAGGGCATAATCGGTATCATCTCACTATTTCTGGTTGTAATTCCCCTATTGATATTCAGAGTTTTGAAGGTAAAGAGTGTTTAAGTGAACCTTTTTCGTATCAGATTAATTTCACTTCTGTTGATCCCACGATCACCCCTCAAGATGTACTCAACTGCACGGCTAAGTTCTTCTTTCAAGCCCCTCAAGATTTAGAGCCTCAACGGCGTGTCTATGGCGTTATTACAGGCTTTTCAAAGCTTGGGAGTTCTAAAGACCAAACAGCCTATGCAGTTACCCTTGAGCCTCGTTTAGCCTTATTACGTAAGACCCAATATACCTCCATCTTTCAAAACCAATCCATTCCTCAAATTGTCGAGAAAGTGCTTAGAGATCGTCATAGCTTTGAAGGTCAGGATTTCCATTTTGATATTGCTCATACCTATCCTGCCCATGAACAAGATATGCAATATAAAGAAACGGATTATGATTTTATTGCCCGTAAACTCGCATGGGATGGGATTTGGTATCGCTTTGATATGGATAGTAGGCTTGAACTAGACGTTGTTGTCTTCTCTGATGACCAGACTAAATATGTCTTTGGCAATACACTCCCTGTACGTAATCCAGCAGGTTCTGGCATGAATGATAAAGGGATCCTCTCTGTATGGGGTTTATCTGTCCATCATAAGGTCGTGCAAGCAGGGGCTAAGGTTAAGGATTATAACTATCGCACCGCCAATGCTACTCAGAATAGCCAGACGGATAGTTGGCAGCCAGATAATACCACTTATGGAGTGCCCTATCATTATGGGGATCGCTACCTGCAAAGAGGCACAGATATAGACCCTGAAATAGAAACGGGGTCTTTCCATGCAAGACTGCATAATGAGCGTTATAAAAATGGTAAGATCCGTATTTACGGCACGACTAATGATCCCTCCCTTTACCCTGGGAAGGTCTTAGATCTTGAAGGAGGCTCAACAGATCCAGCGTTAAAGCGTGGCTTTCTCATTGTCTCTACAACCAATAAAGGCTCAAGGGATGGTAAATATGAAATGTCTTTTGAAGCCATTCCTTATAGCGATCAAGTAGGTTTTAGGCCTAAGCTCTTGGATCGTCCGCATATTGCAGGAACCATTCCAGCACGAGTAAGTAGCACCGAGAAGTTTGATACTTACAGTCATATTGATGAGATGGGTCGCTATAAAGTTCAGTTCGATTTTGACCTTGATACTTGGGATAAGGGCAAAGAAAGTCTGTGGGTTCGATTAGCCAAACCTTATAGTGGCGGCACCTATGGCTTTCACTGGCCACTCTTGGATGGGACAGAAGTAGCCATTGCGTTTGAAGATGGTGATCCAGACAGACCGTATATTGCCTATGCGTTGCATGATTCAAGTAATGGCGATCATGTGACTATTCAGAACTATAAACGTAATGTTCTGAGAACCCCATCGAATAACAAGATCCGTATGGAGGATGAACGAGGTAAAGAGCATATTAAGCTCTCTACAGAATATGGGGGTAAGACCCAACTCAATATGGGACATCTCGTCGATAGTTCGAGGCAAAAGCGTGGAGAAGGATTTGAACTGAGAACCGATAAATGGGGAGCAATTAGAGCGAATAATGGCATCTTTATCAGTGCAGATGGACGACAAAAGGCAAGTTCTACCTCGCTAGATATGATCGAGGCGACAGGACAGCTTAGTGCAGCCCTTAATCAAGCCAAGCAGCTCAGAGAAGCAGCCGATGCGTCAAAGGCAACGGGATTGGATACATTAAACCTTATGACACTGATCGAGAGTGCCATCACGATGCTGCAACAAGCCAGTGTATTAATCTCAGCCCCTGCTGGAATTGCCCAGACTACCCCATCTACGATCCAACATAATGCAGGGCGCAACGTGATTACCACAGCTGGGAAAGATGTTAGTCTCAATGCCAAGAATAATGTTACACTAGCAGCTAGTGAAGAAATATCTCTTTTTGCTCATAATAAAGACCTTAGAGCCGTCGCAGGTTATGGCAAAGTCGAGCTACAGGCACAAACAAACGTCATGAACCTCGATGCCAAGCAAGATATTCAGATTACCAGCCATGATGGAAAGTTGACTCTTTACTCACCTAAAGAGATTAACCTTGTCTGTGGAAAGAATAGCTTTATTCATATGAACCCAGATCAGATCATTATTAACGCACCCGACCACATCATCGAAAGAACTGCCGTGGTGATGAAGCAAAGCCCAGGCTCAATGCCACTCAATATTCCACCTTTGCCAGAACCGATTGGGAATTATGATGAGATGTTCGTGGTAAAGGATGATGAAGGTAATCCAATTCCTCATTTTAAATATAAATTGGTTACTGGAGATGGGGAGATCATTCGTGGTGTTACTAATGAAAAAGGTGAAACAGCCAGAATAGAGAGTAGCACCAATAAGGATAAACTTGATCTTTATGCAGATGACGATGAATGATTTTTTTGAGTAATAAAAAAGTAAGACCTAAGGAAAATTATTATGCCAAGTATTAGTGATAATCAACCAGGACAAAAGCTGAATAATCAGCCAGAAAATAAAGATGCTGCAACAAATACTCAAAAAAACTCGCAAGTTGAGGTGAATATTAAAATCTTAACGGTCAATGTTTTTTTTGATGGCACGAATAATAATATGTTTAATACGCAAATTCGATTGGATAATGCGGATATAATCAGCAAGGGTGGGCAACCTACACAAGAAGACAAGGATCGTGAAACGAAGGCTGGAGATACCAGTAAAGGCAATGATTTTTCTAATGTTGCGTTGTTATACATGGCCTCGACAAAGAAAGATGGGAAAGTCGAGATTATTTATATCCAAGGGGCAGGAACGACAAAATATAAAGCAGATAGTTTGTTATGGGGGGCAGGAATGGCCAAAGATGGATTGGTTACAGGGGATGGACCTGCAGATACATATTGGTCAACCAGTGGGGTAGAAAGTAGGGTTCAAGAGGCGATTACTAAATTAAAGAATTTTACAAGTAAAAGTGATAAAATTCAAAGAGTTATTATTAATGTTTTTGGGTTTAGTCGGGGATCTTTTTACGCGCGATATTTTTGTGCTCAACTGACAAAAGTTAAAAAAGAAGATGCGGATCTGAAAAATAAAAAAGTTCAAATTAATTTTGTTGGGATTTATGATACGGTTTCTTCTGCAGGAACAAATCATTATGATGATGTCAAAGAGTTTGAGTTAAATACAGGTTCAAAACATGTTGCAGGGCGTATTGTGCATTTAACGGCACAAAATGATTATCGTTACCATTTTCCGTTGACCCATATTAATACCGCCATTGGTGATGGTATTGGGTTTGAGTGTAGTTTCCCAGGGGCACATTCCGATATTGGGGGTGGATATACGGTTAAGACTGAAGAAAAAAAATATTTATCTAAACTTGATAAAGGGTCTGTTCCTTATTATGGAGGGGAAATTCGTTGGGAATGGTTCAAAGAAAAGGGATATTTTCGTGGGGATCCTCGTGCTTCTGATATGGCTGGAAGAGGGGAGTTTAAAATAGGATATAAAGCTCCAATAGGTGGTAATTCTGTCACAACTGTTGTTTATGGAAATCGTACTGTTTGGTGTAAAGATTATCAATTTATCTTGGCCAAAGGGATGCAAGAAATAACAAAAAAAGCGGCAGCAATGGAATATAATGGGTTAAAGAAAAAATATTTAAATCAAGGGATTACTTCCATGCAAAGCCATTCTTTGTTAAATAAGCTTGACGGTCAGGTTACCCAATATTTATTGGCAAATTATAAAAATAATGAATGTTCTACATTCTCTTTGGTTCAAGCAGGATTATCAGCCCAAGAACAACAGCAGCTTTATCATGATTATTTGCATATTTCCCTTGAGGCAGACGCAATAATCCCTGCAAATGTTGGGTTAGACGCACAGACTGATCCTCCCCATAGGGCGGAAATCAAAGATAATGTTTAACATGAATAAAAAACTTAAAATAATTTTTGGCTTGATTTTAGTTCTTATTTTAGTAGGGGGATTTAAAATGCTTACAGCATCCAAAGAATATCAATATGATGTCAATGTAGCATCAGCAGGGGATTATTCTGTTTTATTGGATTTTAACCATAATTATTTTACCAATCAGGCCAATAAAATTGTCATGGCTTTTACCTCTTTTGGTGGGCCACCTATGGAGGCTTGGGGAGGTGGTGAGCAAGCAACGCCTTTGGGGTTAAAACAGGAACTTCCTTATAAAATTACGGTGCGTTATTTTTCTATTCCTGAAAATCAATTTTGGGAGGGATCTGCGATCCTAGATCAGGAAAAACTAAAGCAATTAGAAAATTATAAAATTAATAATATTATAACAGGAAGTTATCGAATTTTTTTGGAAAATTTTACTTTCTATATAGCCTATGCCCCAGGTGGATTAGTCACTGTTTGGATATTCGGGGGAGGAGAACAATATGTTGTTGCCCAATTTAAAGCCCATAAAATAGAGGAACCGAACTGGGATCGCTTTGTTCAAGGTGTGTTTGGAGAGCAAATGAGTCGTAAACGATATTTAGCTGATCAAATGGCACCTGAAAAATTTACAAATTTTAACCGCGTTATCAGTGAGAAAATTCGCAAAGAAATTTTAGAGCATAAAGTTCCAGGGTCTGAACCTTGGCTACGATTAATGAATAAATATTCGTGGGTTTTAAAAACGAATAATTTATATGAATTAAAAGATTATAAAACTACTTATGCAAATGGGGAGCAATATTACAGCTATCAAAATCAAGATCAAACTAAACCCAGAGCCGTTCCTATTAGTCTGATTACATTCATAAGGGATAAAAAAACACATAAAGATATTCGCTTGGATTATGAGTTTAATCAAAACGAAATTATCGATGCGTTTGAAAAACTGGCAAAAGAGACAGGACCAGAGCCAATACAACTCTATTTGGATATTGATGAGAAGTTAAGCAAAGTAGATTTATATCTGATCAAAGACTCACAAAAAATAGAAATTAAAAAAGTCGAAATCAGTCGCAACGAAGTTTTTTCTGATTATAAACCAAGCGTTCCATAAGACCCAATTTGATGGATTTAAATATTTTATCCGTAAATTTATATTGTTTAATGAGTTTACAGATAAAATATCGATTATGATGATATTCTAAATAATACTATATTATTTTGTATTTTATTAAACACCAACTGTTCTGCTTGTTGTGTTTTTATAGCTTTCAGTGCTGTTGTCATAGCAAGCATTAACGATATGGGGCTGGATTGGCCAAACGAATAGTTGATATTATGTGTTAACGCTGAGATTTTATGTTTTTCTAATTCTAAAACAATATTTGGTAAGAAACTGTCCTCTATATTATTTGTCCAAATTGATTTTATTTGATTACTATCGTCACACCCATAAGTCATAAATTTCTGAAAGTCATTTTCAATATTATATAAAGGGAGCAGCATATTCCGACTGATATAACCATATATAGGTTTAATATCTTGCTTTTTTTCAAATAGCTCTGAGGATAATAGTTGAGCTGTTATAAATTCACTATAAATTTCTTGATTATTGTCCCATAATTGTAATGACAAAAGTAATATTATTTTCTTTATTTCTATTTTATTGTTAAATATTGGAAATAATTCTTCTATATGATGTAAAATATGAACATTTCTATTATCCCATTGTTGTTTTATAGTGCTTTGATACTCTGTTTCTTTAGAAGAAGAGGATTCAGGCAGTAATAAAAATATTTCTTGTATATCACTTGTATAGTTAGGATATTGTTTTTCTAATTGTTGATGAATGTTTTCGAAAAGCTCCTCAATAGGAAGATGGTGTAGATGTAAAGGGCGTGCTTTTTGTGGAAAAACAGGAGGATTATCTCCTAGTAGCTCATTTACTCCATTTTCTTCAGGCGTTAATACAGCATTGCCTAGTATAGTAATTTTATTTTTCCCCCATTTTTTCCATAAAGAATCAGTTTTATCTGTTTCTTTATTCCAATATTTTACCAATAAAGAAGAGCCTACATATTTTAATACCCAAAATACATATAAAATAATCCATCCTAAAATAGTCGGAATTAGGCATAATCCAACAATTTGTTTTGGGTTTTCATAGTTAAGAATGAATATTCCAATAATAATTGCAACAATTTGTAGGGATATAAAAAATATACCCCAAAACCATAAATTAGGAGGAGAGGGAAGTTCTTTTTTTGTCAAAGTTGGAATAGGCCAGCTCATAGGGAAATCTCTAAATAAAAGGTTAAATTATTTGGACTGTTGAAGCATATAATAATAATTAAGAAGTTGTATGAAGCGCATATCTATTTGTTGTTGTAAAGTTGTGGTATCTTTTTGTTGCTTTTTTTGCTCTTTCATTTGCCTTAACAATTCATCTAAAGGTGGGGATTGAAGCAAAGGTTTTTGAATTGAAAAAACAATAGATTTTAATTCTGATACAGTAATATATCGACCTTTCCTTTCATCAAGTCCATTTAATCGATCTAGCAGGTTTTGTAATTGATTTTGGATTACTTGATATGTATTGGTTTGTATATATTGGTCTGCTAGTTCTTTCTGTTTGTTTTGCCACTGTTTTTGTAGTTTTATAACTTGTGCATTTTGAGGAAATAAGGATTGGTATAACTTAATCAGATAGTCACCATAATAGACTCCCCAAAGAGGTTGTATTTCAATTTGATTAAGGGTTTCTTGACCATTGGTTAAAATATTATCAGTTGTTTCTTTTGAAATTTTATTCTCTGCAAGTTTGGTTAATATATTAATTTGGCTATCTGTTAAATTTTCAGGGAAATAGTGACTGTGAACTATAGGAACATTTTGCAAGTTTATGTGTTGTTTGTAAAACAAAGCTCCTCCTGAAACAATGCCAACGAACATAATAGCACAGGCTCCAGTTATAAAACCTTTCCAAAAAATAATTTTTGGATGTTTTTTCTCCGATTGAATAAAGGGCGTGGTGGAGGATAGAGGTTCACCATCTAAAGTTGTTTTTTTAACCTCTGGATTGATGTTTTTTTCTTGTTTTGTTAGGTTGGGTATATCATTGCTATTTTTAAGATCTCTGTTTTTTTTTATTTTGTTAATATGATCAAATGAAACAGTATTAGATAGCGCATTTTCTTGCTCAAGACGTTCAAGTTGCTTTGCCGTTTTAGATGTTAATAGATATAAATCTGTCATGCCTGTTAAATGTTTAATTTCCAAGTCTTGGAAATTTTGACATAAATGATTAAATAAATTTTCTAGATGATAAAGAGATGTTAGGTCAGTATATGAAAACTGATAGGATCTTAAAAACTGTTGAATAGATTTTACTAACCAAGCAATAATTTCAACTCTAATATGTGTTTGCTCTGGCCAAAAATTAAACCAATATTTGCCGATAAGTGTATCAATCAGATCTATACCTTCGGTTAATCCTTTTAATTCATATAATTTTGTCAATGCAATAGTATAGTAGGAAAGAGTTTGTAAGTCAGCTCCATTTTTACGTAATATAGTTTTACAAAGCTCCTCTACTTTTTTCCAGTCAATATCTGGTCGAGCGGGGTGGTTTAGTTTTCCCACTTCCTCTTTTAAAGACATAAACTCTTTCAGTGCAATTGGTGTTTTTCCAATTTTTCCAAGTTTATCTGATAATATTGATGTCATGTTGCTGTCCTTCAATCGATTTGTTGACGTTGACGCAAATAATTAATCAGAATACGCCCTTCAGGAGCAAATTCTGTACCAAATCGAACTAATCCTACTTTATGCAAATGTGCTTCTATTGTGTAATATAAACATCCTGTTTTATCTTCAGCAGTTAGATCCACGTTTACAGACTTCAATCTAGGTTCGTACTTTAATAAAACTCTTTGAATAATATTCATCAAATTATATGCAGACCCAGGTAAATTTTGTAGAATAGAATGCATGTCTGGAATTCCATAATCTGGTAAATGAGCAAGGCTTCCTGCACGACAATTTAGAATTCTTTCAATGTTATTCATAACAGATAAAATAACTTGATCTTTATCGTTGACTTGATCAAGATCAAGCTCACCAGTAAAATTAAAAGTTAACATCTCATATAATGAAGGATTCATTTTTTTCCTTGTGCTTTCAACTCTTTTTTTGTTGGTTCTAAAGATAATTTATTTGAACTAATCTCGATTATCCTTGGTTTCTTTTTAAAGAGGTAATCTCTTCGAATAATAATTTTCCAATTATTTTTTTCTAAGTCTGGGTTTCTAAAAAAGGCAACTATAGCAATATAAATGCTATCTTTTTCTAAGGGGCGATGTAATAATATTTTCTCGTTTGGCTTAAGAATAATATCGTATTGATTAAGAGTGTTTTGTTTAATATCATTATTTTTTTCCTTCAATAACTCCTTATAATTGCTTTGAAGAAAAGCTTGGTTGTCTTTAAATTGATAAATTCTTACCATTACAGATAATGGCTGTTTGTCTTGATTTAAATTTAACTCTTTATCAGTATTAAACTGCAAATATAATTCTTTAATATGACGTGCTTTTTTAGGTTCATTGACAGAGGCCTGTTGTACATCTTTTTTAGATGAGGAACATCCAGAAAGTATTAACAAACATACCCCTAGACCTAATAATTTTTGTTTATTAATATACATAAGAGACCTTTTCAGCTTGTGTTACCTTAGAAAGAGGCTTTAAGCCTTTATATCCTCCTATTTTGACAGTAATAATTTCTTTAGAATGTTTTTTCTTTTCTTTGGTTAATCCTAATATTCCTGTTCGTCCCAATTGAATCTGAGATTTGTTTAGTTTAGCATCAGGCAGGACGCGTTTAGGAACAGTTAATTGTATTTTTGCAGTATATCTCCATCCTAAATAAACTCTCAATAAGATTAAAAAATCTATAAATAAAACACCTCCTGGCAGCCAAGATTTTGCTTCTTCAAAGTCTTCTGTATATAAATTTAAGGCAATTTGACTATTCACATCTCTTCCAGTTTTTCCCAAAGTATGGCGTATGTTTAAATGAACAGGTGTTTTAGAGCTTAATTTGATGGGGTTAAGTAATGGAATATGTTGAACAGAATGAGGTTTGACAGTAGCTTTGGTATTTTTTGTAAGAACAGACACTAAAGCGCTTAGCCCCTCAGCATTACGTGTTGGTAAGCGCATTACACTCAGTAATGCCAAAAAACGGGATATTGGGGTTGCTATATGTTTTTGTGTTCCTGGGATGCCTAGACCAATTAATCCGAGTAAACATTGTGAGGTTTCATCCGTGCCACCTGATTGAAAAGAAGCTGGGTAAGAATATTTACGCCATATACGGTAATATTGCGTGATCATACGGTGATGAAAAATATCTAAAAAGGAAGTGACACTTTCATATCCTTCTCTTTTTTGAGCAATATCATCTAAGAATATTGTTGGTAATGGAGAATCAATACCATAAAGACCTAGAAAAGTCGTTCTAATCGTTGGAGGGAGTGAAGGGTTTGTTTTAGACCATTGAACCTCTTTAAATTCACTAACGGGAAACCCCATATCTTCAACTGACCTAAAACGAATAAGGTCGTTTTTAAGCAAAGAGGTTGTTCCAAGCGCAGGATAATGTATATCTGTTTTTTCTATCAGCTGACAAAAACGATAGAAATTAATAGATATAATTTTATCTTCAATTTTTTTAACTAACCAGAAATTTTCTGACTGTGGTTTTCTTTCCATCTAAAACTCTTTCCAGTAGGTTTTAATGTAATTGTTAGCTGGTTAAACAAATGAATATCTGTATATAAAGCAAAGAATTGATTTAACATCTCGCCAAATAGGCAAATATCCCCCTCTCCAGAAAATCCGTTGCTATTGATTGTTACTTCAATATCAACGCCTCTTAATAAGAAGCCTTTTTCAAAACGTTGAATTAAAGAATGCTCTACATGAATAATTGCCTCTAAACGACGACGGTTCATTTCATCATCTGTCCAGTCATATAAAGCCAAGGTTCCCCTTAAGATTTCAGCATTATCCAGCATACTTAAAAAGTTAGAGCTTAAATGGCTAAGAACACGCCAATGAAAGCGATCTGTTGATGGTGGGTAGCATGGCATTGTAGGGGCACTTAAATTGCGAACTTTAACCTCTAATTGTGTTGAGTGAAGCGGTTGATTTAATATGCTGTTACGTAAAGAGCTACGTGGGAGTTGCCCATTGGTTGCAGTAATCCTTAGAGATAAAATTTCTTCTTCAAAGTCAAAGTTTTTTTCAAAAGCATCCCCGCCAAGAATTAACCAAGTATCATATAGACCAGAGGCTCCACGGCGTACTCGTGTATGATAGTAACGTTCTGGGGCTGTATGACGTAACATACCTCCACGATGTTGAAAACTGCTAAAGGGAACAAAATCATGTTGTTCGGCACGTTTTGATGATTTTACATGATCTACAGAATATATTTCAGTATGACCATCTTGAATTCTTAATGGGCGCAGTAAATATTCGTGTTGTAAACCTGAAATTCGTAAGGGGTCAGCTTCAATTTCAAATAAATTAATAACAGGTGTGCAATATAAAACAAAATTTTCTTCAGAAAATAGCAAATCTTGTGGCCATAATTTGTTTAAAACAATGTCTAGCTCAAACCACTCTATTGCCTCTGGAAAGTGAATTTTTTCTAATCCCTTTAGATTTAAGAACATAAACTTTTCTCTAAAAGAGAAATATTCTAATAAAAGTTGATACCCACTAAAAGCGGTCTCTCCTTTAGGCCATAATCGATCTTCTGGATCAAAACCCATAGGAGAAAAGCATAAATCTATTGGTCGTCGATCTGAATTAAAAGCATTTGAATAACGGATAAAACTATGTTGAACATATCGTGTTAGATAAAGATGCAAGGCAGAGCTAATCGGGGAATCAGCATTAAGATAAATTGGTAAAGAGTGAATATGAATATCGCCCCATTCAGCCAAATCACCACAATTAAATCGAATTCTAATGATTGAACGACCATCTGGTTCATGTAATAATTGAGCATTACTTAATTTTAAAGGTAGCAGCTCTACATCTCTAGTAGATCTATAACGACACTTTGTTTTTTTAGAACCAATAGGTTGTGAAATAATTTCAAACTCTTTAGATAAAATTTCTGGTTCTTTTAGTTTATGATAGTTTGGGGTTAATTCAACTACTGCCAAAGAGGGAATAGTACGTAAATAGTGTGGCCATAATAAACTGACCAAACCTTCAGTTAATTCGGGTAAATCATCATCTAGCTTTTGGCGCATTTTTCCCATTAAAAAGGAAAAACCTTCAAACAAACGTTCTACATACGGATCTCTGTCGCTAACTTTATCTAAATTTAGTAGTGCAGCACGATCTGGATGAGCTTGCGCAAACTCTTTTCCAGCCTCGCGTAAATACATCATTTCTGCTTCATAGTAGCGTAATATTAAATCGTCATGAGCCATTATTTTTTCCTATTTTTTTTAATTAAATAATATAAAGGCTCGAGAAGGATCTATTGATACTAGATCAGATAGCAGCTGTTCCATTTTTTCTAATAAACGAATTTTATCGCTTTCGTTACGTTGTGCTTTCATACGTAATAACTTTAAGAGGCGTGCTTTAACTTCAAACATTAATTCAGGCTCCCATAATTGTAATTGAAAGGGTTCTGCATCTTTTTCTAGCTCTTTTAGTAAATGAACAGCCATATCTATTTTTCCACATTGTTCAGTGATACGTGCCATTAAAAGCCTTTGTAGCCAACGACTTTTGGTTGAATCAATACCAGGCAATTGCATTAACCATGTTAAGGTTGCCTCTTCCCCTTCTTTATCAATCATGGTCAGCGCTTCACTTTCCATATCTAAAATACTATTTTGATCATGAAAAGATGAGTTTGTTTTATCGGCAAAGAAATTGGTTTCAGTTAAAAGAACATTTTGCTCAATCCAAGGGTGAGTAACCTCGTCTGCAAAAGGAGTACCATCATCATATGTTAGGTCATGCAATCCAGGTAAGCGATCTAATAGCATCTGTAGATCGTTTTTGATAATTTTTGCCCATTCTGTATATTCATTGTCAGATTTATTTAAAGCTTGATAAACATACCATTGTATATCAAGCCAAAAATGGTTAACGCCTTCCATAAACATGTTTTCAGCTTGCTCTAGAAGTTCTATCCATTTTTGTTGTATATATAAACGTTTTAAAGCATTTTTTAACTCGCTTCGAGGTGGAGTAAGTCTGGTTTTTTTTCCACCATCATGTGATGGCAGTTGATGTACTGTATCCCATCGAATACAACGCATTAATCTGGCAGAGGAAAGCCATCCTTGTGGTTGTTCGTGTAAGTAAGAGGATAATAAGCGAGATTGTTCTAAAAGCTCTCTACCAGATTTAATGGTAATAACAGAAAATTTTTGTTCAGAATTATTTTTTTCTTGTGGTGAAGATATAGAAGAAGCCGTGCTATTTTGAGGAATAATTGTATTAATTCCACCAGAGCTTTCTAATCTATTTTCTAAAATAGTAATTAACCCATTGAGGTTTGGACGATTTTCTTCTGACCAACTTTCAAATTGTGACTGTAACCATGCTAATGCAGCAATAATATTTTTAAAATTATTTTTTTCAACCTCTGGATAAAGAGATAGGCTATTTTGTATTTTTACACCACAAAGCCATTCAAAGGCTAGTTTACGCGTGATTGTCCTAGTTGGGAGTAGCTCTTCACCATATTCATGCACTAATGTTGCTAATAATAATAATCCATCAGCAAAACCACTTTCACCGTCTTGATGTAAACGCGCCCAAATATAATAAGTGATGACACGAACATCTTTACAATGATTTTTTAAGAGTTCTTCTGCGTAAATTAAAATATTTTGAGTATTGGTATCCGTTATTTTGCTGATTTCATCACGCATATATTGAAAGTCATCTTCATATGTTGGATCGTTTCCTACTTTACTGACACCAGGAATTGGTAATATCCAATCTTGCCACTTTATAGATGCTTTGCGAGCTTGAGAGATGGCATCTTCTTGTTGAAAGCAACCTGTAATTAGTTTTTTAAGCATCATTATTACTGCTCTTCAAAAATTTGTTGTGGAAATTGGAAGCTCTTTAGGTCTAGAAATGTTAATATTCCTTTTCCATTATCATTTCTTAATAGATATGTTATGGTTTGTTTAGAACGAGGTATTTTCCACGTTAATTGAAAGATATTACTATCAAGCTGTTTAATTTTTGCTTTATCAAGTAAGCGGATAATTCCTAATTTATCATCATATTCTGCTAAATTTTTTAATTTTGATGAATAATCCATAACCGCAAGAGAAGCACCACGAACCTCATCATCTCCGGGCCAATCTACTAATTGCCATTCATCTGCTTGATTAAAATAAATAACTTTTTGGTTATCAATTGAAAACTCACTTCGAATAATTTTTGGGGATGGAACAGCTTGAATTTCAAAATGAAAACGCATATCTGGGCTAATAAACAAAGCTTCTGATAGTTCATTTAGTTGATTAATAGCTTGTAAAAACTGAGGATTAAAAACCAAACCATCAGATGCCATAGGATCAACGACCCATATATTTCCTTCTTTATGCATCAGATGCCCAAGTTGAGATTGAATGAATTGATCTAAACGCCCTGTATTTGGGCGCAGATATTGTCCTAACAAATCAAAAGAAACATCATTTTTAGATTGAGGATCAAAAGGATATTTTTTGGAAAAGGCTTTATTCCATTCATCTGCAATATTTTTTTGCCAAGCATTATTCATATTTTGAGAAGCTGGCTGGGTTACGGATTGTTTAATTTGCTCTATGGGTTTTACAAATAGAGTATTTCCTAATCCTCCCAACGAATCCCCTATAAAAGCAGCCATTAACTGGCTATATTGACTGCTTTCTGCTAATTGTTCATCTTTTTCTTGAAAAACCATGTTATTAACGGCTCTTGGGTTATTAATTTTAGCAATTTGTTGCAATTTTAATCGAAGTAATGTTACCTTGGTTAAAAATGATTGAATATTAATATTTGTTGTGCCATCTCCTCCTGCTTTTCCCTCTATAATTGCAAATAGAGATCCAAAAGTATCGTCCATAGGATAAGAAACCGTTTCTTTTTGGTTGATAGCATCATCTTTATCATTCCAAAACAATTTACGTGTTGAACGGACTAGAGATCCAGGAATATCTTCTGTTTGTTTTCCTGTTTTGCCTTCATAGTTAATTGTATTAATTAATGCGATAAGAGGAGAGCGTTTTACATCAGATAATAAAGTTAATTGCTTTATTGTATCTTCGATGGATTGGCTTTGACGCCATTGTATGCTGTTTAGAAATATAGCCCATTTTTTCTGAAAATCATTAAAATAATGATCAGTTAATAATTGTTTAAGTGCTTTATTGTCATTGGGATCATTGGTCGTTTCTGGATTATCACTTAAAACCCAATCAACATTTTGTCTTGGTGCTTCAATAGCTTGATCAATAGCTGTTTTAATTTCATTTTCCCATGCTTTGCGTGTATACACACCTGGAATAGTTTCTTTTGTAAAAAAAACTTGATTTACATCTGTATTGTTAACAATATTTTTTAATTCTACTTTTGCAAAATGAGGTGATGCTGTTCCTATGATATCATTATATAGGATTTCTTCGACTTTATGATTTCCAATTTGATGTAACAGTATTTTTCTAGTATTTTCAACCAACATCATATTAGGGTTAATTTTCCAATCAGGATGATTAGGAAGGTTTTGCGCATAAAAAATTAATAAAGAAGGAGCTGTATTCTCCCAGATTCCTTGAGTTACATTAGAACGTTCTTGCCAATGTCGAAAAATAACTTCTTCAAAAAATCCTGCATCCATCTTTTCTGATTTTGCCATCATCAAATAGGCTTTTAATAGAGCATATGCTTCTTTTGTTTGTAAGTTATTTGCAGAGTTTTTACTATTTTCAGTAAAAAAAGTAAGTTTTTTATTGAGTAAAGTAATAATTTGGTTTTGCATTAACCTCAGATTGGCCTGTTTATAATAAGGCCATAATGCCGTTAATTGTTGTGTATTTTTATTTAATCCAAAACGACTATACCAAGGAGATCCTTGTTTAATAAGCAATTGTTTATGAGTTATTTCTTGTTGTAATTGTTTTTGTATTAATAAACCTTGTGCAGTTGGTAAGCGCTCGTTAATTGCTTGATAAGCCAATTGTGAATTGTGAACGATTGAATTCTTATTTACAAAATAAGAAACAACACTTCCTACTCCCCATATTAAGATTAATCCTATACATCCAAGTTGGAATTTTTCAGCATGAGACATGCTAATACGTTTGGGATAGATGTAGTTTAAATTATTTGCAACGGCTTCCCAATTAGAGTGTTGAAACCAATTTTTTTTATAAGTAGATTTTATATTTAATTTTTGAGAAAACATTAAACCCATTAAATAGATAGGTGTTTTCCCACCAATAAATGGTTTTAAATTATTTGCTAATTGCTCTTTTCCGCCATTTAGCAAGTTAGATGCCAGCTGAAGTAAATAAGTGTTTTTATGATTCTCAGTTAAAGGTGTTATCCCAGCAGAAATCAGAGGAGGGATAAAAGAAGATAATGATTCCTGTAAGATATTTATAGAATTATGATCTGATAATGCACAATAAATGGGTTGAGAAAAAACCTTTTCGTTATCATTGTTTTCCTTATTAACCATCCACATATAAAAAGGAATTTTAACCTTCAATTCTTGATAGAGTTGATGAATATCAACAGAAATTTTTTGCACAGAGATGGTGTTAGATAAATAATGATTTGATGTTATAAAAATAATTCCATCAATAGGTCGCCCTCGTAACTTACAGAATTCAATCACATCTTCGTGTGGAAATGTTTCACTTTCATTATCTAACCATAAAAAAATTACTTTTTTATCTTCTTTCCATAAATTTTGGATAAAGTCAGAGGATAAATTATAAATACTTTCTTTTTCTCCAAAAATAATAATAATTTTTGTTTTGTATTTCCATAATAATCCATATTTATCTTTTAAGTATTTTTGAATATGTATATAAATACTTTTTATATATTCGTTTGATTTATTATTTTTTGAATTTTGTTTTGGTCTTAATAGAATATTTTTTTTTCTATATTTTATAAAAAAATAAAAATTAATTAAAATTAAAATACTTATTAATATTAATAATAAAACATTATATATTTTAATAATAAATAAAGAAAAAAACTGTTTTTGAATTTCAACTTCTGAAAAGGAATAATAAAAACATAAAAAAAGAATACATAATACAATAGGTAAAACTAATAACCATTTATAATTAAAAGATTTTTTGTTATTTTTATCCATTAGATTACTCAAATTTAAGATATTTTTGTTTTGAAAGAATCATTTTATTGGTGTAAGTATAATTCTTATATCAATATTATTACTTTATGATATAAAAATAATTAATTTTATGTTTGTTATTTTTGATATCGTCGAATGTGAGGGGTTTATATGTCAGATAGTTTTCAAAAAGAAGTGCCTCCAGCACGTATTAACATTAAATTAGATTTACATACGGGGGGAGCGCAAAAGTTAGTAGAATTGCCGTTAAAATTAATCTCAATGGCAGATTATAGTAATGGTCAAGAACACAGACCCTTATCAGAAAGAGAAAAAGTTTCTATTAATAAAAATAATTTCGATAATGTTCTTGCGGATTTTAATCCAAAAGTGAATATGACCGTTGAAAATACGCTTGCTGGTGATAACAGTGAAGAAAATATTCGTTTAGATTTTAAATCTTTGAAGGATTTTGAGCCTGAGCAAATAGCACGTCAAGTTCCCCAATTAAGAGCTCTTCTTTCTATGCGTAACCTACTTCGTGACTTGAAGTCTAATTTGCTTGATAATGCAAAGTTCCGCCGTGAGTTGGAAAATATTCTTAAAGATGAATCTTTAAGTGACAAACTTAGAGCTGAATTATCAGAGCTAGCTCCCGAAAAAATTTAATCTCATAAGTGGAAATAAAGAATTATGTCAGAAATTGCTTCAAAAAAAACTCAAGGCACCTCTGTAACAAAAGTAGAGGATGGAATTACTGCTAGTAGTGTTTATGAAACATTATTTGAAAAAATTAATTTAAAACCTGTTGATCATCTAAAAGAAATTGATGCTTTTGAAAACACTGATGTTCTTGCTGACGTTAGTGCTGATGAACGTGTAACAGCAGCAGTTAGTGTATTTATGAAATTGTTAAAACAATCTTCTGAGAAAGTGGATCGTTTGGACAAAACACTTCTTGATCATCATATTAGTGCTATTGATCAACAATTAAGTAAACAACTTGATGCAATTATGCATCATGAAGAATTTCAAAAAGTTGAATCGACATGGCGCGGTTTAAAATCTTTGGTTGATCAAACAGATTTTCGTCAAAATGTTAAACTTGAGCTACTAGATGTTTCTATGGAAGATCTGCGTAGAGATTTTGAAGATGCTCCAGAAATTATTCAAAGTGGATTTTATTATCATACTTATATCCAAGAATATGATACCCCAGGTGGAGAACCCATTGCAGCAACTATTGCAAACTATGAATTCGATCGTTCTCCACAAAGTATTGCTTTATTAAAAAATATCTCTAAAGTGGCCGCAGCCTCTCATATGCCTTTTATTGCTTCTACAGGACCAGCTTTTTTTGGCAAAGAAACAATGGAAGAAGTTGCTGCCATTAAAGATATTGGCAATTATTTTGATCGTGCTGAATATATTAAATGGAAAGCTTTTAGAAATACGGATGATTCTCGTTATATTGGCTTAACGATGCCAAGAGTACTAGCACGCCTACCTTATGGTCCAGATACAGTTCCTGTTCGTAGTTTTAACTATGTTGAAGAGGTAAAGGGACCGGATCATAATCGTTATTTGTGGACAAATGCTTCTTATGCTTTTGCAGCAAATATGATGAAAAGTTTTGTAAGAAATGGTTGGTGCGTACAAATTCGTGGTCCACAAGCTGGTGGTGCTGTAACAGATCTTCCTATTCATCTATATGATCTTGGTACAGGAAGTCAGGTTAAAATCCCTTCAGAAGTTATGATTCCTGAAACAAGAGAGTTTGAATTTGCCAATCTTGGATTTATTCCGCTTTCTTATTATAAGAACCGTGACTATGCTTGTTTCTTCTCAGCGAATTCAACTCAAAAGCCAGCTTTATATGATACAAAAGAAGCAACAGCAAATAGTCGCATTAACTCTCGTCTCCCTTATATATTCTTGCTCTCCCGTATTGCCCATTATTTAAAAATATTACAACGTGAAAATATTGGGATGACCAAAGACAGACGTTTGTTAGAGTTAGAGTTGAACAGATGGATAAATACCTTGGTTACTGAGATGACTGATCCTACGGATGATCTACAAGCATCTCATCCTTTGCGTGAAGCCAAAGTGATTGTAGAGGATATAGAAGATAATCCAGGGTTCTTTAAGGTTAAGTTATATGCTGTTCCTCATTTCCAAGTGGAAGGCATGAATATTAATCTTTCTTTAGTATCTCAAATGCCAAAAGCAAAACAATAAACGTTTAATCTTTTATGAAAATTTCAAGACCGTTATGGGTTGAGGGGGCTTTTTTGTCTCCTCAACAATTCCAACAACAAGCTCGATGGGAAGCATTAACCAATAATTGCATTGCGCATATTGGTTGTGTTCATCCTTGGGGTGTTCATCAAATAGAATTTGATAAAGACGCTTTGCGAGTAAATCGTTTAAAGGTTCAACATCTGCGCGCGCGAATGCAGGATGGGTGCTTTATCGATACAGATCGTGCGGATAGTCTTCCTCCTGCTTGCGATTTGGATAAAGTATTACCGATTGATTTGCAACAAGTTGATGTTTTACTAGCACTTCCACTTGAGCATGCTAATGGTGGTAATTATAGTAAAGAAGATGAAGTCATTCAACGTCCTGTGCGCTATCAACAAGAATGGGTATCTGTTCAAGATATTTTTGGAAGCGAGCAAGAGTCTGTAGCTGTTGAACGATACTCATTAACCTTTAGGTTTAATATCGATACAAATGATGAGTATCTTACTTATCCTGTAGCGCGCTTGGTTCGTGATGGTCAGTCTTGGATACTTGATGAGCGATTTATTCCTCCGTTATTATCTTTTTCAGCACAGCCTACACTAATAGAACAACTGGAAATCTTAACAATTCAATTGCGTGCTAAAAGGGCACGTTTAATGGGAATGCGTAGGGAAAATAATCAGCGTATGGCAGATTTTGCCGTTGCGGATGTTTCTTTATTTTGGTTATTAAATGCCTTAAATAGCTATGAGCCTATTTTAAGTTTCTTTGGGTCTTTTCCAAACATTCATCCAGAGATTATTTATCGTGAGTTAACTAGGCTTGCGGGATCACTTCTGACGTTTTCTCTTGAACATGATATTAACTCTATTCCTCGATATCAGCATGATAAATTACATGAGGTTTTTCCACCTTTAATGCGTTTAATTAGCGATTTACTAGAGGCAAGCTTGCCTTCAAGAGTTATTGTTATTGACCTTGAAAAAACAAATAATAATTTCTGGAAGGGAAATCTTCATGATCCTCGTTTAAGAGAAAATGTTGATTTTTACCTTTCTGTTAGATCATCTCTTGCACCTAGCATTTTACAAACACAATTTCCTTTGGTTTGTAAAGTTGGTGCTCCAGATGATGTTAATAATATTGTGAATGTTGCAGTAAATGGTGTGCCGATTACTGCGTTAAGGCATGTTCCTGCTGCTATTCCTTTGCGTTTAGAAAATCAATATTTTTCAATTGATTTAGATAATAGTGCTGCTCGGGCAATGTTAGATGCTGGGCTTTGTATTTTTTATGTTCCTGGCACTATTCCTGATGTAAAACTTGAGTTATTTGCGGTGTTACGATCATGAAAAATGATATTGCTCTTGATAGTTTAATGCTAGATACGTGGTTATTGGTTGCTTCTTTAAAAAATGGTATAAAAATTGAAGATGGCGATAAGTTGTATGAAAAAGCTATCGCGATGGTGGATACTGTTAAAAAAAAGCTGCAAGAACAAAAGCAAAGTGAAGAAAATATTGAGCATATTACCTATGCGCAATGTGCGTTGTTAGACGAAGCTGTTTTAGACAGAACAGAAATGGATAGTGGTTATAATGCTTGGGTTCAAACGCCACTACAGGTAAAATTTTTTAATACAATGAATGCAGGAGAAATCCTTTTTGAACGTATTAAAGCTGTATTGAACCAGCCCGCACCTAATTTAATAGTTTTAACCTGTTTTCAACGAGTTTTAGCTTTGGGTTACCAAGGCCGTTATAAACATTTACCAAAACAGGATTTAACAAATTTAACAAAAACATTAACGAATAAAGTGGGTGTTTTTGATTCTCAGGCACAGCCGATACTAATCAACACCCGTTATAAATCTCCTGTTTTCAAATATTTACGATCTTTTTATTTATGGATTATTGTTTCAATTATTATCGTAACATTCCTATGGATAGGATTAAACTCTCACTTAGAGCAGCTGCTACATCAATGGCTGCCTGTTATTAAGAATTAGGAGCTTAAAGGTGAGTACCACCTTAAAACGTATATTATGGCTTCTAGCTTGTTTGTTGATAAGTATTTTTTGCTTTATTTTTGTTATCAATAATAAAGTGCTGTTGGCTGCGTTATTAATTTTTTGTTTAGTTGTTGCGATTATATCTTGGATTAAGTTAGGAAAAATTTCGCGCAACTTACAAAGTAGTAACAAACTGAATGATATCATTGATAAACTGCCATCTCCAGCCTATCGTCAACCCATTATACTAGCTTATAAAAATAGTGAACAAAGCCTATTTGATATTAGCGATCGTACTCGACAAACAGACCATGGATTTTATATTTTTGTAAACAATCTTAATGAAATTGATGATGTCGTAGAAGCTCTTTTAATAGAACGGCCAAGTTGGCATAATCAAATTAGCACATTAATGATTACTCTTGCTGAGCAGCAAAGTGACAAGGCTGCTCTTATGGGGCAATTACATGAATATTTTTATCAAATAAGTCGTGTTAAAAAACTTACTAAATCCAATATTAGCTCTTTAGTTGTAACATGTTTAGATGGTGTTCAAAGTCCTTGGTTTGAAATGGTTGCTCTTGATAAAAAATTAACTGTTTGGACAAACGGTCAAACACCAGTTCATTATAAAGATTGGATTTTAAATGGCCAAGATTCAGAAAAAAGAAAAAGACTATTTCAAATCTTACATATTAATGCTTGGCTACAATGGTTCAACCACAATGTTGTTCAAGAATATATTAATAACGAACCAGACTATATGTATGTTCCACCTACTTCAATAGGAATGATTTTTACCTCTGTAGAGGTTAAAGATAATAATTTATGGGAACAATGGGTAAAAGAAACAATTAGCCTTCCTAGAGTTGATCGATCTGTCGATAAAGAGAATACGATTTTGTTGCCAAATTTTATGATTCGTTTATTGCCCCATCAATCAGGCTATCATCCTATTACCAAGGCTATTACGTATGCTATAGGATTGGCTTGTATTTTCTTAGGAAGCTCTTTTTTAGGGGCATACATTAATAATAAACATTTATTAAGATCTATTAGTCACGATATTAATCGTTTTTATCAAATACCTGATGCTAAAGAGGGGGATAAAAAAGATGCTTTTATTCAATTACAAAAAGATGCAGCACTTTTAGATCAGTATTATCGGGATGGTACTCCTTTATATTTAGATATGGGTTTATATATGGGTGAGGCAATTATGCCTCCCTTGTTGAAGGCTATTAACAGTTATAACCCTCCTAAATTTGTTCCATCATCAGTGTCTCCTAAACCAGAAGGACTTATTAATTTTGATAGTATGGCACTATTTGATGTTGGAAAATCAGTTTTAAAACCTGGATCAACAAAAATATTAATTAAAGCATTATTACAAATAAAAGCGAAACCAGGATGGTTAATTCTTATTACTGGACATACAGATTCCACAGGTAATGAAGAATTAAACCAACAGTTATCAAGAGAAAGAGCAGAGGCTGTTCAAAATTGGATGGTACAAAATAGTGATATTCCATCTACTTGCTTTGCCGTTCAAGGTGAAGGTTCCAAACAGCCTATTGCCGATAATTCAACTGATGCGGGGCGAGCAGCTAATCGCAGAGTTGAAGTTCGCTTGATCCCAGATAAATCGTCTGCATGTCGAGTAATATCTAGAGGATCAAGCGATCAAAAAGCGTCACTTAATCAAGGTGACAAATAACTATATAGTGAATTAAGGAGTAATAAAATGGCTATACCTTTATATTTATGGCTAAAAGATGATGGTGGAGCTGATATTAAAGGATCAGTTAACGTTCAAAAACGTGAGGGCAGTATTGAAGTTGTTGCTTTTGATCACAATGTATATATTCCAACCGATAATAATACAGGTAAATTAACAGGCACTCGTACTCATAAACCTGTTATTTTTAGAAAAGAAGTTGATTCTTCTACGCCATATTTATACAAAGCTGTTACTACAGGTCAAACTTTAAAATCAGCTGAGTTTAAATGGTATCGTATTAATGATGCAGGTCAAGAAGTTGAATATTTCAACACTAAATTAGAGACGGTAAAATTGGTTCGTGTATCTCCATTAATGTATGATATTAAAGATCCTTCCAAAGAAAAACATAACCATTTGGAAGAAATCGAACTCCGTTATAAAAAAATTACTTGGACGTTTAAAGACGGAAATATTATTCACTCTGATGATTGGGATGAGCGTCCACAATCTTAATAATCATTACATAATTTAAATTATGAATGATTAAAGTGCTGTTATATTATTTTTTTAATATAACAGCACTTTTATACCCTCAAAAAACTTATGAATTTTTAATAACATTTTATAATGATGAGAGATTATTAAATGGACAACTCTACAGCTTCTTTATTACGCCGTTTAAATCCATATTGTGCCAAAGCCCTAGAGGCAGCGGCATCTCTTTGTCAAACAAGAGCTCATGCAGAAATTACAATAGAGCATTGGTTATTAAAATTATTAGAAGAAGGTGAAGGCGATATTACGGTTATTGCTAGGCGTTATGAATGGGATTTAGAAGAGTTATGGAGAAATCTTCTTTCTTATCTTGATGGTTTATCACATTCAATCCAAACACGTCCTCAATTATCCAAAGAATTTATATCATTATTACAGGCATCGTGGCTTATTGCTTCATTAGAAGAAAATACCGAGAGTATTCGTTCTTGCCATATTTTGCAGGCCTTAATGAATCAACCTGAATGGTTAAGAGCTTCTGGAACATGGCCTTTATTAAGCTTAAGGGCGATACAATTACAACGTTTACGCCCCTTGTTGGATGAGCATTCTGATGAACGTGATGAGATACAAAATAAAGCTGCACTGAATTCTGTTTCTTCTCCTACAGAGACATTAGAGAAAACAAAAAAAACAACGAGTAAAACAAAAACCTCTGAAGATGATGCTTACCAACAAATTTTAGATAAATTTACAACCGATGTCACAAGAAATGCCAAAGAGGGAAAAATAGATCCTATTTTTGGCAGAGATAATGAAATTCGCCAAATGGTTGATATTTTAACGCGTAGACGTAAAAATAATCCTATTTTGGTAGGAGAGCCCGGTGTTGGTAAAACAGCTCTTGTTGAAGGTTTGGCTCTACGAATTGCAGAAGGAAATGTTCCAACAGCTTTAAAAAATGTAAGTTTACGAACACTTGATATTGGATTATTACAAGCAGGCGCTGGTGTTAAAGGTGAATTTGAACAACGATTAAAAAATATTATTGAAGCTGTTCAGCGTTCATCTAACCCTGTTCTATTATTTATTGATGAAGCGCACACAATTATTGGTGCAGGAAACCAAGCTGGTGGCTCTGATGCTGCTAATTTATTAAAACCTGCTTTGGCAAGGGGTGAGCTGAGAACAATTGCTGCAACAACATGGTCAGAATATAAGCAATATTTTGAAAAAGATGCTGCTTTAGAAAGACGCTTTCAGATTGTTAAAGTAGACGAACCAAACGACGAGCAAGCTTGTCTAATGCTACGTGGATTAAAAGAACATTATATGAAATATCACAATGTTCATATTCAAGACCCAGCTGTTAAAGCTGCGGTTACTTTATCAAGACGTTATTTGACAGGTCGGCAACTTCCAGACAAGGCCGTTGATTTGCTGGATACAGCCAGTGCTAGGGTGCGTATGAGCTTAGATACGCTTCCTGAGATTATTGTGCAAATCAAAGCTAAAATTGCAGCTTATGATTTGGAATATAAAGCTATTGAGAATGATTTTCAATTTTCTTCTGAGACTTGTCACGAACGTTTAGGAGAAATAAATCAACAAAAAAGATTATTACAAGATCAGTTAAAAGATCTGATCTCTCAGTTTGAAAAAGAAAAAGAAACTATTCAAAAGATTATTAACTTACGCCAAAAGAAAATAACTCATGAAAGTAAAAAACAAGAAATTTTTTCTTTACAAGGGGAAAGTATTAACGGCGACAAAAAATCTACTGAAGATCAGAATATAATTGAACAAAAAATTCAAAGCTTAATGCAAGAAATGAGCGAAACGAATACAGATAAACAAGAAATTATTCATCTTCAACAAAAACTTATAACAGTTCAAAATGATAATCCTTTAATTTCTCTTGATGTAACAGAATATATGGTTGCTACAGTCATTGCGGATTGGACTGGCATTCCCCTAAGCAGCCTTTTAAAGGATGAGCAAACCAATCTGTTGGAGCTAGAAGCTACTCTTGGGAAATCTATAATAGGCCAAGAGCACGCTTTGAATGAGATAGCCAAAAAAATTCGTGCTGCAAAAACAGGACTAACTTCTGATAAAGGTCCATTAGGGGTATTTTTACTTGTTGGTCCCAGTGGCGTTGGTAAGACAGAGACTGCTTTGACATTATCTAATATGTTATTTGCAGGTGAAAAATCACTGATTACAATTAATCTGTCAGAATACCAAGAAGCTCACACTGTATCACAATTAAAGGGTTCCCCTCCAGGTTATGTGGGATATGGTCAAGGAGGAGTTTTAACAGAAGCAGTTCGTAAAAATCCTTATAGTATTGTTTTGTTGGATGAAGTTGAAAAAGCGCATAAGGATGTTCTAAATCTTTTTTATCAAGTCTTTGATCGTGGTTTTATGAGGGATGGTGAAGGACGTGAAGTTGATTTTAGGAACTGTGTTATTCTCATGACTTCTAATTTAGGCAGTGAACATATGATGACACTGCTTGATGAACAACCAGAAGCAACCATCTCTGAATTACACGAATTAATCCGTCCTATTTTAAAAAATCATTTCCAAGCAGCATTATTGGCTCGTTTTCAAACAATTATTTATCGTCCGTTATCTGCTATGGCAATGCGACAAATTGTTGAAATTAAATTTAAAGAGGTCATTAAACGTTTGATGACCCACTATAAAATAGAATGCGTTATTCAAGATAGCCTATATGATATGATTGTAGAAGCTTGCTTGTTACCAGATACAGGGGCAAGGAATATCGATAGCCTGTTAGATCAACAAATCCTGCCTATTTTATCCCAAAACCTATTACAGCAACTGGCTGACAAGAAAAAAATATCCTCTGTTTCATTGGAGTATAATGATGAAGAGGGAATTATGATGTCGTTTAATAGTTAAGTAGAACATATTAAGGTGTAATAATTACAGTTACATCTTAATAATGGCTTTTTTTATATTGTTTTTTTATGATAATGAAATATTTGTAACATTAATATTGACAGGTTTTTAAAATGGCAAAACCATTAATCCGCCTTGGAGATATGACCACACATGGTGGTAAAGTTATTAATGGATTTACGGATTATACAATCCAGGGAATTCCTGTGGCTGGGGTTGGACATATGACGGTTTGCCCTTTGTGCAAAGGGGCATTTCCTATTATACAAGGATATAATGGATTAACAGTCAATGGCATTCCTGTTGCTTTAAATGGACACTCAACCGCTTGCGGGGCAAAACTTATTGCTTCTCAAATGGAAGAGGTTGTTGATGAAGGTGGAGGGGGATCAATTGCTGCGGCTTCTGCAACAGCTCAAATTCCACAACAAATTGATTATATGGCTGGAAAAGGTGAAGGTGGTGAAAATCATGTCGGTGAAGTTGGTGATCATCCTTTTACGGACTTACAAAAGGCTATTGGTTCAGATGCATTCGCTTTAATAAATAAATCAGAGACAGCAAAAAAACAGATTGAAGAATTAAAAAATAGTGGATGGAAAATACTAATTGTTAAAGAGGGGGGGTGTTATTGTAATTCAACAGAAAAAATTATTCATTTAAGTACATCTCATATGGCTACAAAAGAACTCGCTGTTCAAACGCTAGCACATGAAATGGGGCATGCTATTGCTGGTATGAATCCAAATGCAAAAGAATTTGTTTTCTTAAGCCAAACTGAGGAAGATTTTATAAAATATCAATATGAAAAATATGGTAGTGAAGGGGATGCTGTTATCAATAATGCAATAATAAAACAAGAAATTTTAAGCGCAACATCTGAAAACCGTATAGATATTGGCGTAAGTGGAGCAGAAAATAAAAAAATAGCAGAGTTGCTAGAAAAATTATCAAAAGAGCATAATGAAGTTAGTAATAAGGATCGCCGACAACTTGCCAAAAAACTTAGTAAAGAATATACACAATCACAACCATCTGGAAGTAAAATAGATGGGACAACTTATACTGATGATTATAGAAGATATTATAGAAAAAAATCACATTATCAAAATCTATATGAAGAAAAAGAACAGGAGAGAGGAAAAAAACTTGCTGAATTTGAGGACTTTGTCAATCAAAATAATGCTTTAAGAGAGCAAAGGACAACATTAATATCACAAAGCGATTCATTCAAACAAAACTATTATTCATTAATAAATGAAAATAATTTATTAAGAGCAAAATTGGCTAATGCAAATAAAGAAAATCAAGAAAATCAAGAAAAAATAAAAGCTCAAATTAAAAAGAATCAAGAAGAAATGGAGAATATAAAAAATCAAATAGGAGCTATATCATCTGAATTACAAACAAAAAACGCTCAAATTGAAAAGAATCAAGAAGAAATGGAGAATATAAATTGTGAAATAGATAATATAAAATCTCAACAAAAAATAATACAGGATGAGTTTAAAGAAAATAATGGTGTATATAATAAAATAGATGATGAAATAGATCAACATATTATACAAAGACAAAAGCAGGCTACAAAAGAAACTATAGAAAAATCATCTCTTACCTCCGAGGAAGCAAAATTACTACAACCACGCCCTCCAGCAGGTCATAGACCAACCCTCTCAGCAAGGCCACTACCTAAATCCTCAACAATAAAATCTACTTCTTCAGGCATTGTGTTGCCACCCATTTCAAAAAGAAAATAATATTTACTATTTATAAAATATTAATAATGTTAAATACATACACTCTGGATGAAAAAATGCATACACTCCCATACCTTTCTTATACTTGGTTACAGCTAATTGATATTTTGCCAAAACCTATGCCAACTGATTTGAAGACAATACAGCAAATCTTTCAAAATAGTGTCAAAGTGACTAGTCATGGTTCTGTTGTTTTTTACAAAGTAAATTCTGTTCGTACCACAGATAATATCGTGATAGATCATATTGATATTCGTTCGGCCTATAAAAATCCCGATGTTATTAATTTTATTTCTTTAAATTTATCTGAAGATCAATGCGTCCAAGCCGATGAAACACAAAATAAGTTCAATATCCATATGCCCACTGATCCTATTATCCCTTTTCATGATGATAAACTGACCCAAGCAGATCTTGATAATATTCCTGTTTATTATCAAGCAAAAGTAGAATGGGGTGTTTTTGCCCTTAGTATTAAAAATAAACGACCCAATTGTATAAATAGTATCGTGTTACGCACTTTTTAAAATCTAATTTTTTCTAAAATACAACTTTCTCAATTATTGAGGTGTTTTTCAATAAAATTAGAAAACTCTTTTTCTCTTTGATATCAAATCTTTTTTGTTTCTTATTTTTTTATTACGAATAGGTCTTTCTTATAATGAGCCAGTATTTTACATACATTTGAATAGCAATATCCTGTAGTTTGGCATATTTCCTTTAGGGTCAACCCACGTTTTTTTAAAGAAATTACTTGTTGATGACGCTCTAAATCTGGTTGTTTACCCTTATATTTGCCATTTTTTATACCACGTTCAATTCCTTGTCTTTGTCGCTCTTTTCTTGTTATCCAATCTTTTCGAGACATAGCAGCCATCAAATCAATAAACATGTTGTTTACAGCATTCAAAATTGCCTTAGCAATTGGATCATTATTAGTGATATTTTTATCTAGAGCCTGCCATGAGGTAGGTATGTCAAGACTTACAATTTTTAAATTAAGATTACTTATTTGTTTTTTGAGTTGTGTCCAATCATCATCGTTTAATCGTGTTAGGCGATCTATTTGTTCGATTAATAAAATATCATTTGCTTGACTATCATTTAATAGTCTTGTTAGCTCTATACGATTTAATTGGGTACCGCTGGCATTTTCAATATAGTAGCTAGCGATTTTATGATCTCGCTCTTCTATAAACTGTCTAAGCATGCCTTTTGCACGATCTGCATTTTGATCTTTTGTTGAAGCCCTCAAATATGCTCGAATAAACATTATTTAAAAATACCTTTAAAAAATCTATTATAGACTACTTAAAATAGACAGTCTATTATAGATTATATATTTATTCTAAAATAGATGAATTTCAATAGTCTATTTTGAGTATACCCAAAATAGATATTTATTTAATGGCCGTCATTATTATCCTTTTTGATTATGTCATCTTATATCATGTGATTGCATAAACCTCTTACGATCTATTTTGCCCTTATTGGCTTTTTGTGACGTTTAGCAAAAGAGCCGATTAAATCAAGGGAAACTTCGTTGCTTCGCACCCTTGATTTAACCTTATTCTCTTTTGCTGATAAACGCCAAGCCAATCAAGGCTTTAATAAGTTAATGGAGATTACAATATGAGTGATTTATATGATCGACTAAAGAATAAATATAGCTTGCATATAACTCATAAGGATGAATATGGATTACCCGTTGAATGTTTATTTAATAGCAAAATCGAAGCAAAAATATATTTTATAAAAGAAATATGTGATGCAAGTTTGTTAGATAATGACATAGAAGAACAATATAAGTATCTTTTAGAGCTATATGAGAATAATGATTACACTGTCTCAATTACCACATTAAAAGACTATATTAAACACTATGAAACGTATAACGATTATCGAGATAGTGACTATATAAGAGGTGAAGAATGGGGATATTTTCCTTACTACCAAAATAGAGAAAGCATGATTAGAGACCTTTTTTGTGTATCTTATCATTTGAACGAAAATATAGCATTTTCTATGTAAATAACACCATAAATCAATGGATTAATGGTAAAATATATAGTATTAATAGATGTTACATTAAGGAAATAAAAATGACTAAAGTTAAATTATCAGAAAAAGAAATAGCACATCGTTTAGATGCTCATAAAATGTCTATTGCTGATTTGCGTTTGGATGGGCTAGAGCCTTGTAAAGAACAAATAGAAGATGGTATCGCTTATGCCAAAGGAGAAATAACCGAAGAAGAACGTATAGATAGAATGGAAGCAAGACTTAAGAAAATAATTCCTCATTATAATGGAAATCCATTGAGAAATACTTAGTATTATGTTTTAAATTTTTCTAAAGTAATGGAACATGGACGATCCATATATTGATAAAAAAACAGGTCTGTTAAAAAATAATATTCAAGCTACTACGCAGAAGCAATTAGAAGCGTTTGAATTAGGATGGACTGACATCCGCGCACAAAAATTAAATGAACGCACCGTGATACATAGTAATTTTGATCTTAACTATGCAAAGGAACTCCACAAAACACTTTTTCAAGATGTTTATCCTTGGGCTGGTGAGATAAGAACGGTTGATATTCAAAAAGAAGATACTCTATTTTATCCTAATCAGAAAATTGAAGTCGCATTTGATATTCTTTCAAACGAAATTAAAAAACAAAATTATCTGCAAGGTTCTAGTCCTGATAAGTTTGCAAAGAGTGCGAGCTTATATATGGGCTTAATAAATGCAATACATCCTTTTAGAGAGGGAAACGGGCGTACTCAGCGCATGTTTATCAATGATTTAGCTAAAGTTAATGGTTATAAAATTGAGTTTGATAAAGTAAGTTCAAAAGATATGAGAGAAGCAAGTATTGCTTGTTTGAATAAAGATTTTAGTCCATTATCTAACCTCATTAAAAATAACTTGGTTAAATTGGATAAACCCTTAGAGCGCATAGACCCTACGCAATCGCTAAATAAAGCGCAACCTACAAAACAACAAAGTAAAACGGTTAAAACACTTGATAAACCAAAACAAGAGCCAGATATAGAGCGTTAATTATCCACGCAGAAATTGTAGCGTTTTATCTATTTTTATAGGGTCACTTGTAGGGTAATCAATATACTCACCTTTTTTATAGTTCATATAATTTCGTACGTACGAAGTTTTTTTCAATGAAGATAATATTTAACTCCGTATAACTCATTAACTTTATGTTCTCTCCATACTCATTGACCCTTATTGGCTTTATTTGAGTTTTAGCAAAAGGCAGGACCCATTCAAGGCAAACTTCGTTGCTTCGCATCCTTGATTGGGTCTTTGCTTCTTTTGCTTTTTATCTCGTAGCCAATAACGGCAAAATAGTTAGTGAGAGAAATTATGAATAATGATATTCCAAGTGTGTATTCAGAGTTAGATCAATTAAGGAAAGAGGTTATTCATGAGCTTATTGATAGGCTTGAATGGGTTGCTGTTGATGAATACTGGAGACCTGTATTCTTTGATAAACAATTCAATCATTATTATTTTTGTGTAAAGTTTTTATATAAAAGAAGATATGACACTGATTTTTCAAGTGTAGAAGATATTGCTTTACTTACAGAACTTAAAGAGCAATTTAAAACAGGTGAGAGATTGTTATTCGCAACTCATACAGGCTACGCAATTAATCATTTTTAGTTATGTAATTCAATACCAGGATATGATCTTGGTATTGAATTAAAAGAGTTATTTTTTTTGATATTCCAATTGATTTAGTTGATCTAGTTGAAGCATTTGTTTCTCTAATATTTTAGTAATTTGCGCTTCATCTAATCCACTTTCAACGAGGCTTTGTTTTAATCCTTCTATTCTTGATAAAAAGGCTTGTTTAGCTTGATGTACACCATCAGCGATAAATTGAGCATTTAAATCACTTTCTATCCTATAGAATTTAATGTTGGATACACAGCTATAAAACCAATCATATTTTAGAGTTAATTCTTGAATAGCTATAGTGCCATGCGCTTCACTAACATTTTCATCACCTAGATACACACTACCTTGTATGTTTTGAAAATGATGTTTTTGTAAAATCCTTTTAATATCGCTATAGGCGTTATTAGCATTATTAGAATGATAGTGTTCTTCTAAACAATCTGTATCCATATCAAATGTTATTAAATATCTACTCATTTACATACTCTTAAATAATTTTATTAGGTATAACTATAAACATTATTTTAAATCTATCAAATCATAACATAGTGTTAGATTTTATCGTATTACATTATTGGTCATATCTCATTAACTCTTTAAATCCTTTCTGGTTTTTTTTGACGTTTAGCAAAAAAAACGATTAATTCAAGGGAAACTTCGTTGCTTCATTCTTCGCACCCTTGATTTAATCTTATTCTCTTTTGCTGATAAACGCCTAGCCAATCAAGGCTTCAAAGAGTTAATAGAGGTGTCAATATGAGTGATTTATATAATCAATACAAAAATTACTACGTACTATGTGTATGGGCGGAAGTGGATTATCCTCCAGAAAAATCTCGGTTATTTTCAACTAAGGAAGAAGCACAACAAGAATTTATTATGGATATAGCCAAGGTCGGGCTTGGTTCTAATGTAGAAGCTCAATTCAGGGCTTTAAAAAAGGGTTTAAAACCAGACTTTCCCAAAGTAAAAATAATAACACTAAAAAAGGATGTTCATGACTATGAACAATACTACCCTTATGAACCTTCAGAAGAACCCTGTTGGGATGCACAAACTGGTGTTCTTCTATATTGCAGAAATAGAGAGGATTATATTTCTATAACGTATTTTGATCGGAAATTTGATGATTAGCTAAAGATTTAATTAAAACACAATGCTTTTTCTATGTAAATAACGCTATTAATCAATGGATTAATGGTAAAATATACGGTATAAATAAGTGTTACATTAAGGAAATAAAAATGATGAATAAAATATCAGAAAAAGAAAAGCAACGCCGTTTAAAAGCTCATGAAATGTCTGTGGGTAATCTACGTTTAGAAGGCTTAGAGCATTCTAAAGAACATCTTGATGACGCAAAGCTGTATATTAATGGTGAAATAACTGATGAAGAACGTTTTGCAAGAATACAAGCAAGAGTGGATAAAATAATTTCTAATAAATAGTATTTTCTAAAGTGATGGAACATGGACGATCCATATATTGATAAAAAAACAGGAATCTTAAAAAATAAAGTTAAAGCGACTACGCAAGAACAATTAAGTCAGATTGAAATAGAATATAGCGGTTATCGAATAGAAAAGTTAGCCAAATTAGATAAGGTTTATGGTAATTTTGATCTTGCACATAGCAGAGCTATTCATAAAACAATCTTTCAAGATGTTTATCCTTGGGCTGGAGAAGTTCGCAAAGTAAATATTTCTAAAG
This sequence comes from Commensalibacter nepenthis, assembly GCF_029953305.1. Lineage (NCBI taxonomy): Bacteria > Pseudomonadati > Pseudomonadota > Alphaproteobacteria > Acetobacterales > Acetobacteraceae > Commensalibacter > Commensalibacter nepenthis. The sequence goes on along the minus strand of NZ_JASBAN010000001.1, from coordinate 41,875 downwards.
GAGATACGGCTTTTGCTCATAATGAGTTTATAGAAAGCTCATTTAATAAATTATCAAACGAATTAAAAAAAGAAAATTATCTGCGGGGCTCAAGTCCTGATAAGTTTGCAGAAAGGGCAGCTTATTATATGGGTGAAATTAATATGATACATCCTTTTAGAGAGGGAAACGGTCGCACACAACGCTTGTTTATTAATGATTTAGCCAAAGTAAATGGTTATGAAATTGATTTAAAAAAAATGGGACATGCCAAAGAAGCTATGATAGAGGCGAGCATTTCTGCGGAAGATATGGACTATGCCCCATTAACGAAATTGATTAGGGATAATTTGGTTAAACTAGATAAACCGATTGAAAGAATAGACCCCACACAAACTCTTAATAAAACTCAACCTACAAAACAACAAAGTAAAACGGTTAAAACGCTCGATAAACCAAAACAAGAGCCAGATATAGAGCGTTAATTATCCGCGCAGAAATTGTAGCGTTTTATCTAACCAACCAATCATTAGACAGTGTGTTTCTTACTTTTTAAACGCTTTACCACATCATTTATCAGGCCACTTTAACAAAGCCTGTGTTGATATTGAGTTCAGCACATTCCATCATTAGAAACAAGGCCTAGCCTTTGGTTCGGATACTTCGAAGCCTTGTTTCTAACTCATCATGCGCTTGTTGAACTCATAACACAGGCTTTTTTGTTAAATGACATGATGGAGTGATAAAATGAGTATTAATAAGCAAGCGATTAAATTACATAATCAAGCATTAGATTTAGTCTATTCTGATAAGGCATTAAATGAAGACGATCGTTACTTTATTCTTGAACATTACAATGAAGGGATTAATCAACATCATAAACTAATTGGCGCATTTTTTACCCCACTCACCTTAGCTAGAGATTTTAGAGTAATAAATAACTGTGATAATGGCCGTATCATTGATTTATGTGCAGGAATTGGAAGACTGGCATATCATTATCAAAATCGTTATTCATACGGAGTTAGTAATGAAATTACTTGCATTGAAATAAATCGAGAATATGTTGAAGTTGGTAAAAAAGTAGTTCCTGAAGCTAACTGGATTTTAGCTGATATTTTTGATGTTAATTATGATGAATTAGGGGTATTCGATCTAGCGATCTCTAATCCACCTTACGGAAAATTTAAATCATCGAATAACACAATGAAATTAGACTTTGAGTTTCAATGTTTATTACTGGCTTCAAAAATTGCCAAAGAAGGAGCATTTATTCTTTCACAAAATAGCGCACCTTTTAAATATTCAGGTTCAAGAGAATATGTTGATAGGTTTAGTAAAAAATATAACGATTTTTTAATAAAACACAATTTAACTATCAATATTATTGCTGTTCAATAGATACAGGTTACGCTACTGAACTTTGGAATAATACAAAACAACTTTGTGAGATTATGAGTTTTGATTTTACAGAGCCACTTTATAATTATGCAGGGCTTGTTGTAGATAATGGCTTACAATTTAATCTGATTTAATTTTATATTCATTTAATACCAGGATACAATCTTGGTATTAAATGAATATTCTTAGCTTTATTATTATGCGTTTATTTAACACTAACAGCACATATTATAAATAATTTTCCTTTATACTATCTATCAAATCCCTATTGGTTTTTACAATTTTAGCAAAAGGCAAGGTCCATTCAAGGGAGACTTCGTTGCTCATACTTCGCACCCTTGATTGGACTTTGCTTCTTTTGCTTGTTTTTCTCCAACCAATAAGGGCTTTTGATAGATTTAAGGATATTAATTATGATTTCTATAAGATTAGATGATGTTTTAACTGTTGACAGGGCTTATACAGCTAAAGAACAAGCTTTTGTTGATAGTTTTTATAAATGGACTGATATAAATTTCGAGCATAAAGATAATTATCAAGTTTATAAATTACATCATCTGCCTAATGGTGGAAAAATCATGCTTCCTTTAATTCATCTTGATAATTTTATGCCCTTACTAGATGAAGATAATATAATTACTCGTATGCGATCAAATCATGAAGTTGCTTTTATACTGTGTATGATTTTTTCTTATAATGAAAACGATTTAGAAAACTTTTATTTGACATTAGCTTATTTTGAAGGCTTACCTAGTGATATTCAAAGTTTATTAAGATTAGATGTGTTATTGAAAAAATTATACGAATAAAACTTCGTACGTACGAATCTTTTTAAGCATAATATTTATAATCTACTTCGTATGTCGCACAAACTTATCCATAAATAATAGGCTAATAGCCCTTAATCAATCCGTTCTCGCCCATTGGCTTAACGTAACACAAGTCTAATTCAAAACAAGGGTAAACGTTGCGCTATGCGCCTTTGTTTTCAATTATCCCTGTGTGACTTGCCAATCAGGGCTAAGAACTCAGTTAATTAAATGCTTAGTCCATAAATAAATTATGGAGTTTATGATGACAAATACAAATCAAGATAATGAAAAATTAATTCACGTTAAAAAAGCGAAAGTCGCAGAAATTGTTAATCGTTTAGAGTGGATATATATAGATAGTTGGGAACACCCTGTTTTTATAGACCCTCAAACTGGTATTGTACTACAGAGATAATGTTTTACGACATTTCTGATATTGAAAACGCTCCTATTGAAGATAAAGAGCGTATTGAAAAACTGAAAGAGGAGTTCATCTTAGGTCAAAAAGGCTTATGTACTAAAGTTAATAATGAATTAGACGGTGAACCAGAATATGTAATTAATCGTTTTATATTATAGTAAATATATAGCGTTAGATCATTCTAACGCTAGTTTATTAATTATAAAAACCAAACAAATCATTCATTCATATATCATTTGCCATTGACACATAATTGTTAGGTGTAATAACATTCAATTATTAAATGTAGAAACAATTAATTGTTAGTCATTAGAGGTAACATTATGAATTTAGAAAAACTAAAAACTATTGCCAAAGAAGGGGCAGTAGCTAATGTTTTTTTAACAGGGGAAGTAAATGGGTTTATCATTACCATTGCTACCAAATCAGGTGAAGAAGAAACATTAACAACCGCGCGTAATCCTAACGAGCCTCGCGTTTTTGCTAACCCAGTTATCGCCTTTTCTTTACTAAATGAACTTGGTTTATCTAATGGTTCATTTAGGCTCAATCATTGGAATAAGGAAACACAACCAACACGTACGAGGCTTGACCGTAAAAAGGCGTTAAAAGAAACGCACCAAAAGGCCGAATATAACCGTTGGTTTGAAAATGAAGTGAAATTATCACTTCAAGAAGCTGATAGCCCTAAAAGTGAATGGGGTTCCAATGAAGAGGTGCGATTACAAATGGAACAAGAAAGGCAAAAGATTTTATCTAGGATAAATAATCCATGAAAATTATGTGGTTAAAAAGAGCCATTAATCAACAGCAAGAAGCTATTGATTATATTGCTCAACAAAACCCATATTCTGCTTTGAACATTCTTGATAGGGTAATTAAAGCCACTGAATTATTAGAAAATTATACACAAATGGGGCGTAACGGGCGTGTTAAGGGTACTAGAGAACTTGTTATTGATAAAACGCCTTTTATATTAGTTTATCGTATTCAAAATGATAGAATAGAAATACTTAACTTTTTACATTATGCTCAACAATGGCCACCACTTGAGTGATATGATCGATCTTTAATAATCTTCTTCTTTTTGATATTTAAAGGCTAAAATATAAACTATATCTTCTTGAGGGATATAACGATACAGTGCGATATATCCCGATACGCCAAAACGAATAACTAACTCACGTAGCTCAGATCGTTCAGGGTATGGCCTGCCAATATGGGGTGCTTTTTCAAGTGTTAAAAAATACTTTTTTATAACATTAGCTGCTTTTTTCGTAGAATAAGGCGATTTTTCGGCTAAAAAAATTCTGCATTTTTCTAAACCTTTAAAAGCATTACTAGTAATAATTACTCGTGACATATAGGAGCTTCTTGTTCAATGTCGGTTCCCCATGTATCTAGCCAATTAATCGTTTCTTCATTAGTAAGATGTAGTCCAGTTTCACAATATTCTTTCCATGAAGCTAATGCTTCTTGTTTAAACTTTTCCCGTGTTTCTTCCTTCTCAACATATTGCATAATAGCTTCTTTCATTAAAGAATGAGCTGTTTTATTTTGTGAAGTAGCTAGGTTATGGACTCTATCTTTTAAATTATCATCTATTTTAATTGTAGTAGCCATTATTGACTCCTTAATATTACCATGTATTACCAAGTAATATATAGTAATATATACTAAATTTCCACTCTTAAATTGTTCTGAAACTTTTATTTTAATCATTACTCAATATGTGGTTTTCTATTAGTAGGAACTCACATATGCCTTAAATAATATTAAGATTTAAAAAATAAACAGTATCTTTAATAAACTTCGTACGTACGAAGTTATGAATAAAAAAGATACTGTTTTATCGTCAGTAACTTAGCGTTCCATATCTCCTTGTTGCTGTTGTTTCGCTTCTTTGGTAGGAGTTGCTTTTGCCTTGGTTTGAGTTTGAACTTGTGTCTGTTCTTTTGCTTGTTGCTCAGGCTGTTGTGTTTTTTGTTGCTGTTGCTGTTGAGGGGTTCTTTGTTGTTGGAATGTTTCCAGTACATTACCAAAGTGAGCAATAAACTTTCCCATTTCCGCAGGGTCTTTTATGTTTTTTTGTGCATAGCTCATGGCGATTGAGTTTAAATCTTTGACTGTACCTTCAACCGCTACTCTTTCTGATTTTGCCTCAATTCGCTGTTTAATTTGTTCTTCTTCTTTAGCTTGGCTATAGAAGTAGGTTTTAGCTTTATCTTCTTTTTCGCCATAATAAATTTGCAAACTACTGTCCTTTAGCCCTTTTTCTTTTTGGGATTTAGCAACACCATCAGCAAGGGCTAAGTCACTTTTTTGATGCAAGATTAGTGTTTTGCTATCTTTACCAATTAATTGACCTATAAGGTTTTTATCTGGTCTTGTCGCAAATTTAATTATGTATTTTAGTATGATGTAGAAATGGAGTGAGTATTTATATTTTAGGAACGATTTATGTCTATTGGTATCTATAGCAAGCTTATATTAAGATCTAAGGATGATTTTAAAGGTCGCCACTTTAGTGGGTTGATGATTATCCAAGCGGTAAACTGGTATTTACGCTATTGTCTTAGCTATCGAGACATTGAGGAATTGTTTTTAGAGCGTGGAGTAAGCGTTGATCATAGCACGTTAAACCGTTGGGTATTACGCTATGCACCACTATTAGAAAAACGTTTGAGAAGCTATAGAAAACCTCATTGTGGTGAGGTGAGGATTGATGAAACCTATATCAAAGTAAAAGGTCAGTGGAAGTATCTATATAGAGCCATTGATAAGAATGGAACTGCTATTGATTTCTTATTAACAGCTAAAAGAAATATCAAAGCAGCACAACCTTTCTTTAGAAAGGCGTTTAAAAAAGATGGTCTATTCGCTCCAACCTATATTGGAACAGATAAAGCATCTCCTTTTCCAAAGACCATACAAACCATGAAGAATGAGTATATCCTTCCCAATCACTGCGTTCATGAAACAAAGAAATCTTTACAACAGGGAATAGAAAATGATCATTTTAGAGTAAAGAGAATTATCCCAAAGAATGGTTGCTTTCAGTCTTTTCATACAGCAAGAAAAACACTCAACGGATATGAGGCCATTCTCTGGATTAAAAAAGGACTGGGTTTTAAAGGAAAATGGACAATCAACGAACAAATAAAGCTCATTCAAAGCATATTCGGTCTAAATAATAATATACCCGTCTAAATTAGCTAGCTTTATGGCTAATCACAGCACCATTCAATATTTGCGACAAGACCTTAAATCCTAATAAATCATTAACTAAATCGTTGACGACTGAACAAGTCAGCAAAGTTAATAATGTGCTTGCACATCAAGGAGATTATAAAAATGCTAAAGGAGAAGCAGATAATACGGCTTTTGCGAATGCGTTAAATAATGCGTTTCGTAATGTGTCTAAGTAATGATTGAGAAGGGATTAGAAAATGATTAACCAAATTTGTAAGTTAGTTTTTGGGCTAAGTTTAAGTTTGATGATGAGTGGATGTGCTATTTACAATAGTGAATATTACATTCCTGTTGATAATCAAGCAGGCGATGCATCACCTTTATCCAAAGATGATATTATTCGTGTAGTGATAACCCATAATTATTTAGATGTCCCCCCCCCCTCAACAGCCAGGATGGACAAATTGGGGATACTTTTCAGCAGCTCGAGATGAAACGGCAGATCGTTTACAAAATTTGGGATATGCTGTTGTAGATACAGGGTATCATCCTAAAAATGACGGTCATCCGACGGTGATTGCATTGGTTGATTCTGCACCAATAGAGGGATCTGAAGAAAGTGAAACTCATACATGGGATGCGCCTGTCTTTACGGATGATATGGGACGAACAACTTTATCAGAAAAACAAGGGGTAACCATTAACTATAAAACTTATTATTATAAAGTAAAACTAGTTAGACCTGAGGGAAAAGATAATCCTCTTTTAAAATGTAATAGTAGTCAGGATCCGACAGGAGTTTGTATAGGACCTGAAAACCCAAGTAATTACAAAACGATTTTTACCGGATATGCAACGATATTAACAGATAGTAAAAGTCCATCAATGAACCTTGCTCATCTAACCACTGCGGTATTTTATAATTATCCGAATATGATGGGTAAGAAATGGGTATATTTCACGAATACGGGCTATACCCCGATTTACGTTACTGACCCCAATGCCCCAAAACCAACAGATAAGAAATAAAGCTATAACAAGGATAGATTAACCGTCTATCCTTTTTTATTTCTGCTGGAAAATAGTATTGTGAATAGCATTGTGCAGGGTTTATTGACGGGCGGTGCTGGAGCTGCTGCGGGTGCGATTACGTCTAATAGTGGAAATATGGTTGTTGATGTTGTAAATTCTACAACTAGTTCGATGGCACAATCTCGCCCTGAAGTAAAAGACCCTGATGTTGTGGCTGCGGAAGCAAAACAACAACCGATAAGAGATCAAAACTTGCTTAATAATTCTCATGCAGCAATTACGGTTGTAACAAACCGAGATAATTATAAAAGTGAGAGTGCATTTATGACTGCTTTATATCAAACTTTAAACCCAAGTGATAAGTCAGAACACACGATAACGCCAGCTCAGGCAAATAAAGTTAAAGAAGTAATTGCCAATAAAAGTAATTATAATTCAGATAATGATTATGCAAATGCGTTAAATAATGCGTTTCGTAATGTATCAAAGTAGGGATAGGAAAGGATTAATAAATGATTAAAAATATTGGACAATTATTATTGGGCTTGGGTTTAGGTTTGATGGTTAGTGGTTGTGCGATTTATAATAAAGAATATTACATTCCTGTTGATAATCAGCTAGGCGATGCCAAACCTTTGTCAAAAGATGATGTTATTCGAGTGGTTATACCTAATAACTATCCAATAATACTTTCTAATATGTATGGTGAAAATGGTGGTAAAACTGGTTGGAAATGGACAGATTTAGGGGTCGGCTTATTATCAGCTCGAGATGAAACTGCAGAACGTTTACAAAGTTTAGGATATACTGTCGTTGATACAGGTTATAATCCTAAGAATGACGGTCATCCAACGGTAATTGCATTGGTTGATTCTGCACCAATAGAAGGATCTGAAGAAAGTGAAACCCATACATGGGATGCACCTGTATTTACGGATGATATGGGACGAACAACTTTATCAGAAAAACAAGGGGTAACCATTAACTATAAAACCTATTATTATAAAGTAAAATTGGTGCGTCCAGAAGGAAAAGATAATCCCCTTTTTAAATGTCTAAGTAGTAACGATCGTATGAAAGTATGTATAGCTCCAGCCAATCCAAGTAATTACAAAACTATTTTTTCTAGTTATGTTACAATAACAACAGATAATGTTAATTATATTACAAATGTTGATCATTTAACGACGGCGGTATTTTATAATTACCCGAATATGATGGGTAAGAAATGGGTATATTTCACGAATACGGGCTATACCCCGATTTACGTTACTGACCCCAATGCTCTGAAACCAACAGATAAGAAATAAAGCTACAACAAGGATAGATTAACCGTCTACCCTTTTTTATTTCTGATGGGAACAATATATACAAGCGACGGGTCAAAGTTATCCTGGTGGGACGTATAAAACGGCTTCTGATGCGATGAAAACGATGTTGGATAATGCGAGCCATCAGAAGGATAAATTGGGTTTACAATTTGGCACAGCCTTGACCTCAGAACAACAAGCAGCATTAGATGAAGATATTGTTTGGTATGTGCCTCAAGTCGTTGATGGACAAACTGTTTTAGTGCCTAAGCTTTATCTTTCTCCTAAAACGGATGTTTTGGCGGGTGCTGCGATCAAAGGGAAAGACGTTAGTATCACAGCGGGTTCAATTTATAATTCTGGGTTGATGCAAGGAACAAACTCGATTGCGCTAACCGCTACGAATGGAGATATCAGCAATATTGGTGGGACGATTAAAGGAGGGAAAATCTCTTTAAATGCACAGAATGGCTCTGTGATTAATGCGGATACGGTGAATGATTATCTTGTGAATGGGGGTAAGGGATCCTACCTTGGATCGCAAGGGCAGATTATTGCCTCTGACACGCTTGGGATTAAAGCCAGTGACAGCATTATAACCCATGGTGGCACCATTCAATCTGGCTCTGATTTGGCGATGCAAGCAGGGTCTATTAATATTGGTTCGATAGAGTTAAATGCGGGTGCATCGAGTGTGACGCATGCGTCTGATGGCACGTTGGCGTTTAATGGCAGTCAAATTAAAAATTACGGCACGACGATCAAAGCAGGCGGCAATGCGTCCTTGCAATCGACTGTCGGGGATTTAGATTTCTCTGGCAGCACGTTAAATGCGGGGGGGAATGTCTCTTTAGCGTCAGCGGGAAATATCGGTCTAAACGCCGTGACCGACAGTGGCTTCTCTGACATCAAAGGCAATAAATCTGGGGCGTTTAATCATAGTTCTTTCCAAAGCACCAATTCCTATACGAACGAGGTTGGCTCTACAATTACGTCTGGTGGACAATTGGATGTGGTGGCAAAAAAGAATATCAGTATTGCTGGGGGTTTGGTTGCTAAGAATGATGTGAATGTGATTGCCAAAGAGGGGGGTATTACTGAGAATGCGTTGACCTCTACGTCTGATAATTATGCTTATCATCATACAAGCAAGACGGGGTTCTTTGGCAATGAAACAGGGTTAAGCGCCCAAGTTGGCACGAAAAAATCCACGACCAAAAATACTTCCAGTTCAGTAACCCATACAGGCAGCACGATTGCCTCTACGGGTGGCGGTGTGAATATGAGTGCCAATGGTGATATTAATATCAATGGTTCAAATATTATTGCAAAACAAGATGTGAATATGACTGGGGATAGTATTAATTTTAATACCGTCACAAATACATCTAATAATGATAAATCTCACAAAGATTCATTCACAGGATTAACCGTGGGGGCGTCGGGTATATTGAGTTCTGCTGCACAAAGTGGATTTTCTGCTGCGAATGCCACAGATTCGAATATGCAAATGTTAAATGCTGCAAATCTAGGGTATGCTGGTTTAAATGCTGGTATGGGAAAAGCGGGATTATTAGGTGCGAATGGTTCAAAAGGGGTTGATTATAGTTTGATTGGTGCTACGGCAACGATTGGTCATGAATCAAATAAATCGCATACAATCACACAAACGACGACAGATGTTGGATCAAATGTTACTGCTGGCGGCAAAGTGAATATTAATGCCAAAAATGATATTAACGCCACGGGTTCGAATATCAGTGGGAATGATGTGATTTTTAACGCAGGGGGGGATATTAACTTAAATGCAGGTTACAAAACGAGTGAAAGTAAATCAACATCCTCCAGTAACAAATTTGGAGTAGGTGCGACAACTTCATTAGGGGCAAAAGGGGGCAGTTTTGGATTAACAGGAAATGTATCCTTTGGGTTTGGCAATTCTAAATCTTCCAGCAAAACAGCAATTGATACGGTTGTGAACGGAACGAATTCTGTTACGATAAACAATCAAAACGGTAGTTTAAACCTCAATGGTGCGCAAATTACGAACAAGAATGCTGATGGCACGATTAGTGATGGGTCAATTACGATTAACACAGGGAATTTGAATATTACGACACCACAAAATACTAATAAATTTGACAGCGATCAATTTAATGTTGGGATCAGTGCATCTACGCCTATTGGTTCTGGCTTTGGGTGGAGCAAAGGTGATGCACCAGAGGTTCCTTATTCAAACAGTTCACCTTTTGGTTTATATCAAAATATGCATAATGATTACAAGTCAACAGAGAAAACACAATCTGGGATTTCAGCAGGTAAAGGGGGATTGGACGTGAATGTATCTGGCACAACGACATTGAATGGGGGGTCGATCACCAGTGCAGCGGATGCGTCAAAAAACCAAATTACGACAGGCAGCTTGGTTGCCAATTCATTGGATAATCATTCAGAATGGAGTGGTTTGAACATCAAAGGAACCGAAACCGTTAGTAATAAACACGGTATTAACGCGATTGGAACCCAAAATGGTCAAGAGGTTATGGGTATTCCAGGAAATGTTTTGGGTACGGCGGCGACGGGCTTTACAGGAAACAGTATTTCCCATGATGAACATTCTGTAACCAGTTCTGTTATTGGGGGGAATATCACGATTAATAGTGGATCAACAACGGGTATAGTATCGCGTGATCCAGACGCGGCCAATGGCTATATCAAAGATCAGTTTAATGCTGCTGAAATCAATAGCAACTTTGCCTTGCAAAACAAGGCGACCGAGGTCATGAATAATTATGCGAACCTAGGGATAAATACCGTGGTAACGGCGAATAATAATGCTGAGAAGAAACAAAAGGATGACCTTCATACAACGATTAATACGGCAACCCAAGGGGATAAAGATCTGAATACCAGTTTAAACAAGGCTGTTGATCAGAACGACGATTTTTCCTTGGTGAACAAGGATAATGCCTCTGCATTGGCTGGGGGATTATCTGCCATTGGGGGTGCCATTATTGGGGGTGGGAATGTCGGAACCACAACCGCAGGTGTGGCTGGGGGATTGGTTGGAAATGCCATCTATAATAACGTTTTTCCAACAGACAGACCCCTTGGTAAAGATAAAAATCCTCTCGATCCTAAAAGTCCTAATTATAAAAAAGATGAATCTAATATAGGGAATAAGACAGGACTAACTGAAGATGCTACAACTAACATGAATAAAACAAATGAAAAAAATAAGGAAAATACAAATAAAGAACCGAAATACGACGACCAAACGGATTTGAATAAGCTGGGGTCGAGTATCATTAAAGATGGGATTATTGGTGGCATGGGGGCTTTGGCTGGCATATTAACAGGGGGCAATATCGCCATTGATACTGCCACAGGCGGACTAACAGGATTAACCATGAAACCTCCTGCTTTAAAACAGAAAGAAGATCCCAAAGCTAAAGCTGCTGATAAGAAAAACATTCCAGAACAAACAGGGGATAAAAAATGAAAAACTATTCTTTAATAGCTGTACTAACTTTATGTTTAGGGCTAACTGCTTGCGGCCCTGATGTATTTTATATTCCTATCGATAATAAATTAGGTAGTGCTAAACCACTATCCAAAACAGAAGATACTATTCGAGTCATCGTGCCAGAGAGAATTACTCAATATGTTGCTAAAGCTCGCAGTGATGATTCCGATTGGTCAAAAGCAACAGATACTGCTCTTTATATAGGTTTGGCAAAGCTTAGTACTGAAGAAAATCTTCAAGCTTTAGGATATCAATTAACGGATACAGGTCGATTGTCAGGGGGGGGGCATCTAAACCTATAAGTTGGTTAGATAGTCAAGGTAATTCACAAGAAGTAATGACAAAAGGTGGAAAACCCAATGTGATAGCGATGGTTGATTCTGGAGTATTAAAGACGTATGATAAGACTTATACATGGCAGGTTCCGATTTCTACAGATCCCACCACGGGGCAACCCAATATGTGGGATACACAAGGACAAACCGTAACCATGAACCTCATCTATTACAAAATTAAAATCGTCAGACCTATTGGCAAAGATAATCCCCTTTTTACCTGTAATAACTCGTCTTTAAGTATGAATTTTTGCACATATTCACAAGACAATCCCTCTGACTATGAAACGATTTTTGAGGGTTATGGTACAATGGATACCAATGCTCGTGATCCTGCTTATATAGCAGATCATCTGGCATCATCAGTTCTGTATCAATATCCGACCTTATTAGGTAAAAAACGGGTCTTTCAAATCAGTCAGCCTTTTTTCGAAGTAACCAAAGTCACAGATTCTCCTACAAACTAAACTCCGAAATACGACGACCAAACGGATTTGAATAAGCTGGGATCGAGTATCATTAAAGATGGGATTATTGGTGGCATGGGGGCTTTGGCTGGCATATTAACAGGGGGCAATATCGCCATTGATACTGCCACAGGCGGGCTAACAGGCTTAACCATGAAGCCGCCTGCGTTAAAAAAGAAAGAAGATCCAAAAGCTAAAGCTGCTAATAAGAAAAGCATTCCAGAACAAACAGGGGATAAAAAATGAAAAACTATTCTTTAATAGCTGTACTAACTTTATGTTTAGGGCTAACTGCTTGCGGCCCTGATGTATTTTATATTCCTATCGATAATAAATTAGGTAGTGCTAAACCACTATCCAAAACAGAAGATACTATTCGAGTCATCGTGCCAGATGAGAATTACTGGGGTTGCTGCGAATGCCAATGGGTCGAAACAACATGCGAATGGTGACAGTTCGACTGGGGTAAATACGACGGTTTCTGCGACGGACAAAGTGACGATTACCGCCCCTGGCAAGACGACGATTAATGGTGGGATTGTTTCTGGGAACCAAGTTACGGTTGATACGGGGAATTTGGATATTACCAGCCCCCAAGACACCTCACATTATGACAGCAGCAGTCAAGCGGGGTTGAGTGTCAAAGCGGGTAGCAACTGGAGTGCTGGTGGCAGCTATGGCAATCAGAATATCAAGGATCATTATCAAAGCACTGGCAAGGATCTTTCTGGCATTTACGGAGGGGATGGTGGTGTTGATATTCACGTGGGTGACACGACGCATTTAAAGGCTGGGGTGATTAGCAGCACCGCAGATGCGTCCAAGAACCATTTTGACACGGGGAAATTGATTGCGGAAACTCAAGAGAACCAATCGAAATGGGATGCGACGGCTACGGGGGGTGGACTGAGTGTTGGCACGGGGGCTTTGGGGAGCTCCTTGGGACCATTGGGCGTGATTGCTGGGAATCTTGCGCAGAACTCTGGTTTGATTGCTGGTGGCAATCGCAAGCATGACGAAACATCAACCAGCCAGTCTGCGATCTCTGGGAATATCAATGTCAATGCTGGCAGCACAGAGGGTGGCTATACCACAGATGTGAATAACGCCAATGGTCATTTAGAGAATAAATTTAACGCCGATAAACTTGCCAACCAACTGCAAAACAGCCAACTTGGCATGCAGCTCGTCGGCGAAGTCATGGGGCAAGTGTCCGATGCGTTACATAATAGTGGCGTAAAAGGGTTTGATGAAACAAAACTCTCCAACGATTGGAGACGCATTCTCCTCGAAGCCACTGGCTCCGCCGCTGTTGGTGGTGTTACTGGCGGAAACGTCGGTAGTGCGGCTGCCAGTTCAGCGGCAGGTACTGCAACAGTAGCAGCAAAACAGGGCAGTTTATTGCCGATAATGCAGTAGCTCTTGCGGGTGGTGATAAAAAACTCGCCGAGTTTTTTACGAATATTGGCGCTAATATTGTTGCGAATGCTGGTGGTGCAGCAGCTGGATCTGCCATTGATGGTGGTTCTGGTGCTTTGAATGGAGCTGATATTGCCTCAACGCTTCAGCAATATAACTGGACGTTTGGTGGAACAGGCAAAATATTAGTTAATAATAGTTATAATACAGCTTTGGAAGCAGTAGGTAAGATCCCATCAGAGGCAGGGAAAGGAGCAGCACAGGGTGCTGTTGTTGGAGCGGTTGCAGGTGAAGGTGTTGGCGCCATTCCTGGAGCTGCAGCTGGCACAGTAAAAGGAACGGTTTCAGCGATTGTTTCAACGATTATTGGTGCTGTGCTTGATGCTGTAAATCAAGATAATGCCAATGAACAAGCTGCTGCTAATGCCACTAAAAAGAAAGACCAAACCTCAGTTAGTGGAGGAAGCTCAGGAGGAAATATTACCCCACCTGATGATAATGATGGGGATAAAAGTGATAAGGAAAATACATCAAACAATCCTCAAGCTCCGAAAGATCCCTCACAAAATACGGTTGATATTCCACAAAAAGCAAAGGATGTATTAAACCGTGCGGATGAGAAAGGAAGTCCTTTTGCTGGATATAAGGGAGGTAGAACATATGATAATGATCCAAGTAATCCTGCTGCACAAAAATTACCTGAACAAGATGCAAATGGTAATAGAATTTCTTATAAAGAATGGGATACTGATCCTATCCCTCCAAAAGGTTCTGGTATTAGAAGAAATGCTGATAGAATTGTAACAGGTAGTGATGGTTCAGCTTATTATACGAACGATCATTATAACACATTTCAAAAAATGAGATAACATTACAAGAAGTAAACGAAATGATTAAAGAAAATGAACGCCTATTTAAAACTAATAAAACAGAACAAGAAATATCTAATTTAACACTGCAAATCAATTATCACTATCATGACTGTATAGGTCTGGTATGTCGTGGTGATAGAATGAAAACATGGCAAGGGTTTGCAAATGAACTCTCTGCTGTACTGCAATTCCCTTATTATTTTAGCAATAATGGCAATTCACTTAGCGAATGTATTTGTGATTTAGATTGGATTTGTAAAAGAAAAATATTTGTGTTTATTACGAACGCTGAGCAAATTCTAATTGAAGAATCTTATGGTTTTTTACATTATTTTGAAAGGTCAGTAGAAGAAGTTCCTATTGATTCTTTGAAATATTATAATGAAGAAAAACATGTTTACTATATATTTCAGAATATCGATCAAGATTTTCCTTTATTTGAAGATAAAGAACTTTCTGATTTTATTTAATCAATACTAAAAAACATTTACCAGTAGGATTTAAATTTAGTAATAATTTTATTAATTATATTCAATCGAATTATAAAGATGAGATATATCTATGGTATTTTTGGTCTTGTCGCAAATATTGAATGGTGCTGTGATTAGCCATAAAGCTAGCTAATTTAGACGGGTATATTATTATTTAAACCGAATATGCTTTGAATGAGTTTTATTTGTTCGTTGATTGTCCATTTTCCTTTAAAACCCAGTCCTTTTTTTATCCAGAGAATGGCCTCATATCCTTTGAGTGTTTTTCTTGCGGTATGAAAAGATTGAAAACAGCCATTTCTTGGTATACCCCTCTTTAACCTGAAATGATCATTTTCTATTCCCTGTTGTAAGGATTTTTTTGTTTCATGAACGCAGTGATTGGCAAGGATATGCTCATTCTTCATGGTTTGTATGGTCTTTGGAAACGGTAATGCTTTATCTGTGCCAATATGGGTTGGAGCGAACAGACCATCTTTTTTAAACGCCTTTCTAAAGAAACGTTGTGCTGCTTTTATATTTCTTTTAGCTGTTAACAAGAAATCAATAGCAGTTCCATTCTTATCAGTGGCTCTATATAGATACTTCCACTGACCTTTTACTTTGATATAGGTTTCATCAATCCTCACCTCACCACAATGGGGCTTTCTATAGCTTCTCAAACGTTTTTCTAATAGTGGTGCATAGCGTAATACCCAACGATTTAACGTGCTATGATCTGTATTTATCCCACGTTTTAGGAATAATTTCTCAATATCTCGATAGCTAAGACAATAGCGTAAATACCAGTTTACCGCTTGGATAATCATCAATCCATTAAAATGACGACCTTTAAAATCATTCCTAGGTCTTAATATAAGCTTGCTATAGATACCAATAGACATAAATCGTTCCTAAAATATAAATACTCACTCCATTTCTACATCATACTAAAATACATAATTAAATTTGCGACAAGACCCTAAAAACTACTTAGGAAATTACCTTCTCTGCCACATCGGGTAACTCCAACAACCTATTCGCAACAAGTGTAGCTTGCTGTCCTAACTCTGGCTTACTATAACCCCACACGGCGAAAATACTGCCTGCAATTTTTGCATTCTTGGCAACGAGGATGTCGTTGATATGATCCCCGACCATCACGGTTTTTGTTGGGTCTGCGTTTAACATTCTCATGATGCCCTCTAAGTGACACGCATGTGGTTTTTTATCAGCAAATAAATCCCCACCGCCAACAGCATCAAAAAAATGATCGATTTGAAGTTGCTCGAGGATAAGTTTTGCAGCGCTGGTGATCTTATTTGTGCAAAGTGCTATTTTCCAACCACGTTTCTTAAATTCTTCCATTGTTTGTACAGCACCATCAAATGGTTTGGAATACTCGGTCGAATGATTGACGTAATAAGCAATAAAACGATCGGTTGCCTCTTGAATATCAATCTTGCTGGCTGTGTTTCCTGCATGGGATAATAACCGTTCGACCAAGACTTTGATACCATCTCCAACCATTAACCTTACATCTTCATCCGTCACAGAAGGCACTTGATAAGATTGCATCAAATAACGTGCACTATTGGCTAAATCAGGCAAACTATCGATTAATGTTCCATCCATATCAAACACAATCACAGGATTGGTACTATAATTCATCGTTTTTTCCTTTCTAAAGTTGGAAAATTGGTTATAAATATAACAAGAATATTCCTATTTTTTTATTATGGCGAGTTATGAGTAAATCCACAAACACTTTACCAGAATCTGTTGCAGTTATTTTAGCCGCAGGGATGGGGACCCGTATGAGATCAACCAAGCCTAAGGCAATGCATTCTTTGGCTGGCAAACCGATGTTGCGTTATCTGTTGGATAATGTCGAACAAGTCTTTGATAAAGTGGTGGTGGTTGTCGGACCAAATATGGACGAAGTGGCACAATTAGCGGCCCCACATCAAGTGGTGGTGCAAGAACACCGTCTTGGGACTGCCCATGCAGCTATTCAAGCAGAAGAATATTTCGGAAAAGGGACAGTTACGATTTTATATGCTGATAATCCTTTGGTCAGTAAAGAAACCTTGCAAAAGATTTTGGAATGTCAACAACAACGTGATGTTGATATGGTTTTAATGGCAATGGAGTGTGATGACCCAAAGTCTTATGGTCGTGTTATTGAGAAAAAAGGCTGGGTGCGTCGCATCGTTGAAACTGCGGATGCGACTGAGGAAGAAAAGAAAATTCATCTTTGTAATGCCGGTGTTCTGTGTGCCAAGGTGAATTCTTTTAAATATTGGTTGCGTCAAATTGAAAATAAAAACAGTAAAAAAGAATATTATTTGGTTGATGCTGTTGGTATTGCGGTGAATGAAGGAAAGCGGATCAAAGCCCTTCGTGCATCAGAAGCCGAGTTAAGTGGTATTAATTCTAAATCAGAATTGGCGATTGCGGAACAGATTGTACAAAAACAGCTTCGCAAAAAAGCGATGGATAATGGGGTAACAATGCTTGCTCCTGAAACGGTGTTCCTTTCTGCCGATACAATTTTGGAAGAAGACGTTTTAATTTACCCTCATGTGGTATTTGGACCCAAGGTTCATGTGCATTCTGGTGTACAAATCCGCTCTTTTAGTCATCTTGAGGGATGTGAAGTTAAAGAAGGGGCAATGATTGGTCCTTATGCACGATTACGTCCAGATGCTATTGTTGGCAAAGATGCTCATGTTGGTAATTTTGTTGAATTAAAAGCTACGATATTAGGAGAAGGTGCCAAAGTGAATCATCTCACCTATTTAGGCGATACGGTTGTAGGTCGTAAAACAAATATTGGTGCAGGAACAATTACTTGTAATTATGATGGTGTAAATAAGTATCAAACAATTATTGGCGAAGAAGCCTTTGTTGGTTCAGATGCGATTTTGGTAGCTCCTATAGAAATTGGTAATAAAAGTTTAATTGCAGCGGGTAGTGTTATCACTGAGAATGTTCCAGAGCGCGCTTTGGCATTCGGCAGGGCACGTCAAGTGAATAAAAATAAAACAACGGAATAGAGCATCAAGAAAATAGGAGATACAAATTATGTGTGGAATTGTTGGGATTTTAGGAAGACAACCTGCCGTACCTATCATTATCGAGGCTCTGCGTCGTTTAGAATATCGTGGTTACGATTCAGCAGGTGTGGCAATAACTCAGAACCTCCATATTGATAAAAGGCGTGCTTCGGGAAAATTGGATAATCTTGCCAAGGCAGTAGAGAATAATCCTTTATCAGGAAATACCGTGATTGGTCATACACGGTGGGCAACGCATGGCGCACCAACAGAAAATAATGCACATCCTCATGCAACTGAACGTGTAGCGGTGGTGCATAATGGCATTATTGAAAACCATGAAGCGTTAAAAAAAGAATTAATTGAATTAGGACAAGTTTTTAATAGCGAAACCGATAGTGAAACCATTGTTCAATTGGTTGATTATCATTTAAAGCAAGGAAAAACACCCAAAGAAGCTGCATATGAAACATTAAAAAGGCTTGAAGGTGCGTATGCGATTGCAATGATTTTCGCAAGCGATGAAAACATGATGATTGGTGCCAGACATGGTGCGCCTTTAGTAGTGGGTTTTGGAGAAGGCGAAATGTATCTCGGTTCAGATAGTCTTGCTGTTGCGCCGATGACCCGTAAAATTGCGTATATGCCTGATGGTGTTTGGACTGTTTTATCGAGAAAAGGCGCAGAATTTTTTGATATGGATGGTCAAACTGTTGAATGCCCTGTGCAAACCACGGCGTTAATGGCAGGGGCGATCGGTAAAGATGGCTATCGTCATTATATGGAGAAAGAACTCCATGAACATCCAGTTGTCATTGGTCAAACATTACGTCGTTTTGTTAACCCTGTGACGCATAAAATTGAACTTCCAGACATGCCTTTTGATCTGAAAACATTAAAGCGGGGGATTATTACCGCTTGTGGTTCTGCGTTTTATGCGGGGGTTATTGGGCGTTATTGGTTGGAAGAAGTAGCACGTTTACCGATTGATTTGGATGTAGCCAGCGAAATGCGTTATCGTAATCCACCTTTTGATAAAGGTGGAATGGGCTTATTGGTTTCTCAATCAGGGGAAACTGCGGATACGCTTGCGGCATTACGGGCTTTGAAACAAGCAGGGCAAAATATTATCTCTGTGTTAAATAACGAACATAGTTCTATGGCACGTGAAAGTGATTTGGTTCTTGGGATGGATGCTGGGGTTGAAATTGCGGTGGCATCGACCAAAGCATTTACGGCTCAGCTCACTGTGCTCGCATGTTTAACATTGGTCATGGGACAAGAAAGAGGCACGATTACATCTGAATATGCAGATGAATGTCTGACTGCTTTATTGGATTTACCAAGCCGTGTGGCTGAGATCTTGCAAATGCAAGAGCAAATCCAAAAAATGGCGCATATTATTTCTCAAGTTCAAAGTGTTATTTATCTAGGACGTGGGATTATGTTTCCTGTGGCTATGGAAGGCGCTTTGAAACTCAAAGAGATTTCATATATTCATGCGGATGCGTACGCAGCTGGTGAAATGAAGCATGGTCCGATTGCGCTTATTGATAATACCGTGCCTGTGATCTCTTTGTTACCTTCAGGTTCTTTATTCGAAAAGACATTGTCCAATTTACAAGAAGCTAAAGCTAGAGGGGGGCGTATCTTAGTCTTTACAGATGCCAAAGGTGCGGAACGTGTTAAGGGAATTGCAGAACAAATCGTTATATTGCCTACGGTACATTCCTTTGTAACTCCACCGCTTTATACGGTTCCTGTGCAAATGTTGGCTTATGAAGCGGCATTGTTAAAAGGGACTGATGTCGATCAACCGCGAAATCTTGCCAAATCAGTTACTGTTGAATAAAAAGTTAGTGTAGTTTTTAAATATTATAAATCCAGTTTGCTTTTTAAGCGTGCTGGATTTTTTTTGCTGAATGTATAAAAAACACCATAATAAAAATATTTTGATTATTTAATTAAATTATAGAATAACAAATAAATATAAGATATAATATACTTAATACAGAAAATTATTATTCTGTATTAAGTATATTAAATTTTAATATTATAAAATTATTTTTAAATTAAAAATGTAAAAGCATAAACAAATTATATCTTACATTTATTTACTTTATTTTTATGTAAACAAAAGGAAATTAAAATGACAAACGAATTTAATTCAATGGCTAATGCCAAGCGATGTTTAAATAATTCTGATTTTAAAATTAAAAAAGGGTTTTTATGGGGGACAGCTTCTGCAGCGTATCAAGTTGAAGGGTGTGTAAACGAAGATGGGCGCGGCCAATCTATTTGGGACTATTATTTAAATGACAAACAGCTTGGCGGGCTGGGTGTTACAGGTGATGTTGCTATTAATTTTTACGATCGGAATCAATATCTTCAAGATATTCAATTGTTAAAAAAATTAAAGATTAACTGCTATCGATTTTCGATTTCATGGCCTCGTATTATTCCCGATGGTCTAGGACCTGTAAATATGAAAGCCGTTGAACATTACCGTCAACTCATCAAAGATTTAAAAGCAGCAGGGATCAGTGCGCTCATCACATTATATCATTGGGATATGCCTTTGGCGCTAGCAAATAATGGTGGTTGGGAAAATAGAGATTCTATTGATTGGTTTAATTATTATGCAAATATAATATTTATTCATTTTTCAGATTTAGCACAAGATTTTGTTTTAATTAATGAACCTACTGTTGAAGTTGCCCAAAATATTCTTGCTAAACGATATTTGGCGGGTAATTTTGAGGATACTTCATTACCAATTATCGCAACATCAGAGACGATGGAAGTTTCTCTTAAATGCTATAATCATATTCTCTTAGCAGCTGCAAAAGCAAAAGAATCTTTTCGTGCAGCAGGGTATAAAGGTCGCTTGGGGTTAGCTTTACCTCTGAGTCCTGTGTTGACGGATACTAATGCCACAGAGGCTGATAAAGCCGATGCAATAATTGCTGATGGTGTGTTAAATCGTTGGTTTTTAGATGCGATTTATAAAGGGCAGTATCCAGAAGATATTGTGTCACTTGCTAGCAAAATGAATTTAGCTATTGATGTTCAACCAGAAGATGCAAAAACGATTTATAACGCTCATTTTGAATTTTTAGGGATTAACTATTACGCGCCTAATTTTGTTCGTCATGGTAAGGGTTCTGGATATAATCCAGAAAGCTATATTCCCGAAGGTCAAGAGGCTGCTTATAATGGCGCAGTGCGTCCCGATCAACTGACAGCACTTTTGGACCGTATACGAACAGAATATGGTAATCCTACTATTATCATCACAGAAAATGGCGCAGGTTTTCCAGGTGAAGATCAATTGGTAAATGGAAAAATAGAGGATACAAAACGTTCTAACTATATTCAGGCTCATATTGAGGCAATGATAGTATCTATGCAAAATGGGTCAAATATTGATGGATATATGATTTGGTCCAGTCACGATAATTTAGAATGGTTTAGTGGATATAAATCAAGGTTTGGTATAATTTATGTGGATTGGAACACACAAAAACGTACTTTAAAGCAAAGTGCTAATTTATATAGTAAAATTATTCAAGAAAAAAAATAAGCTATAACGAATATAGTGCAATGTAATTTTGTTTGATAGCAAGGCTGCTATATGGATGGAATTGAATATAACAGGCTTGCTATTCTTAATTATAATACTATTAAACAACGCTAATTATTATATATAAGTATTGTATAAAAATCATCAGTTGAAATTGTTTTATCTATTTATATGTGGGAAAAGCAATTTATATTTTATTCTTAAAGTTTTTCAACTAAATTATACGAAATTTGATTATTATTTTTGAGTAATAAATATGCAAAAAGAAATTTTTAGTGAAATGCCCAAATGGAGTTCTTCTGACACTGTTTGGATGCTCAGCCTTTATGGAACTGCGATTGGCGCAGGGGTGTTATTTTTACCTATTAATGCAGCAGCTGGGGGATTGATTCCATTACTTGTTTTGGCTGTCCTCGCATTTCCAATGACTTTTTTTGCGCATCGTGCCCTATGTCGATTTGTTCTTTCTGGGGATTCAGCGCATAACGATATTACTGCAGTAGTTG
Organism: Commensalibacter nepenthis; assembly: GCF_029953305.1. NCBI lineage: Bacteria > Pseudomonadati > Pseudomonadota > Alphaproteobacteria > Acetobacterales > Acetobacteraceae > Commensalibacter > Commensalibacter nepenthis. The sequence goes on along the minus strand of NZ_JASBAN010000001.1, from coordinate 19,491 downwards.
AAGAAAAATTTGGCAAGCGAATGGGGTATTGTATTACTTTATTATATTTTTTTGCTATTTATCCTATTTTGTTGGTCTATAGTGTCGGTATTACTAATACAGTAATCAGCTTTATTCAAAATCAGTTGCACATGACCCCACCGTCTAGAATTCTGGTTTCTTTCTTGCTGATTAGTATGTTGATTATTATTGTACAATTCGGAGAAGTCTTAATTGTTCGTGTAATGTCCATATTGGTATATCCATTTATTGCTATATTAATGTTAATTGCTTTATGTTTAATTCCACAATGGACAGTAGATATATTCCAACATATTGATTTGTCAGGTGCAACCAAAAGTGGGGGGAGTGGATTATTAGTAACGTTATGGCTCATTATTCCTGTGGCTGTTTTCTCTTTTAACCACTCACCTATTATTTCTTCCTTGGCGGTTGCCAAGCGCAAAGAATACGGAAAATTCGCAGAACAAAAATGTTCAAAAATTATTCAGTATAGTAATATTATGATGGTTATTACTGTATTATTTTTTGTGTTTAGCTGTGCGTTATGTTTAAGTCCTGCTAATTTGCAAGAGGCAAAAGCTGAGAATATTTCTATTCTCTCTTATTTGGCTAATCATTTTAAAACACCTTTTTTAGATTGGGTGGCACCGATTGTTGCGTTTGTTGCAATTTCTAAATCTTTTTTGGGGCATTATCTTGGGGCAAGAGAAGGTTTTAATGGTGTCATTTTAAAGTCAATGCATTTTTTTGGTAAAAGTGCTCAAGAAAAAACATTAAATAAATGTGCATTGATTTTTATGTTTATTACCGCGTGGATAATTGCTGCATTGAACCCAAGCGTTTTAGGAATGATTGAATCGATTGGTGGACCAATTTTAGCAATGATTTTATTCCTTATGCCTATGTATGCCATTCATACTATTCCTTCTTTGGCACGTTACAGAGGAAAAATAAGCAATGTTTTTATTGTGATAATGGGATGTATTGCAATTTCCGCAGCTGTTTATAAGTTATTTATATAGTCTGTTTTATGAAGAGGGTTATAATATATAACCCGTAGGAATTGATCGGGTTGTTTACAGTGATATGGAATATTACTGTAAACAACGCGACAAATTTCTATATATACCTTTTAAGAATAAATAGATTATTTGTATTTTACTTTTTATTAGAAAATATTTCTATATTTAAATTAAAAAGTTAGAGGCATAGTATGATATTAAGAATCAATTTCATTTGATATTGATAATCGTTCTTAATTATGCTTATATACCGTTCATTGAATATCAAACCTGAAAAGACAACCTTAAGGACGGTTTATAATGAACGCATATTATCAACGCTATTTAACCCTTAAATCCGAACATACGGGTAAATTTGCACGCGATTTGGCTGGGATGATTGGCATCAGCGAAGCGGAATTGTGCCATTCTCGCATTGGTGCCGATGCCAGGGCATTTACAACGGATTTTGCAACTTTTTTGAAAGAGCTTCACAAAGTTGGAGAAACCATGAATATTGTTCGTAATGAATATGCTGTTCATGAGCAGGCTGGACAATATGATAACGTGAAGCTAGGCAATCATGGAGGGCTTGTATTAAACCCACGTGCTTTGGATCAACGTCTTTTTGTAGGTAAATGGGTCAGCTCTTTTTACATCAAGGAAATGACCAGACGTGGAGAAAAAGAAAGTATTCAGATTTTTGATGCGTATGGCGATGCTATTTTAAAAATCTATATGACTGATAATACCAATCGCCAAGAATGGGATGCTTTGATCGAAAAATTTACTGTTGAAGCAAAAGAGGATTTTATTGTTTCTCGACCTGAACATGTCTCTAAAAATGCGTTTTTCGATGCAAAGAAAATCGAAGAAGAATGGCGTGCAATGACGGATGTTCATCAGTTCTTTAGCTTGCTAACACGTCATAATGTGACGCGCCAACAAGCATTTTCTTCCGTAAGTAATAATCTGGCATGTAAAGTAGAGAATAATGCGCTTTCTCAAATTCTTGATATGGCGTTAAATGATAAAAATGAAATCATGATTTTCATCGGAAATCCTGGTTGTGTGCAAATCTTTACAGGTGTGGTTGAAAAATTAATGCCTAAAGATAATTGGTTGAATATTTTTAATCCAAAATTTACCATGCATTTAATGGAAGATCACATTGCTGAAACATGGGTTACTCGTAAACCAACGAAAGAAGGTTATGTGACCAGCCTTGAACTTTTTGCCAAAGATGGCACGCAAATTGCTCAACTTTATGGACAAAGAACTGAAGGGGATTTGGAGCAAGAAGTCTGGCGTAATCAAATTAATGAGATTGCTATGAAAGAAAAAGTAGCATGAAATTAGCTTATCTTTGTTTTGCAACGTTATCTTTACTCGTTATAACTGTTTCTGCACAAGCCAAAGAAAGAATTATTTCAATTGGTGGAGATGTTACGGAAATTATTTATGCTTTGGGTGCTCAGGATGAGTTAGTCGGTCGCGATACGACCAGCAACCAACCTGCTAATGTAAAAAATGTCAAAGATATTGGTTATATGCGTCAATTGAATACAGAAGGCATATTGTCTTTGAAGCCAACAATGGTCATTACTAGTGACCTTGCTCAGCCTTCTGCGGTGTTAGAGCAAATTAAGAAAGTTGGTATTCCTGTGGTTTATGTTTCGGGAAAGCATTCATTAAAAGTGATCCCTCAAAAAGTCGAAGTGATTGCCAAAGCATTACATCGCGAAAAAGAAGCAAAGAATTTACAGGATAAAATGAATCAAATCATCACGTCGTTGTCCTCAAAACAGTTGCCTGTGAAGGTCATTTATATCATGGCACATGGTGGTATGAGTAACTTAGTTGCAGGACGTGATACAGCAGCTGATGCAGCGATTAAAGATGCGGGTTTACAAAATGGGATGGGCAATAGCCTTCATTATCAACCCATGTCACAAGAAGGGATTATTGCTGCTGCTCCTGATATTATCATGACCGACAGTGATGCTATTAAAACAATTGGTGGAGCGGATAATTTATGGAAACTTCCTGGTGTTGCGATGACTCCAGCGGGGAAACATCATAATCTTATTATTATCGATCAAATGGCATTATTAGGCTTTGGGCTCAGAACACCCGAAGCGATCAAAGAGTTACGTGTAAAGGCTGAAGCATTACCTCATGGATAAACGGTATAGTGTTTATCTTGCTATCCTATTATTGATCCTATTTGGATCAATAATAGGGGCAGCAAATATCGGTGCTGTGCATTTATCATGGTCTTCACTATGGAATGCCGATCCAAAAGAGTTGGACTTTCAAATCTGGACGAATATACGATTGCCTAGAGTTTTGTTGGCTGTCGTTATTGGGATTGCTTTATCTGTATCTGGAACTGTGATGCAAGGTCTATTTCGTAATCCTCTGGCTGATCCTGGTTTGTTGGGGATCAGCAGTGGGGCTGGATTGGCTGTAGCAATCGCATTGGTTACTCCCTTGGGGTTACCTGCGTTCTTATCATTATGGGTGCCTGTGGTTGCTGCTTTTATAGGGAGCCTTGTGGTAACTATTTTAATTTATCAATTAAGTGGTTTAACCAAAGGGAATTTATCCAGTTTGTTATTGATAGGAATAGCAATTAACGCACTTAGTGGGGCCGCTGTTGGTATTTTATCATGGGTCAGTAATGACCAACAATTAAGGCAGCTTTCATTATGGGGTATGGGTAGTCTGGGGCAAACACAATGGTCATTGATTATTATTGCTTTGTGTCTAATTGTCCCAACAGTGATTTTAATTCAATGTTATGCAAAACAACTTAATTTACTACAATTGGGTGAAGAAGATGCCCATTATCTTGGGATTAATGTGCATAAAACTCAGAAACAATTATTAATTCTTAGTGCATTATTGGTAGGAACAGCTGTTTCAATCAGTGGAATTATTGGATTTTTAGGACTGGTTATACCTAATGCCATGCGCTTGATATTTGGGAATAATCATAAAATATTATTGCCTGCTTCAGCCCTTAGCGGTGCGATTTTATTACTGGTTGCGGATACGATAGCACGAACGATGGTGCAGCCTGCTGAAATGCCTGTTGGATTACTAACCAGCTTATTGGGTGGTCCTTGGTTTTTTTGGTTAATTTTAAAAGAGCAATGGAAACGTAGATCATGAGCTATCAATTGGATTATTGTCTTGAGGGCAAAAATATTCATTTGATTAAAAATAATCAATCTATTTTATCAGATGTTTCTATTACGCTTCATCAAGGTCAGTTTGTGACCTTAATTGGACCAAATGGTGCTGGGAAATCGTCTTTGTTTAAGGTATTGACGGGATTTTACCTACCAACCATGGGGGAATGTTGTTTAAAAGGTAAAAATCTACATGATTGGCGTAAAAAGGAATTGGCGAGGACACGTGCTGTGATGAAGCAGCAAAGTCATATTACGTTCTCATTGTCTGCGATTGATATTATCAAATTAGGGCGTTCGCCTTGGACGGAGCCAATTAATAAAGCAATGATTGATGATGTGATCGAAATGACAGAGTGCCAAGAGTTAATTAATAAAGAGTATGCTTTTTTATCTGGAGGTGAGCAACAACGTATTCAATTAGCTCGAGTATTGGTGCAACTTTGGAGGGAACAAGGTCCATCAGGTTGGCTATTTTTAGATGAACCAACTTCTGCATTAGATTTATATCATCAACAACAAATGCTACGATTGTTGAAAAGTCTAGTCCAACAGTTTCCTTTGTCTGTGTGTATGATTTTACATGATTTAAATCTTGCTTCTTTGTGGTCAGATCAGATCTATTTATTAAATAAAGGGGTAATCGTTGCTCAAGGAAATGTACAAGAAGTTTTGACCGAGGAAATTTTAAAAACTTGGTATGGTGCTGACTTGCAAATTATACAACATCAAGAATATCAAAAACCTTATGTAATGCTTTCATTATAAGATAAAGTCAGTCACAGTGAATATATTTTTTACTATTTTCTTGAGATAAATAGTTTTCATTCTTGTTTATTTGAAATAATATTATCGCGTTTTTAAGAAAAATATAATTTTATTATAATGAACAAAGTGATTATTTCTAATGGAAAAAAATAGTTCTGGTGTTATGCCTAAATGGGGCTCTACTGATACAATTTGGATGTTAAGTTTGTATGGAACTGCGATTGGTGCAGGAGTTTTATTTTTGCCAATCAATGCTGCATCAGGGGGCTTAATTCCTTTGTTGGTTATGTCTGTTTTAGCTTTTCCAATGACTTTTTTTTCCCATAGAGCTTTGTGCCGATTTGTTTTAAGTGGTAAGGGAAGAGATATTACCATTGTTGTAGAGAAGCAATTCGGTCAATTTCTAGGATATTTAATTACCTTGCTTTATAGTTTTGCACTTTATCCAATTTTACTGATGTATAGTGTTAGTTTAACCAATACAATTGAAAGTTTTATTCAGTATCAACTTCACTTTCCTCCTCCATCAAGAGTTTTGATTGCATTTATATTGGTGGCATTTTTAATGTTGATTGTTCAATGTGGTAAAATGTTGATTGTTAATATTATGTCCGCACTAGTTTATCCTTTTATTGCAATTTTGATGATTATTTCATTGTCGCTTATTCCCCAGTGGACAGGCGATATTTTCAAAAATGTTAGCCTTTCAGGGACTGTGCATCAAGGGGGGAATGGCTTATTATTAACGTTATGGTTGTTAATTCCTGTTACAGTTTATGCTTTCAATCATTTTCCAATTATATCCTCTTTGGCAGTGGCAAAAACTGAAGAATATGGTGAAGGGCTTGCCGAACAAAAATGCTCTCAAATCATCAAATATAGTAATATTTTAATGGTTGTAACTGTTTTGTTTTTTGTATTTAGTTGTTCACTATGTTTAACACCAGAAAATTTACACGAGGCAAAAATCCAAAATGTATCGATACTTTCTTATCTAGCCAATCATTTTCAAACCCCTTTTCTTAGCTGGGTTGCGCCTATTGTTGCATTTGTTGCAATGTGCAAATCTTTTTTAGGACATTATTTGGGTGCAAAAGAGGGCATTCATGGTGTTGTTATTAAAACAAGTAAATTTGTAAATATCGATATTCAAGAAGGTAAAATATTACATATTTGTACGATTATTTTTATTTTTATTACTGCATGGTTGGTTTCAATTTATAATCCTAATGTTTTAACATTGATTGAATCAATTAGCGGTCCAGTCTTTGCGGTTTTTTTATTTTTAATGCCTATGTATGCTATTCACACAGTGCCAGCATTGGCAAAATATAAAGGCAAACCAAGTAATGTGTTCGTAACGATTATGGGGCTTATTGCAGTATCTGTTGCAGTTTATGAAATATTTGCTTAGTAGGCTTGAAACTTAATTAAAAAAAAAGCCGATTCAGAGTATTTCTGGATCGGCTTTTATAGTTTTAAAATTAACGTCCAATTTGCCGTAAAGGTTTGCCTTCCATCAAGTTTTCTTCGATTTTTTCAAGACTGACTTTGGAGGTTTCGGGAACAAACCAGAAAGTTACGCCAATAAAGATGATGTTTAAAACCATATAAAGAAGAAAGGTTTTAGAAGAGCCAAGGCTATTATTAAGGCTTAAGAAAGTATAACCGACAACAAAATTGGCCAACCAATTTGTGACAGTAGAAGCCGCAACACCAAAATCTCTGCCTTGTAAAGGTTGGATCTCAGAACATAATGTCCAAATTAATGGACCTGCAGACATTGCAAAACCAACAATAAATAATAAAAGCATTGCAACACAAAAGATCTGCATGGTTGGATTTGCAATATGTCCGTCTTTCATTAGAAAACTGATAATACCAAGCCCGATCGCCATTACTGTAAAACCTGCATATAACGTGGGTTTGCGCCCATATTTATCTACAGTCCCAATAGCAATAAAAGTTGCTGCAACATTGACTAAACCAACAAGTGCTGTGAACCATAATGTGGCACTGCCTGTATATCCCATATCTTGGAAAATACGTGGTGCATAGTACATAACGACATTCATACCAGTGAATTGTTGGACAATTTGAAGGGTAACTCCCAAAGCAACAGAACGTCTGAAATTACGATTGCTCATAAATAAACTAAAGCCTTTTTTAGAGCTTTTAATTTGATCTTCAATTTCTTTGACTTCATTGTGAACGGCTTGTTTATCGCCATCACGTAAACTTAATAAGATATTAAATGCTTCTTGTTTTCTGTTGCGCATAACAAGCCATCTTGGGCTATCTGGCAAAGAAAATAATCCGATCAAGAATAAGATTGCTGGAACAGCAATAATTCCTAGCATCCATCGCCAAGCACCATAATATCCTAAAATAGTATCTGAGATAAAAGCAAGAAATATCCCAACGGTAACCATTAGCTGGTAAGTTGAAATCATTGAACCTCTTTTTTCTTCGGGTGCGATTTCAGCAATATAAAGTGGGGCTGTAGTACTCGCAATACCAATGGCAATTCCTAAAATAAAACGCCACACGACGAGGTCAAAAATACTCTTGGCTAACGCACAACCAATAGCGGAAATAATAAAGATTAATGCGCTAAGAATTAAACAACGGTTACGCCCAAATTTGGCAGATGCCCAACCACATCCTAATGCACCCAAAGCAGCACCAAACATCATGCTGCTTACGATGGTTTCAATGTTGTGATCTGTTGCTGAAAATTCTTTTTTAATAAATTCATTTGCTCCTGACATGACACCAATATCAAGACCGAACATCAACCCAGCCAAGGAAGCTAGAAAGCCAACCATGATAATATTGTAAGAAGAGGATAAATTATTTTGTGTATGATTAGGGGAGTTATTTTGCATAATATATACCTACCATGTTATCTAGATAAGTATATTGAAAAAAAATATTTTTAGTGTAAAAAATAAGTGATTATTTTATTTAAATTCAAAGCGTTGCTTAAGAGTTTCTTTTTATAAAAACTCTTTTTGTTTGAATTAAAATAGGAAAATAATCAAGCTGACACATCCTAAAGCAATACAATAGAAACTAAAAGGCGTTAGAGCCATGGTTTCATGATTTCGAAAATATTTCATTAGGATTGCCGTGCTTATCAAAGCAGTAAGCCCACCAACAATCGTTGCAATAAATATCGCCCCCATATTTTCAATAGGGATATTATGGTGATATATTTTCCAAGATTGATGAATAGTTGCTGCAAAAATAACAGGTAAAGCAAGCAAAAAAGAGAAACGAGCAGAATTCTCATAAGATAATTTGCGCATTACTCCGCCAACCATCGTGGCACCTGAACGAGATAAACCAGGGAAAAACGCTAAACATTGAAAGCAACCAATAATCAAAGCGTCTTTGGGGGTTAACTCTGCTATTGAATTGCTTGATTCTTGTGCTGATCTATTTCTGAGTTTTTCAGTCGAAAAGAGCATAACTCCATTTAAAATCAGAAAAATTGAGACCATTCCTGGGGTTGAAAAAAGCTGTCGAATAAAGCTCTCTAAGATTGCACCAATAAGAATTGCAGGCAATGTAGCAATAACAAGCAACATAACAATATAAATGCTTTGTTCACGAATAGCTTGACCGTCTTTTCCCAAGACTCCACGCCCCAAAGCATACCAATCTTTCCAAAAGAATATCAATAAGGCAAACATTGTACCAAAATGTAACATAACAATAAAAGGTAAAAACGTGGCATCTTGTGGGCTGATAACCCATCCTAAAAGAGCGGGGATAATAACAGCGTGACCAAGGCTGCTGACTGGGAACAGCTCGGTTGCGCCTTGTAAAATTGCAATAAAAATAGCCTGAAAGAACGACATGGATACCTAATTTTTGCTGTAAAAATTTTTATTTTTGTGTTTTTTATATTAATATTCTAAAAGAATAAATAATAAATTGACTATATCGTATTTTATTAAATATGAATATAATCTTAACTATAAAATTCTATAGGAAAATAGGAATAATTGAGTGAAAAACAAGGCAGTTAGCGCATATATAGCAAGTGGATTTGTATTGGTCGTTGCTATTGGCTTTTACTCTTATTCAAGGATGACGATGTTTGGCGTAAAAGGGGACAAATATCCTGTTACAGCACAATTTTATTCTGCAAACACCCTAGAACCTGGAAGCTCTGTCATTCTTTCAGGGGTTCCTGTGGGGGTTGTACGTTCTATAACCTTGAATAATAAAACCTTTATGGCTGATGTGAGGCTAGAAATTAATAAAGCTATTCATTTGCCAGAAGATAGTATTTTTAGTGTTGGATCAGTGGGGATGATGGATAGTGGTTCTATTATGGTTCGTCCTGGCAAATCAAAAGAATATTTAAAACCCGATAGTTTTGTAAGTAATACACTACCTTACACCAGTATTGAACAGCAAATTAGCAATTATATTTTTGGTAGTGGTAATCTCTCTACAAAATAATGAAAAATGTGATCGAAAAGTTATGTGAGGATTTGAACTTACCCTTAGGAAATGAGTATACTCAAGATTGGGCGTATGAGTTACCAGAGGAATTTCTTACAAAAGCATGGTTGAATAAATTTATTATTGAGTAATCCATAATCGAGCCTTTCGATTAATGGCGACATTTCTTAATGGATTTAATGTTGGATATTATTAACGATTATTTATTAGAACATATCGATCCAGAGACACCTATTATTCAACAGGTTTTAGGTTTATTGCGAAATAATAAAGCAGAGCACCAAGATATTATTGAATATTGGTCCGTTTTGGGTGAAGATAATCCTGAATATTATTTTGAAGTTATTCTTTTAATTAGAAGGGGATAATTTTCCCCTTATTTTTATATATTATGATTTGAGTTTTTGTAAGAGTTCTATATGCGTGCGTTCAAAGGAGAGGGGTGTAATAGAAATAGAATTATTATTAATTGCTTGTGTTTCTGTGCGTTCCATATCTTCTTTGATAGGTCGATCAAAATTTAACCAATAATAAGGTGTTTGGCGCATATCTGTTTTAGAAACGATATTAATATCTTCAATATAACCAATGCCTTGCTCTGTAAATTCAATTGATTTTACTTCATCATAAGGGCAGTCTGGAAAGTTGATATTTAAGCATGTTCTGGGATGTTGCCAAGATATTTGAGATAATTTTTGTAATATTTCTGGTCCATGATGATAGGCAGTCTCCCAATAGATGTCATGACCATCTTTAAAATTTTGACTAAAAGCAATTGATGGAATATTCAATAAACATCCAGTCATCGCGGCACCAACAGTTCCAGAAAAAATAGTTTCTAAACCAAGATTACTTCCACGATTAACGCCGGATAAAATAAGATCCGGTTTTTGAGGCATTAATTGCCTTAATCCCATCACCACACAATCTCCTGGTGTGCCAGTAACAGCAAAATGACGCTCACTTTTTTCAATCGCGCGAAGAGGGTGGTGGATCGATATTGATTGAGAGGTTCCGCTTTGATCTCGTTCCGGTGCAACAACCCAAACTTCTTTGGCAATTTTAGAGGCTATATTTTCAAGGAGTTTTATTCCTGGAGCTTCGATACCGTCATCATTAGTTAACAATACGCGATCATAAAGATAAGTCATCAAATTTCCTTTGAAAATAAATTAGAGTGTATGTCAGAGTTTAACATAGATTGATTATTATTGTCATTGCATCAAGAATCATATTTTTATGATTAACAAAAACGTATAATATATATTATGCCAACTAATATTAATTTAAAACATTGGCAAGATATTCTAATTAAATATGGCTCCATCCAGTTTGTTTAAAAGTCATACAGTTTTTGTTTTTATCATAACAAATTAACGAATTTGCTTGGTCAGTACAATAACCAATTTTCGTTAATGGAATATTTGCTTTTTGACTTTCGATTTTGGCTAGATGTTCTTTTTCAGATGGTATGGTTAATAACAGTTCATAATCATCACCACCCGTTAAACAGTTTTCTAAATAAGAAATTCCAATTTTTTTTGCTTGTAATGATAATGGAACTTGATCTGCAAATATCACGGCTCCAATTTGACTTTCTCTGGCTAAATGCCCCAAATCTTGGATTAAGCCATCGGATATATCCATTCCAGCATTTGCAATATCCGTTAATTGTAGCCCTAATCTTGGTTGAGGCAAATGGTAACGTCGTGTTAAAAAACCATCAAAGTCAGAAATTTTATTCTGCAAAGACAACAAACCAAGGGCTGCGTCGCCAATTGTTCCAGTAACCCAAATACCGTCCCCTGGTTTTGCATTATTTCGTCTTAATGCTTTGTTTTTTTTTACTTTTCCAAGCGCAGTCAATGAAAAGACCATATTATATGGATTATATGTGGTATCGCCACCTAATAATGAAATATTAAATAATTTTTGATCTTTTTCTAAACCATTTGTAAATTGTTCGAACCATTCTGCGTTAAAGCAATGTTTTGGTAAAGATACGGTTAATAAATATCCAACGGGTTCTGCCCCCATTCCTGCAAGGTCTGACAAATTACAACGAAGTAATTTACGAGCGATAAGATCGACAGGATCATTGGTAAAAAAATGAACATTCTCTACCATAGCATCAGCAGTTAATACCAATTCATATGCTGGATTGACAGATATCAATGCAGCATCATCTGTTAAATCTAAAGCTCCCTTTCCTGCCAACTTTTTAATATATTTACGAATGAATTGAAATTCAGGAACAAGAGAATTTTCCATGAGTATATATCAGGATTCTTTGGGAAATGTCGCTGTTTGTGGGCGTAATTGACGGCTAATATTATCTAGAATACCGTTGATTAACGAGGGTTCATCTCCATCACAAAAAGCACGGGTTACATCAATATATTCATTAATAATGACTTTGGTAGGTGGATCATTGTTATCATTTAACAATTCTGTGATTGCTGCTCTTAATATCGCTCTGATAATTGGGTCAAGACGGTTTAATGACCAATCTTTGGGGAGTGATTTTGTTAAGATAATATCAATTTCCGAATATTGATGCACAAATTGTTCAATTATATTTTTGAATAAATTGATATTAGGAATATAAGCCTTACCATCATTGTAAATTTCTTCGTTACATTGTGGATCAATGCGATACAGTAAAAATTGTTCAATAATTAAATTAGCCGCCTTGACTGTTCCTTGTTCCCACTGAAATAAAGCCTGAACAGCTGCTATTCGAGTTAAAGTTCTGGGGCGTTTTACCGTTTGAGTATTCATTATTAACCTAGAGTATGATTCATTTTATTTATGCAATAGTAATTAACTATTTATCGTAAAGTTCCATTGTTTGCAAAATTTCTGCAAAATCTTTGACATTTTTAAAGTCCGAATAAACACTGGCAAATCGAACATACGCCACTTTATCGATATCCTTGAGAAGTTCCATCGTTGTTTTACCAATGCTTTCTGATGTAATAACATTTTCACCAGAATCAACAAATTGCTTTTCTAATTTATTTGCAATTTGATCAATTTGATCAGCAGATATTGGGCGTTTACGCGTCGCAAGATCAATAGATCTAATTAACTTTTCTTTTTCAAAAGGAACCCTTTGCCCACTTCGTTTTAATACCATCAATTCACGCGTTTGCACACGTTCAAGCGTTGTAAATCTTTCGTTACATTTTGTACAAACACGTCTTCTGCGTATAGCTGTCCCATCTTCTGTAGAACGGCTATCTTTTACCATGGTATCTTCATTTCCACAAAAGGGGCAAAACATTAATAAACCTTTTTTATTTTGTATGAATTTAAATAATTAATGGGAGAATAAATGAATAATTACAAGCCTTATTTTTTAAAAAAAGAATTAAATAAATATTATATAAAGATAATTAACATTATTTATTTCTATTTGATATTTTAAATACAAATTTGCTTAACTTAAATAATCAACATTGCATTGATGGTTTCGTGGCCCAATTATTTTGACCTAATTAACAGAATGAATTGGCAGTTGATATTTAAAAATTAATCAACCATATTTTTGGATCAAACTGTATATACTAAAAAGTTTGATCCTTTTTTTTACTATTTTGTGACGTGATGTAAAAACTTAAATATCTAAATTTGCTACTTTTAACGCGTTATTGACAATAAATTCTTTTCTTGGTTCAACAACATCACCCATCAATGTTGTGAAAACTTGATCGGCTTCTTCACTTTCTCCTACTTTAACTTGTAATAATGTTCTCGTTGCAGGGTCTAAAGTTGTGCTCCATAATTGATCATCATTCATTTCACCAAGACCTTTAAAGCGATTAATAGTCAAACCCTTTTTACCATAATTAAATAATTTTTCGTAGACACCACTTGGACCACTAATATTTTCTTCTTTATTATCAATGGTTAAAATAGCATTATCGTAAAAATTACGAGCCATTGCGTCTTGATGTGCATTAATCGATTGAATGTTTCTGCCCTTTAACACAGACACGGGAATAAAGTAATTCTCACCAACACCTCTGACAGAGCGGCTTATACTAATACCCGTGTTATCACTGATAACTTTCCATCCTTGCTCGTTAGGCAATGAAAGAGCATTTAATCTATTTTGAAAATCGACTAAATAAGGTTGAGATTCAACGGGATCAGCATGTAAAAATTTACTGATAACGGCTTGTTCTAAAATCCATAAAGGAGCATATTTTTCCAAAGATTGAAGTTTTTGAGTTATTTTCGCGTATTCAAGAACTTCAGCAGTCAAAGCCTCTCCAGAAACACTATTACCATTGGAAAATGTCAAAGACGCATTTTGAATTGCTTTACTGAGCAGATATTCCTCTAACGCTTTGTCATTTTTAAGATAACGTTCATCATTGCCTCTCTTTGCACGATATAAAGGAGGTTGAGCGATATAAATATATCCTTTTTCAATTAATTCAGGCATTTGACGAAAGAAGAATGTTAATAACAATGTGCGAATATGAGAGCCATCCACATCAGCATCAGTCATGATAACGATTTTATGATACCGTAATTTATCAATTGAAAAACCACCTTGATCGATTTCTCCTCGACCAATTCCAGTGCCAAGAGCTGTAATTAAGGTGCCGATTTCAGCAGAATTAAGCATACGATCAAAGCGAGCACGCTCTACATTAAGGATTTTACCTTTTAAAGGTAAAATGGCTTGAAAACGGCGATCCCTACCCTGTTTAGCTGTTCCACCAGCAGAATCCCCCTCAACAATAAAGATTTCGGATTTTGAAGGGTCTCTTTCTTGGCAATCGGCAAGCTTTCCAGGTAAAGAAGAAATATCCAATACACCTTTACGGCGTGTTAATTCTCTTGCCTTACGTGCAGCTTCTCGCGCAGAGGCTGCGTCAAGCGCTTTTGAAACAATAATTTTTGCTTCTTTGGGATGAGTTTCAAACCAATGCCCTAATGAATCTGCAATACACCCTTGCACAACGGGTTGGACTTCAGAAGAAACGAGTTTATCTTTGGTTTGAGAAGAAAATTTTGGATCAGGTACTTTGACTGACAGAATAGCTGTCAAACCTTCTCGCATATCATCGCCTGTTAACGCCAAAGTTTCTTTTTTATTCATTACTCCTTCAGCATATTTTGTAACCACACGCGTTAGGGCTTGCCTGAATCCTGCAAGATGTGTTCCGCCATCTTTCTGAGGAATATTATTGGTAAAACAGATAACATTTTCGGTATAACTATCATTCCATACCAATGAGCATTCAACTTTAATATTACTTTTTTCGTGAAAAACATTACCATTAATAGGTTCAATGAGATTATTTTTTGATCTTGTCATCCATTTAACAAATTCCTCAAGCCCACCATCATAGTGAAAATTCTCTGTTATGATTTCTTCTTCTCTCGCATCAGTAACGGTAATCTTAAGACCAGAATTTAAAAATGCTAGCTCGCGCAAACGCCGTGTTAATATTCCCAATTCAAAAGTAACATGGGTAAAAATCTCTTGGCTTGCTTTGAAAGTAACCTCTGTACCTGTTGCTTCATCACTTTGTCCAATTTCTTTCAATGGACAAACTGTGTCTCCATTTTCGAAGCGGATAAAATGCTCTTTGCTATTCCGCCAGATACGCACTTCCATCCATTCAGACAAAGCATTTACAACTGCTGCACCAACCCCGTGTAGTCCACCAGATACTTTATAAGAATTTTGGTTAAATTTACCCCCTGCATGGAGCTTTGTTAAAACAACCTCAGCAGCACTGATGCCTTCTTCTTGATGAATATCTGTTGGAATACCGCGTCCATTATCTCTAACGGTAATGCTGCCATCTGCATTTAAGGTTAATGTGCATTGATCTGCAAAGCCAGCTTGTGCTTCATCAACCGCATTATCAACAATTTCAAAAACCATATGATGCAGACCAGATCCATCATCTGTATCCCCAATATACATACCAGGTCTTTTCTTGACCGCTTCTAGTCCCTTTAAAACAGAAATAGAAGATGCACCATAGTCGTCATTATTGGCTGTATTGTTGAACAAATCTTGTGAAAGGTTTTGAGGGGTGACCATAATCGATAAGGCTCCGATGATAACGCTGTAGCTATCTTTATTAGATAAAATAGAGAAACTGAAAATTTACAAAAATCATAGCAGATTTTCTATGAAAAAGGAAATATTCACACGATATTTCCATGATTAATTTCTAAGAATTCGGCTTTTCCCGCACATTGTTCAAAAGAAGCACGATCTGTGCCGGTTAATATCGTGAAACTCTCGAGATTTAACAAGGTTGCAAGCAATGTTTTGCGGTGATTTTCATCCAAATGAACCAAAGGTTCATCAAGTAATAAGATTGGTAAATTGATGTTTTGACTTTTGATAAGTTCGGTTAATTTAAGAATAATACCAATCAGCAATGCTTTTTGTTGACCTGTACTTGCCAAATTAGCTGGTATTTGAGTTTTCTTTTCGATAAATAACACATCTGTTCGATGTACACCAAACTGTGTAGATTTATGTTCTGCGTCTAATACACGATCTTTTTTCCATTGTTGACGTAAAAAATCTTCGACCACCAAAGCGGGTTCTTTGGATAAATGATCAGCGATTGAACAATGTAACTTTAATAGTGCCTCAGGAAAATTTCCTTCGACAATCATCATTTCGTTCATTTGTTGAATAAATAAATTACGGGTGGCTGTAATGGCTACAGCATGCCTCGCCATTGATTCTTCAATAGCGTTCAACCAATCAGGATCGAAATTATTAAGCGCCAAGAGTTTGTTGCGTTGACTCATTGACTTCTCATATGCGAACACTTCTTTAGTATGAAAATGTTCCAAACTGATAATTAAACGATCTAGAAAGCGCCTGCGCCCGCCTGCATTTTCGGAAAATAATCTATCCATTTGTGGGGTTAACCAAACAGCAGACAAATATTGAGATATTTCATGTTGGCTACGGACAGGAAGACCATTTAAACGAAATTGTTTTTTATTTGAATTAGCAACGCCCCCAGTGGCAATTTCAAAATCATCCATTATAGGATGGGAAAACTGCCCCACAACGCCCCATCCTTGATTTTGACGCCCTGTCATAGCGAAATCATCAACGCGACTTTTCCTGA
Organism: Commensalibacter nepenthis; assembly: GCF_029953305.1. NCBI lineage: Bacteria > Pseudomonadati > Pseudomonadota > Alphaproteobacteria > Acetobacterales > Acetobacteraceae > Commensalibacter > Commensalibacter nepenthis. The sequence continues at coordinate 2,913 of NZ_JASBAN010000001.1, read as the reverse complement.
GCCCTCGACCTGGAACCAACAGGGACAAGGCTTCTAAAAGATTGGTTTTGCCACTAGCATTCGCTCCGTAAACTACGGTTTTTTGGGATTCCGGTGACCAAACCAATCTTTTATAGTTTCGAAAGTTGGTTAAGGTAAGACGAAGAAGAAAGGTCATCCTTAACGTTTATCTGATTAAAAAATTATACATTATACTCGCATTGGCATTAAAACATATAACGCAGACATATCATCAACGTCTCTGACAATAGTTGGTGCTGAGTTATCCGCTAATATAAATTCCACTTGGCTATCAATTTGATCGGTAATATCGTTCAAATAGCGTGCTTGAAATCCAATTTCTAACGGACCACCATCATATTGCACTTGTGTTTCATCAAGTTCTTCTTTTGCATTCCCTTGATCGACACTACTTGCAGATAAAATTAACGAATTATTATCTAAAGATAATTTGACAGGTTTGGAACGTTCCATGCTGATAGCAGCTACGCGAGCAACCGCTGTTGCAAAATCTTGTTTGCCAACACGTAAGATCTTTGTGTTATTTTTAGGAATAACCCGTTCATATTCTGGGAACGTGCCATCGATTAATTTAGAGGTTAAGGTAATATCCCCAAATTTAAATTGTATACGTGTATCTGAAACAGAGAGTTTGATAATATCGTTGGCCTCTTCAAGCAGTTTATAGACTTCATAAACAGTTTTACGAGGAATAATAATACCAGGAATATTTTCAGATCCTTCTGGCATGGCACTTTCAACTCTAGCTAAACGATGCCCATCAGTTGCAGCGGCACATAGTTTTTTTGATCCTTCACTTGTTTCCATAATATGCAAATAAATGCCATTGAGATAATAACGTGTTTCTTCTGTTGAAATCGCAAAGCGCGTTTGTTCAATCAGCTTTTTTAACGTTTCAGTAGGAATATTGAATTGATGTGGAAAATCTCCAGAAGTCATAGATGGAAATTCATCAACATTTAATACATTAAGGCTGGTTGCATATTTTCCTGCACGCAAAGATAGAGGCATATCTTCATGGGTATGGGTTAATTCAATTTGTGCGGTATCAGGGAGCTTACGGACAATCTCATATAAAACAGATGCTGGTGCAGTTACAGAGCCATTTTCTAAGGCTTCGGCAGGAATGCTCTCAACGATTGCAATTTCCATATCCGTTGCAGTTAGTGTCATGTGCCCATTTTGTGCTTCGATTAAAACATTGGCAAGAATGGGGATTGTATTGCGTTTTTCTGCAACACTTTGAATATGTGCCAGTGCCTTAAGTAAAATAGTACGCTCAACCTTCAGCTTCATTGACTATGACCTATCTGTAATATGTAAACATGTTTATATATGCTGTGAATCTATACTTACTATCAGGAATGTAGTCACATTTCCACTAAAAAATGATTAACTCTCTAACATTCTGCGTAATAACTCTACATCTTCAGCAAAGGCACTATCTTTTTCAATCAATTCAGAAATTCTGCTGATTGCGTGCATAACAGTAGTGTGGTCTCTATTTCCAAATTTACGACCAATCTCAGGCAAGGAACGACTGGTTAATTGTTTGGCTAAATACATTGCAATTTGCCTTGGTCTGGCAACAGCCCTTGCCCTGCGTGCAGAAGTCATGTCAGTTTGGCGAATATTGCAATGTTCTGCAACTTTCCTTTGGATTTCTTCGATCGTAACTCGACGTTCATGCGATTTTAAAATATCATGTAAAACCTCTTGGGTTGCTTCCAAAGTAATAGGACGTCCAAAAAGATTAGCATGTGCAATTAAGCGATTTAAAGCGCCTTCTAGCTCACGAACATTGGTTGTAATTTTATGTGCCAGAAACTCCATTACTTTGGGTGAAATGACCACATTGGCTGAGGCTGCTTTTGCTTCCAAAATTGAAATACGTAACTCATAAGTTGTTGCGTGAATATCAGCCACCATCCCACATCCAAGACGTGTACGAAGGCGGTCTTCTAGCCCTGAAAGATCAGATGGGGATTTATCCGCAGAAACAATAATTTGCCTCCCTGCATCGATAAGCGCGTTGAATGTGTGAAAGAATTCTTCTTGCGTATTATCTTTACCAATCAGGAATTGCAAATCATCAATCATTAACACATCAACAGAGCGAAGTTCTTCCTTGAATTCGATCGTTGATTGAGAGCGAATAGAGGCAATAAACCGATACATGAATTTTTCTGCAGACATATAGGATACAGAAATATTTCCAGCTTTTGCCAACTCAAATCCAATAGCATGCATCAAATGCGTTTTACCCAGCCCAACGCCACCATACAAGAATAACGGATTAAATCCTGGGCTAGATGGACGTTCCGCAACGCGTCTGGAACAAGCATACGCAAATTCATTGGGCTTACCGACGATAAAATTATCAAATGTGAAGCGAGGATCTAACTGCGTTTGTAAAGGTAACTTACTATCGTCTTCTTTGACCTCAATTGTTGGCGTAAGAGATTGTGAAATTATTGTTTTCTGTGCTGGTGGAGGTGAAATATTTGCGTTTAATGGGGCTTGTGTCAATGTGTCATTTGGATCAGCTACAGGAGTTTGACTTATGGTATTACCAGGTGGTGTTAATGCCAATTCAACGCGACGAATTTGGGATAATTCATTGCTCCAAAGTTGATTTAGCTTGCTGTTATATTGTGAGCGCACCCAGTCCCTTAAAAAACGTGTCGGCAAATAAAGGGTTAATTCGTCTTCTTCAATTCCACCCAACGTAATTTGTTGTAACCATGTACGATACTCTACCTCGCCCACCTCTATTTTTAAACGACCACAAATCCGCTCCCAATGAATCTCTAGGATAGATTTCAAAGTTACTGGATCTGCATCTTTCAAAGATAAAGAAAATTCGTTGGAGTCTTCGGTAAAATCAGACAT